>JAUMMZ010000022.1 GCA_031296755.1 Collinsella sp.
AGCTCGCTGCTCAATAACGGTATGTCTGTTCTCATCATCGGTGGATTGACCGTTGCGTTTTTATTCTCAGCAATCAAGCTGATCGAGTATAAAAGCGATTTTATATATAAATATCGATGGATAATCGGTATTTCTGTCGCAATGCTTGCGGTGGTGTTTAAAGTCAGCGGCTCATCGCTTGGCATGTGGAGCATTATGCTTCCTGAGAACGCCGGGACTCCCATCTGGGGTATACCTAGGTCTCTTCGAAGCGATGAGTTTTCAGTCGGTACTTTATTTCAATTGTCTCAGTCTCATAATGATTATGCGCCAATTTCGGAAATCTTAAGAGGAGATATAACAGATGTCCGGATGGTTTATGGTGCTGCCTGCTGGAGTGTAATTTCGTTATTTCGTCCAGTGCTTTGGGGCTATTTGGTATTTGGTTTTGAATCGGGTTTAGCGTTTGCTTGGTCCATGAAGCTATGCATTATGGTCCTGGTTTCCTTTGACTGCGCTTTCCTCATGATTAAATCAAAGCCACTCAGTTTGCTCTTTTCAATATTGCTTTGTTTTTCGCCGCTGATTCAGTGGTGGGGTACAGGCGAGGTGGTTCTTTACGGTCAAGCCCTTGTTTTGTTATTAGATAAGACGCTCTTTACTCGTAAAAGGAGCACTAGAGTCATTGCGATTGTTGCTATTGCATGGTTATGCGGTTGTTACATAATGCTCATGTATCCCGCTTGGATGGTTCCTTTTTTCTACATTTTTGCCCTCATGGGAGTTTTCAGGGCAATTGATTATTGTCGAATCCTTAAGTCTGGCGAGTACCGTTCGGTGCTTGCGTGGTCAATTAGTGACACTTTAACTTCGATCTTCTGTTTGCTGGTTTCGGCAGGACTTGTATTTTTCGCTTTTTTCCAGTCCTCTGAAGCAATGGCATCTGTTGTTAATACGGTTTATCCGGGCGCGCGCTTTGAAACCGGAGGAAGCGGGCTTCCCGAACTTTTTTCGAATGCGCTTTCTCTTTTTTATGCTTTTGATACGCCTTTGGTTTCAAATGAATGTGAAATTGCCACCATTCTCTGCTTTTTCCCTCTTGGGACTCTTGCGTCTCTGTCCTGTATCATCAAAAAGCGAGATTGGCATTTAATTGCACTACTAGTCCTTCAGTTATTTTTCCTTCTTTTTGCCTTCGTTGGCTTCCCGTCATTTTTATCCCGAATTACCTTGATGTATAACGTACCTGTTCTGCGGCTTTTATTTCCTATTGGGTACTTAGAGCTTCTTCTTTTCTTGATATCTGTTAAAAAAGCCAAAGAATTCCAAGAGGCTAATAGCCAAATTAGTTCTTTGTTGGTTTTGCTAGTGATTGGAATCTGTTTAAGTTCAGTATTCCAGATTTATATTCTTCTTTCCGCCAAGTATCTTGTCGCAAGGAAATTGTATCTTTTGATGCTGATATTGCTTTGTGCAGTTTCCTGCCTTTTGTTCAGCGCATTTATCCTTGGTAAAAACTGCATTGGTTTATTTGTCGCATTTGCTATTTGCTTCGGTGTAATTCCTGGTTGCTGTATCAATCCAATACAAATTGGTGCAGCTCCGCTTACCGAAACGGAGTTGGCGTCTCTTGTTGATCAGTTCGCTGACAAGGATGATTATTCAGTTAAATGGGTTGTCGATGGTTCTTGGACAGTTGCCAATCTTTGCGCTGCGTATGGAGCGCCTGTAATTAACTCGACCAATGCTTATCCTGATCTGGCGCGTTGGAATTCTATCGATGATAATAACGAGAATGAGTACGCATACAATAGGTATGCTCATATCATTGCAAATGTATTCACTCCGTCTACGTCTTTTAATTCCACTCAGGATGATCTCTTCACAGTTAATTTGACTGAAGATAATCTAAGACAGCTTAATGTGAAGTACGTTTTGTCTAGTAGGGATTTGACGGAGTTTTCATCTGATCAACTGCGGATTACGCAATTAGGTTCAGCAAACGGATTCGTTCTATATGAAATAACCTATTAGGAAGAATGGGGCTGTCGGTTAACCGGCAGCCCCATTCTCCATTCTTTACGTGCTCATGAGTTAAGCGTCATGACACTTTTATATTTGATAATACAGATTTCCACTGACGATATTTATGTTTATATACGGATCGCCTTTCACGTAGTACTCTGGCCATAGGTAGTTGAGCAATGAGTATTCCCGATGGAACCTCATTTTCTTTTCATCGCTGATCTCATAGCCTCGTGATAACGACTCGTAATGATACAGCTCAGTATCGGGTGTATATACAACCAAATAATTGTGACTCCTCACTTTGAGGCAATAGTCAACATCATTAAAGGCGACAGCCAATTCTTCTCTAAAGCCGCCGACTTCGTCGAAAACAGCTCTCTTTGTCATGAGGCATGCTGCGGTCACGGCACTTAAATCTTGTGTACGATCGCATAGATTGAAGTAGCCCCATTTACCTCTGGGGTAGTCTTTTCCGAGGTGGCCGGCTCCAATCCCTCCGATGCCGACGCCTGCATGTTGCAGAGTATTATCGCTGTAGAAAAGTCTTGCACCAACAATGCCAACTTCTTTTCGCGAACAAATGCCCAGCATGTTTTCGATCCAGTTTGGGGTTATAACTTCTGTATCGTTGTTTAACAAGAGAAGATAATCGCCCTTTGCTTTGCTAGCGCCAAAGTTCATCAGTTTTGAGAAATTAAATTCCGCATCCCAATATTCGATGCGAATCGTATCGGGATAGCTTTTCTCCAATTCTGAGTAGTACTCGAATGTTTCTTGGTTCTCGCTGTTGTTTTCGATAATGATGATTTCGTAGTTATCGTACGTTGAGCGTTCTATGATCGACTTAATGCACGTATCGAGAACTGTGGGATGGTCCTTTGTTGGAATAACAATTGAAACAAGTGGATGACTTTCCGGAACTGCATAGGCAACTTTATAAGTGAAGGGGTCGTTTCCGCGGTAAACTTTCGCTGCAATTCCAAGCCTGTCCAAATGGGCCTGTACAGCTTTGACGCCAGCATCCCATGCATATAGCTTTGAGTTCGGGTCACCTGCAGTTGAGTTCTCGCTAATTCTCCAGTGATACAGGATTTTAGCCACGTGCACCACATGCCGTGCTTTTTCGATTGCCTTAAGCGTTAAGTCGTGGTCTTGGGCTCCATCGTACTGTTCGTCGCCGTACCCGAGAGAATCGAATAGCGTTTTTCTGATTGCAAGGAAATGGCAAATATAATTAACGCTTCGCAGCAAATCGATGCTTAAATCTGGCTTAAAGAACGGATCGCCATAGCTGCCATTGACAAACAGTTTGTCTTCGTCGCAGTAAATTAGATCAGTATTGTTTTCAGCATTAATTGCATGCGCATATTCATAAAGCGCCGAGGGCTCGAGAGTATCGTCGTGGTCTAAGAAGCAAATGAAATCTCCATTTGCTTCTTTTGTCCCAGCAAGAGTGTTTTTGGAAATGCCGGCATTGTTTGCTAGCTCTATCACCTTAATGCGAGCGTCTTTAATCTTAGCGGCTTCGATTATATCTGCAAGCGCACTGTTATCTGGGCTTGCATTGACTAGCACAAGCTCCCAGTTTGCATAGCTCTGTATAAGAACCGATTCCACCATTTCCCTGAACAGATTTTCGGGTGTGTTGAATAGGGGAACGACGATGCTAAACAAAGGCATTTCCTTGAAGGTAACCATCGATTGTTTTTCGAGTATCGCCGAGCTTGCCTTGTGTTGCTCGAGCCAATTTGGATATGCAGATGGATCAATCGAAATAGGTTTCATTTTCGATGTGGTTAAAATGCGTAGCTTATCGAGCTCTTCGTTGTCCACAACAGCGAAGCTGTTAAAGCTTGGGTGGTTGTCGTCTTCGATTGTGAAGATAAGCCTATTTGTGCTATTTGGGATTCGGACCGAGTATTGAATTTCGCGACGTTTTTTATTGGGAGCAAACCACAAGGGGATCGTAATGTCATCGGTTGTGATCGGCTCGATCTCAATACGATTCATCGAGGTATCGAAGCAGCTGATGGCTATTTTGTTGTCTTCGCGCTGAGGAAGTTTTACTGAGCAGCGAAGAATGGCCTCATCTCCATCTTCGATAAACTCGTGAAAACGCATGCTTGCTACATCCAAGTCGTGCTTATCGTCATAGTTCCTAATGGAATGGGACAAATCATTCTTTAATTTATAGTTTAATCTTGACGCCCATTTTGCCGTGCTAAAGCTGATTTTAATGACATCGTAGACGCATCGCGCACTCAAATCATTAATCTGAATATCGCAATCACCAGTTCCAAGGTCGGGAAGAACTACGACGTATTGATTTTTATTTGACTCGTATGGATAGATAGAGCTTGGTATTGTCGTTCCCTCGCTCTTCGCTGCTGTCACCTGAATATTTGATGCGTCTATCTCAACATTCTTTAGGAGAACGTACACCTTTCCGCTTCCACGGCAAATACAATCCATGCTAATTTTCATTTCAATTTACCTTTCCGTTGCACTGAGGATGCCTGCACTATTTCACTTTGATCTCAGGTTTATTCTTGCATTGAATTAATCCAGTACAGGTAGTCTCTCGATTCTTTCTTGGTACCGAATACGCGCCGCTGTTATTCGACGTTCATGCCATGTGGCCATAGTTGAATTGCTTTGCTCGTCTTGCGGATGAATGTTTTCATATCCAATTGGATGCATATATTCTTTAGGATTTGCTATATACATTTGCGCTGCCTCGAGATTTGCGCTGCACCTACTTCTTAAATCTGGATTTCCATTCAGAAGAGAGCCGATAGAAAAATGTGGATGTGCAACTCGATTTTCATTAATGCCGATTGCGATGAAATGTTCCAGCGCTCCAAGGGGGTCGTCTTTATATCTATCGAATAGATCCTCGTAATGATTTACATAAAAGGAATAATCAAATACCGATGAATAGTCTACTCCGTTAAATATGGCATTCGTAGAGCACGAGCATGTAAGTTGCGGTCTCCTTCGAGGCCACGTGCTTTGATCGATCGTGAGGGCCTCTTTATTAATTGGGTTAAAGATGTGGCATTCATAGCATTTAATGCCTTCCTTTTTAAGGAAGGCATTAAACAGTCGTTCTGAGATAAAGCCAGGCATCCTTTGTTGATAGCTATCGCGACCACTTATATAGTCAATACGCTTCTCAAGTTGTTTTTCGATTTTGAAAAGCCATTTACAATATCGGTCCATCAGCTCCTTTTTGCAAATAAACATATTGCATGGCGAAAAAGAACACTCCTCGCAAATTGCTTTATCAAAAGCATCCAAGTAGCCAGGGCATTTCGTCCTGATGATTTCCCTTGCCTGTAGCAGATCTGTCGAAGAATGGATCATTCTATACTGCTCAGCAACAGTGATTAAGTTGCACCCGATTGAGCTTGTGCAGGGTTCTTTGGCTGCAACAATACAGTCATAATGAGTAAGAATGTTCTCAATTTCATAGTCTTTGAGCATCTGCTTTGAGTCATTGGGGGACTCAAACGCCCTTCGATAATGCGTGAGCCCAACTATCGACTCAGGAGAATTCTTCCATATCCAATAGAGGCCGGTAAGCTCGCAGTAGTGTTTGTTTTTCTGGGAAATATTATCGCCTTGATCGTCGTACAGCCATCCAGCCTGACGATTGTCTGGTGGAATGGAGCTTGACCCAACGTAGAGCGGCTGATACGGCGCTTGCGCATCAATGTCAAAGTGCTTATGCGCTGCGATGTAAATCTTCACTGTTCCTGACGCTCTTTCCGTGCCGAGGCAATTAGATGGCCTGTTCAATGGGTATCGCTCATATATTTTTAATTGATATGACCGATAGAGATTATTATATAAGTCGTAACTAAATCAGTTAAATGACACGGAGGACTACATGAAAGGCATTATCCTCGCCGGCGGGTCCGGCACGCGCCTGTACCCGCTCACGCTCGTGACCTCCAAGCAGCTGCTGCCGGTCTACGACAAGCCCATGATCTACTACCCGCTGTCCACCCTCATGCTGGCGGGCATCCGGGACATACTGGTCATCTCCACGCCGACCGACCTGCCCAACTTCGAGCGCCTGCTCGGTGACGGCTCGCGCTACGGCGTGAACCTGTCCTACGTCGAGCAGCCGAGCCCCGACGGCCTGGCGCAGGCCTTCACCATCGGCGAGGACTTCATCGCCGGCGAGCCGTGCGCCCTGGTGCTCGGCGACAACATCTTCTACGGCAACGGCCTGTCGCGCCACCTGACGCGCGCCGTCCAGAACGCCGAGTCGGGCCGCGCCACGGTCTTCGGCTACCACGTGGACGACCCCGAGCGCTTCGGCGTCGTGGAGTTCGACGGCGAGGGCAGGGCCGTCTCCATCGAGGAGAAGCCCGAGCGCCCCAAGAGCTCCTACGCCGTCACCGGCCTGTACTTCTACCCGGGCGACGTGGCCGCCAAGGCGCATGAGGTCGAGCCCTCGGCCCGCGGCGAGCTGGAGATCACCACGCTCAACCAGATGTACCTGGAGGAGGGGACGCTGTCCGTCGTGACCCTCGGCCGCGGCTACGCGTGGCTGGACACCGGCACCATGGAGAGCCTGCACGAGGCCGCGGAGTTCGTCCGCGCCGTGGAGCACTCCCAGGACCTGCCCGTGTCCGTGCCCGAGGAGATCGCCTGGGAGAACGGCTGGATCTCCACCGCCGAGCTGGAGGAGGCCGCGAAGGCCTACGGCAAGTCGGTCTACGGGCAGCACCTGAAGAAGGTCGCCGCCGGCGAGATCGTCAACAGCCCGCGCGAGTACTAGCGCAAGCTTGTTTTCTTTTAGGGGTCACCGTTTATCTGGTGGCCCCTTTCGTTATGATTACGTTGACCATAAAGACAATATGATTGGGAGTGGATGTGTTAAGCGTCTACTTTGGCGATATGCCAGAAGCGATTTACAACACAGCGACATATTTCAAAAACTCTTACCGGTCTTCTTGGATTACGGATCCCTATGCAGTCTCGATAATTAAAGATGTCGATCGATCGGTTGTTGTCTCCGAAAACGTCATCGAAAGCCCTGTGCTTGGATCCATCTCCCCACTCCAGCTTTCTGGTGGCGTGAAAACGCTGGTGCTTATGAGATTTGATCGTAAGCATATTTTTAACGCTTCTACCTGTGGTGACAACTGTGCCAAGTGGATTCTCGACATGGCGAAAGACCGCAAGCTCGTTGTGAATCTCTATCATGTGATGGACTTTGGTCGCGAGGATTTTAAAATTAAAGTCGTGAATAGCGGCCGAATCGTTCACAACATGGCCGATTTGATTCACGAGTCGATTCCGTATCTGTAGGTGCTGCTTATGAACGGTTCGCATCTCGTTAAGATTTCCCGCCGCAGGGGAACCAAGTACACATTTACCATTAAACGGAACATTACTATTGTGCGTGGGGATAGTGGCACGGGTAAGACGACACTGTTTGACATGGTCGCAGACTACATGCGAACGGGCGAGCAGTCGGGTGTTTCCTTGCAATGCGATTGTCCCTGTGTCGCCCTGACCGATTATGATTGGCGAAACCAGCTTTCGTCCGTTCATGACTCGATTGTATTTGTCGATGAGGGCTTAAAAGAGATCCATTCTGATGAGTTTGCCCATCATGTGCTGTATTCCTCGAATTATTTCGTGCTGATCTCAAGGGCTGATTTCCCCTATCTTCCGTATAGCGTGGATGAGATTTACAAGATTAAGACGAGCGGAAAATACCATTCTTTCATCCCTGTTTATCAAGATCGCGGGAATCATCGTTATGCTATTTCCCGGTCGGCGCCAAAACAGGACTTTTCTATCCTTCTATGCGAGGACAGTAAGTCTGGTTTCCAGTTCTTTGAACGGCATTTCGCTGACAGTGAGCTTACCTGTACTTCGGCCATGACGAACAGCGCGATTTTGCGCTGGTTGGATCAGCATCTCGACGATCGCGTGTTTGTTGTTGCGGACGGAGCGGCATTTGGGTGCTATGCGGACCGCGTCCTTAAGCTGCAAGACATTCACCGCGATACTGTTACGGTTTGTCTTCCCGAGTCGTTCGAATGGCTTCTGCTGAGCTCCGGCGTAATTTCAGGGCTAGATGTTAAGACGGTTTTGGAAACCCCAGAAGCCTTTGTAAACAGTGAGAAGTTTAAAAGCTGGGAGGATTTCTTCTATAAGTACTTACGTGAAATAACTGGGGATTCGGTTTTTCACTACGACAAAGACTGCATTCCGGAGGCGTTTTGTACGGGGGGTAATTCTGCGAAGGTTATGGCTCTTATCGCATGCCGAAATGTCCGATAGTTTTGTTGAATAGTGTCGCGTCGTCACTTCCTGCGGCATACTAAAGAAGCTGTACATGCTTCAGATTGGATTTTCATGTCTGAGATTTTTGAACCCAAGAACATCATCGTCACGGGCGGCTGCGGCTTCATCGGCAGCAACTTCGTGCACTACGTGGTCAACAACCACCCCGGGGTGCACGTGACCGTCCTGGACAAGCTGACCTACGCCGGCAACCCCGAGAACATCGCCGGGCTTCCCTCCGACCGCGTGGAGCTCGTCGTGGGCGACATCTGCGACGCAGAGCTGCTGGACCGCATCGTCCCGGGCCACGACGCGATCGTGCACTACGCCGCCGAGAGCCACAACGACAACTCTATCGCGGACCCCGAGCCCTTCCTGCGCACCAACGTGGAGGGCACCTTCCGCCTGCTGGAGGCCGTCCGCAAATACGGCATCCGCTACCACCACGTCTCCACCGACGAGGTCTACGGCGACCTCGCGCTCGACGACCCCGCCAAGTTCACCGAGGAGACGCCCTACAAGCCGTCCTCTCCGTACAGCTCGACCAAGGCTTCCTCCGACATGCTCGTGCGCGCCTGGACCCGCACCTACGGCCTGCGCGCCACGATCTCCAACTGTTCCAACAACTACGGCCCCTACCAGCACGTGGAGAAGTTCATCCCCAGGCAGATCACGAACATAATCGACGGCGTCCGCCCCAAGCTCTACGGGAAGGGCGAGAACGTCCGCGACTGGATCCACACCGAGGACCACTCCTCGGCCGTCTGGGACATCCTCACCAAGGGCCGCACGGGGGAGACCTACCTCATCGGCGCCGACGGCGAGAAGAATAACATCACCGTGCTCCGCATGATCCTGGAGGCCATGGGCCGCGACCCCGAGGCCTTCGACTGGGTCGCCGACCGTCCCGGCCACGACCGCCGCTACGCCATCGACAGCACGAAGCTCCAGCGGGAGCTCGGCTGGAGGCCGGCGCACACCGACTTCGCCGGGGGACTGAGGCAGACCATCGACTGGTACGTCGCCAACGAGTCCTGGTGGCGCCCGGCCAAGGAGGCCACCGAGGCCCGCTACCGCGCGCAGGGGCAGTAAGACCGCATCCCGGCGAAGCGCACCGCGGGGCGCCCGCGCGGGGCCGCAGGGCATGGGGATGATCCTGCGTCCCCGCGCGGGCACCCCCGGTTATCCAACCTCTTCGATAGGAGCTTTTTCCACATGGCAGATATCGCATTCGAGAAGGACCTCTCCGTCGCCGAGACCGGCATCGAGGGCCTCAAGGTCGTCGACCTGGCCGTCCACGGCGACTCGCGCGGCTGGTTCAAGGAGAACTGGCAGCGCGCCAAGATGACCGCCCTGGGCATCCCGGACCTCAGGGTCGTCCAGAACAACATCTCCTACAACGACAGCCGCGGCGTCACCCGCGGCATCCACGCCGAGCCCTGGGACAAGTTCATCTCCGTGGCGCGCGGCAGCGTCTTCGGCGCATGGGTGGACCTGCGCGAGGGCAGCGAGACCTACGGGAAGGTGTTCACCTGCACGCTCGACCCGTCCAAGGCCATCTACGTCCCGCGCGGCGTGGGCAACTCCTTCCAGGCCCTGGAGGACGGCACCGCCTACACCTACCTGGTGGACGCCCACTGGTCCCTCGAGCTCAAGAAGACCTACACCTTCGTGAACCTCGCCGACCCCGAGCTCGCCATCGAGTGGCCGATCCCGCTCGATGAGGCCACTGTATCCGAGGCGGACCTGAACCACCCGATGCTCAGGGACGTCGTCCCAATGGCGCCCAAGAGGACGCTCGTCACCGGCTGCAACGGCCAGCTGGGCCATGCTGTGCGCAGGCTGGCGGAGGAGCGCGGCGTCGCCAAGGACTTCGACTTCTGCGACATCGACACCTTCGACATGTCCGACCCGGACGCCTACACACAGTACGACTGGTCGCTCTACGGCACGGTCATCAACTGCGGCGCCTACACCGCCGTGGATAAAGCCGAGACCCCCGAGGGCCGCGTGACCGCATGGAAGGCCAACGCCACCGGCCCCGCCCTCCTCGCCCGCACATGCTCTGATCACGGGATCACCCTCGTCCACGTGTCCAGCGACTACGTCTTCGACGGCACGGCCGAGGTGCACGACGAGGAGGAGCCCCTCAGCCCGCTGTCCGTCTACGGCCAGACCAAGGCCGCCGGCGACATCGCCGTGGCCGGGTGCTCGCGCCACTACATCATGCGCTCCAGCTGGGTCATCGGCGAGGGGCACAACTTCGTCAAGACCATGAAGGCGCTGTCCGACCGCGTCGCCGACCCCGAGGACGGGCTCGAGCAGGTCACGGTCGTTGACGACCAGCTGGGCCGCCTGACCTTCACGCGTGACATGGCCGAGGCCATCTTCCACGTGCTGGGGACGCACGCCCCCTACGGCACCTACGGCTGCACCGGCTCGGGCGCCGTGAGGAGCTGGGCCGACATCGCCCGCGCCGTCTTCGAGGCCGCCAACGGCAACGGGGACAGGGTCGTGCCGGTTTCGACCGCCGACTACTACGCCGGCGCCGCCGGCCCCGTCGCCCCGCGCCCGGTCCACTCCGCGCTCGACCTGTCCAGGCTCGAGTCGGTCGGGTTCCACATGCCCGACTGGGAGGAAGAGCTGGGGGAGTACCTCAAGACGCTCTAGCCGCTATTAACTTTTCGAGAGCAAAAGCCGCCGCTTGTTAACGGCGGCTTTTCTTGTTGGTGGCTATCTACGCAGTGGTGCCAATAGTATTTTGCGGAAGATCTACCTCTCGCTTGGCGTGGTGGCGGACCTGCCAGGCTGGTCGTCGTAGGCGTATTTGCTGTACACGTTGACCTCCCACTGCTTTTTTTCGACCTTTGCCACGGAATCGAGGATGAATCCGGTTGCAAGGCTCAGGCCGCACAGGAACATAAACGACGCGGCGAGCATGGCGGTGGGGAAGCGAGGAACGAGGCCGGTCTGGAAATACTCGACAACGATGGGCGTGCCCAGGGCGAGGCCGATCACCGCAAACAGAAGCGCAACCAGGCTGAAGAACTTCAGCGGGCGGTAGTCCTTGAACAGCGTGCCGATCATCGCGACGACTTTAATGCCGTCGCTCACGGTATTGAGCTTGGACTCGGAGCCTTCCGGACGGTCGCGGTACTCGATGGGCACATCTTTGATGCGCCAGCGGTGGTCGACAGCGTGAATCGAGAGCTCGGTTTCGATTTGAAAGCCCTCGGAAAGCACAGGGAAGGTTTTAACGAACGGGCGACTCATGGCGCGGTAGCCGGTCATGACGTCATCGAAGCTGTAGCCATAGATCCACTTGATCATGGCACGTACCAGGTTGTTGCCAAAGCCGTGGAAGGCACGTTTGTTCTCCTCGGCATAGGTGCCGTTGGAAAGACGGTCGCCCACGGTCATGTCGGCCGTGCCGTTGAGGATGGGCTCGCAGAGGGCTTTGGCCGCCTCGGCGGGGTAGGTGTCATCGCCGTCGACCATCAGGTAACAATCGGCATCGATGTCGCGAAACATCTGACGGCACACGTTGCCCTTTCCCTGACGCGGCTCAAAACGCACCGTGGCGCCGTGCTCGGTGGCGATGCGTGAGGTATCGTCCGACGAGTTATTGTCATAGACATAGACCGTCGCCTGCGGAAGCTCGCGGTGAAAGTCGTCGATGACCTTACCAATCGTGAGCGCTTCGTTGTAGCAGGGGATGATGACGGCGATGGATTCAGAATTCACTCAATGCTCCTTATACGTTCAATCCTTGAAAGTATAGCCGTTTGGGCTTGGCATCCTAAGATGTGGGTTAGTTCTCCAGTTTTGTTGCGCGAATCGTTTGCATGGCCGTCGGGTCTATACTGTTCGTTTGTCAACGATTACGAGTAAAGGAGTTGCATCCGTGTCGGATCAGACAAAGCAACAAGAAACTCGCAGTCTGCCTGCGACGTTTGCTAAGAACGAATTTGAGAAGGACGCGTTTATCCTTCGTCAGCTGGTTACCAAGGATTTTAAGATCAAGTATCGCCGTAGCGTTCTGGGCGTCGCATGGTCGGTGCTCAACCCGCTGCTGATGATGATCGTCATGGCCATCGTGTTCTCGACGATTTTCGCCCAGGGCCGCAATGGCTCAATTACGCCCGAGATGTACCCGCTGTACTTGATCGTGGGTAACGTCACCTTTGCCGTCATGTCCGAGTCTACGAACCAGGCCCTGACGTCGATCGTGGGTGCTGCCCCGCTGCTCAAGAAGGTTAAGGTGCACCGCTGGGTCTTCCCAGTACAGAAGGTGCTCTTCTCGCTGGTTAACTTTGCCTTCTCGCTGGTCGCCGTTGCCATCGTTATGCTGTGGTTCCACGTTATGCCTTCTTGGCACCTGATTCTGCTGCCGGTCTGCCTACTGCTGCTTATGTGCTTCTGCATGGGCCTGGGCATGATGCTCTCCGCCCTCACGGTCTTCTTCCGCGATGTCATGCATCTGTGGAGCGTCGTCATTACGGCGTGGACTTACATTACGCCTATTTTCTGGACGACCGACTTCGTTGCGCAAATGCCGCATCTCGTGCGCATTCTGGTCTATGCGAACCCCATGTATAACTACCTGCAGTTTATGCGCGATATCTTCCTGTTCCAGACTACGCCCTCGCTTATGACGTTTGGTATGTGCGTTGCTTGGGCGGTTCTTGCGCTTGTTATTGGCTATACCGTGTTCCATAAGTCCGAGCGCAAGTTCATCCTCTACATCTAAGGAGTGCTGTGATGACTGAATCTGTTGTTGATTACAGCGAGCAGCCTCTGGCTGTCGAGGTCGACGACGTCACCATGATCTTTAACATGGCGTCCGAGTCGCTGACCAACCTCAAGGAGTACTTCATCAAGCTTGCCAAGCACGAGTTGTTCTTTGAGGAGTTTAGGGCGCTCAAGCATATCTCGTTTGATATTCATCGTGGCGAGGTCGTGGGTCTGGTTGGCACCAATGGTTCCGGTAAGTCTACGATGCTCAAGATTATCGCCGGTGTGCTTGAGCCTAGCGAGGGCAGCGTTAAGGTGCACGGTAACATTGCGCCGCTGATTGAGCTTGGTGCCGGCTTTGACCCCGAGCTGACCGCCCGCGAGAACATCTATCTGAACGGCGCCCTGCTCGGCTATACCAAGGAGTTCATCGACGCCAACTTTGACGGCATTATTGAGTTCGCTGAGCTTCAGAACTTTGTCGATATGCCGCTTAAGAACTTCTCCTCGGGCATGGTGGCGCGTATCGCCTTTGCAATCGCGACGATTACCGAGCCCGATATTCTGATCGTTGACGAGACGCTGTCCGTCGGTGATGTGTTCTTCCAGCAGAAGTGCGAGGCCCGCATCCAGCACTTTATCCAGAGCGGCGACGTGACGGTTCTGTTCGTTTCGCACTCCATGGAGCAGGTTGAGCGCATCTGCCAGCGTGCCGTTTGGATTGAGAAGGGTGACCTTCGCATGGACGGCCCGGTCAGTGAGGTCTGCAAGGCGTATCGCGAGCAGTTCAACTAGGTTATAATTACTTGCGCTTGGCCGAATTGTTTGGCTGGGCGTGCGGTTATTTGCTCCATTAGCTCAGTTGGATAGAGCAGGGGACTTCTAATCCCAAGGTCGACGGTTCGAATCCGCCATGGAGCACCATCGTTTATTAAGCCCGGACCGCTTGGTGGTCTGGGCTTTTTTCATCTTGTGTGTTGCTGGAGCCGAGCGCGAGCAAGCCGCTGCTGTTTGTTGGGGTTGGCATTTTACTTTTCGAGATGCTCTTTCAGCAGCTCCAACGCGTGGGCGTAGCCTTGGAGGCCCTCTCCGGTGATGGTGGCGAAGCAGGCCAGACGGGCGTAGCTCACCTGGCGGAAGTCTTCGCGGGTCTCGACTGCGCTAATGTGGACCTCCACAGCCGGGATGGCGACGGCTTTGAGCGCGTCCAGGATGGCCACGCTTGTGTGCGTGTAGGCGGCCGGGTTGATGACGATGCCGTCGACCTTTCCGTAAGCCTCCTGGATCTTGTCGACGATGCTGCCCTCGTGGTTAGACTGGAAGACCTCGACCTCGTCGAAGCCCTGTGCGGCACCCGCTTCCTGGCAGATCTGCACTAAGCGATCGTAGTTGTCGCTGCCGTAGATGCCTGGCTCGCGAATGCCGAGCATGTTGAGGTTGGGGCCGTTAATGACGAGTGCTTTCATGGTTGCTTCCTTTGCAGTTGAAAAACCACCACAAAGGTGCCTGCCCCCTTTGTGGTGGTTTTGGTTAGAGAGCGGGTGGGAGGGTGTCGAGGAGGGCATGGGCGGTGTTGGCGGTGCAGTCGCGTGAGTCGATGATGTAGTCGGCCCAGGCGCGGTAGCGCGGCATACGCTGCTCGGCCAGCTTGTCGATGCCGTCGCGCGCGGTGATGGGGCGGCCCTTGTGGGCGAGCTCGTCGAGCTTGCGGTTGAGCATCACGATCTGGCTGTTTTGGTGCAGCAGAGGGTAGTTCTCGTCGCGCGTAACCACGCCGCCGCCGGTGGAGAGCACCAAGCCGCTGCGCTTGGAGATGTCGGCCAGCGCTGCCGTCTCCTGCTCGCGGAAGGCCGCCTCGCCGCACTTGATGATAAAGTCGGCGCAGGGCATGCCCAGGCGCTCCTCGAGGGCGCGATCGAGATCGATGTGCTCGCGGCCCGTGAGCTGGGCGATCTGCTCGCCCACGCGGGTCTTGCCCGAGCCCGGCATGCCGATCAGCGCGATGTTCTGTTCGCGGCGTGACAGGCGCTCCGTTACGTCCAGGATCCTCTCGCGCGGGGTGGCTTTGCCGGTATAGCGCTCGACAGCTTGTGCCGCCTGGGCAACAAGCATAAGCAGGCCGCCGATGCAGGGGATGCCGCGGCGCTCGGCCTCGAGCATCAGGCCCGTGCGGGCGGGGTTGTAGACAATGTCGATGACGCCCTCGAGCGCATCGAGGCCTTCGAGCGTGCAAGGCGCGTCGGGGCAATGGGGGAACATGCCGGCGGGCGTGCAGTTGACGAGTAGGGAGGCGTCGGACTGCTGCGCGATATTGTCGTAGTTGACCTCGCTCGTGCGACCCACGGGTACGACGATGGCGCCCATGTCTCCCAGCACCATACTTGCCGTGGTGCCGGCGCCGCCGGTGGCACCGAGCACGAGGGCCTTCTTGCCGGCAACCTCAACGCCCAACTCCTCGACCAGGCACTGGAAACCGAAGTAGTCAGTATTATCGCCGTGCAGGCGGCCGTCGGGCAGGCGCGTGATGGTGTTGACGTTGCCCATGCGCTCGGCGAGCGGGCTCAGCTCGTCCAGGTATTCCATGACGGCGCGCTTGTAGGGGATGGTCACGTTGGTGCCCTCCCATTCGTCGCCCGTCATAAAAGCCTCAAGATCCTCGGGCTCGCGTTCAAAACGCACGTATTCAAGCCCAGCGAGCTCTTTGTAGATGGTCGGGGTATAGCTGTGGCCCAGCACGCGGCCCAGCACGCCGTAGGGGCGGGTTGCGGCGGTATCGGTCATCTAGAGCACCTCCGTGTAGCTGCCAAAGTAGGTGAAGCTCTCGCACACGTCGTCGATGGAATCGAGCAGGTCGTCGAGGGCCTTGCTGCCAAAGGGGCAGTCCAGATCAAAGTAGAACATAAACTCAAAGTCGCGGCCGGGGATGGGGCGGCTCTCGAGCTTGATGAGGTTGATGTTGAGTGCGTAGAAGCGCTCGAGCACGCGATAGAGGGCGCCCGGCTCGTTGGCCGTGGTGATCATGAGCGAGGTGCGATTAGCGCCGGGGTAGACGCGCGGCTCGCGGCCGATGACGACAAAGCGCGTGTAGTTGTTGTCCGAGTCTTGGATATTGGGCTCCAGCACCTCGAGGCCATACAGCGTGGCACAGCTGAGCGAGGCGATGGCGGCGACGTCGGTGCGCTCGGAGTTGGCGACCATCTCGGCCGACATGGCCGTGTTTGGGTACTTGGTGGCGTGCAGGTCGTGGGACTCGATAAAGCCGGCACACTGGGCAATGGCTTGGCCGTGGCTGTAGACCTCGCGCACGTCGGCGAGCTTGGTGCCGGGCTTGACGAGCAAGTTGTGGTCGATCTTGAGGCGAAGCGAGCGCACGATGTGGAAGTCGAACTGGGCGAGCAGGTCGTAGACGGCGTTGACCGAGCCGGCGGTGGAGTTCTCGATGGGCAGCACGCCAAACTCGCAGAAGCCGTCGCGCACAGCGCGCATAACGCCTTCGAAGGTCTCGAAAAACGCGATGTCGGGCACGTCGAAGAGTTTGCACGCGGCGATCTGGCTATAGGCACCCTCCACGCCCTGGCAGGCAACGGTGGCCGTTTGAGGGAAGGCCGTGTCGGAGACTGCAGCCGTGGCGTGGGCCTTTTGCGAGACGGTGATGCCCTTGAGCTCGTTGATGTAGCGCTGCTGCTCGGCCTTGCTCATGCTCATGAGGAGACGGAACAGGGTGATGGTCTGCGCCTCGTAGCGCTCGGGCGCGCGGCTGGCGAGGTTGTTGAGCTTGGAGCGCTCACGGGCGGGGTCGAAGACGGCCTTGCCCATCTCGATTTTTGACTTGGCTACCTCGGTGGCAATGTCCATGCGCTCGACAAAGCTGTTGAGGAGCGTGGTGTCGATGCCATCGATGGCCTGGCGGATGTCAGCAAGGTCCATGGAGGCCCCTTTCACGTAACGGCTGAGTTGGCAGGCAACCCAGGTGAGTCGGGTTAGAGCTGGGCGGCGTCCTCGAGGAGAGCGTCCCAGATGGCGAGGGCGGCGGCTGCTTCGGCTACGGGGACGGCTCGGGGGACGATGCAGGGATCGTGGCGGCCGTGGATCGAGAGCTCGGCATTTTCCATGGCGTCCATGTCTACGGTCTGCTGCTCGCGGCCAATGGAGGGCGTCGGCTTCACGGCCATACGCCACATGACGGGTGCGCCGGTGGAGATGCCGCCCAGAATGCCGCCGGCGTTATTGGACTCGACTGCAATGTCGCCGGTCTCTGCATCAACGAGGTATGGGTCGTTGTTCTCGCTGCCGCGCATGGCGGCCACGGCAAAGCCCATGCCAAACTCCACGCCCTTCACGGCGGGAATGCCAAACGCAATCTGCGCGATGCGGTTCTCGATGCCATCGAACATGGGGTCACCGATGCCCGCGGGAAGCCCGTAGATGCCGCACTCCACAATGCCGCCGATGCTGTCGAGTTCATCGCGCGCGGCCAGAATTTCCTCGCGCATGCGACCGGCAGCGGCGGCGTCGATGCAGGGCAGGTCGTTCGTAAGGATCGCCTTGCGGTCGGCCTCGCGATAGACCATGTCGTCCATGGGCAGGTCGGAGATGCCGCCGATCTGCGCGACGTGCGCCATGACCTGAATGCCGCGGGCTTCGAGTGCCTGCAGCGCGATGCCGCCCGCGATGCACAAGGGTGCCGTTAGGCGGCCGGAGAAATGCCCGCCACCAGCGACATCGTGCATGTTGTGATACTTTACGCGCGCAGGGAAGTCCGCATGTCCCGGACGGGGCTTGCGGCGCAGCTCGGAGTAATCCTTGGAGCGCGTGTTGGTGTTCTCAATAATCGCTGCGATGGGTGCGCCGGTGGTGTGTCCATCGACCACACCGGCGATGATATGCGCGGCGTCGGCCTCGCGACGTTTGGTCGCGGTCTCGTCGCGACCGGGGGCGCGACGGTCAAGGAAGGCCTGCAGCTGCTCCTGGTCCACGGCGATACCTGCCGGAATGCCATCGAGCGAGCAGCCGATAGCGGGGGAGTGCGACTGGCCGAAGATGCTTAAGTGCAAGACGTTGCCAAAGGTCGAGGACATGCTATTCCTCCTCGAGCGTGACCTTGCCGCCCAGTAGGCGGTAGTGGTCGAAGAAATCGGGATAGGACTTGTTGACGGCCTCGGCGCCGTGGATCACGACCTCGCCGGTGGCGCGGCTCGCAGCGATGGCGGCCATCATGGCGATGCGGTGGTCGTTGTGCGAATCGACCTCGCCGCCAGTAAAGGCGTCGACACCCTTGATGATGAGGTCGTCACCGGCAATGCGTACCTGTGCGCCCAGTGCGGTGAGCTCGCGGGTGGTAGTGGCCAGACGGTCGGATTCCTTGATGCGCAGGCGGGCGCAATCGCGGATGAACGTGCGGCCTTGCGCCAGCGATGCCACGGCCGAGATAACGGGCACCAGGTCGGGGATGTCGTGGGCACTCATCTCAAAGCCGGCGAGCTTGTCGGACTGCACGGTGGCGGCGTTGGTGGAGCGCACGATGCGGGCGCCAAAGCGCGAAAGCGCGGCAAGCACGTTGCGGTCGCCCTGGGCCGAGCTCAGGGACACACCCTCGACGGTGATGGGATCGGAGCCGATGGCGCCGGCGCACAGCCAAAAGGCAGCGTTGGACCAGTCACCCTCGACGGCCACGTTACCGGGCGTGCGGTACGAGCCGCTGCTTACGCGGAAGTTCGTGACCTCGGGCTGGCCGTCTTTGGACGGAATACGTTCGACGTTGACCTCGACGCCAAAGGCCTTCATGGCCTGGATCGTCAGGTTGATGTAGGGGCGGCTCTCGATGAGGCCCGTTACCTGCACGCAGGAGGGCTGGGCGAGCAACGGGGCTGCCAGCAGCAGGCCGGAGATATACTGCGAGCTTACGTTGCCCGGCAGCACAAAGGTGCCCGGGCGCATGCGTCCGCTCGTCTTGAGCGGAAAACCGCCCAGACCCTGTAGGTCGCAGCCGGCGGCGATGATCTCGTCCGAGAGCGGCGAGAGCGGGCGGGCGCCCAGGCGGCCCTGGCCCACGAAGGTGGCATCCGCACCCAGCGCGCAGGCGACGGGCAGCATAAAGCGCAGCGTGGAGCCGCTTTCGCCGCAGTCAAGCGTGCCGCCGGCAAGGGCCTTGAGCAGGCCAAACTCAACACTCTTCATGGTAGGGTGGACCTGGAAGCCGTCCTCGACGGTCTCGATGCGGGCGCCGAGTGCCGTAAGGCAACGCACCGTGGCCTCGATGTCGGCGCAGGTGGTGTTGCAGGTGACGTGTGTCTCGCCGTTGGCAAGCGCAGCGCAGATGATCAGGCGATGTGCCATCGACTTGGACGCGATGGCGGGAACGGTGCCCTTGAGCGGGGACGGGGTGATGCGGGCTAGCATGCGGATGCGTCTCCCTTCTGGCCGAGGCCCTCGGCAATGAGTTCGTGGAAAGTGGAAAGCGGCGTGCGGTCGATGCTGCAGCGGCCAATGCCGTGCGGAATCACCAGGTCGATGGTGTCGCCCGCGCGCTTCTTGTCGTGGAGCGCCTCGGCAAAGACGGCATCGGCGGAAAGCTCGCAGCGAGTCTTGAGGCCGTGGCGGGCGCAGAGTTCCTCAATACGACCGGGCAGTGCAGCATCGCAGACGCCGTGCAGGGCCGCGGCGCGCGTGATGATGCCCATGCCGATCGACACGCAGTTGCCGTGTCCGAGCTCAAAGTGCTCGCAGGCCTCGACGGCGTGTCCGGCGCTGTGTCCAAAGTTAAGGAGCTTTCGCTGGTTGGTCTCGCGCTCGTCGGCGACGACCACGGCGCGCTTGATGTCGATATTGCGGGCGATGATGAGCGCTACGCGGGCCACATCGCGGTTGAGCAGCTCCAGCGTGAGCGGGGTCTTCTCCAGCTCGGCGAAAAGCTCCGGGTCGGCGATCACGGCGTGTTTCACAACCTCGCCGCAGCCGTCGGCGAACTGCTCGGGCGTGAGGGTGGCCAGGCACCCCACGTCAGCGATAACCACGCTCGGCTGCCAAAAAGCGCCGGCCAAGTTCTTGCCGGCAGCCAGGTCGATGGCGGTCTTGCCGCCCACCGACGAATCCACCATGGCGAGCAGGCTCGTCGGGATTTGCACAAACTTGCAGCCGCGCATGTAGGTGGCGGCCACAAAGCCCGCCACGTCGCCCACGACACCGCCGCCGAGTGCCACAATCACGTCGGAGCGCGAAAGCTCGTGCTCGGCCACAAACTCCAAAATGGCAACATAGGTTTCGGCGCGCTTATGGGCTTCGCCGGCCTCGAAGGTGCAGATGCTCACCTCGTAGCCTGATGCCTCTAGGCTCTGCTTAACGGGCATCTGGTAGAGCGGGCCCACGTTGGTGTCCGTCACGATGACGGCCTTGGTGCCGCCGGCAGTGGCGCGCACGAGCGGTCCCGTCTGCTCCAGCAAAAACGTGCCAACATGCACCTGGTAGGGGCGTGCAGTGTCGATATCGATGGTAATCGCCATAAGCTATGGTCCTTTCGACCTGGCGTGATAGGTGGTCTAGTGGGAGGCCTCGTCGTCGAGTGCGCGCTTAATGCGGTCGCCCTCGGCAAGGAGATTCTCCAGATAGCGCTGGTCGCGGTCCTTAAGGGCGCGGCTGTAGGCGCCGAGCGATTCGATCAGATGGTCGATCTCGAAGGCAAGCGCATCGGCGTCGTCGATCATGAGCTCGGACCACATCTGAGGATTGAGGTGCGCCACACGGGTGAGATCGCGGTAGCTACCGGCCGAAAAGCCGTGGTGGACCTGGGCAGTGGGGCTCTTGACGTAGGCGTTGGATACCACGTGCGCAAGCTGGCTCGTGAAGGCGATGACGCGGTCGTGCTCGGCGGCGCTGGTCACGCTGAACTTGCCAAAGCCCAAGGGGCGCACCATCTCGCGCACCTGGCCCAAAAGCTCCAGCTTAAGTGCATCGTCCACCGCGGGCGGCACGAGCACGAGCGGCGCGCCCTGGAACAGGTCGGCGCGGGAGTGCGCATAGCCCGAGTACTGCGTGCCTGCCATGGGGTGCGCGCCCACAAAGTAAAAGCCGTTCTCGCGGGCAAGCTCAAAGGCGCGCTCGCACACGATGCCTTTGACGCCCACCGTGTCGATCACCACGGGGCCCATGATGGCGTCGGTGTCGGTGGCGTCGGCGAGCGCCTGGGCGTGCGCCTCGAGCCACTCGATGCATGCCTCGGGATAGCAGGCCAGGACGATGATGTCGCATTCGCCGAGTGTCTTATCGTTGAGCTCTCCGGCGACAGTGCCCATGCTGGCGGCCGTCATGACATCGTCATCGGGGTCCCAGGCCAGCACGCGGACGCCTGCCTGTGCATAGCCGCGGGCAAAGCTGCCGCCGATGAGGCCAAGGCCGACGATGCCGGCGCACTTGGGGCCGCCCTGGTTAACGCGCGCGTTTCTCACCGTACCCATGGCTACTCCATGGTCTCTTGGCAGACAACCTCGCGGATGGCTCGGATGCGGCGCATGGTGTCGTCGAACTGATCGGGGGTGAGGGCCTGGGCGCCGTCGGACCAGGCGCGGCTCGGCTCGTCGTGGACCTCGATCTCCAGGCCGTTGGCACCGCAGGCGGTCGCAGCGAGCGCCATGGGCTCAACGTAGCGGGTGTAGCCGGTGGCGTGGCTGGGGTCGGCGACGACGGGCAGGTGCGACAGGTGGTGCAGCACCGGCACGGCGTTGAGGTCGAAGGTGTTGCGGGTGCGGGTCTCGAAGGTGCGGATACCGCGCTCGCACAGGATGACGTTGTCGTTGCCCTCGCTCATGATGTACTCGGCGGCCATGAGCAGCTCGTCGATCGTGCCGGACATGCCGCGCTTAAGCAAGATCGGAGTCTGTGTCTTGCCGACCTCCTTGAGCAGAGGGAAATTCTGGGCGTTGCGGGCGCCGATCTGCATGACGTCAATCTTCTTGTCCAAGAAGACCTGTACGTCGCGTGGGTCCATGATCTCGGTGACGATCGGCATGTCGAGCTCGGCAGACGCCTCGCACAGCAGGTCGAGGCCGGCGGGGCCCATGCCCTGGTAGGCGTAGGGGGAGGTGCGGGGCTTGTAGGCACCGCCGCGCAGCATCGTGGCGCCGGCGGCCTTTACGCGGCGTGCGATGCGGATGAGGTTCTCGCCCTCGACGGAGCAGGGGCCGGCGATGACTTGGAACTGGTCGCCGCCGATTTTGACGCCGTGGCCGCAGTCGATGACGGAGTCCTCGGGGTGGAACTTGCGATTTGCGCGCTTGAACGGCTCGGAGACGCGCTGCACGCGCTCGACGACATCCATGGACTCGAGCAGGAACGGGTCGATCTTGGTCGTATCGCCCACCAGGCCGATGATCGTCTCGTTCTCGCCGCGCGAGACATCGGTCTTCAGCCCCTTTTTCTCAATCCAGCTGACGATATGGCTTACGGCATCGTCGCTGGCGCTCTGCTTTAAAATTGCAATCATGGTGTGCCTCTCACCTCGATGGATAACTTTTGCAAAAACGGCCCGCATCGCGAGCCGTGTATATGGTGCATGTGAGTTTATACTATCTGACTCGCTTTTGCCTTCTAAAGTGGGCCGTTGCGCCTCGTCTTCCTCGGAATTGCAAAGCTTTTTCTTTTATTTTGATAGCCCGTGGTGCACTTGGGTATAATGCCAAACGTTGGCCCTATTAGCTCAGGGGATTAGAGCGTCTGCCTCCGGAGCAGAAGGCCGTTGGTTCGAATCCAACATGGGGCACCATCGAACGTAAGACCGTCCGAACCTCGCATGGTCCGGGCGGTTTCTTATACCGACGCGACGTGATGGGACGTGGTATGGCAGCAACGGATATCGAGCGCGGACTCTCGACCGCCGAGGTCGAGGAGCGCATCGCCGCCGGTAAGATCAACCGCAACATGGAGCTCAAGACCAAGTCGGTCAAAGAGCTCATCATCGAGAACCTCTGCACGCTGTTCAATTTGATCAACGTGATCTTGGCTTTCCTGGTCATTTTGACCGGTTCATTTAAGAACCTGACGTTCCTGTTTGTGGTGTTCCTCAATACCGCTATTGGCGTCATTCAATCCATGCGGTCCAAGAAGATGGTCGATAAGCTCACGCTGCTGACCTCTAAGAAGGCCATCGCGGTGCGCGACGGTGCCGAGGTGGAGCTCGACTTGGACCAGATCGTGCTCGACGACATCATCCGCCTGGGGCGCGGCGACCAGATTCCCGCTGACGCCGTGGTGGTTTCGGGCGAGGCGCTCGTGAACGAGAGCTTGCTGACGGGCGAGAGCGACCTTATTAAGAAACAGCCCGGTTCCGAGCTCATGAGCGGCAGCTTTATCGACTCGGGCCTGCTGCGCGCCCGCGTGATCCATGTCGGCGCCGACAACTACGTGGCTAAAATTAATAACGAGGCGAAGTACGTCAAAAAGGTCAATTCCGAGATCATGAACGCGCTGAACGCCATCGTGCGCTTTGCGAGCATCATCATGATCCCGCTCGGTTTGGCGTTGTTTGCCTCGAGTGTGAGCGAGCTGTGGGATGCCGCGGGAACCCCGGGCGATAGCGCGCTTTCGTGGTGCTTCTCCGAGCTGTTGGCTGGTCATGTGCCTTCGTCGGCGCTGCTGTCCACGGTGGGCGCCCTGCTGGGCATGATCCCGCAAGGCCTGGTGCTGCTGACCTCGTCGATGCTCGCCATCGCCACGGTGCGCCTGGCCCGCCGCAAGGTGCTGGCGCAGCAGCTCTACTGCATCGAGACGCTCGCTCGCGTCGACGTACTGTGCCTGGACAAGACGGGCACCATTACCTCGGGTCGTATGGAGGTCGAGGGCACCTACCCGCTGCCTGTTGAGGGTGTTGGCTTTGGCGTGGACTCGGACGAGGCGGCTGTTCCCGTCGATACCACAGTGCTCGATTTTGCGCTGGCTAACGTGGCACGTGCGACCTCGGCCGATGCCAACGAGACATGCCAGGCGCTGCTCAACTATTACGCCGATCGCCCGGTCGAGGTGTCCGAGCCGCTGTCGGTCATTCCATTCTCGTCGTCTAAAAAATGGAGCGGCGCTTCGTTTGCGCAGGGCTCCTATATGATGGGCGCCGCGCAGTTTGTGCTTTCGGAGCGTGTGTTTTCGCAGGTCGAGAACCGTGTCGCCGAGCTTGCCGATACCTGCCGCGTGCTCGTGGTGGCGCGCGTGGACGGCTTTACGCCCGATGGGGATATGGTGGGCGAGGCCGAGCCCGTGGGATTTGTGACCATCCGCGACGAGATTCGTACCTCGGCGGCCGAGACCATCGGCTACTTTAACGAGCAGGGCGTGACCCTCAACGTGATCAGCGGCGACGACCCACGTACGGTGTCGTCGATCGCGCGCGTGGTGGGCGTGCCGGGGGCGGACGCTTATGTGGACGCCACGACGCTCGATACGCCGGCCAAGCTCGATGCCGCAGTGGACCGCTACCATGTCTTTGGTCGTGTGACCCCGCAGCAGAAGCGCGAGCTCGTGCAGGCGCTCAAGCGCCGCGAGCACACCGTGGCCATGACGGGCGACGGCGTCAACGACGTGCTGGCGCTTAAGGAGGCCGACTGCTCCGTGGCCATGGCAGCCGGCTCCGATGCCGCGCGTAACGTGGCCGAGATCGTACTTGTCGACAACGACTTTGCCTCGATGCCCGCCGTGGTGGCCGAGGGCCGTCGCTCCATCAACAACCTGCAGCGTTCGGCCTCGCTGTTCCTGACCAAGACGCTGTTTTCGATGGGCCTGGCGGCGCTGTGCATCGCGCTGCCGCCGTACCCCTTCGAGCCCATCCAGATGACGCTCATTAACTTCTTCTGCATCGGCGCGCCGGGCTTTGTGTTGGGCCTGGAGCCCAACAATGCTCGCGTGAAGGGTGCGTTTTTGACCAACGTACTCAAGCGTGCACTGCCGGCGTCGATTGCGGTCATTTTGGCTGCGGCGCTCGATATCTTTGTGGCGCGCGTGTTTGGCTTTAGCCAGCTCACGCTGTCTACGATGTGCCTGCTTACGTCGTGCGCGGCGAGCGTCAGTCTGATCTGGCGCATCTCGCAGCCTCTCACGCCCTTGCGTGTGGTGCTCTTTGCGTTTGTAGTCGCCGGCATCTTGGTGGGCGTTATCGGATTCCCGGAGCTGCTGTCCATTGCCAACCTGTCGATGGGCCAGATGGTTATCTTGGCTGTCATCGTGGTCTTTACCTGCTCGGTGTTCTTTAAGCTCGCCACGATGATGGATTCGCTCAAGCCGCGTCGTCGTCATGCCGCAACTGGTTTTGGCCGCGGCGTGCGCGTCCGCCTGGGTCGCGGTGGCGGCAAGGTGAGCTCGACGGGTTCGACGGCCGAGCGTTTTGCCAAGCGCTTCGCCGCCGACATGGCGCAGCGCCGCGAAGATCGCACCGTTCGCGAGGCCGAGGCCCGCGCGCTCGAGGGCGTGACCCAGGCCCAGCCCAAGAAAAAGAGGAGTGCCGGAGCCAAGCGCTCTCGCGTGACCAAGTCCGCCCAAGGCATCAAAGTCTCGATGCCAAGCAAAAAGAAGAAGTAACTACGCGCTCTGCCGATGTTGAATTGGTGCCTTGCTCCTGTGGGGCCGTGGCGATGTTATGCTCTAACCTCGATTGTTTGAATTGCTTCGAAAAGAGGATGCCGTGATCTGCCCGCATTGCCTTAAGACTATCGAGGACGGCGCCTCGTTCTGCCCCTACTGCAACGCCTATGTGGGTCCGGGCGATGGCCCCGAGCACACCGAGTTCGTGTTCTGTGAGGGCTGCGGTGCCCGTCTTTCTCCGCATGATCGTACGTGCCCCAAATGCGGACGCCCCGCTCCGGGTATCCTCTCCGAGGACGCGGCCGCATCCGACCTGGCAGCGGGCCGCACGGCGGGCTTTCCGCGCCTAACGCAAGAGCAGATCGATACCGAGGTGCCGCATGCGCCGACCTCTGCCGCTGCGGTGCTTTCGGACGCCGCTGACCCCAATGAGACCTGCGTGCTGCCGGCTTTCGATAAGGATTTCGGTATCCCCAAGGTCGATATTCCCACGCCCGTTTCCCTGCATGACGATGCTCAAAAAGCCAAGCGCAAGGTGCATTCCGACGAGGACGCCTATCACAAGCACAAGCGTCATATCCCCAAGCCGCTCATCGTCATCGCGGTCCTTGCCGTCGTTTGCGGCGGTGCCTATTGGTTCGTGACGACCGATCCCATGGGTGTCATGCCTGGCTTCTACGACCAGTTTGGCCAAGCTGCACAAACCACCTTCCCCACGCGCCAAAAAGGCGAGGCGACTGAGGACGATACCAAGCAAGACGATTCTGCCGAGGTGGTCCAGGAAGAAACCGTGCTCACCGATGATCAGCTCTATACCAGGCTCGACGGTCTGTATCAGACCATCGTGTCCTACGGTGACGAGGACCAGATCGGCGAGGTCATCGATTCCTTTAACAACGGCTATCTCCGAACGCCGCTGTCCACCCGTCAGGAGCTGTCGCAGAGTGCCTACGCCCTGCGTGACCAGATTAAAAAGACGCAAGATGAGCTCAGCAACCTTAAGTACCAGGACGATACGGTCTATGCGGACGACATTGCCCACTTAAAGCAGCTTGCCGAGTGGATGTATGAGCGCGTCGACGTGATCTGCCAGAGTTGGGACATCTCGCTGGCCATTCCCGATGGCGAGTCGATGAGTTCTCACCAAAGCGAGATCCTGGCGCCCATCGCTCAGAGTGGCAACAGCGCGCTTAATCAGTACGACGCCAACGTGGGCTCCTGGAAGCCGCAGCAGCGTTCCTAAAATTAGTTCGCCATAGTCGGCATAACCTACGTGCGCAATTGATGTAAGCGCATGCTTATTGCTACAATTCGTACAAATATGCTTTAAACGCACGAGGAAGGAACCACATGTTTGGTTTTAAGAAAGAGCTCTACACGCCCGAGTATCAGCTTGCCGGCGACGAGTGCGCCGTTATCGAGACGTCGAAGGGTACCATCAAGGTCAAGTTTGACGGCGAGGGCGCTCCCATTCATGTCGCGAACTTCTGCGAGCTTTCTACGATGGGCTTCTATGATGGCCTTAAGTTCCATCGCTATGTGCCCGGTTTTGTCATCCAGGGCGGCGACCCCAATACCCGCGATATGTCCGGCGCCGACGTCGCCGCTGGTCTTGAGGGCCCCGACGGCATGCCCGGTACCGGTGGCCCCGGCTACTGCATCAAGGGCGAGTTTGCCACCAATCCGCGCAACAGCCATGTTGATGGTGCCCTTGCCATGGCACGCTCCATGGACCCCGATTCCGCGGGTTCGCAGTTCTACTTCTGCCTGGGCGCCCAGCATAACCTCGATTCCGGTTACACCGTCTTTGGTACCACGGTCGAGGGTCTCGATGTGATTTCGCAGCTGCGTGCCGGCGACGAGATCGTCCATGTCGAGATCGTTCACGAGTAAAGGGGACTTCCTTGAATAGCCAGCTGATCCAACAGGGCCGCGCCGCTTACCGCGCGGGTGATTTTTCCGCTGCAGCCCAGATGCTTGGGGCGGCAAAGACTCCCGATGAGATTATGGGCGAGGCCGATCACCTTCGTGGCAACGCCTTGATGCACCTGGGCATGTATGCCGAGGCCGCCGAGGCTTATGCTGCCGCCCTCAACGACGGCACCTACGGCAAGCGCGGCGCGCTGCTCACCAACCGCGGCAAGGCGCTCGCCGCCGTGGGCGACTACACGACGGCCGCCCAGGCGTTCTCTGCTGCTACGCAGGATGCTTCCTATGCCACGCCGTTCAAGGCCTATCTGGGCCTGGGCAATACGCTGTTCCAGTCGGGCGATTATGCCAACGCGGGTACTGCCTTCCGTCAGGCTGCCATCGACGGCGCCAATCCGGCTCCTGCCGCCGCACTCGGCGAGCTCGGTCGTTGCTTCATTAAGCTCGGCCGTCCGGCGGATGCCGTGGAGACCTACCGCACGGCTATCGACTTTGCCGGCCCCCGCGACGACACGCGTGCGCTCAATGCCGGCATGGGTCAGGCGCTTTCTGCCGCCGGCCGTCCCTCCGACGCACTCGACGCCTTTAACGCCGCTACTGCCGATGGCATCTACCAGCTCACTTCCGAGCAGGCCGATGAGCTTGCCCGCGTGCATGATTCGCTTGCCGCACTGTCTGCCCAGACGGCTATGGCCACGGCTCCGGCGCCCGCGATGGACGCTCCTGCCGTCGATCCGCTCGATCCTACGGGCGCGACCGGTCAGTTTATGCCCGATCCCTCGGACACCGGCTTCTTTACGCTGTCCGAGTCCGAGATGGTCCAGCAGGACCGTCAGGATCGTAAGCAGGCCAAGGTCCGTCGTCGCCACCGCCACACGGGTCTCAAAGTCTTCATCGTGCTGCTTCTGCTCATTTTGATTGCTGCGGGCGGTCTGGGCTTTGCCTACACGCGCGGCTTTGGCTTCCCCTCGCAGGAGTCGGTTATCACCGATCTGTTCCAGGCTGCCGGCGACGGTGACACCGCAAAGGCCGAGTCTTGCCTTGCATCGAGCCTGTCCGAGGACGCCAAGTCTATGATCATCTCCTCGATTCCGCAGGGTGCCACCGTGTCCGTCGAGGGCATGGATCAGTCCATGACCGAGACGACCGCCAAGGTGAAGGCATCGCTGTCCAAGGGCGGCGAGCAGGAGTACACCGTCAAATTCGTGCGCTCCGACAACCATATCGGCTGGGCCGTTTCCTCGCTCGATATGGATTTCTCGGCTGCTGACAACCAGTAGTGACCTTATGGGATTTAGCTTTGCCCGGCGCTTCACCGCAAGTGAGGTGCCGGGCTTGCGCTAGTATCATGAACTAGTAGTTTTCCAGCAATCATCCAACACATCAGGAGTTGCGTTGTTTTCTTTGATGGATATGTTCTTCGGTAGCTATGCGGGCGATCTTGCCATCGACCTCGGCACCGCAAATACGCTTGTCTCCGTGCGCGGCAAGGGCATCGTCATCCGCGAGCCCTCTGTTGTCGCCATCGACAAGAACGACGAGCGCATCCTGGCGGTCGGTATCGAGGCAAAGCGCATGCTCGGCCGTACGCCCGGCAACATCGTGGCCGTTCGTCCCCTGAAGGACGGCGTCATCGCCGACTTCGATGTTACCGAGGCCATGCTTCGCTACTTTATCGACAAGGCTTCCGAGAAGCGCTATCCGTGGACCCCGCGTCCGCGCGTTGTCGTCTGCGTTCCCTCTGGCGTCACGTCGGTCGAGAAGCGTGCCGTATTTGAGGCCACGATCCAGGCCGGCGCTCGCCAGGCCTACCTGATCGAGGAGCCCATGGCTGCCGCTATCGGCGCCGACCTGCCCGTCGAGGAGCCCACCGGCTCCATGGTCATCGACATCGGTGGCGGTACCACCGAGGTTGCCGTTATCGCTATGGGCGGCATCGTCGTCTCGCAGTCCATCCGTATTGCCGGCGACGAGTTCGATCAGGCCATCCTCACGCACGTTCGTGATGCCTACAACCTGGCCATCGGCGAGCGTACGGCAGAGGACATCAAGATCAAGGTCGGCTCCGCCGTGCCGCTCAAGGACGAGCTCGATGTCGAGGTCAACGGCCGCGACGTGATCACTGGTCTGCCCAAGACCGTGCGCATCGAGAGCGAGGAGATTCGTCGCGCACTCAACAAGCCACTCGACGAGATGGCCAAGGCCGTCAAGGACGCACTCGACGCTACGCCTCCCGATCTTGCCTCGGACCTTATGTACTACGGCATTTTGCTGACTGGTGGCGGCGCGCTGCTGCGCGGTCTCGACGTGCGCCTGCGCGATGAGACCGGTGTTTCGGTCAACGTCAGTCCTACGGCGCTCGATAACGTCGTTAACGGCTGCGCCCGCGTGCTCGAGGCCAATGCGTTTGATGGCGGCTTCGTCCAGACCAATGCTTAATTTCCAAAAGGTGGATTCCATTTGGCACGATCTTCGGGTTTCTCCACAAATCTGAATACCAAGCGACAATCAACGGGTATGCGCCCGTTGATTGTTTTCAGCCTGATTTCGGTGTTGCTGCTCACGTTTTACATCCGCGAGGGCGAGGCGGGACCGATTCATGCCGTGCGTTCGGGCGTAACGACGATTACCTCGCCGGTGCGCTTTGTGGGTTCGGCTGTGGCGGCTCCCTTCAATGCGATCGGCAACGTGTTCTCTAACCTTACGGCGTCGCAGGACACGCTCGACGAGCTCAAAAAACAAAACGAGGAACTGACCTCTAAGGTTGCTGAGCTCTCCGAGGCTCAAAAGACCGCTGAGCGTCTGGAGGGGCTGGTCGGCCTGCAGTCGACCTACAACCTCAAATCGACCGCAGCTCGTATCGTTGGTGCCTCGGGCGATGCCTGGACCTCGACCGTCACCATCGACAAGGGCTCTGCCGACGGCCTTAGCATCAACATGCCTGTGACGAGTTCTGCCGGTGTTATCGGCCAGATCATCGAAGTCTCGGCCAAGACGTCCACCGTGCGCCTGATTGGCGACGAGAACTCGGGCGTGTCCGCTATGGTGCAGGACACGCGCGCCCAAGGCATGCTGCAGGGTCAGGCTGACGGCACGCTGCGTCTTGAGTACGTGAGCGTCGACTCCGATGTTAAGGTTGGCGACATCATCGTGACCTCGGGCATTGGCGGCGTGTTCCCCAAGGGTCTACCGCTCGGCACCGTCTCGTCGGTCGAGAAATCGGCAAACGATGTGTACTACACCATTGTGGTGCGCGCCCAGACCACGGCCGAGAACAACGAGGAAGTGCTGGTCATCACCTCGCTGACCGACGAACAGTCGGCCTCGGATGAGGACGTGAGCACGGCCAACAGCACGCCGCAGGGAACGTCGCGCGATGCTGCGACCAAGACGAAGGACGAGAGCTCGGATGACAGTTCCGACACGTCCGAGACGACCGATTCCGGCTCGAGCGAATAGGGGGCATGTCCATGGATCTACACGAGCAGGGGATGAGCTCCCGCACGTTTGTAATCGCCGCCATTGTGTGCGTGCTGCTGCAGGCAGGCCTGGCACCGCAGATCTCCATTGCGGGCGGTCGTGTCAACTTCATGATTATCCTGGTGTGCCTAAGCGTGTTCTCGGGCGACCCGACCCGTGCCGTCGTGTGCGGTTTTTGCAGCGGCTTGTTCTATGACCTGTCCGCTGCCGTGCCGGTGGGCGTTATGTCGCTCCTGCTGACCGTGGGTTCTTTTGCCCTGGTGCACAGCGCCGTCGGTCAGACGGGCGGTACCCCGAGTGCGCGCGGCGTCACTGTGGGCGCCTTTGCGCTCGTCATTAATGTGATCTACAGCATCATCTTGCTGTTTATGGGTTTGGAGACGAGCTTTGTCGTGGCGATCTTCGGCCATGCGCTGCCGTCCTCGATCCTGACGGGTCTGGTTGCCATTCCGTTTTTGATGTCCGGCGTCGTGCCGCAGTCCGGCTATGGATTCTCCGCACGTGGCGGACGCCAGACGGGTATGCGCTTTAAGCCCAAGACCCGCAAGCTCAAATAGGGGAGGCCCGTAGATGTCTTCCCAGTTGACGGTTATTATCGCCGGTATCGTGCTGGTTGTGGCCATCGTGGTCGCGCTGGTCATCATGCGTCGTGGCGATTCCCGTTTTACCTACGATACGCAGCATGGAACGGCCCCACGCGCCACCGAGGGCGAGGGCAATACCGCGGCGACCGCCTTTAAGGGCCGCTTTTCCATCCTCACCACGGGTGTGGGCGCGATGTTTGCGGCGCTCGCCGTCAAGCTGTGGGGCATGCAGATGGTCTCGTCGGACTATTACGAGAAGCAGGCCAATAGCAATCAGACTCGCACCGTTACCACTCCCGCTGTACGCGGCCGCATCCTCGACCGCAATGGCGTGGCGCTTGTCCAGAACCGTCCCTCACTTGCTGTCGTGGCCTACCGCGACCTTGCCGAGGATGAGGTTCTGGTTCGCCATCTTGCCAACGTGCTTGGAATGCCTTACGTGGCGGTCCTTCGCAATATTCAGGACAATACAGAGGGCGCCCAGAGCCTGCATACTATCGCGACGGACGTCCGTCGCTCCACGGTTGCCTATATCAAGGAACACGCCGGCGAGTTCCCGGGCGTCAAGATTGCCGAGCGTACCGAGCGCCAGTATCCATATGGCGAGACGGCATGCCATATCTTGGGCTATACCGGCACCATTACCTCCGAGCAGCTCGAGGCCCAGAATAAGAAAACCTCTGGCGATGATGATGCTTCTGCTGGCAAGATTACGTACCAGTCGGGCGATATCGTGGGCCAGGCGGGCGTTGAGAGCTACTACGAAAACCTGCTGCAAGGTATTCGTGGCGAGCAGACCGTCAAGGTCGATGCCTCGGGCAATGTGACCGGTCAGGCCGGCGCCGTGCCCGCGAAGGCCGGCTCCGACATTAAGCTCACGCTCGACCTTAAGATCCAACAGGCCTGTGAGACGGCACTGGCGAGCGCTATCGAGCTTGCCAAGACCACTGGCTACAGCAATGCCGGCAACGGCGCTGTGGTGTGTCTCGATCCCAACAATGGCGAGATCCTGGGCATGGCGAGCCAGCCCAAGTTCGATCCGTCCGTCTTTATCGGCGGCGTCTCAAATGACGTGTGGACCGAGCTCAATGATGACAAGGGTTCGCACCCGCTGCTCAACCGCGCCATTAGCGGACAGTACATGTCGGCCTCGACCATTAAGCCGCTCTCGGCGCTGGCCGGTCTTGAGTTTGGAACCTACACGTCGGGGCAGACGACCAACTGCACGGGCTATTGGACGGGTCTGGGCAAGTCGTGGGGCAAGTACTGCTGGCTGCATTCCGGCCACGGCACCATGACGCTGCAGTCGGGTATCGCCAACTCGTGCGACCCCGTCTTCTACGACATGGGCAAGGCGTTCTTTTATGACGAGCAACATCCCGAGGGCCTGCAGGAGGTCTTTCGTCGCTGGGGCCTAGGCAAGACCTGCGGTATCGATCTGCCGAGTGAGGGCGCGGGCCGTATTCCCGATGCCGAGTGGAAAGAGTCGTACTTCACCGACGCCTCTGCCGAGGACCGCAAGTGGAATGCCGGCGATATGACCAACATTGCCATCGGTCAGGGTGACATCCTGGTGACGCCCCTACAGATGGCGTGTGCCTATATGGGTCTTGCCAACGGCGGCAAACAGTACGTGCCTCACGTGTTTTTGTCTGCCGTGTCGCGCGATGGCGACGGCGATGCCTATAAGTACAACGGCAAGGGCAAGAAGAAGCGCCTGGAGGCCAAGATCAACAGTGATTCGGATTTGGCTCTTGTTCGCAACGGCATGCACGACGTGATTTACACGGCATCGACGTCCCTGGCGGCTCACTTTGGCACCCTGACGCCGCAGGTATACGGCAAGTCGGGCACGGGCGAGAAAAGCGGCGAGGATGAATACGCGTGGTTCTGCGCCTATGCACCGGCCGATGATCCCAAGTATGTCATCGCTACCGTCCTGGAGCAGGGCGGCGGCGGCTCAGATACCGCGATGCATGTCGTGCGCGACGTGCTCGGCGTGATTTATGACGAGCCCGATACCTCTTCGGCCTCGGGCGATTCTTCGGTTCGATAGGAGGTTGCGATGGATTTTTCTCCGGCGGATCTGTTCCGTTCAACCAAGACCGGCTCTCGCAGCAGCCTGGACCGCGTCAACAAGCAACTTTCGGCCTCGCGCGGCACGTTTCGCCAAAAGGTGCATATCGGTGTGCTCGTGGCTACTGTGGCGCTCGTCGCCTACGGTGCCATCATCATCTGGTCGGCTTCGCAGTTTAAGGCCGATGCCTCGTTCTCACGCCATCTGCTGGGAATCGGCATCGGGGCGGTGCTGGCGGTGTTGGTCTGGCGTACCGACTTGCGCGGTATTTCCAATTTCTCGACGGCGTTGCTCGTCATCGACCTGATCGTGATCTTCTCGCCCAAGATTCCGGGCCTGTCCTATACGGGCGGTCTGGGCATGACGGGCTGGATCAAGATTCCCGGTATCGGCTTGACATTCCAGCCGGTTGAGCTTGCCAAGCTCATCACCATCTTCTTTATTGCTACGCTTGGCTCGCAGTATAACGGTCGCATCGATACCGTTCGCGACTACGTCAAGCTCTGCGGCATGCTGTCCATTCCGTTTTTGGCCGTCGTTGCCATGGGCGACCTGGGCTCGGGCCTGGTCGTGCTGGTTTCGGGCGCCATCGTCATCTGTATGAGCGGTGCACGCCGCGAATGGGTGCTGTCGACCTTGGCCCTGCTCGTGGGCCTGGTGGCCCTCGTCCTGGCGCTCGATTCGGTCTTTGATTCGCTGCTCGGCCACGATGTGCTCATCAAGCAGTATCAGATGAACCGTCTGACGGTCTTTATCGACCCCGATAATGCCGATTCGGACGATGCCTACAACCTGCAGCAGTCGCTTATCGCCGTTGGCTCGGGCGGCTTCTTTGGTAAGGGTTTGGGTCATGCGACGCAGTCGGCCGGCGGCTTTCTGCCTGAGTTCCACACCGACTTCGTCTTCGCCTTCCTGTCCGAGACCTTTGGCTTTTGCGGTTCTTTTTTGCTTCTGTGTCTCTACGTGCTGCTGATCTTTTCGACGATTCGCGTCGCCTTTAAGTGTGAGTCGCTGTTCCTGCGCCTGTCGTGCGTGGGCATCGTTGGCATGTGGACGTTTCAGACCTTCGAAAACATCGGCATGTGCATCGGCATGATGCCGATTACCGGTATTCCGCTCCCGTTTATTAGCTTCGGTTCGTCTTCGATGATGATTCAGCTGCTGACGGTGGGTATCGTACAATCCATATGGCGGCATCGTTCGGGCGCCGCGTAACCGCTGGAGGGGTTTGCTATGAAAATTCCCGTAGATAAGCTGACCCGCGCTTTTAAGATGGGCGCGTCCGTTAAGAAGGATTCCGATACGCCGGTGCGCGTCTCGGTCTATCTGGATTCGTCCGCCTCGCGCTTTCTGGCCGAGACGGTGCGTGACGCCTTTGTGCCGCAGACGACCTCGGGCATTGTGCGCGTCGAGCGTCTGGGGGAGGAGCGAATTGCCCCAAAGACCGATACCGATGTGGTGCTGGTGCTCTCGTGTGGTTCCGACCGCTTGGAGAGTGCCGTGCAGGAGCTCGTGATCGCCGGCGCGCCCGTGTGCGTGCTTGCCGAGTCTGCTGTGGAGGTGCCGTTTATCGAGGAGTCCACGCCCATGCTCGGCGTGGTGGCGGCAACCGATAAGACGTATCTGCTCGAGACGCTTGCTCGCTGGATTCTCGATCGCACCGACAAGGAAACGGCTTTTGCGGCGAACTTTGCCTTCATGCGCATCGCGGCGGCCAATCGTATCATCACCTCGTGCGCGCTCACCAATATGGCGACCGGTGCGCTGGTGTTTTTGCCGGGCGCCGATTATCCCGTTATGGCGCTGGCGCAGGTGGGCATGCTCTTTGAGCTCGCTGCCGTCTTTGGACGCGGCATTAAGCCTGAGCGCGGCTACGAGGTCGCGGGCGTGCTTGCCGGCGGTCTTGTGATCCGCGCGGTCACCCGCGCGCTCGTCAAACAGACGCCGCATATTGGGTTTGCCGTCAAGGCGCTCACTGCTGCCGCGGGCACCTACGGCATGGGCCGTGCGCTTGTTTCGCTCTACGAGCGCGATGTCGACTACAGCCGTGCCAACGAGGTGGTCACTGCCACGTTCTCCCGCGTTCGCGATCTGGTGACCACGGTCGCGGGCGCTACCCGTCCTATGGCGTCCTACCAAGACGCATCCGATCTCGCTGCTTAGGGGTTTTCCGTTGCGCGTTGCATACCAAGACTGTTTTCATTTAATTGAGCCGTTGCTCGCCAAGGTCGAGAAGCCGAGTCGCTATATCGATCACGAGTGGGGCACGCTTTCCAAGGCCGATGCCGACTACCGTTGCTGCCTGATCTATCCGGATGTGTACGAGGTCGGTCTGCCCAACCAGGGCATCGCCATCCTCTACAACATCCTTAACCAGGCCGAGGGCATCTCCTGCGAGCGCGGCTATGTGCCGTGGCCCGATATGGGCGACGCCATGCGCGAGGCGGGTATTCCGCTGCTATCGCTCGAGGGTGCAGCGCCGGTCGCTTCGTTTGATATCGTCGGTCTGCATGTGCCGCACGAGATGGCGGTGACGAACTTCCTCGAGGCTTTGGACCTCGCTGGCATTCCGCTGTTAGCGGCCGACCGAGGTGAAGACGACCCAATCATCATCGCCGGCGGTCCCTCGGTGTACAACCCCGAGCCGTACGCGGCCTTCTTCGATGCCATCCTCATCGGTGAGGGCGAGGAATCGCTGCTCGAGACCTGCCAGCTGCATCGCCGCCTGCGTGACGAAGGGGTCCCGCGCGCGCAGATTGTCGAGCAGCTTGCATCCATTGCCGGCAACTACGTGCCGTCGCTCTATGAGGTTCGTCACGACGAGCCCTGCTCGCCGCATGGCTACACCGTGCCGCGTGAGGGCAAGGATGCGCCGACCGTGGTCTACAAGCGCGTCGTCGAGGATTTCGGCGCCACGAATCCGCTGTCGCAGTCGTGCGTGCCCTATGCACAGCTGGTTCACGACCGCCTGTCTATCGAGATCCTGCGCGGCTGCGCCCGCGGCTGTCGTTTTTGCCAGGCCGGCATGACGTATCGCCCGGTGCGCGAGCGCTCGGCCGACCAGATCGTCTCGTCGGTGATTCAGGGTCTGGAAAAGACCGGCTATGACGAGGTGTCGCTGACCTCGCTCTCCACGACCGACCACTCCTGCATTCGCGACGTGCTCGGCAGGCTCAACCGTCGCCTGGAGGATACGGGTATTCGCGTGTCTATTCCGTCGCAGCGCCTGGATTCGTTTGGCGTGGATATGGCCGAGTCGGTTGCCGGCGAAAAGAAGGGCGGCCTGACGTTCGCGCCCGAGGCCGGCAGCCAGCGCATGCGCGACATCATTAACAAGAACGTGACCGAGGAGGACCTGGACCGTGCGGCCAAGGCGGCCTTCGAGGCCGGCTGGAACCGCATGAAGCTCTACTTTATGATGGGCCTTCCCGGCGAGCGCGACGAGGACATCGTGGCCATCGCCAATCTGGCCGATCACGTGCTGGAGCTCGGTCGTTCCGTGGTGCCCAAGGCTCGTCGCGGCTCGATCTCGGTGTCCATCTCGGTTTCGGTCTTTATCCCCAAGGCTGCCACGCCGTTCCAGTGGTGCCCGCAGCTCGACTACGACGACGTCAAGCGTCGCCAGAAGCTGCTTATCACGAGCGTTCGCAACCGTGCCGTCCGCGTTCATTACCACGATGCCGAGACCTCGCTCATCGAGGCCGCACTGTCCCGCGCCGGTCGTGACATGACGCCCATCATCATCGACGCTTGGCGCTCGGGCTCTCGCTTTGACGCCTGGGTAGAGCATTTCTCGCTCGATAACTGGAAGGAGGCTGCTGCCAAAAACGGCATCGACCTCAATGAGCTCGTGCACCTGCCCTACGAGTTGGACTGGCGCCTGCCGTGGGAGCACGTGAGCCCCGGCTGCACACGCGGCTTTCTCGAGCGCGAGTACCGTCGCTCGCTCGAGGGCATCACGACTCCCGACTGCACCCGCACGTCGTGTACCGGCTGCGGGATCTGCCCCACGCTCCACGCCAAGAATGTATTGATGGGTGATCGCGCATGAGTGAGCGCCTGACCGACAACCCCTCGCTCTTTAGGCTTCGTGTTCGCTATGGCAAGCGCGATCGCCTTAAGTACCTGGGCCATCTCGAAGTGATCCATACCATTGAGCGCATCGTGCGCCGTGCGGGACTTCCCTATGCCGTCACGCAGGGCTTCTCTCCGCACATGCGCGTGGGCTTCTCTTCGGCGCTACCGGTGGGTACGTCGTCGACATGTGAGTGGTATGACCTGTTTATGACCGAGTTCGTGGCGCTCGACGAGGCGTTTGGGCGCCTGGCTGCGGCGTCTCCGGCCGATCTGGCGCCCATCGAGGCGGCGTACATCGACGTGCGCACGCCGGCGTTGACGGCGCAGCTCACGCGCCTGTCGTATCGCATCGACCTGCATCTGGACCCCGAGGCGCCCGTAAGCGCCGACGAGGTGCATCGTGCGATCGACACGCTGCGCGCGGGCCATGGCATCGACTACGCGCGCGGAAAAAAGAGCAAGCGCTTGGATTTGGATCACACGCTCGTGGGCTATGAGCTCACGGCGGGGGAGCGCCCGGATCATTTGGTGCTCATGCTCGACACCCATGCTGACAACGAGGGCTCCATGCGTCCGGAAATTTTGCTTTCCGCTGCTGATGTTTTGTTGCAGGGCTTGACCCCGGGCGTGGATGCACCTATTGTTTCCACCGGTATGCAAGACCTCGTGACCATCTGCTCCTACGATGTCGAGCGTCAGAATCAAGCATGCGAGGACGACGAGGGCCGACTCGTCAGCCCCATACCTGTGCGAACTTGTGGATTTGCTCCACATACTCGTTGACGGGGGTATTTTCGCCTGCTACTATATTCGGCTGTTGCACTAACTGATGCATGAAGGGCAAGTAAACATGTACGCAATCGTTAACACGGGCGGCAAGCAGTACAAGGTCGCCACCGACGATGTCATCACCGTCGAGAAGATCGAGGGCAATGAGGGCGACAAGGTCACCCTGCCGGTTATCTTCCTCAACGATGGTAAGAAGATCGTCACCGATCCCGACAAGCTGGCCAAGGCCAAGGTTACCGCTCAGATCGTTGAGCAGTTCAAGGGCGAGAAGCAGCTGGTCTTCAAGTTCCACAAGCGCAAGCGCTATCGTCGTCTGAAGGGTCACCGTCAGCAGCTCACCAAGCTGAAGATCGTAAAGGTTCAGGCTACCTCCCGCGCCAAGAAGGCTGTCAAGGCAGAGGCTGAGGCTGTTGCCGAGGCTCCCGTCGCCGAGTAGATTACACTCGTAACGAAAGAGTAGGTATACACAATGGCACACAAAAAAGGACTCGGTTCCTCCCGTAATGGCCGTGACTCCCGCGGTCAGCGCCTTGGCACGAAGCGCTATGCCGGCCAGACGGTAACCACGGGCACGATTCTCGTCCGTCAGCACGGCACGCACATCCACCCGGGTGAGAACGTTGGCCGTGGTAAGGACGACACGCTGTTCGCGCTGGTCGACGGTACCGTTGAGTTCCACAAGGGTATCAAGCACAGGGTCAGCGTACGCCCGCTCGCGAACGCGTAATTCACCCTTCATAGAGCACATATGTGGGAGGCACTTGAGTTTTAGGATTCAAGGGTCTCCCTCTTTTTGTAGGAGGCGATTCTGTTGTCACAGTTCACCGATATCAGCCGCATTAACGTGTGCGGCGGCGACGGCGGAGCCGGATGCATGTCGTTTAGGCGCGAGGCATTTGTCCCCAAGGGCGGCCCCGATGGCGGCGACGGCGGTCGTGGCGGCAATGTCGTCATCCAGGCCGATGCTCAGCTGTCTTCGCTGATCGATTACCGCTTTAAGCATCACTTCCGCGCCGAGCGCGGCACGCACGGGCAGGGTGCCCGTCGTAACGGTAAGAGCGGCGAGGACCTGATTCTCAAGGTCCCTATGGGTACCGTGGTGCGCGAGCTCGACCCCGAGACGCAGACCCCGATGTTCGAGATTGCCGATCTGGTGCACGATGGCGAGCGCGTAGTCGTGGCGCCCGGCGGTGCCGGCGGCCTGGGCAACACGCACTTTGTGACGTCGGTGCGCCGCGCGCCCGCGTTCGCTCAGCTGGGTGAACCGGCCGAGGAGCACTGGATTGAGCTCGAGATGAAGCTTATGGCCGATGCCGCGCTCGTGGGCTTTCCCTCGGTGGGTAAGTCATCGCTCATCGCGCGCATGAGTGCCGCCCGTCCCAAGATCGCCGACTACCCGTTTACCACGCTCGTGCCGAACCTCGGCATGGTGCGTGCCGGCGAATATTCTTACGTCGTTGCCGACGTCCCCGGTCTTATCGAAGGCGCGAGCGAGGGCCGTGGCCTGGGTCACCAGTTCCTGCGCCACATTGAGCGTACGGCCCTAATCATGCATGTCGTCGACATGACGGGTGGTTTTGAGGATCGCGATCCGGTCGAGGACTATCGCATCATCAACCGCGAGCTCGAGCAGTATGGTGCCGAGCTTTCGGAGCGTCCGCAGATTGTCGTTGCCAACAAGTGCGACGCGCCGGGCACGGCCGATAAGATTGCCGACCTCAAGCGCGCAGCGCTCGACGATGGTCATATGTTCTTTGCCGTGTCTGCCGTGACGGGCGCCGGCCTCAACACGCTGATGCTTGCCGTGGGTGAGCAGGTGGCCAAGCTCCGCGCCGAGCTGGCGGTCTCCGATGAGCCGGTCGACCTGCGCGACGATGAATGGGAGCGCCGTCGCCTGCAGCGAGAGAAGCGTTTCCGCATTGTCCAGGAAGAGCCCGGTGCCTTCCGCGTGGTCGGTCGTGCCATCGAGCGAATGGTCATCCAGACCGATTGGGAAAACGAGGAAGCCGTCATTTACCTGCAGCATAAGTTTGCGCGTATGGGTGTTGACGATGCGCTCGAGAAGGCCGGTTGCCGTGCGGGCGACGAGGTTCGCATTTGCCAGCGCGCCTTTGACTTTGAGGGCGCTGAGGACTTCTCGGAGTACGAGGAGCTCGAGGATGCTGGCGAGGACGTTGCCGTTGAGGCCATTGACGTGACCGATGCTGCGGATGAGGGCGTCGAGGTTGTTGATGCGGCGGATGCCGCGGACGATACCGAGACACCGGAGGGCGAGTAAGCCATGTCGCTGCGCGGTGGAATCGGTTTGCCCGAGCTTCCTCTAGAGGACGGGCAGGAGTTTAGGCTCGGTATTATGGGTGGCACCTTTGATCCCATCCATTACGGGCACCTGGTGACCGCCGAGCAGGCGCGCGAGTCGCTCGACTTGGACGCTGTGCTCTTTATGCCGGCGGGCTCTCCTGCCTTTAAGCTTGACAAGCCGGTGACGCCTGCCGAGGACCGTTATGCCATGACGGTCCTCGCCACCGCTGCGAACCCGGCCTTTTTGGCGAGCCGGTTCGAGATCGACCGCCCGGGCGTAACCTATACGGCCGATACGCTTCATGCCCTTCGCGACTTTTACCCGCCGCAGGTAAAGCTCTACTTTATTACGGGCGCCGACGCGATTATCGATATTGTGACCTGGCATGATGCCGAACGAATCGCTGAGCTTGCTACCTTTATTGCGGCGACGCGACCGGGCTTTGATATCGATACGGCGCGTGCCCGAATCAAAGAGTCGGGGCTGCCGTTCGACGTGCGCTATATTCAGATTCCGGCGCTGGCGATCAGCTCGACGAACATTCGTAAGCGAGTTGCCCGCGGTATGAGCGTGCGCTATCTTACGAGCGAGTCCGTGCTCGGCTACATTCGCAAACGCAGGCTATATGCCGATTTGGGCCAAGAAGATTTTGAGTGATGGGGGTCTACGTTGTCGGTAGAGGATCAGTTTGAGGGCGATGAGCGCGCGCTGCTCAAGCGCATTCAAGAGCTGCTCGATGTTCGCATGAAGGATAAGCGCAAGCGCTATGTGCATTCGCTGGGCGTTGCCGAGACCGCACTTCATCTGGCCGAGGTCTACGGCGTCGACCGCTTTGATGCCGCTGCCGCCGGCTTGATCCACGACTGGAACAAGGTGCTTTCCGATGACGAGCTGGTCACGCGCGCTCTGCATTACGGCATTAAGATTGCCGGCTCTCCTTCTGCCGCGACGCCGCTTTTGCATGGCCCTGTTGCCGCCTATGAGCTTCCGCAGCTTTTTCCCGAGCTGTCGCCGGCCGTTTTCCAGGCTGTCGACCGTCACACCGTGGGTGCCTGCGACATGACGCCGCTCGATATGGTGGTCTTTGTGGCCGATGCCATCGAGCCCAACCGTCATGGCGACTATGCCCATGCGCTGCGCAAGATGGTGGGGGAGTCGACGCTCGACGAGTTGTTCTTCTCCTGTTTTGCGCAGGGTTTGGTCTATGTGATCCAGTCCGGGCGCTATCTTTATCCCACGGCTATTACGATTTACAACCATTACGCCCAGCTGCGCTAGCTCGGGCTGTCTAGAAAGAGGTATTCCATGGCCGACGAGACCATGACCGACGAGCAGATTCTTGAAGGCGTGGAGCACAAGAGCTTCGCCGCCACGTCCGACCGCACTGCCGCCTCGCTGTCCGCGAGCGGTGTCGCCGCCGAGGATGTCGCCCGCGCCGCCGCGCAGGCCGCCTACGACAAGAAGGGCGAGGACGTTCAGGTGCTCGACCTGACCGAGCTTTCCGATGTGTGCGACTACTTTGTGCTTGCCACCGGTACCAACAACCGCCAGGTCGATTCTATCGTCGACGAGATCGAGGAGAAGGTCGCCGCGGCTTGCGGCGAGCATCCGTTCTCCATCGAGGGCCGCGAGCAGAAGACCTGGATGCTCATGGACTATGGTTCGGTTGTCGTCCACGTCTTCACTCCTGAAGCCCGCGACTTCTACCGCCTCGAGAAACTCTGGGGAGACGCCCCCCAGCTCCCCCTCAACCTCCTCTAGTAGCTCATTTGAGACGGGGTTTTAGCTACCCTCACGCATATTGCCGGGCAGTTGCGGTTTTCCGCACCTGCCCGGCTTTCTTTTTGCCCAAAGGCGATTAATCGTTGAAGCGGGATTGGCGGCCGAAGGAAAGGGCGGTGTCGCCGAATTTGTCTCGGACGGCGTCGATGGCGACGGAGAGGTCGCGGCGGTCGCTGGATTGGGCTCCGCGGTCATCGATCTCGCAGAACAGGTCGGTCTGGATGCCGCCTTGGTGGTCGAAGTCGCTCATGCCGATGCCTGCTAAGCGAACGTGCATTCCTTCCTGCCAGATGTTGCCGAGCAGTTCGAGTGCAACCGCCACGAAGATGTTCTCATCGTCGGTCGGATGAGGCAGCCGGCGCTGTGCCGAGCGACCGTTTCCATACGAATACTTGAGCTTGAGCGTTACCGTGGCGCCTGTTAGTCCCTGACGGCGCAGACGGCGTCCCACTGACTCGCCCAGCAGCGCAATCGCCGCCTCAATATCCCCACGCTCAGTCAAATCTTTAGCAAAGGTGCGTTCATTGCTGACCGACTTGACCTCGCGCTCTTCATCGAGACTCGTGACTTCGGAGATTTCGAGTCCCAGCGCACGCTGGCGCATGCGTTCGCCGTTGACGCCAAAAATAGAGGCCAAGGTGGATTCCGGTGCACGTGATAGCTCGCCGAGGGTGTAGATGCGCATGCGGCGCAGTCGCTCCTCGGCCGAGCGCCCGATGCCACTCATGGCAGATACCGGCAGCGCGGCCAAAAAGCGCTGCTCGGTTCCGGGGCGCACGATGGTCAGCCCAAACGGCTTATCCCGCTCGCTTGCGATCTTTGCGACCGTCTTGTTGCAGCCCACACCAATGGAGCACGTCACTCCCAGCGCTGCCACGCGGTCGCTTATACGCCGCGCAACCAGCAACGGGTCTTCGGGCGCAAAGCGACCCGGTGTGATATCGATAAAGGCTTCGTCGATGGATACGCGCTCCACGCGCGGCGTCTCCTCGGCAAGAATCGCCATGACCTGCGCGCTCACCTCGCGGTAGCGATCAAAATGCCCGTGCGTCCAAATGGCCTGAGGACACAGACGCCGTGCCTCGGCCGAGGGCATGGCGGAGTGCACGCCAAAGCGACGTGCCTCATATGAACACGTGGACACGACGCCACGCGAATCGGCGTCTCCGCCCACGATGAGCGGTTTTCCGCGCCATTCGGGATGGTCGAGCATCTCCACGCTCGCAAAAAACGCATCGAGGTCCATGAGGCCCACCGCCGGACCCGTCCAGGGAGGCGGCGTGACGCCCATGGCATCCTCATAACCGTATGTATGTTCGCGTCTTTCCATGTCATGAGTATACCGCGCAGCTCATGTGGGGTGCGTGTATGTGCTTGCAAATCCCGAATTCTTGTCTAAGATATGGATTTGCCCTCGACTAAACCGAAGAAGTTGGTCTCACGGACTTCACCTGCCCGCGTCGATGGCGTATTATGTTCAACTGTTTGTTTGTAGTTGCAGCCTAAAGCTGCTTGGTTGGAGGAGTTTCCTTTGGCAGTCAAGATTCGCCTTGCTCGTCACGGCGCTAAGAAGCGTCCGTACTACCGTGTCGTCGTCGCCGATTCCCGCGCCCCGCGTGACGGTCGTATCATCGAGGAGGTTGGCCGCTACAACCCGATGACCGCCCCCAAGACCATCAACCTCGACCTCGAGAAGATCGCCGACTGGCAGTCCAAGGGCGCTCAGCTTACCGACGCCGTCGCCGCTCTGGTCAAGGCCGCCAACGAGGGCGAGAAGACCGAGACCGTCGTCAAGAAGTCCAAGAAGCAGCTCGCCAAAGAGGCCGAGGCCGCTAAGGCTGCCGCTGAGGCCGCTGAGGGCGCCGAGGAGTAAATCGTGCCTGAGGTTGACGCTGCACAGCTCGAGGGTGAGGCAATGCTCTCAGATCGCATCGCCGATCTCGTCGAATATCTCGTTGTTCAGATCGTCGACGACCCGGATTCCGTGAGCCTCGAGGTCATCGATGGTGACGACGCCTCTACGATTGAGGTTTCGGTCGCCGAGGATGACGTCGCTAAGGTCATCGGCCGTCGTGGCCGTACCATCAAGGCCATTCGCACGCTCGCCCGTGCACTGGCCGCTCGCCTCGACACTGCTGTCGAGGTAGAGGTTCTGGGCTAGGACCTTGAGGTCCCAGTACAAAAACATCGCCCGTGTGGTCAAGCCGCACGGAAGGAAGGGGGAGGTCCTCGCGCAGCCGCTGCGGGGGCTTCCTTCTGTATTAGAGCCGGGTATGCGCGTCGCCCTGACGCCGCCGGCGCTCAAGCGCGACCGCTTTTGCACGGTCGTGTCCGTCACCGATACGGGCGATGGCGATCTGGTCTCGTTTGAGGGCATTGACGACTTGACGGCCGCCGAGGGTATCACGGGATGCTACGTGCTGGCAAATCGTGACGATTTTGAGCTCGATTCGCTCGACGCTGCCTATACCGACCTGATGGGTCGCGAGGTGGTCGACGGGCGCTTCGGTTCGCTCGGCACGATCGTCGAGATCATGTCGACGCCCGCTAACGATGTTTGGGTTGTCGAGGGCGATCGGTACGGCGAGGTGCTGATTCCCGCGATCGAGCAGGTTGTGCTCGATCTTCCCGACACAGGAACAATTTCCGTCCACGTTATGGACGGCCTGATCGATATGGACAAGTAGGGAGGACAACATGCTGATTGAGACCCTTTCGGTCTTTCCCGAGATGTTTGAGCCCGTCATGTCCACATCGATTTTGGGCCGCGCCCGCAAGGCCGGCCTTTTTGATTTTAAGGCCTATAACCTGCGTGACTGGACGCACGACCGTCATCGTACCGTTGATGACGAGCCGTACGGCGGCGGGCAGGGCATGCTCATGAAGGTCGAGCCTATCGCAGAGGCCATCGAGGCCATTAGCGCAGAGGGTCCCAAGCCCACTGTGGTGTTCTTTACCCCCTGTGGCGAGCCTTTTACGCAGCATGTGGCCGAGCGCCTGCTCAAAAGTGAGCGCCTGTTGTTTGTGTGCAGTCGCTACGAGGGCGTCGACGAGCGCGCGTATGCGTATGCCGATGAGCGTCTGTCGATCGGCGACTACGTGCTTACGGGCGGCGAGCTGCCTGCCATGGTCGTTGCCGATGCCGTCGTACGCCTGATTCCCGGCGCCCTGGGCGACGAGATGAGCAATGTGGACGAGTCGTTCTCGACCGCCGAGGACGGAGGCCTGCTCGAGTACGCGCAGTACACCCGTCCTGCCGAGTTCAACGGCGAGGGCGTGCCTCCGGTGCTTGTGAGCGGCGATCACGCCAAGGTCGATGCCTGGCGTCGCAAGAACGCCATCGAGCGCACCTGCCGCTGGCGTCCCGATCTGATCGAGACGGCGCGGCTCACGCCCGAGGAGCGCGCTTACGCGCAGGAGATCCTTGACGCTTCGTATTCGCAGAGCGAGGAGTGAGTATGGTTCCTACGCAACATTCCGCGTTGAGGGGCGCTTTTGAGTGGATCGCGGTCATCGCGATCGCGCTCGTGGCCACCTTCCTGATCCGCACCTTTGTGGTCGAGCCCTTTGTGGTGCCCACCGGCTCTATGGAGGACACGATCGAGATTGGCGACCAGATCCTGGCACAAAAGGTGAGCCTCGAGCTCGGTCAGCCCGTCAAGCAGGGCGATATCGTGGTGTTTCACAACCCCGATGGCACCTCCGAGCATGATGTTCTTGTCAAGCGTGTTATTGCCACGGCCGGCCAGACGGTCGACCTGCAGGATGGCAAGGTGGTCGTTGACGGCCAAGCGCTCGACGAGGACTATACGACGGGCATGAGCTGGCCACTTTCGGTCCAAGCGCCCGGCGCTCAGGTAAGCTATCCCTACACCGTTCCCGACGGGTGCGTGTGGGTGATGGGCGACAACCGCGAAAACTCTGCCGACTCACGCTACTTTGGTCCCGTCGATCGCTCTGATTTGATCGCTGTGGCGCTTGTGCGCTACTGGCCGCTCAACCGCATCGGCGCTATCGACTAAAAACCGCTATAGTACAGTACCTAACCGTGTAATCGTTTCGACGAGGGGATATTAGAGGCATGAACGCTTCATCGCTTTCCTTCCAAGACATCATCTTGCGTCTCCAGCAGTACTGGGGCGAGCAGGGCTGCGTCATTATGCAGCCCTATGACTCCGAGGTCGGTGCCGGTACCTTCCATACCGCGACCACGCTGCGCTCGCTCGGTCCCGCCGAGTGGCGCACCTGCTATGCGCAGCCTTGCCGCCGTCCCGCCGACGGCCGCTACGGCGAGAACCCCAACCGCATGCAGCACTACTATCAGTTCCAGGTGCTCATCAAGCCCTCTCCGGTCAACGCCCAGGAGCTTTACCTGGGGTCTCTTGCCGCTATCGGTCTGGACCCCAACGACCATGACGTCCGCTTTGTCGAGGACGACTGGGAGAGCCCGACGCTCGGCGCCTGGGGCCTTGGCTGGGAGGTCTGGCTCAATGGCATGGAGGTCACGCAGTTTACGTACTTCCAGCAGGTGGGCGGTATCGAGGTCGACCCCGTGCCCGTCGAGATCACCTATGGCCTGGAGCGCATCGCCATGTATGCGCAGGGCGTCAATTCCGTCTACGACTTGGTGTGGAGCTACCTGCCCGACGGCACGCCCATGACCTATGGCGACGTGTTCCTCGAGAACGAGCGCGAGTTCAGCGCCTACAACTTTGAGGTCGCCAACGTCGAGATGATGCGTCAGAAGTTTGACGACTACGAGGCCGAGTGCCACTCCTGTCTGGAGCGCAAGCTGCCGCTGCCGGCGTACGACTGCGTCATGAAGTGCAGCCACGCCTTCAACCTGCTCGATGCCCGTGGCGCGCTGTCCGCGGTCGAGCGTGCCAACTACATCCTGCGCGTCCGCGCCGTCGCCAAGGCGTGCTGCGAGGCCTACATGGCCGAGGTCGCCGGAGTCAACGAGAATGCCGACCAGAAAGGCGAGGTGGCGTAAGCCATGGCAGACGCTAAGGATTTCCTGTTTGAGATCGGTACGGAAGAAATGCCCTCCGCACCGCTGAACAATGCCGTCAAGCAGCTTGGCACCATGATCGCCAAGGGTCTCGACGAGGCCGGTCTGGCCCACGGCGAGGTCCGCGTGATCTCGAGCCCGCGCCGCCTGGCTGCGCTCGTTGCCGACGTCGCCACCGCGACCGACGAGGTTCACGAGGTCAAGCGCGGCCCCGCGGCAAACATTGCCTTTGATGCCGACGGTAACGCCACCAAGGCCGCCCAGGGCTTTGCCCGCAAGTGCGGTGTGGCTGCCGAGGACCTGGTCCGTCGCGAGGACACCGACGGCCGCGAGTACGTGTTCGCCGAGAAGAACATTCCCTCCGCTCCGGCTACGCCGATTCTGACCGCTCTGTGCGAGAAGACCATCGCCGGCCTGCAGTGGCCCAACTACCGCAGCCAGCGCTGGGGCCACGAGCACGCTACGTTTGTTCGTCCGGTCCGTTGGATCTGCTGCCTTTTGGGTGAGGACGTCGTGCCCGTGTCGTTTGCCGATGTGACGAGTGGCAATACCACGCGCGGACATCGCGTTCTGGGCCCCGGTGACCATGTGGTCGCCAGCCCCGCCGTCTACGAGCAGGTGCTCGAGGACGCCGGCGTGCTCTCTGCCGAGCGTCGTCGCGAGGCCATCCATGCCGGTATCGCCGAGGTCGAGGCTGCGCGCCCCGGCTGCCATGTCGACACGCCTAAGAAGGTCTTTGAGGAGGTCATTAACCTCTGCGAGTGGCCGACGGTGCTTGTCGGTACCTTCGATGAGGAGTTCCTCAAGGTCCCGCACGAGATCATCTGCGAGTCCATGCTCACCAACCAGCGCTACTTCCCGATCTATGACGGCGAGGGCAAGCTCACGCGTGAGTTCGTAGTCGTCTCCAACAGCAAGCCCGAGAACGCCGAGCGCGTGATCGACGGCAACGAGCGCGTCGTGCGCGCCCGTCTGGACGACGCCAAGTTCTTCTATGAGGAGGACCTGAAGATCTCCCCTGACGAGTTCCGCGAGCGTCTGGCCAAGGTCGCCTTCCAGGAGAAGCTCGGTAGCGTGCTCGCCAAGTCCGAGCGTATTGAGCAGCTCGCGCTCGCCATCGCCCGCGAGGCTCACCTGGGTGCCCATCTGGCCGCCGATGCGGCTCGCGCCGCTCACCTGTGCAAGGCCGACCTGGTGTCTAACGCCGTCGTCGAGTTCACGAGCCAGCAGGGCGTGATGGGCGGTTACTACGCCATCGCGATGGGGGAGAACGACGAGGTCGCCCATGCTATCCGCGATCATTATCGTCCCCGCTTTGCCGGCGATGATCTGCCCGAGGGCACCGCTGGCTGCATCGTGGCCTGTGCTGACAAGCTCGATACCATTGCCGGTATCTTTGCCATCGGCGAGCCCCCGACCGGCTCCTCCGACCCCTATGCGCTGCGTCGTGCCGCTATCGGCATCATCAACATCCTGCGCGACCGCCTGCCGATCGACCCCACGTCGCTCATCGACTTTGCGCTCGAGCTCTATAGTGAGCAGGGCATTGAGTTTGACGCCGCCGAAGTCGCCCAGCAGGTTCGCGACTTCTTCCATGGCCGCCTGGTGAGCATGGCCCGCGACGAGAAGATCCCGGCCGATACCGTTGCCGCCGTCTCTGCGGTGCACATCATCGCCCCGTCCGTCTTCTTCGCCCGCTGCGCCGCCCTCGACGAGGCTCGCAAGAACGACGCCGAGACCTTTGACAACCTGGCGACGGCCTATGCCCGTGCCGCGCATATCTCCAAGCCCGAGCTGGGCGCGGAGTACGACCGCAGCCTGATGGGCGAGGTCGAGCTCGCGCTTGCCGATGCCTCCGAGGCTGCTCAGACCGCTGTCGACGCCGCCCTTGCTGCCGAGGATTACCCGGCCGCATTTGCCGCCCTTGCCGCCCTGCGCGCCCCCATCGACCGCTTCTTCGATGAGGTTATGGTCATGGACAAGGACGAGCAGCTCCGCGATAATCGCCTTAAGCTGCTCAACCGCTTCGAGGCCGTTTTCTCCGGCATTGCCAACATCGGTGAGCTTGCCCGCAAAAAGTAAGCCAGCCTGCGCGTAAGCGCAAAAGGAGCCCCGCATGGATTGCCCGGTCACCGCTCGTCCCACCGTTATCGTTATCTCCGACTCGCTCGGTGATACCGCTTGTGAGGTGGTGCTTGCGGCGTCCGGGCAATTTGATGAAGGGGCTTTTTGTGTTTTGCGCCTGCCTAAGGTGACTTCTGTGGAGCAGGTCAAGTCATTTGTGGGACCGCGCGTCGATGCCGACCATCGCGATATCGCCGTGTTCCATACCATCGTCGACCCGGCGCTACGTGCTCGTGTGCTCGATTACCTGGGCATGCTGCATATTCGCTCGGTCGACCTGATCGGCCCGACGCTCGCCGTGCTGTCGTCGCTCATCGGTGTGCCGCCCAAAGGCGTTGCGGGCGTGATTCACAGGACCGATGACCGCTATTTCCATCGTATCGAGGCCATGGAATATTTCGTTGAGCACGATGATGGACGCGGCTGCGACGACCTTTCGGGAGCCGATATCGTGCTGCTGGGCGTATCGCGCACGTCCAAGACGCCGCTGTCGATGTTTTTGGCCTTTCAAGGTTACAAGGTTGCCAATGTTCCGTTGGCCCATGGCATGGAGCCGCCCAAGTCAATTTACGAGGTCGACCCGATGCGTTTGTTTGGCCTGATTTCGACCGTCGACGTTATTTCCGAGATTCGCGATAGCCGCTTGGGCGATGACTACGCCCGTGCCGTTGCCGGCTCCTATCCCGAGCCCGAGAGCGTGCGCAGCGAGCTCGAGGAAGCTCGTGCCCTCATGAAGCGCCTAGGCTGCTTTGTGGTGCGTACCGACGGCAAGGCCATCGAGGAAAGCGCTGCCGAGATCATTAGCCACTTGGAGGAAATCCAAGAAGCCCGCGCCCGCCGCGCCGCCAGTCGAGTGCAGCAAAGTTAGCTCATTGGAGTAGTTAAAAAGCCCCGTCCTAAATAGACTACCTCAAAATAATGCACGATAATGATAAAGCGATTTAGCAAGAAACTTGCATCTGACCTGCATTTCTCTTGCAGTGGTATCTTCATAAGGTAACCACCTTTATCTACCGTTTACCGCCAGTTTTAGCACGTTTACCAAACCGCGCACCCTCTGCTCAAGCCTGCCCAAAACGCGCCGTATAGTTCCCTCACGGCCCGCATCCGGTGGGTCGATTCGTTACCACGGTCGTGCGCGTAAGTGCATGGAAGGGGAAGTATCGTGAGCGATTGCAAGAGGGTTTACCGTTTTGGAACCGACGCCCAGGGCACCTGTGTCACTGAGGGCGACAAGTCCATGAACTTCGTGCTTGGCGGCAAGGGCGCAAACCTTGCCGAGATGAGCCGCATCGGCCTGCCGGTTCCCGGTGGCTTTACCATTACCTGCCAGACTTGCGTCGAGTACTCCGGTGCCGGCAACGTCTGGCCCGAAGGCGCACTCGATGAGATCGTTGCTGCCGAGGCGGACCTCGAGGCCCGCTGCGGCAAGAAGCTCGGCGACGCCTCCGATCCGCTGCTCGTGTCGGTTCGCTCGGGCGCTCCGTTCTCCATGCCCGGTATGATGGACACGGTCCTCAACTTGGGCCTCAATGACGATTCCGTCCAGGGCCTCATCGCGCAGACGCAGAACCCGCGTTTTGCCTGGGATAGCTACCGCCGCTTTATCCAGATGTTTTCCAATGTCGTCATGGGCGTTGACGCCGATCTGTTCGAGAACGCCCTGACCCAGGCCCGTCTGGTCGCCGGCGTTCGCGTCGATTCCGAGCTTTCGGCCGAGGACCTGCAGGAACTCGTCGAGACCTTTAAGGGCATCTTCTCCGAGAACGTCGATGCCTCCCTGTATCCCGAGCTCGAGGTCGCTGACGGCAAGCCCGTTTTCCCGCACGACCCGGAGCTTCAGCTACGCCTTGCAATCCAGGCCGTCTTTGGCAGCTGGATGAACGAGCGTGCCTGCATCTACCGCAAGCAGCATGGCATTTCCGACGACCTCGGCACCGCCGTCAACGTACAGGCCATGGCCTTTGGCAACAAGGGCGAGACCTCTGCGACGGGCGTCGCCTTTACGCGTAATCCGGCCGACGGCACCAAGGAGTTCTACGGTGACTTTTTGGTCAACGCTCAGGGCGAGGACGTCGTCGCCGGTATCCGCAACACCGAGCCCATCGCCGACCTCAAGGCCACCCCGGGCCTCGAGTCTGCAGGTGAGGAGCTCGAGCGCGTGTTCCTGACGCTCGAGGACCATTACCGCGATATGTGCGATATCGAGTTCACCATCGAGCAGGGCAAGCTCTGGATGCTCCAGACACGCGTGGGTAAACGCACTGCCACCGCCGCCCTGCGCATCGCCATCGAAATGGTCGAGGAAGGCCTGATCACCCGCGAAGAGGCCGTGAGCCGTATCGATCCCGCGCAACTCGACCAGCTCCTGCACCCGCAGTTTGACGCTTCCAAGAGGTACGAGGCGCTGGCCAGCGGTCTGAACGCCAGCCCCGGCGCCGCCGTGGGCGAGGTCGTGTTCTCGAGCGATGACGCCGTCGCGCGCGCAAACGAGGGTCATAAGGTTATCTTGGTCCGTTGGGAGACCAACCCCGACGACTTGAAGGGCATGGTCGCCGCCGAGGGCATCCTGACCAGCCACGGTGGCAAGACGAGCCATGCCGCTGTTATCGCCCGCGGTATGGGTACGCCCTGCGTCTGCGGCGTTGAGCGCTTCCACATCGACGCCGCCGAGAAGGTCGTGCGCATCGAGGGCAGCGACCGCGTATTGCACGAGGGCGATGTCATCTCCATCGACGGCACCCAGGGCATCGTCGTCGATGGTCCCGTCGACCTGGTCTCCGCCGAGCTTACCGGCGACCTGGACACCATCCTGTCCTGGGCCGACGAGATTCGCCTGGACGAGACCTGTGGCCATGCCAACCATGTGCGCGTCAACGCCGACAATCCTGAGGATGCCGAGCTCGCCCTCGAGTTTGGCGCCGAGGCCATTGGCCTGTGCCGCACCGAGCACATGTTCCTGGGTGACCGCAAGAACATCATCCAGAGCTTTATCCTGTCTGACGATGAGGCCGTGAAGCAGCAGGCCTTGGCCGACCTGCTCAAGGTTCAGACCGAGGACTTCCTGGCGATGTTCAAGACCATGTCCGGTCGCGATGTGGTCGTCCGCCTGCTCGATCCGCCGCTTCATGAGTTCCTGGATAATCCTCGCGAGCTCGAGGTTGCCATCACCAAGAAGGAAGCCGCTGGCGCCAGCGAGGAAGAGCTTGCCGTCCTGCGCACCCGCCTGCGTCGTATCGACGGCATGGTCGAGTCGAACCCCATGCTCGGCCTACGCGGCGTGCGCCTGTCCGTCGTCTTTAGCGATCTGCCGCTCATGCAGGTCCGCGCCGTCGCCACGGCTGCCGCCCGCCTTATCAAGGAGGGCGTCGACCCGCGCCCCGAGATTATGGTCCCGCTCGTTTCCATTACGGCCGAGCATGTTCAGACCCGCGAGGTTATCGAGCGCGTGATCGCCGAGGTTTCCGTCGAAGAAGGCGTCGAGCTCAATATTCCCGTGGGCACGATGCTCGAGCTGCCGCGCGCCTGCATGGTCGCTGACGAGATCGCCCATCACGCAGACTTCTTCTGCTTTGGCACCAACGACCTCACCCAGACGACCTTCGGTTTCTCGCGTGACGACGCCGAGGCTAAGTTCATCCCGCTGTACATGCATAAGAAGATCTTGAAGGACAATCCCTTCGAGACCATCGATACGGCGGTGCTCGAGCTGGTGCGCATGGCCGTCGAGAAGGGCCGAGCCACCAACCCCGACATGCACTTTGGCGTGTGCGGCGAGCACGGCGGCGACCCCAAGTCCATCAAGGGCCTGTTTAACGTGGCCGACGTGGACTACGTGTCCTGCTCGCCCTACCGCGTGCCCCTCGCACGCCTGGCTGCCGCTCAAGCCAAGCTCGAGGCCAAGCGTTCCGCCTAACGTTTTGGGTTTAGACGCCTAGCGTAGCCCCCTTCATGCCGCCCGTCTCATTCGTGAGACGGGCGGTTATCATGTGCGGGTTTTGTCTTTTTGTCTGCGTAAAAAATTGTTCTTGCAGCAGAAACCCGCGCGTGTATACTCGAATACGTTTGTTCAACTACGTGCCGGCCAAGGTGGTACGGCACCTCTAGAAGAGTAAGGAATTGCACATGGATTACATCCGCGCAATCGAGCGTCAGCAGATCCGCGAGGACATTCCTCAGGTTCGCGTCGCCGACAACGTCAAGGTTCACTACCGCATTAAGGAAGGCGACCGCGAGCGCATCCAGGTCTTCCAGGGCGACGTCATCCGCATGGCCGGCGCCGGTGCCCGCGAGACCTTCACCGTCCGCAAGATGTCCTTCGGTGTCGGTGTTGAGCGTACCTTCCCGCTTCACAGCCCCAAGATCGCCAAGCTCGAGGTCGTTCGTCATGGTCGCGTCCGTCGCGCCAAGCTGTACTACCTCCGCGACAAGGTGGGCAAGGCTGCTCGCATCCCCGAGAAGCGCTAAGAAGATCGCAGCGTCTGTCCACTCGTTTGGACACAAGGGTCACCTTCGGGTGGCCCTTCTTTTTATCTGATTTGCATGCAAGGAGGGCCTGGTATGGCCAATATGACGAGCTCGGTTTCGGCATCGCAGGTTGCCGGAGAGCTGGCGAGCGCAACGTTTGAGGAGATCCCCGCCCTCGTGGAGCATTATCGCGAGGACCCGCGCCAGCAGGTGATCAAGGCTTGTGAACGCGCCCTCAAACGCCATTCCAAAGAGCTTGCCGAGCGCGAGCGCGTCAATGGCATGTACGAGCTTATGCATGAGCTTGGCGGCGATGGGGTGGTCGTTGGTGTCGACGAGGTTGGTCGCGGATCGGTGGCCGGTCCTTTGACGGTATGCGCCGTCTGTCTTCCTATGGAGCCGCACGTCTGGGGCATCAACGATTCCAAAAAGCTCACGCCGGCGCGCCGCGAGTTGCTCTCAGTGAAGATTGCCGAGGTGGCGACGGCGATCGGTTTTTGCCATATCGCGCCTAAGGATATCGATGAGATGGGCATGGCCCGTGCTATCCGTACCGCCGTTGCGGGCGCCGTGGCCGATACGGGGCTCGAGCCCGATTGCGTGCTTATGGATGGCAACCCCTTGGGCGCCGTTCCTAACGAGCGCGATGTGGTGAAGGGCGATGCCAAGATCGCCTGCATCGCCGCGGCGTCCATCATGGCCAAGGTCACGCGTGACGAGATGATGGTCGAGTACGACGCCGAGTATCCCGAGTACCATCTGGCCGAGTCGAAGGGCTATGCGAGCCCCGAGCACATCGAGGCCATTCGCAAACATGGACTTTGTCCGCTGCACCGCGTGAGCTTTTGCGGAAACTTTCTGCAGACTGAGCGCCTTTTCTAGGCCAATTGTGGAGACATGGACCTCTGGGGTTTTATAAACCTGCTGGTAGCGGGCCGTATGCAACACCATTGTTGCGTACGGCCCGTTTTTTGACGGCATTTGGTCAGCTTTTGGTTTGCTTCCGGTACTTACCCGCATGAAAGGTGCCCTCATCATCGGGGCAATGCAGTGTGCGGGAAAGGAGACCCCATGAGTGCCGCAAGCAAAAAGAGCAAGACGCAGCAGCTCAAGGAGCGTTGGGAAAACGGCGAGCTCGACTCCGGGGCGATGACGCCCGAGTTTATCAAGGGACTCAGTCCCCGCGAGCTAGGCATGCTGGGCGAGCTGATCACCATCGACTACTTTAACGAGCGCGGCTACACCTTGCTGGAGCAGGGCTATCGTTGCACCGAGGGCGAGGCCGACCTGGTGCTGCTCGATGAGCTCGACGATGTCGTTGTGATGGCCGAGGTCAAGACGAGACGCGTCGCCCTGGATTGCACCACGCGGGTCTTTCCCGAGGAGGCCGTGGATGCCCAAAAGCAACGCCGCTACCGCCGCATCGCAAGCTGCTATCTCATGGAGCATTATCCGCTCAAGGCGATTCGCTTCGATGCCGTGGGCGTCACCATTCGCGGCGGGCATATCGCCGAGATCGAGCACCAGTACAACGCGTTCGATTGGCAGGTGTCGTGATGGCGTTCGAGACGTTTGCCGTTCACGCGGCCTGCATCCGCGGCGTCGAGGCGATTCACGTCACGGTCGAGGTCTCGCTTGCCGGTGGCATCCCGGGCATCCAGATGCTCGGCATCCCGAGTATGGAGGTGATGGAGTCACGTGGTCGTATTCGTTGTGCGATGCGCTCCGCCGGGTTCGAGATCCCACGCTCGGGCATTACCGTTAACCTGGCACCCGGCGATATCCGCAAGACCGGTAGCGGCTTTGACCTGCCCATCGCCATCGCGGTTCTAGCGGCCGATGAGCAGATTCCCCGTGACAACCTCGATCGCTGCCTTATCGCAGGTGAGCTTGGTCTGGACGGTACGGTGCTTCCCGTCAAGGGCGAGGTGGCGTTTCAGCTATTGGCTCGCGACATGGGGCTGTCTTTTATCGCCGGCAGGTCCGACCAGCATGTGCCACTCGCGGGCGTAGATTGCGGCTTTATCGACCATCTGTCTCAGCTTGCTCACGGCATGGGCGATGCCGCACGGCACTACTTGGATTCCGAGGGTGTCGAGGCGACCTTTGAGCCCGAGCTCGACTATGCAGACGTGCTGGGGCAGGAAGTCGCTAAACGCGGCATGGCGCTTGCGGCGGCAGGAGAACTCGGCTTGCTCATGATCGGGTCTCCGGGATCGGGCAAGACGATGCTCGCACGCCGTATGACCGGCATCCTGCCCGAGCTTTCCGTTGAGGATCAGCAGGAGGCACTGTGCATCCATTCGGTTTTGGGTGAGAACATTGATGGCTTGTTGGCGGGGCACCGCCCCTTCCGCAGTCCCCACCACAGTATTTCGACCGCAGGCCTTATCGGCGGCGGGCGCCCGGTGCACCCGGGTGAGATCAGCCTTGCTCATGGCGGCGTGCTCTTTTTGGACGAGCTTGCCGAGTTTCCCACTGGCGTGCTGCAGACGCTGCGTCAGCCCATCGAGCGCGGCTACGTGAGGATCGTACGCGTCGACGGGGCTTTTACCTTCCCGTCGCGCTTTCAGCTGCTGGCTGCGAGCAATCCCTGCCCCTGCGGCTTTTTGGGCGATCGCGAGGTGCCGTGTCGCTGCTCGGCGGCGATGGTCGAGCGCTATCGGTCTAAACTGCGCGGTCCTTTGGCCGACCGTATCGACATGATGATCGATGTGACCCGTCCCGACCCTCAAGTGATTATCGAGGGTGCGGAGGGCATGTCGTCGGCCGAGTTACGTGACTACGTTGTGCGCGGTCGCGCCTTTCGCGCCTGGCGCGAATCCCGCATGGACGATGCGGATGCCGAGGCCGAGGATGACGAGACTCGGTCCATTGACGGCGTCGTTTCGACCTTTGAGCTCGATGATGCGGCGGAGAAGTGTGTGCTCGGCCTGTCGAAGCGCACGCATCTCACAGGGCGTGGCATCGTGCGCCTTGTTCGCATTGCGCGCACGATCGCAGATGTCGCCGAGAGCGAGCAGGTGACGCAGGACCACGTGCTCGAGGCGGCGATGTACCAGGGAAGGAGGGACCAATGATGGCTGAGGGGACCTTCGAGCTGCATCCAGGTGACGCGTTGTATCCCGAGACCGTTTTGGAGCTTTCTGATGTACCTCAGACGCTCTATGTGCGCGGCAACCCCGAGGCGCTTTCGACGCCCGCGCTCTCCATCATCGGTGCGCGAAAGGCCTCGCCGTATGGTCTTGCCGTGGCAGAGCTTGCGGCGAAGGTGGCGGTTGAGGCGGGAGTGACGGTAGTTTCGGGCGGTGCGGTCGGTTGTGACCAGGCCTCGGGTTGGGCTGCGGTCAACGCCGGCGGCAAACACGTCGTGGTGCTGGGGACGGGCGCCGACGTGGTCTACCCGCGTTCGAGCGCGGGGCTTATTACGCGCACGCTCGATACGGGCGGCGCGGTCGTGTCGATCTCTCCGTGGGGCATGGGTCCGCGCAAGTTTGCCTTTCCGCGTCGCAATCGCGTGATCGCGGCCCTGTCGCAAGCCCTCTTTGTATCCGAGGCGGGTATGCCTTCCGGGACGTTTTCTACAGCCGAGGCTGCTATGGATTTGGGGCGCGAACTTCTTGCCGTGCCGGGGTCGATCCTATCGCCCGAGTCGCGTGGCACGAATTATCTCATTGCGAACGGTGCCTGCTGCATTGTCGACGAGGAGTCCATCGAGATGGCTATCTCTCGCATATACGGCACCCTGCGCTACTCGCGCCCCGATGCTCCCGGCATTGCCGACCTGAATCCAACACAGCAGACCGTGATGCATGCGCTCATCGCCTCTCCGCTCAAGGTCGACGACATCGCGGCGCTCGTCTCGCTCGATGCTGTCGGCGTACTCAAACTCCTGGGTTCGCTTGAACTCGAGGGCCTTATCGAGCGCATGATGGATGGAAGGTATGCGCCCTCAAAGTTTGCTCTTCACGCCCAGACGCCCTTCGGTCACAATGGAAAACGTGTCAATTAGAAAGGTGTTTGCAGATGCAGTTCGATCAGGTGACGGTTATCGGTGGCGGTCTGGCGGGTTCGGAATGCGCGATCCAGCTGGCAGACCGCGGGTTTGCCGTAAAGCTGTGCGAGATGCGCCCCCAGGTGAGCTCCCCGGCCCACCATACCGATCACCTGGCAGAGCTCGTCTGCTCCAATTCGTTTAAGTCGACCCGTCCAGATTCCGCTGCTGGCCTACTAAAAGCCGAGCTCGAGCGCATGGGTTCAGTCCTGCTCGATTGCGCCCATCGTGCGGCCGTTCCCGCTGGCGGCGCCCTGGCGGTCGACCGCGTCAGGTTTTCCGAGTTTGTCGAGGCCGAGGTTGCCGCCCGTCCCAATATCGAGATCATTCACGGCGAGGTCACGCAGATTCCCGAGGGTCACGTGGTCATTGCTGCCGGCCCCTTGTGCTCGCCGGCGCTGAGCGAAGAGGTCATGAAACTCGTCGGCGGCGACGCTCTTGCGTTCTTCGATGCCGCGGCTCCGATCGTCGATGCCTCTACGCTCGATATGGATGTGCTGTTCTCGCAGTCGCGCTACGAGGAGCAGGGGGGCGGCGACTATCTCAACGCTCCGCTCAATAAGGAGGAGTACGAGGCCTTTATCGAGGCGCTTACCACGGCCGACCGCGTGGTGCTCAAGGATTTTGAGGGCGGCGATCTGTTCCAGGCCTGCCAGCCTGCCGAGGAGGTTGCACGCACCGGCAAGGATGCCATTCGCTTTGGCGCCATGAAGCCCGTCGGCCTCACCGACCCGCGTACCGGACGTCGCCCCTGGGCGGCGATTCAGCTGCGTGCCGAGAACAAGGAGAAGACCGCCTATAACCTGGTGGGCTTCCAGACCAACCTGACCTTTGGCGAGCAGAAGCGCGTCTTCCATATGGTGCCGGGCCTGGAGAACGCTGAGTTCTTCCGCTACGGTGTCATGCACCGCAATACCTTTGTCGATGCCCCGCACGTGCTCGATGGCACCTTTGCCGTGCCCGGTACCGGCGTGCGCCTGGCCGGTCAGATCACCGGCACCGAGGGGTACATGGAAGCCGTGGCGACGGGTCTGCTCGCGGCGCTCAACACCTATGCCGAGGCTATCGGTGCTGCGGGCGTCGAGTTGCCGCGCGTGGGCGCCCTGGGTGCGCTCGTGGGCTATGCGACCGATCCTGCCACCGTGGGCTATCAGCCCATGCATGTCAACTTTGGCCTGGTGCCGCCACTCGAGGATGGTAAGCGCCGCAGCAAGCGCGACCGCTACCAGGCCTATGCGGACCGTGCGCTCGAGGCCCTTGATGCCTATCTGGCCACTCGACCCGATCTGTTTGGAGGCGACCGGTCATAGCCTGTGACCTGTACGACACCGTCGACTCGTTTATCGCCTACATCGCACGTGTCGAGGGTCTTTCTCCCAACACGGTGACGGCCTATGGCTCGCGGTTGGAGCGCTTTGCTGCCTGGTGCGAGCGCGAGGATATCGATGCTTTCGCTGCCGACGTGCGCACCATTCGTCGCTATCTTGCCGAGCTTTCGCGTGAGCAGGTGGCTCCCCGAACGCTTGCGGCGCACCTGTCGGCTATCCGATCTCTCTATCGCTGGATGGCTGCCGAGGGGATTGTCGAGGGCGATGTGGCCTCGGCGATCGCATCGCCCAAGCTGCCGCGTGACCTGCCGGGCGTCCTTACGACCCATCAGGTCGAGGCGCTGCTCAAGACGCCTGATACCTCGACGCCCGCGGGACTGCGCGATGCGGCGATGCTCGAGCTGCTCTATGCCTCGGGTGCTCGTATCTCTGAGCTCGCAGCACTCAATGTGGAGTCCATCGCTTGGTCCGAACGCACGCTGCGCCTGTGGGGCAAGGGGAGCAAAGAACGTATTGTCCCTCTGTATCGTCGTGCGCTCGAGGTGACGCGTCTCTATATTGAGGAGGGGAGGCCGGAGTTGCTCGCTCAGGCAAAGCGCCGTGACCCCGCTACCGGGCCGCATCCGCTGCTTATATCGGCGCGCGGCAATCGCATGAGCGCCGCCATGCTCAGGCGGCGGTTCCATACGCTGGCGACGCTCGCCGGCATTCCGCCCGACATCGCGCCGCATGCGATGCGCCATACCTTTGCGACCGACTTGCTCGAGGGCGGTGCGGACCTGCGCTCGGTTCAAGAGCTGCTGGGTCATGCGAGTCTGTCCACGACGCAGATCTACACGCATCTCACGCCCGATCGGCTTAAGCGGGCCGTGGCTCAAGCCCATCCCCGCGGCGAATAGTTGCTGGGACGTCCCGCGCTGCACTCAGGTGTGTGGTTTTGATTGCGGGTTGGCAGGAAGATGCATTCCTGCTATCATTCATCGGGTTGCTTCACGGCAACATGTTTTTATCACGCACGCGCGGCTACTTCATACCGTGGTGCCCGGGCTTTGGTAGCACATGTCCGGGTTGGTTTTGGAGGATGACCCCGCGCGGAGGCAAACCACAGGAGGTTTAACATGGCTACCAAGATTAATATCCGCACCCTGCTCGAGGCCGGCTGCCACTTCGGTCACCAGACCCGTCGCTGGAACCCCAAGATGAAGCCGTTCATCTTCGGTGAGCGCAACGGCATCTACATCCTCGACCTCAAGCAGACCATCCTCGACGCCGACCAGGCCTACACCTTCGTCAAGAACGTCGCCAAGGGTGGCAACGTGCTGTTCGTCGGCACCAAGAAGCAGGCTCAGGAGGCCGTCAAGAACGCTGCTGAGCGCGCCAACATGCCTTACATCAACCAGCGTTGGCTCGGCGGTATGCTGACCAACTTCGTCACCATCCGCTCCCGCATCAACCGCATGGAGGAGCTCGAGGCCATGGTCGAGGACGGCCGCATGGCAGTGCTCCCCAAGAAGGAGCAGGCTGTGCTCGGTAAGGAGCTCACCAAGCTCCAGACCAACCTCGGTGGCGCCCGCGACATGAAGGGTCTGCCCCAGGCTCTCTTCGTCATCGACACCAAGCGCGAGGAGAACGCCATCAAGGAGGCCCAGCGCCTGAACATCCCCGTCGTCGCTCTGATCGACACCAACTCCGATCCCGACGAGGTCGAGTACGGCATCCCCTGCAACGATGACGCTATCTCCGCTGTCACCCTTATGTGCGAGCTCATGGCTGACGCCTGCCTCGCTGGCTCCGGCAAGGAGCAGGTCTCCGAGGCCGAGATGGCCGCTGAGCCCAAGGCCGAGTAAATCAGTCTTAGTTAATTCTTTTTCATCTCTTTGAAAGGAACCACAATGGCCCAGATTACCGCCGCTATGGTCAAGCAGCTCCGCGAGATGACCGACTCCCCGATGATGGAGTGCAAGAAGGCTCTCGTCGAGGCTGACGGCGACATGGACGCCGCTGTCGACGTTCTGCGTAAGAACGGCCTTGCCAAGGCTGCCAAGAAGGCTGGCCGTGAGACCAACGAGGGCGCTGTCGCCGCGTTCGTCTCCGAGGATGGCAAGACCGGCGCTCTGCTCGAGCTCTCCTGCGAGACCGACTTCGTTGGCTCCAACGCCAAGTTCACCGGCTTTGCTTCCAAGGTCGCTGAGGTTGTCGCTACCACCGAGCCTGCTGACGTCGACGCTCTGCTTGAGAAGCCGATGGGCGAGGAGACCGTTTCCTCCGAGCTCACCGAGATGATTCACATCATGGGCGAGAACATGAAGATCTCCCGCTTCGCCGCCCGTAAGGCCGAGAACGGCGCTCTCGCTTCTTACATCCACATGGGTGGTAAGATCGGCGTCCTCGTCGAGTTTGCTTTCGAGAAGGCCGAGACCGCTCAGGCTGAGTCCTTCAAGACCTTCGCTCACGACGTTGCCCTTCAGGTTGCCGCCGTCGCCCCGATCTGCGCTACCCGCGATCAGGTTCCGGCCGAGACTGTCGAGCACGAGAAGCAGATCTACATGGCTCAGGCTGCCGAGTCCGGCAAGCCCGAGGCCATTCAGGAGAAGATGGCTGTTGGCCGTCTGGAGAAGTTCTACAAGCAGTCCGTGCTCACCGAGCAGGAGTTCATCAAGGACAGCTCCCTCACCATCAAGAAGTACGCTGAGCAGGTCTCCAAGGAGCTCGGCGACACCATTACCGTCGTTGCCTTTGACCGTCTGGTCCGTGGCGAGTAAATAAGCTCTTGTAGCTGGTAATGAGCAGGCTGTGGGTTTTACTCACAGCCTGCTTTTTCATGGCTCTTCTTAGAGCCTTTGATAGAATGTTGAGAGTTCAATCTAAAGGAGGATCGCTTTGTCCGACATCCGATATAAACGCGTGCTTCTTAAGCTTTCCGGCGAAGCACTGATGGGCGACGGCCAATATGGCATCGACCCCAAGGTTACCGACCATCTTGCCAAGCAGGTCAAGGAGCTGCTCGCCGTTGGCCATGAGGTCGGCGTCGTTGTCGGCGGCGGCAATATTTTCCGCGGCATGGCAGGCGCTGCCGGTGGCATGGAGCGTGCTCAGGCCGATTATATGGGCATGCTCGCGACCGTTATGAACGCGCTCGCCCTGCAGGATGCCTTCGAGCACAACGATGTTCCCTGCCGCGTGATGAGCGCTATCCAGATGAACGAGATCTGCGAGCCCTATATTCGCCGTCGCGCCATCAACCACCTTTCCAAGGGCAACGTCGTTATCTTTGCCGCCGGTTCGGGCAATCCGTACTTTACGACCGACACCGCCGCGGCTCTTCGTGCGTGCGAGATCGGCGCCGAGATTCTGATTAAAGCCACCAAGGTCGACGGCATCTATGACAAGGACCCCGTCAAGTGTGCCGACGCCGTCCGCTTTGACAAGATCACCTATCACGAGGTTCTCGTCCGCGGTCTGCAGGTTATGGATTCCACGGCTACGGCACTGTGCCAGGATAACCGTATGCCGATTTTGGTCCTCAACATCGATGGCGAGGACACCGTCAAGCGCGCGCTTTCGGGTGAGCCCGTCGGCACGCTCGTCTATCAGGAGGATTAAGCATGGCAGAGAACATCACCGCCCATATGGACAAGTCGCTCGAGTCCCTCAAGCATAACTTCTCCAAGGTCCGTACCGGCCGCGCCAATGCCAACATTCTGTCCGACATCACCGTCGATTATTACGGTGTTCCCACGCCGGTCACGCAGGTTGCCGCCGTCAAGACCCCCGAGGCCCACATGCTGCTCATCGAGCCGTGGGACAAGGCGCTCATCAATGCTATCGTCAAGGCCATCGGCGCTTCCGATCTGGGCATTACCCCCAACTCCGATGGCACCGTCGTTCGTCTGCCGTTCCCGGCTCCCACCGAGGAGCGTCGTCGCGAGCTCGTCAAGGAGTGCCGCGAGTACGCCGAGCAGGCCAAGGTGTCTATCCGTAACATCCGTCGCGACTTCAACAACAAGCTCGAGCGCGATGAGGAGCTCACCGAGGACGATGTCCGTCGCGAGCAGGCCAAGGTCCAGAAGCACACCGATGAGTATGTCGCCAAGGTCGAGGAGCTTCTGAAGGAAAAAGAAGCCGAGGTCATGGAGATCTAAGGTGCAATACGACGAGCATAAACTGGTCGAGTACTTTGCCGACGCCCCCGCGGGCGTCGGTTTTTCCGACCTTGACCTCAATAACATTCCGCACCATATCTCGTGCATCATGGACGGCAACGGTCGTTGGGCCACATCGCGCGGTCTTGCACGCACCGAGGGCCACAAGGCGGGTATCGTCTCCCTTCGCGAGATTATTACCGCCTGCGTGCGTCTGGGCGTCGACGTGCTTTCGGCCTATGCGTTTTCTACCGAAAACTGGAACCGCCCGCAGCATGAGGTCAACGTCTTGATGCACCTGTTTGCCAAGACGTTTATCGACGAGCTGCCGCTTCTGAAGCGCGAAAACGTGCGCGTTATCTTTTTGGGTGACATTTCCGCGCTGCCCAAGAAGACCCGCGACGTTTTTGAACGCGGTCTTGCCGAGTGCGCCAATCACACCGGCATGACGCTGGCGCTTGCCGTCAACTACGGCGCGCGTGCCGAGATTACCCGCGCTGTCCGTCAGATCGCACTCGACGCTGCCGCCGGTAAGATCGATCCTGGCGCAATTGATGACGACATGGTGGCTTTCCACCTCTATACCGCCGGCCTACCCGATCCTGAGCTTGTGATTCGCACCTCTGGTGAGCTTCGCCTTTCGAACTACCTGCTGTGGCAGGTGGCTTATTCAGAGTTCTACGTCACCGATACCTATTGGCCCGACTTTGATCGTTGGGGCCTTGTCGACGCCATTTTGGCCTATCAGGGCCGTGACCGTAGGTTTGGTGGACTGAGCAAGACCGAGGAGGCTTAATCGTGTCTGATCGTCCCAAGGCATCTGCTCCCAAGACGCCTGCGCGCAAAGCTGCCACTGCGGGAGCGCCTGCAGCGAAGAGCGGCACCGGTTCGTGGCTGGCGGGCTTTATTACCCGTGCCGCTGCCGGTATCGTCTACGCCGTTGTCTTTATCCTGTGCTTGGTTTTGGGTATTGTGCCCACGGCCATCTTTGTTTCTGTCATGAGCGGTCTGTGCTGCTATGAGTTTTTCCGTATGACGAGGCTCGATGGCAAGATGGCTAACGAGCGCATGGGTATCGCTGCCGCCGTACTCTTTCCGCTGTCGGCGTTGGGCGATTCAATGTTGCTGAATGCCCTGCTTTTTGCCCTGATGCTCGCTGTGGGCATTTGGTATGTCTGGTCACCGCGTACCCGCATCTCTGATGTGGCCGTGACGCTCATGGGTCCCATCTACACTGGCTTTATGCTGTCGGCTATCGTGCTGCTGCGCGATGCCGTGCCCGGTTTTGCCGGCGCCCTGCTTTCGGTGGGCGTTTGTGCGTCCCTTTGGGTCTCCGATTCGTTTGCCTACATCGTGGGCAGCCGTATCGGTAAACACAAGATGGTTCCCAAGATTTCTCCCAAAAAGAGCTGGGAGGGGTTTGTCGGCGGCATCCTGGGCTCGGTTTTGATTTGGCTCATCCTGTGGGCGACGCATTTCTACAAGCTCAGCCTGCCCTATGCGCTGCTGTGCGGCGTGGTCGTGTCCATTTTGGGCGTTATCGGCGACCTTATCGAGTCTCGCATCAAGCGCGGTGTGGGCGTTAAGGATTCCGGTAACCTTATCCCGGGCCACGGCGGCATGCTCGATCGTAGCGATTCGCTTATCTTCGGCTGCATCACAGCGCAGCTGATGCTGATGATCGGAGGCGTGCTGTAATGTCATTCCAGACGACGTATGGCTCCGATGGACGTCTCCGTGTTGCCATCCTGGGCTGTACGGGCTCTATCGGCACTCAGGCGCTCGATGTGTGCCGTCAGCATGCCGATCGCCTGCAGGTGACGGCGCTATCCGTTAACTCCAGTACCTCCGAGCTCGTTGCCGCTGCCCGCGAGTTCTCGGTTCCGGCGGTTGCCGTGGCCGATGTCGCTCATGGCGATGACGCCGTGCTGCAGGAGTTGCCCGAGGGAACGAAGCTCGGCGTTGGCGCGCAGGCGGTTTGCGAGCTCGCGCGTCGCGACGATGTCGACTGCGTGCTCGTCGCTATTGTGGGTGCCGCCGGTCTCGAGGCGAGCCATGCGGCCTTGACCTCGAATAAGCGTCTTGCCCTTGCCAACAAGGAGTCCCTCGTCGTCGGTGGCGACTTGCTTATGCCGTTGGCGCAACCGGGCCAGCTTATTCCAGTCGACTCTGAGCACTCCGCCATCTACCAGTGCTATCTGGGGGAGAGCCCGCGCGAGGCTCATTGTATTTGGCTCACCTGCTCGGGCGGTCCGTTCTTTGGCCGCACGCGCGACGAGCTAGATCGCGTGACGCGTGCCGATGCCCTCGCACATCCCACGTGGGCCATGGGTGCCAAGATCACCATCGACTCCGCCACCCTCATGAATAAGGGCCTGGAGCGCATTGAGGCCATGCATCTGTTTAACTGCGACCTCGATTTCATTAACGTGGTCGTGCAGCGTCAGTCCAAGATTCACTCTATGGTCGAGTTTGCCGACGGCTCCGTGATGGCGCATCTCGGTGCTTCCGACATGCGTATTCCCATCCAGTTCGCGTTCTCGTATCCCGAGCGTTGGGATACCCCGGCGCCTCGTATCGATTTCCGCGAGCTGGGGCAGCTCACGTTTGATGCTGCCGACATGAATACCTTCCGCTGCCTGGCGCTGGCCGAGCGTGCCGGCAAGACGGGCGGCACCATGCCGTGCGTGCTTAATGCGGCCAACGAGGTCGCTGTCGATGCGTTCTTACACGACGGCTGTAGCTTTACCGATATCGACCGCGTTGTGGAATCCTGCATGGATGCGCATGACACACAGGCGGTTACCTCGTTTGAGCAGCTTCGCGACATCGATGCCTGGGCGCGCGAAAAGGCCGCTCTGGTGCTCGCCGCAACCCATTCCTAACCATAAGGATTTCTTTTTCGATTTATGGATACTGTTCTGAGCGTTCTCTCATCGGTCTTTTGGGGCCTTCTGATGCTTTCCGTCCTCGTGTTTTTGCACGAGGGCGGCCACTTTTTGGCGGCGCGTGCCTGCGGCGTCCGTGTGACCGAGTTCTATTTGGGCCTGCCGTGCCGTTTTGACATCCATCACACGTCGCGTCGCATCGGAACCAAGTTTGGCGTGACGCCGCTGCTGCTGGGCGGCTATGCTGCCATCTGCGGCATGGATCCCACGGACGTCTCGTGTGCCGATTGCGTGCTTGCGGCAATCTATCGTCACGGTCGCGTGACCGTGGCCGACCTTGCCGCCGAGCTCGAACTGCCCGAGGAGGACGTACTCGAGGCCTGTGCCTTGCTGCTGGGGTGGGGTTCCATCGCTCCCTGGTACGAGGAGGGGGAGAAACCCTCGCCGAGTTATTACCCCACCAAGTACCAGACGCTGCCGCGCGATGCTGCAGGATATACCACCTTTGACGGTCGCAAGTTCGATCGAGAGCATGCGACTGCCGAGGGCGATGTATGGGAACTGCCGTGCGGCGAGGCTGAATTCCTCGCACGCGAGCGCTCGCACACCTATTTGGGCCAAGGCTTTCTCAAGCGAGCCTTTATGTTGCTCGCGGGCATTGTCGTCAATATCCTGACGGGCTTTTTGCTCCTTATGAGCATCTATTCCATCGCAGGTGTCGCGGTGCCGTTGGATACCAATGTGATCGGTCAGGTTGACGAAGGCTCGATTGCCGCCGCGGCGGGAATCGAGGGCGGTGACGCGATCCTTTCGGTCGACGGAGTATCGTGCTCTACCTGGATAGACGTTTACGACGCCATCGGCAAGGCTGCCGGTAAGGACGATATCGCCATCGAGTACGAGCGTGATGGCAAGCAGCATTCGACCACGGTTGCACTCAAAGAGGACGAGCGCCTAGGTGTGTACGCCTCTACGCAGGTGGTCCGTTTGGACCCCATCACGTCGGCTCGCCTGTCGTTCTCCTATGTCGTGCAGACAGCGGAGGGCGTGATGCGCCTGCTCCAGCCGCAGCACACGATGGAGATTCTCGACCAGTCCTCTTCGATCGTGGGTATTAGCGTTATGTCCTCACAGGCTGCTGCTGCCGGTCCTGCCACGTTCCTCTCGTTTGCCGCCCTCATTTCGTTCTCGCTTGGCTTTATGAACCTGCTGCCCATCCCACCGCTCGATGGCGGCAAGCTGGTCATCGAGATCATTCAAAAGATTGCGGGCCGCGAGCTTCCGCTCAAGGTCCAGACGATTGTGAGCTATGTGGGCATCGCGCTCTTTGCGCTGTTGTTTGTCTATATGCTTCGTTCCGACGTCCTTCGATTTATTTTGTAGGGGAGTGTTTGGATTGTCTTTATCCCATCCTTTGCCTCGCGAGCTGACGCGCCCCGTGCATGTGGGCGGCGTGCAGATCGGTGGCGGCGCGCCGGTGGTGGTCCAATCCATGACCTGCACCGATACCGCTGATGCCCAGGCAACGCTTGCGCAAGTGCGCGCGTTGGCGCAGGCTGGCTGCGATATCGTGCGCGTGAGCGTGCCCACCGAGGCCGCGCTTGAGGGTTTCCGCACCATCTGTGCCGAGTCTCCGGTGCCGATTGTCGCCGACATCCACTTTAACCATAAGCTCGCCATTGGTGCCGTCGAGGCCGGTGCTGCCAAGCTGCGCATCAACCCCGGCAATATCGGCGATTGGGCCAAGGTTGACGCGGTGATCGATGCTGCGGGTGCCGCGGGCTGCGCAATTCGTATCGGCGTCAATGCCGGTTCGCTTGAGCAGGATATCGCCGAGCGCGAAGACCTCACGCAGCCCGAAAAGCTCGTGATGTCGAGCGAGCGTTTCGTCAAGCATTTTGAAGACCGCGGCTTTACGAACATTGTGCTTTCAGCCAAGGCCCACAGCGTGCAAACGACGCTCGATACCTATCGAGCCCTGTCGCGTGAGATTCCCCACGTTCCGCTTCACCTGGGCGTAACCGAGGCAGGTACCAAGCTGCAGGGCACCATCAAGAGCTCGGTGGGCCTTGGTATCCTGCTGTCTGAGGGTATCGGTGACACCATGCGCGTCTCGCTCACGGCCGATCCGGTCGAGGAGCCGCCGGTCGCCTGGGGCATTTTGCAGTCTCTGGGCCTGCGTCGCCGTGGACCCGAGATTGTCTCGTGCCCCACGTGCGCCCGCTGCCAGGTTAACCTGATTGCAATCGCCGAGGAAGTAACCGAGCGGCTTAAGAACTATGCCGCGCCGCTTTCGATTGCCGTCATGGGGTGTGCCGTTAATGGCCCCGGTGAGGCTTCTGATGCCGACCTGGGCGTTGCTTGCGGACGTGGTCAGGCTCTGCTCTTTTCGCATGGCCAGATCATTGGTAAAGTAGCTGAGGACCAAATTGTCGACGCGCTTATGGCCGAGGTCGACAAGCTTATTGAGGAGAAATAAATGACCCGAGCAATGTATATGTCTAAGCTCTATGCGCCGACGCTCAAAGAGGATCCGGCCGACGCCGAGCTTGCAAGCCATCGTCTGCTGCTTCGTGCCGGTATGATCCGCAAGGAGGCCGCCGGTCTGTATTCCTATCTGCCGCTCGCTTGGCGCTCGATTCGTAAGATTGAGAACATCGTGCGCGACGAGATGGACGCCGCCGGCGCCCAGGAGCTTATGATGCCCATTATGGTCGATGCCGAGCTGTGGCGTGAGTCCGGCCGCATCGATGCCTATGGCAAGGAGCTCGTGCGCTTTGACGACCGTCATGGTCGCGAGTTTGTGCTGGGCCCCACGCACGAGGAGACCGTCACGGCCCTGGTGCGCAACGAGCTGCGCTCCTATAAGCAGCTGCCCGTCAACCTGTACCACATTCAGGACAAGTTCCGTGATGAGTTCCGTCCCCGCTTTGGCCTGATGCGCGGCCGTGAGTTCATCATGAAGGACGCCTACAGCTTCTCTGCCACGCAGGAGAGTCTGCAGGAGGAGTACGACAAGATGAAGCAGGCCTACGCCAACATCTGCGAGCGCTGCTACATCAAGGCTCTGCCCGTCGTCGCCGATTCTGGCGAGATCGGTGGCGATACCTCCGTCGAGTACATGGCTTTGGCTGACGCCGGCGAGGCTTCGCTCGTCTACTGCGACGATTGCGGCTTCGCTGCCGATGACGAGGCTGCAAGCACCAAGGTCGTCGTGACCGAGGGTCCTGGTGACGGTACGCTCACCAAGGTTGAGACTCCGGGCATGGGCACCATTGAGGCTGTTGCTAAGTTCTTTGGGTTCCCCGAGAACGGCACGCGCAAGTCGCTGGCACTCATCGACGCCGAGGGCAAGCCGGTCGTGGCCATTGTTCCGGGCGATCACGAGCTCAACGATTGCAAGGCCGAGCACGTCTTTGGCAAGGGCTATCGCATGATGACCGACGAGGAGCTTCAGGCGAACGGTCTGCACAAGGGCTTTATCGGACCGGTTAACCTGCCCGATGGCATTCGTCTGGTGTGCGATGAGAGCCTGCGCGAGTCCAAGCAGTGGGCCTGCGGTGCCAACGAGGTCGATTATCACTTTACCGGTGCCTGCCCCGAGCGCGACTTTACCGTCGACGAGTGGGCCGATCTGGTCACCGTCGTCGCCGGCGATCCCTGCCCGCACTGCGGCAAGCCGCTCTCTGCTGCTCGCGGCATCGAGGTTTCCCAGGTCTTCCAGCTGGGCACCAAGTACTCCGAGGCCATGGGTGCTACCTTTATGGACGAGGACGGCAAGGAGAAGCCGCTTATCATGGGTTGCTACGGCGTGGGCGTGTCTCGCTCGCTCGCTGCCGTCGTGGAGCAGCACAACGACGAGCATGGCATCGTCTGGCCGGTCTCCGTTGCCCCGTACGAGGTTGCGGTGATTCCGCTCGACCCCAAGAAGGAGGAGTGCGCTACCGTTTGCGAACAGATCGTTGATGGCCTGTGCGCCGAGGGTATCGAGGTTGTCGTCGACGATCGCGATGAGCGTCCCGGCTTTAAGTTTGCCGACAATGACCTTATGGGCTTCCCGTATCAGGTGGTGCTCGGCAAGCGTGGCCTTAAGAACGGCACCGTTGAGCTCAAGGACCGTGCCACGGGCGAGCGCGAGGACGTGGCGATCGACGAGGTCGTCGCCAAGGTCGCCGAGCTTGTGAAGGCTGCCCGCCGTTAATCGGCGATTTCGCTTGTAGTTCGATATACGGGACGGCCCCGCATTTCTCCAGATAGGGGAGATGCGGGGCCGTCCTTTTATCTTGTCGGCGCGCTCAATCGCTAAAAGGAAAAACCCCACAGCCCATGCGAGCTGCGGGGTTTTCCTTTGTGCCTCCGATGCGAAATGAATCGCTCAGATATTACTGATAATCGACGACGTCGATCCAGTTCTTAAGGAACTCATCGTTCACGTTGCGCTTACGAGCGAGCTCGGAAGCGGCAACGATGCTCGTCCACTGACGCACGACCTGCATGGGCATGTCGGCGCGGTCGCAGTAGAGCTCCAGGTAGGCCTCGGCCTGATCCTTGCTGTTGAGGGCAAAGAGCAGGTAGGTGGTGGCAACGTCGGCAGCAGGGGAGCCCTGGGTGGCGTGTGCCCAGTCGCAGACGTACAGCTGACCGTCGTCGCCGACGATGACGTTGGAGGGGTTGAAGTCGCCGTGGCAAACCTTGAACTCCTTGGTCATACCGTCCAGACGCTCCTGAAGGTTGTAGCGCGTGGTGGCATTGAGCTGATCAAGGCTGTCGATCATGCGGGCGAACTTGTCGCGCTGACGGTTGAGCAGCGGGGAGGTGTAGCCGTGGATCTCGATCTGGAGGTCGACGAACATCTCGAGGTACTCACCGAAGCGCTGGGGCTCGGCAGTCATCTTCTCGGCAAGGGTAGTGCCCGGAACCTTCTCGGTCACGAGCGCCCAGCCGTTGGCGTTCTCGAGCTGGGAAACCTCGAGAGCCTTGGGGCTGCGGATGCCGCACTCATTGATGCGGGCAAGATTCAAAGCCTCGTTGAACACGTCGGAGACGGGCTTGGTCTCGTTAAAGACCTTGACGATCTTGTCGCCCAGGTCGTAAACGACCTTGTTGCCACGGCGGACGAGCTCGGTCTTGGAATCGGGTAGCAGCATGGTTGCATCCTTTCAACGATGCGATAGAAGCGACGGCGGGGGTGTGTGAAACACCCGTGCACCCCCGCCGTTAAAAACCGTGCTAGAACTAGCAGACGGCGTAATCCTGAGGCTCTCGGCCGTAGTAGGCGTCCAGGTAGAGCTCCTTGATCTCGCTCATGAGCGGGTAGCGCGGGTTAGCGCCGGTGCACTGGTCGTTGAATGCCTGCTCGGTCATCTCGTCGAGGGTGTCGAGGAAGTACTTCTCGTCAACGCCGTACTCAGCGATGGTGTGCTTGACACCGATGAAGTCGCAGAGCTCGGTGAGCTTGGTGATGAAGTTCTCGAAGACCTCACGGTCGTCCTTGCCGTCGATGCCGCAGTAACGAGCCATCTCGGCGTAGTTGTGCAGCGCGTTGGGGTAAGGATACTGAGAGAAGGTTCCCATCTTGACAGGAGCCTCGGCGGCGTTGTAACGCATGACGCGGGTCAGGATGACGGCGTTTGCGAGGCCGTGGGGCAGATGGTGGAAAGCGCCGAGCTTGTGGGCCATGGAGTGGTTGAGGCCCAGGAAGGCGTTACCGAATGCCATACCGGCCATGCAGGATGCGTTGTGCATCTCCTCGCGAGCGTGCGGATCCTTGGCACCGTTGGTGAAGGAGCTCGGGAGGTTCTCGAAGACGAGCTTTGCGGCGCGCTCGGAGAGGCCCTTGGTGTAATCGGAAGCCATGATGGAGACGTAGGACTCGATGGCGTGGGTCATGACGTCAATACCGGAAGCTGCGGTGAGGCCCTTCGGGGCGGTCATGCAGTTGTCGGCGTCGACGATAGCCATGTTGGGGAGCAGCGCGTAGTCGGCGAGCGGCCACTTGATGCCGGTCTCCTTGTCGGTGATGATGGCGAACGGCGTGCACTCGGAGCCAGTGCCCGAAGAGGTCGGGACGGCGACGAAGTAAGCCTTCTTGCCCATCTCGGGGAAGGTGAAGATACGCTTGCGGATGTCCATGAAGTCCATGGCCATGTCCTCGAAGTTCGCCTCGGGGTGCTCGTACATCATCCACATGATCTTGCCGGCGTCCATTGCGGAACCGCCGCCGACGGCGATGATGACATCCGGCTCGAAGAGCGTCATCTGCTTGGCGCCGCGACGTGCGCACTGCAGGGAGGGATCGGGCTCAACGTCGTAGAAGCAGTCGTGAGCGATGCCCATCTCATCGAGCTTGGCCTCGATGGCACGCGTGTTGCCATTCTTGAAGAGGAACTGGTCGGTAACGATGAAGGCGCGCTTCTTGCCCATTACGGTGCCGAGCTCGTCGAGTGCGACGGGCGTGCAGCCCTTCTTGAAGTAGACCTTCTCGGGTGCGCGGAACCACAGCATGTTCTCGCGGCGCTCTGCCACGGTCTTGACGTTGATCAAGTGCTTCACCCCAACGTTCTCGGAGACGGAGTTGCCACCCCAGGAGCCGCAGCCCAGGGTTAGAGACGGCTTCATGCCGAAGTTGTAGAGGTCACCGATGCCGCCGTGCGAGGACGGGGTGTTGATGACGATGCGGCAGGCCTTCATGACGTGCTGGAACTTAGCGATCTTCTCGCTCTGTGCCGGGTGCACGTAGAGAGAGGCGGTGTGGCCCGGGCCACCTGCGAGGACGAGGTGCTCTGCCTTGTCAACGGCCTCCTGGAAGTCCTTGGCGTGATACATAGCGAGGACCGGGGAGAGCTTCTCGTGGGAGAACTCTTCCTTCTCGGGATCGGTGGAGGTGACCTCGGCGATCAGGATCTTGGTCTTGGCGGGAACCTCGATGCCGGCGAGCTCGGCGATCTTGGCGGCAGCCATGCCGGGGATGCGGTGATCGAGTGCGCCGTTCTTGAACATGGCGGCACGCAGGGCGTCCATCTCGGCACCCTGCTTGACGAAGTAGCAGCCGCGACGCTGGAACTCAGCCTTGACATCCTTGTAGATGGAGTCGAGGACGGTGACGGACTGCTCGGAAGCGCAGATCATGCCGTTGTCGAACGTCTTGGAGTGGATGATGGAGTTGACGGCGAGCTTGATGTCCGCGGTATCGTCGATGATGACCGGGGTGTTGCCGGCGCCGACGCCGAGTGCGGGCTTACCGGAGGAGTAAGCAGCCTTGACCATGCCCGGGCCACCGGTTGCGAGAATGATGTCGACGTCGCGCATGACCATGTTGGTCAGCTCGATGGACGGCTTGTCGACCCAGCCGATGATGCCCTCAGGAGCACCGGCCTTGACAGCTGCGTCGAGAACGAGCTTGGCGGCGGCGATGGTGCACTTGGCGGCTGCCGGGTGCGGGGAGATGATGATGGCGTTACGGGTCTTCAGGCAGATGAGCGTCTTGAAGATGGCCGTGGAGGTCGGGTTGGTGGTCGGGATGACAGCGCCAACGATACCGATCGGCTCGGCGACCTTGGTGATGCCGTAAGCGTCGTCGCGCTCGATGACACCGCAGGTCTTGGTGTTCTTGTAAGCGTTGTAGATGTACTCAGCGGCGTAGTGGTTCTTGATGACCTTGTCCTCGAGAACGCCACGGCCTGTCTCCTCGATGGCGAGCTTGGCCAAAGGAATACGAGCCTTGTTGGCGGCCATAGCAGCCTCGTAGAAGATCTTGTCTACCTGCTCCTGAGTGTACTCAGCGAATTTAGCCTGGGCCTCACGCATAGATTTGAGTTTGGCCTCAAGCGCCTCCACGTTGTCCACGATGGCGGGAGTAGTGTTTTCCGGTGACTTTTTCACCATTTGTGTCTCCTTGCGATCGGAGATTTACCCTACGCCTTGCATGATAGCAAGAAATAATTCGGTAAACGGTCAGATTCCCGTAAAAGGCATACTAAAACGCTTCAATCAAATGAACCGTTTCAACTAAATTATGCTACTTAGCGTAGGAAAGATCGGATGCTTTGCGCCTTGTAGGTGCCCTGAAGCCGTATTGGCCAGCATTTGGTTCCAGAGGGTTTTTGGCTTAAAGGCGTCGGGTTATCGAGAACGACTTTTGCATATTCATATGTTAGTAGTTGTCGTCTTACGATCAGTTGGTAGTCAATAAACCAAAAAGGCGCCCTCCGTAGGGGAGGGCGCCTTTGGTAAGTTCTATGTGAACGCGAGGTCTTTGACCCGGAGAGTCCGAGGTACTTGTTGGTAAGACCTTATTTAGGAGCGCGCAACCTTGCCGGACTTGAGGCAGGTGGAGCAAACGTTCATCTTGCGACGGTGACCGTCGACGACGACGTAAACGCGCTGGATGTTGGGGCGGAACTTACGGTTGGTGACGCGGTGAGAGTGGCTGATGGAGCGACCGGCAACGGGGTGCTTACCGCAAACTTCGCAAACTTTGGACATAACTGACCCTCCTTGGGCGACAAACGAACATGTCGCGTTAACAAACAAGCCTGAACTATAGCACAGAAGCAGCTCCCTGTGCGTAATCTACACAGAGATATTTCTCTTTTGGCGATAGTGCCCACGCCACGGCCCTGGACGTAGATCCGATTTGCGTGCAGCAGAGGGGATTATGCCAGCTCGCAACAAGGTTTTCAAGCTCGTCCCACAAATATTATAGGTTTATTGAGCGTTGGGCTCCGTTTACGGATTGCTCCGTATTTATGCTCGCAATTAAGCTCGAGGTTGGCTACACTATCCCTTGACCATTAAAGGGGTACGAGATACCCACATGGAATTACATAGCTGCCATAGAGCAGCCCTTCCTTGTGGGTGTCTGGTCCGCTTTGAGCGGTCGGGCATCTATTTTTTTGACTGTGTCAACAGTCAAGACATGTGAGGAAGGAGATCGATGGGCACGACTTCCCCCAAGGCGGTCATCATGGACGAGACCGCCGTCAACCGAGCGATGACCCGCATCGCGCACGAGATCCTCGAGCGCAACGAGGGCTGTGAAGACCTCGCTCTGGTCGGCATCGTCACGCGCGGCGACCTTCTGGCAAAGAAGCTCGCCGAGGCGATCAAGGAGATCGAGGGTGTCGACGTTCCGCTTGGCAGCCTGGACATCAGCTTCTATCGCGATGACTATGCGACCAATTTCGCTCCCGCGATCCACGCTACCAACATTCCCTTCAGCGTCGACGGCAAGCGCGTCGTGCTGGTGGATGACATCCTGTACACGGGCCGTACCATTCGCGCCGCTCTCGACGCCGTTATGGATCTGGGCCGTCCGAGCCGCATTGAGTTGGCAGTTCTCGTTGACCGCGGTCACCGCGAGCTCCCCATCTCGCCGGACTTTGTCGGCAAGAACGTTCCCTCGTCGCACGAGGAGAACGTGCACCTATATATGAAGGAAGTCGACGGCCGTACCGCTGTCGAGATCAACGACGTCGCGCCGGGCTCCCACGTGGGTTCTGCGCCGCTGGGAGGTGAGTAGTACCGTGGCGTTCAACCATAAGCACCTGATCGACATTACCGAGTACTCCGAAGAGGACATTAAGCTCATCCTCGAGACCGCCAAGGCGTTCTCCGAGGTCAACGAGCGTGCGATTAAGAAGGTCCCCACGCTCAAGGGCAAGACCATCGTCAACATGTTCAACGAGCCCTCGACGCGCACCCGCAGCTCCTTCGAGCTCGCCGAGAAGCGTCTTTCGGCCGACAGCCTCAACTTTGGCGGCTCCTCGACCTCCACGGTCAAGGGCGAGAGCCTTGTCGACACCGTCGAGACCCTCAACGCCTACAAGATCGACTGCATCGTCGTGCGCGACAAGCACGCCGGCGCGCCCTACATCGTCACGCAGAACTCGCCCGCGAGCGTTATCTGCGCCGGCGACGGCAAGCACAACCACCCCACGCAGGCCCTGCTGGACCTGTATACCATCTGGGAGCACAAGGGTGACTTCCACGGTCTGAAGGTCGCCGTCGTCGGCGATATCGCGCACTCCCGCGTGTGCGGCTCGCTGATCCCCGCCCTTAAGATCATGGGCTGCGAGACCTACGCCGTCGCCCCCGGCACGCTACTGCCGCCGGCGCCCGAGGTCCTGGGCTGCGACCACGTGACGAGCGACCTCGATTCCGTCCTGCCCGAGCTGGACGTCGTCTATATGCTGCGCGTGCAGCAGGAGCGCCTCGAGGGCGCACCGTTCCCCACGATTCGTGAGTACCACAAGCTCTTCGGTCTGACCAAGGATCGCGAGAAGCTCATGAAGCCCGATGCGATCATCTGCCACCCGGGCCCCATCAACCGCGGCGTCGAGTTCGACTCCTATATGGCCGACCACCCGCAACGCTCCGTCATCCTGGAGCAGGTCTACGCCGGCATCTGCGTGCGTATGGCTATCCTGTATCTGCTGCTTGGAGGTGCCGATAATGGCCTTGCTTCTTAAGAACGCCCACGTCGTCGATCCGTCCGTCGAGCTTGACGGTGTCGTCGACGTCCTGATTGACGGCGACAAGATCGCCGAGGTCGGCGAGAACCTCGCCGCCGAGGGAGCCGAGGTCCGCGACCTTTCCGGCAAGTATCTCGTCCCCGGCCTGGTGGATATGCACGTGCACCTGCGCGAGCCCGGCTACGAGGTCAAAGAGGATATCGAGAGTGGCACCCGTGCTGCTGCCAAGGGCGGCTTCACCGGCGTGTGCGCCATGCCCAACACCGATCCCGTCACCGATAACGGCACTGTCGTGGAGTTCGTCAAGGCCCGCGCTGCCGAGGTCGGCCACTGCCGCGTCTATCCGTCGGGCGCCATGACCCGCGGTCTTAAGGGCGAGGCCATGTCCGAGATGGGCGATATGGTCGCCCACGGCGCCGTCGCCTTCACCGACGACGGTCGCGGCGTGCAGGGCGCGGGCATGCTCCGTCGCTGCATGGACTACGGCAAGATGTTCGGCAAGGTCTTTATGAGCCACTGCCAGGACGAGGATCTGGTCGGCCACGGTCAGATCAACGAGGGCAAGGTCTCGACTCGTCTGGCCCTCGAGGGTTGGCCGGCTGCCGGCGAGGAGCTTCAGATCGCCCGCGACATCGAGATCGCCAAGCTGACCGGTGCCAAGCTGCACATCCAGCACATCTCCACCGCTCACGGCCTGGAGCTCGTGCGTGCCGGTAAGGCCGCCGGTGTCCAGGTGACCTGCGAGGCTACCCCGCACCACATGTTCCTGACCGAGAACGACCTGGACGAGACCTACAACACCTCGCTCAAGGTCAATCCGCCGCTGCGCACCGACGAGGACGCCGAGGCCATCCGTCAGGGTGTCATCGACGGTACCGTCGACGTTATCGTCACCGATCACGCTCCCCACACCCCGTGGGAGAAGGCCCGCGAGTTCGAGCTTGCGCCCTTTGGCATGATCGGTCTCGAGACCTCGCTGTCGCTCGTGCTCACCGAGCTGGTCAACACGGGCAAGATGAGCATGGCTCGCATGGTCGAGCTCATGGCCATCAAGCCGCGTGAGATTCTGGGCCTCGACCAGGTTCAGGTCAAGGCGGGCTCCGTTGCCGACCTGACCGTGTTCGACCCCTCCGCAACCTGGACGGTTGGCGAGGACGGTTACGAGTCACGCGCCGAGAACTCCGGTTTTGCCGGCCGCACGCTTACCGGTCGTGCCACCGATGTGTTTGTCGGCGGTAAGCAGACGCTTGCCGACGGCTGCATCTGCTAGCATAGCCTTATCGCTTTTATGCGCGGTGCCCTTGCGGTGCCGCGCTTTCTATTCGTTTGGACCATGCAACCGCATGGGGGATTGGAGCGTCTATGCCCACACCTTCCACTGCACGCATGCACGACTTCGAGGTCGTCTCGAACCGGGAGATTGCCGACGGCATCTTCTCGCTCGTCATCTCGGCCCCCAAGCTTGCAAGTGCGCTCAAGCCCGGTCAGTTTGTGAACATCGCCGTACCCGGCGATGCGTCCTCGCTGCTTCGCGTGCCCCTGAGCTACTACCGCGCCGACGCCGAGGCCGGCACCGTCGAGCTGTGGTACGCCGTCGTGGGCGACGATACCCGTCGTTTGTCCCAGATGGGCCCTGGCTCCAAGTCCAACCTGTTGGGCCCTGGCGGCCGCGGCTGGCTTGTTCCCGAGGGCACCAGGAAGGCGCTGCTCGTGGCGGGCGGCATCGGTGTTCCGCCCGTGCTGTGCCTCGCCGGCATTCTTGTCGAGCAGGGCGTGGATGTCGACGTTTGCCTGGGCTTTGGCACCGCTTCCAAGGCCGTGGGTGTCGATGAGTTCCGTGCGTTGGGCGCCACGGTTAACGTGTGCACCGACGATGGCACGCTGGGCACGCACGGTTTTTGCACCGACCCGGCAGCCGAGCTGCTCGGCGAGGGCGGCTACGACTATGTGGCCAGCTGCGGCCCCGCTGTCATGATGAAGAAAGTCGCCGCTGCCGCTGCCGAGGCCGGTGCGTACTGCGAGGTGTCGCTTGAGCGCATGATGAGCTGTGGCTTTGGCGCCTGCAACACCTGCAATGTCGAAACGGTCGACGGTATGAAGGGTGCTTGCATGTGCGGCCCCGTGTTCGATGCTTCCAAGGTGGTGGTCTTCTAGTGGGTACCGTGAACATGGCCGTCGATTTCGGCGGCGTCAAGATGCAGAACCCCATCAACACCGCAGCCGGTACCTTTGGCTACGGTTGGCAGTTCCAGAACTTCTTTGATGTTTCCCAGCTGGGCGCCATCACCACCAAGGGTTGCGCTGCCGAGCCCTGGCCCGGCAACCCCGCGCCCCGCATGGCCGAGATTCCCGGCGGTATGATCAACTCCGTGGGCCTTCAGAACCCCGGCGTGGCCGCCTTTGCCCGCGAGTCCGGTCCGTGGCTCGAGCAGCTCTCCAAGGACGGCTGCCAGGTCATCTGTCAGGTTGCCGGCCACTCCGTTGACGAGTTTGTCCGCGCACTCGAGATGTATGTCGAACTGTGCCCCTGGGCTGCCGGCTACGAGATCAACGTGAGCTGCCCTAATATCGCCGCCGGCGGTGCCGCCATGGGCTCCACGCCCGAGGGCGCCTCTTCCGTTATGGCTGCCTGCCGCAAGGTGACCGATAAGCCGCTGTTCGTAAAGATGGCTCCGGTTAACGTTGCCGAGATTGCCAAGGCCCTCGAGGCTGCCGGTGCCGACGGCCTTTCGGTCATCAACTCCATCCAGGGCATGGCCATCGACGTCCATACCCGCAAGTCCCGCGTGGCCAAGCCCAAGGGCGGCCTTTCGGGCCCGCTGTGCCACCACATCGCCGTGCGCATGGTCTGGGAGGTTGCCCAGGCCGTCGATATCCCCATCAACGGTGTCGGCGGCGTCATGACGGGCGAGGATGCGGCCGAGTTTATTCTGGCCGGCGCCACCTGCGTGTCGGTCGGCATGGCCAACTTCGTCGATCCGTGCGCTTCGCTCAAGATCGCGCACGAGCTCGAGGCCTGGGCCGAGTCTCAGGGCGTGAAGGACATCAACGAACTGGTAGGTGCGTTCGAATGCTAGAGACCGATGCCCGCGACCGTGTTATCGTCGCTCTCGACTGCGACCGTGAGCGTGCGCTCGAGCTTGCCCACGAGCTTTCGGGCCATGCCGCCTGGCTCAAGGTTGGCATGACGCTCTATTACGCCGAGGGTCCCCAGATCGTCAAGACATTCAAGGACCTGGGCTTTAAGGTTTTCCTCGACCTTAAGTTCCATGATATTCCGCATCAGGTTCGCGGCGCCGCCCGTTCGGCCTCGCTTGCTGGTGCCGACCTGCTCTCGGTTCACGGCTTGGGTTCGGGCGCCATGCTCGCTGCCTGCCGCGAGGGTGCCGAGGAGGCGCGCGAGGACCGCGCCAAGCTCGTCGCCATCACCGTTCTCACGAGCATGAATCAGGATGCCTTGAGCGAGATCGGCGTCGAGTCGCCCGTGTCCGAGGAGGCCGCCCGCCTGGCAAAGCTCGCTCAGGCCAACGGCATCGATGGCATCGTGTGCTCGCCGATGGAGGCTCACGACATGCGTGAGCTGCTGGGTTCTGATGCCCTGATCGTGACTCCGGGCGTGCGTCCGGTGGGTGCCGCCCTTGGTGACCAGTCCCGCGTGGCGACGCCTTCCCAGGCTATCGAGCGCGGCGCAAGTCATATTGTGGTGGGCCGTCCCATCACCGGCGCCGACGATCCGGTTGCCGCCTTTGACGCCATCGTCGCCGAGCTGGTCGAAAACGTCGCGTAAAAGATTCCCCTAAGTCACCACTTTTGGGTCTCATTAGCACAAAATAGCCCCTGTGCCTGCGTAAACTTTCCCATCCTTTGTGTGGAATCGCAGGTCAGGGGCTTAACTTTGGGCGCAGTATATTGCACTTTTTGCGGGTATCGTCTAACCTATGGAGCCGCGATTGGGCATTTTGTACGTTCTACGTGCTAAAATGCCAATTATTGAATCAGATATAACCCAACTACTTGGAGGTACGAATGGCACTCCCTCAGCTTACCGATGAGCAGCGCAAGCAGGCTCTTGAGAAGGCTGCTGCCGCACGTCACGCCCGCGCTGAGCTTCGCGAGCAGATCAAGAAGGGCGAGAAGTCCCTCGAGTCCGTGCTCAACTCCGATGACCCCATCGCTTCCCGCATGAAGGTTTCCACCCTCATCGAGTCTCTTCCTGGTTATGGCAAGGCCAAGGCCGCCAAGATCATGGAGGAGCTCGGTATCTCCGCTACCCGTCGCGTCCAGGGCCTCGGCGTCCGTCAGCGCGAGCAGCTCCTCGAGCAGCTGACCAAATAAGTGAGCGCTCAGGATTCCAAGCTCTTTGTGATTTCTGGACCGTCAGGCGCAGGCAAGGGTACGCTCGTCACTCGTGTGCGCGAGCGCCGCTCGAACCTGGGCCTGACGGTTTCGGCTACCACGCGAGCACCACGCAAAGGTGAGGTCGACGGCGTCAACTACTTTTTTCTGACGCGCGAGGAGTTCGACCGCCGCGTGGCAAACGGTGAGTTTGTTGAGTGGGCCGAGGTCCACGGTAACTGCTACGGCACGTTGGTGAGCGAGGTCCAGTCCAAGCTCGCCTCTGGTTCGTCTCTGATTTTGGAGATCGATGTCCAGGGCGCCCTGCAGGTGAAGGAGCGTTTCCCCGAGGCCGTGCTGATCTTTATCAAGCCGCCTTCGCTTGAGGTGCTCCGCGAGCGTCTAGTCGGTCGCGGTACCGAGACGCCCGAGACGATTGAGCTGCGTATGGCAAACGCCGCCGATGAGCTTGCCCTTGCCGACCGCTACGACGACGTCGTGGTTAATGACGATCTCGACCGCGCGACCGATGAGCTCGTTCGCGTTCTCGATATGCATGAAAGGATCTGAGGTCCGTGTCCGTTGTAAAGCCTTGCATTGACGATCTTCTGGAGAAGACCGATCACAACCGCTTCCTGCTCGCTTCGCTTGCCTCCAAGCGCGCCTGCGACATCAATAGCATGCTGCGTGGCCAGCACAACCGCGTGCTTGCCGTCCAGGATGTCGATGACATCACCATCGGGCTTTCCGGTGCCGATACCATCTCGATGGCTATGGACGAGATTGTCGACGGCGACATCTCTTACGACGAGGCCCGTTACGAGAAGGCGCTCGGCCACAAGGTTGCTGAAGCCTAAATGGCGGCTCGCGTCTGCCTGGTCCACTATCACGAGGTTGGACTGAAGGGCAAGAACCGCGCACATTTTGAGCATATCCTCATGGATAACATTAAGGCGGCTTTGGCCGCCTTTTCCGTGAACGCCGTGTCTCGAATTTCCGGTTATATCCTCGTGACCTTTAACGAGCATCAGGCCGATGATGCGGCGCGTGTTATTCGCACCGTTCCCGGCGTTGCTCGTGTGTCTTTGGCGTATCACACTAACCGCGACCCGCAGGAGTACTGCGCCGCCGCCGTCAAGGCGCTGCGCGAGTTTGGTTCCTTCGATTCGTTTAAGGTGCACGCTAAGCGCTCCAATACCGACTATGAGCTCACCTCGATTGACATCAATCGTCAGGTGGGCGAGGTGTTGTGTGAGGCCTTCCCCGATAAAAAGGTTCAAATGCACGACCCCGATGCGATGGTGCACGTACTGGTGGTCCAGGGTAGCGTTTATGTGTACGCGCGCTCCGAGCGCGGCGTGGGCGGTCTGCCGGTGGGTTCTGCCGGCAAGGTCGTGACGCTGCTGTCGTCAGGTATCGATTCTCCGGTGGCGACCTGGATGCTCGCGCGTCGCGGCGCGGTGTGCGTGCCGGTACATTTCTCCGGTCGTCCGCAGACGCCCGATACGAGCGAGTATTTGGTGCAGGATATCATCCGTGCGCTTGAGCCGGGTGTCCAGATCGGCCGCCTGTACGTGGTGCCGTTTGGCGACTGCCAGCGTGAGATTTCGGTCACCTGTCCCAGTAACCTTCGCGTGATCATGTATCGCCGCATTATGTATTCGGTTGCCGAGCGCATCGCGCATATCGAGGGCGCTAAGGCCATCGTTACGGGCGAATCGCTTGGGCAGGTTGCCTCCCAAACGCTTGAGAACATCATGGCTGTCAACGAGGCCGTGAAGATCCCCGTGTTCCGTCCTCTCATCGGTTCGGACAAGCAGGAGATCATCGCGCGCGCCGAGGAGATCGGTACGTTCGATATCTCGACTGAGGCCGCTCCCGACTGCTGCACGCTGTTTATGCCGCGCCGTCCCGAGACGCACGCTAAACTCGATGCCGTGCATGAGGCCTGGGAGTTGTTCGATCACGAGGAGATGATCGAGCGCCTGCTCAAGCAGACCGAGTACATCGACTTCGAGAGCAACACGTATAAGGCCCCTAAGACCTTAAAACGCAAACATTCGGAGCTTGCTCCGCGTGAGATTTACCAAGATCACGAGTAATTTTGTGCATAGACCGACGATGCGTCTGCATCGTCGGTCTTTTGCTATCTGGGCATTTTGCGGCTAAGTGTTCATTTGCTGACGTGTGCCTGAATAAATGGACAGTATTTCGCAAGGTTTTGGTCGGCTTTTGGTTTGACCGCGAAAACCGGTTTTGGAGAATGGCTGTTGCAGGACTCTTTTCCTGACACGATGTTGTTGGGAGGTTTTGCTATGGCGCAGCGCGAACAACACGAACGGGTCAAACGGATGGACCGCTTGGCGGACAAGCTGCTCGGTCATAAGGCAGTGGTGATGGCGATACTGGTCGTCATTGCGATGGCGAGTGGACTGGCGATGGCGAACCTTGGCGGCGGTGCCGGCAGTGTGTCGTTTGAGCACACTGATGGTTCGGGTTCGTTAGTGGAGCCGGGATCCGGCGATGCCTCGAGCGGAAAGACATCCGAAGGCTCTTCGCCTAAGGCGTCTGCCGCGGCAGAGGTTTATGTCGATGTTGATGGCGCCGTTGTGTCGCCCGGTGTATATCGTCTCAAGGACGGCGCGCGGGTGGCTCAGGCGATTGATGCCGCCGGCGGGCTGGCGCCCGAGGCAGACGTTACGGAGCTCAATCGGGCATCTAAGGTCGTCGATGGACAGAAGATTCACGTTCCAACGGTAGGGGAGCAGCAGGCGTCCATTGCGGAAGCTGGTGTTGATGGTGGGGCTTCCGCATCATCGGGCGTGAGTGGCGTAACAGGCCTAGTAAATATCAATACGGCAAGCGCGGCAGAGCTGCAGACGCTCTCGGGCATCGGTCCCTCCATGGCCCAGTCGATTATCGATGAGCGGACAAAGAACGGTGGTTTTGCCTCGGTTGACGATCTGATGCGTGTGTCGGGAATCGGCGAGAAGAAGCTTGCCAAAATCAAAGATTCCATCTGCGTATGAGTGCGACCGAGCGCGAGCATGTGATGCCTCCGCGGCCTCTGATGCCGTGGACGATGGCCCTGTGTGCCGGCATGTGCATGAGCTGCGCCTTGGTGCTCAACGTGGCCGCCGATGCGCTGCTGTGGGAGCGGGCTTCGGCGGTCGGGCCGCTATGGGCCATTCCCGTTACGGCGGCGGTATTCGTTGTGCTGGCTCAATCTTGTGCGCGGCTTGCCCCTTGGAAGCGGTGGCTGTATGCCGCGTCCGTCGGTCTCGTGGCGGGAGCGGTCGTCTCGGCGTGGTGGGCTGTGGGCGTGCTAAGCGCCTCGAAGGCGCTCGACGGTCGAGCGGCAAGCAGCCTTGAGTTTGTCGTGCAGGGTGACCCATCCATAAACGACGACGTGTATTCCTATACCTGCGAGGCACGCACGGACGGTAAGAACTTGGCAATGGTTCGCCTATCGTGCGACCTCGAGCTCAAGGTCGGGGCGCACGTGCGTGTTATCGGTCGCGTTTCACGTTTTGAGAACGATGCGTATGGACGATCGCGCGTGCTCCGAGGCGAGGTGCGCAAGGTTAAAGTCGTTCGGATTTTGTCGGTCGATGAAGACTCTCCGGGGCCGCTGCTTCGGCTGCGAAATGGGCTGCTTGCGTCCATCGCGCCTGCGACCGACCCGGCGCGTGCACTCATAGCCGGTGTCGTCTGCGGTCGTTCGGCCGAGCTGCGCGCCCAGCCGGCGGGCGACTGGTTTTCGGTGACGGGAACGGCGCATCTTATCGCCGTCTCGGGCAGCCATTTGGCAATCGTGGGGTTTGTAATCGAGGGTGTATTGCAAAAGACTCGGTGTTCACGCGGTCTTCAACGGGCGATATTGGCGATAACGCTTGTGGGCTACGCTGCTTTTACGGGCGCGTCTCCCTCTGCCGTGCGCGCGTGCTGCATGGTGTTCGCGACGCTTGTCGTAAACGGCGCGGGGCGGCGCCGGCACGGCGCATCGGCACTCTTCGTTACCATGTCCATCTTTGTGTTGCTGCGGCCGACGGTTCTGTTCGAGATGGGCTTTCAGCTTTCATGTGCCAGCGTCTTAGCCATTCTGTGCTTTTGCCCCTATGCGACCTACGCTTTGGGTGAGCTGAGTGTTCCGTCGGGCGTTGCCAGCATGCTTTCTGTCACGCTGTGCTCGCAACTGGCGACACTTCCCATTACCATTCCTGCCTTCGGTACGTTCTCGCTCATTGCTCCGCTCGCAAATGCGGTCCTCGGTCCGGTGGTGAGCGCACTGCTCGCCGTGTCGATCGTGCTGGTTCCCTTTTCGCTCCTGGCGCCGTTGCGGACTTGGGCGCTCGTTGTGCCCATGATTGCCGCCCGTTGCGCGCTGTTCTTTGAGCAGCTGTTTGCCGCCGTGCCGGGTGCATCCGTGAGCGTGCCGCCCGATAGCATGTGGATTTACCTAGTGCCGTGTTTGCTGGCGGTTCTGCTTGTCTGGTGGCCGCGTCCCCGTGCACGTCCTATGGCGGTGGGGCTTGCATGCCTGGTGCTCTTGGCTGCGATTCCGTACGTCTACTGGGATCGATTCGCTCCGCCTTCGGTGACGGTGCTCGATGTGGGCCAGGCCGATGCGATTATTATTCGCCAGGGCGGCGCAGTGGCGCTCGTCGACTGCGGGCTCGACGAGCGCGTGGTGGCGGCGTTGGTTCGCAATAACGTGCACCATATCGATGCCGTCTTTGTGACGCATTGGGATGAGGATCACTGGGGTGGTCTGCCTGCCGTGCTCGAACAGTTTTCGGTCGGTACGATTGCCGTGGCGGCGGATGCGCTGGAGGATGCTCCTGCCGAGGTATTGAACCGACCTGGCGTGGAGTATCGGCAGGTGCGCCGTGGGGATACGGTCGATATCGGCTCATTTTGCGCCCGCGTGATGTGGCCATTCGAGTCCGTGGATGGCGAGGGAAATGAGGACTCGCTTGTCCTGCTGCTCTCATATGTTCAGGAAGGCAAGGGCCTGCGTATGCTCCTCACCGGTGATGCCGAGATCGACCAAGAACGGGAATTCGTGCAGGAGGTGGGGGATATCGACGTACTTAAACTTGGGCATCACGGCTCTAAGGTTTCAGTCGATGATGAGTTGCTGGACGTCCTGAAGCCCGAGCTTTCCCTCGCGAGTGCGGGCGAAGGGAATCGATACGGCCATCCGTCCGATGCCTGCATCGATGCCGTTAAGGAAGCGGGCGGCGTGTTCGCGTGCACTATCGAACACGGCGACATTACCGTCACGCCGGCTGCGAATGGCTTTGCGATGCGATGCCAGCGACCGTGACGACGTCGTTGGCGTGTGGTGGGCCCCTGGGCTAGAATGGTACGGAGCGAATACGAAGGCCTGCGGGAGGGGAGCGCAATGTCCGAAACCGGTCTGCTGCCGGCATATCTGATCGTCGGTACCGACGGAGTCAAGCGCGATCACGCCGTCTCGCGTATGAAAGCGCGTCTGGAAAAGTCGGGCATGGTCGAGTTCAACCTCGACGAGCGCGATATGACCAAAGACCCCGATATCGAGTCGATTATCGGATCGCTCAACACCTTTCCCATGGGCAGTGAGTTTCGCCTGGTAATCCTTGATGGCTGCTCAAAGCTCGCCAAGTCGGTCTCGGAGCCGCTCGTCGAGTATCTGGCGAGTCCCAGTCCCACAACGGTCTGCCTCATCATCGCCGACTCGCTTGCCAAGAACACGCGCCTGTATAAGGCGATCGCCAAGATCGACAAGAAGGCTGTGATCGATTGCTCCGGCACCAAGCGCTGGGAGCTACCGCGCCGCGTGCAGCAGATGGCGACGCAGCACGGCAAGTCGATCACGACGGCGGCCGCCGAGGAACTCGTCTCGCGTTCGGGTGAAAACACTCGCATGCTCGATAACGACTTGGCTAAGCTTGCCCAGATGGTCGAGGTGCCCCAGATTGAGCTTGTCGACGTTGAGCGCTGGATTGTACGTACGGCCGAGGTTCAACCCTGGGACTTTCTCAATGCGGTCTCGGCCCGTGACATGCGACGCTCGCTCGAGCTCTTCAATCTACTGCCCGCCAAGAGCTACGTGTGGACTTACACATTGCTGTGCGGCCGCATCCGCGAGCTTATCGTTGCCAAGGCGCTCGATGCGCGCGGACAGGGTCGTGAGCTGGCTGCAACACTTAAGCTCCAGTCCTGGCAGGTCAAGAATCACCTGACCTGGGCACGTCGCTTTTCGATGGCAGAGCTCGTTGCCGCGCTCGAGGGCGCGGTCGATGTGGAGCTCGCACTGAAGGGTTCGGCCGATTCTCAGACCGCGCTTTTGCTCTGGATTACGAACATCTTGAGAAAATCGTGATGATACCTGCCTATTTGACAAATTCGTTCTATCCCTTTGAGGGGGAGCGTGCTATAGTAGGCGCTTGCATGACCTCACCGTGTCTCAGAGGTGTCATACATTTTTTGCAAGGAACTCGAAAGGAACTCCAGAAGTGGCAAACATCAAGTCTCAGAAGAAGCGTATCCGCACCAATGAGGCAGCTCGCATGCGTAACAAGGCTGTCAAGTCCGAGCTCAAGACGCTGACCAAGCACGTCCAGTCCGCCGTCGCCGAGGGCGACGCCGAGAAGGCCCAGGCTGCCCTCAAGACCGTCACCAAGCGTCTCGACATGGCTGCCGCCAAGCATGTTATCCACAAGAACCAGGCTTCCAACCGCAAGTCCGGTCTTGCCAAGCTCGTGAACAGCATCAACGCCTAAGTTGTAAATTTCACACCACACAGATTACGCGCATAAATGGAGCCTGTTTTATGGAACAGGCTCCATTTTTTGTATCGCTCGGGTAAGATAGTCCGCATGAATACTTCAATTGACATTTCCCACATCCGCAACTTCTCGATCGTTGCGCACATCGACCATGGCAAGTCCACGATCAGTGACCGCATCCTCGAGCTCACCCATACCGTCGACGAGCGCGATATGGAGTCGCAGCTGCTCGACACCATGGATATCGAGCGCGAGCGCGGCATCACGATCAAGTCCAATGCCGTTCGCGTGTCCTATGACGCCGACGATGGTGAGACGTATCAGTTCAACCTGATCGATACGCCGGGCCACGTGGACTTTACCTACGAGGTCTCGCGTTCGCTTGCCGCCTGCGAGGGTGCGGTGCTTGTCGTCGACGCCACGCAGGGCGTCGAGGCGCAGACCGTCTCCAACGCGACGCTCGCCATGAACGCCAACTTGGATATCGTGCCCGCTATCAACAAGATCGACCTGCCGTCGGCACACCCCGACGAGGTTAAGACCGAGATCGAGGATGACCTGGCGATCCCTGCCGATGATGCCGTGTGTGTCTCGGGCAAGACCGGCGAGGGCATCCACGATCTGCTGGAGTCCATTGTCTTTCTGATTTCTCCGCCCAAGGGCGATGCGAATGCGCCGCTCAAGGCACTCATTCTGGATTCATACTTCGACGAGTATCGTGGCGTCGTCGCCACGGTGCGCATCTTTGACGGCTCCATCAAAAAGGGCGATACCTTGCGCATGATGCAGGCAAAGGGCGACTTTTTGGTCGATGGCGTGGGCGTCAAGCGTCCCGCCGAGACGCCGGTCGACGCGCTGACGGTCGGCGAGGTCGGATACGTGGTCACGGGCCTGAAGGACCCCGAGGCCGTTCGCGTGGGCGACACCCTTACCTGGGCGTCGAACCCCTGCCCCGAGCCGCTTCCCGGTTACCGCGAGGCTAAGCCCATGGTCTATACGGGCCTGTTCCCGATCGATAACAAGGACTACGAGAACCTGCGTGACGCGCTCGATAAGCTGCATGTCAACGACCCGTCGTTGGTGTGGGAGCCCGAGACTTCGGTGGCGCTCGGCTTTGGTTTCCGCGTTGGCTTCTTGGGCCTGCTGCATATGGAGGTCGTCAAGGAGCGCCTGGAGCGCGAGTTCAACCTGGACCTGATTGCCACGAGCCCTTCGGTGGACTATCACGTCTACAAGACCGACGGCGAGATGATTGATGTTCGCAGCCCGCAGGATCTGCCCGAGGCTACGCGCATCGAGCGCATCGAGGAGCCCTACCTCAAGGCCAAGATTATCTGTCCGCCCGAGTATACGGGTGCCGTCATGCAGCTCGCTATCGAGCATCGCGGCATTACAACCGACATGATCCATCTCACGAGCAAATCGGTCGAGATGCGTTTCGACATGCCGCTTGCCGAGCTCATTCTGGACTTTTTTGACCAGCTCAAGAGCCGCACCAAGGGTTACGCCTCGCTCGACTACGAGTTCAACGAATATCGCCCCTCCGAGCTCGTCAAGCTCGACATCCTGCTTTCGGGCGACGAGGTGGACGCGCTGTCGTTTATCGTGCACAAGGATAAGGCTTATGGCCTGGCCCGCGGTCTGTGCGACAAGCTCAAGGAAATCATTCCGCGCCAGCTGTTCGAGGTGCCTATCCAGGGCGCCATCGGCAACAAGATCATTGCCCGCTCTACCGTCAAAGCGCGCCGCAAGGACGTGCTGGCCAAGTGTTATGGCGGCGATATCTCGCGAAAGCGCAAGCTGCTCGAGAAGCAGAAAGAGGGCAAAAAGCGCATGAAGGCCATCGGCTCGGTCGAGGTTCCGCAGGAGGCCTTTATGGCGATTCTCAAGGTGGACGAGTAGGTCCATGGCACTTTCTGAATACAGCAAGCGGTTGCTTGGCGCCTATGCCGAGCAGCCGTTCCTTATGGCTCCCATGGCGGGCGTGACCGATCCCGCCTATCGCATCATGTGCCGCCGTCGCGGTGCCCATCTTGCCTATAGCGAGATGGTGAGCGTGGCGGGCCTTGCCTATGCCAGCAATAAGACGTGGCGCCTGGTACTGCCGGCCGATGAGGAGCAGCAGATCTGCGTGCAGCTCTTTGGCTCCAAGCCCGATGAGTTTGCGAGCGCTGTTGCTGCCGTCGAGGAGCGTGTGGGCGATCGCCTGTCGCTGATCGATATCAACATGGCCTGCCCGGCTCGCAAGGTCGTCACCAAGGGCGAGGGCTCGGCGCTTATGCGCACTCCCGATCTGGCCGAGCAGATCGTCGAGGCGGCGGTGGGCGCGGCGCATGTGCCCGTGACCGTAAAAATCCGTAAGGGCTTTTACGCCGAAGACCGCAACGCCGCGACGTTTGCCCAGATGCTTGAGGGAGCAGGGGCCGCCGCGGTGGCGGTACATGGTCGCTGCGCCACGCAGCTCTATACGGGCCAGGCCGATTGGTCGGTCGTCGATGAGGTGGCCGACGCCGTCGAGATTCCCGTTATCGGTTCGGGCGATGTGTTCTCGGCAGAGGACGCTGCTGAGCATCTGCAAAGCTCGGGTGCCAGCGCGGTGTTTATCGCGCGCGGCATCTACGGCAATCCATGGGTGTTCGGCGATGCCCGAGCCCTTGCACTCGATGGCACGCCGGTTCCTTCTCGCTCCTCGGTTGAGCGCCTGGATGCCCTGCGCGAGCACCTGACGCTCACGCACGAGCTGTTGCCGCTCATGTCGCGTGCCCGCACGTACGCAAGCTGGTATCTAAAGGGCATGCCCCATGCTGCCGCCTGGCGCGCTCAGGTGGTGCGTTGCTCCACATACGAGGAGTTCATGGCACTGGTCGATGATATCGAGCACGATGTGGTGGCCTGTGAGGCCGCACTTGCCGCCGGCGAGTCGGTGCCCGCTCATCCGTTGGAGGCCTAACGGTGGCCGTTACCGCGCTGTACGTGCATGTGCCGTTTTGCGCCCAAAAATGCCGGTACTGTGACTTTGACTCACGCAGTTTTGCTCCGTGCAACATGAGCGTTGCGCTCGATACCTATTTTGAGCAGTTGTATGCGCGCCTCGATGCTTTTGGCGACGCAGGCGCGCTTGCACAGATCCGCACCGTCTATGTTGGCGGCGGCACGCCGTCGCTGGCGGGGGAGCGTTTGGTAGAATTTGCCCGGCGTATCTCTGCGTGGTGCAAGCCTGTTGAGTTTACCTGCGAGGCCAATCCCGAATCGCTGACCGCAGAGCTTGCCACTGCGCTTGCCGGGGTGGGTGTCACGCGCGTCTCTCTGGGCGTGCAAACGCTCGATAACGCCGAACTTACCGCCATCGGCCGCATTCACGATGCCGATCGGGCGCTCGCTGCCATCACGACGGTCAAGGACGCTGGGCTTGTCGTGTCGTGCGACCTGATGTGCGGCCTTCCCGGGCAGACCGACCTAAGCTGGCAGCGCACACTCGATGGCGTGTTGGCGGCGGCGCCGCATCATGTGTCGGTGTACCCGCTCACGCTCGAGGAGGGCACGCCGCTCTATCGCATGGCGTGTCGCGACGAGTCGCTCGAGCCCGACGAGGATTTTCAGGCTGCATGCATGGATGCGGCGCGTGAGCGCCTGAGTGCGGCCGGCTATCACCCGTATGAGGTGGCAAGCTACGCGCTCGACGGCCATGAGTGCGCCCACAACATTGCCTATTGGACCGGACAGGGCTATCTGGGTTTGGGCCGCTCTGCCGCCGGTATGCTCGACGCCGAGGATTTCGATCGCTTGGCCGGGCTGTTTCCCGACGTGCTTGCTCGCGGCGATGCGTATCGCGTGCGCTTGGTGCAACGCGACGATGCCGCGACGACGTTTGATGCCGAGTATCTGTCGCAGCGCGAGGCGGCGGCCGAGGATTTGATGCTTGCCTGTCGCATGACGCGTGGCATTGGGCCCGATCTGTTGGTTCGCTCGGCAAGCGTGATCGCTGCAGATGAGTTGGCGGCGGCCTGCGACCGTGCGGTCGAGTTGGGCCTTGCCACCTGGGTGCCCGATCATATTGAAGGACATGCGGGGCGCGTCACCTCGAAAGACGTTATCGCAGGTCGCGTCCGTGCTCGTTTAGCGCCCACTCACTTGGGCTGGCTCGATGGAAATGTGCTGTTCGAGCTGTTTTGGGGTCTAGCCTAGGCCGCTCGGGTAGAATTACCGCAATATATACGCTGCTGTGAGCAGGAGGTTGCCGCGCATGGCGACGATGAACGAAAAAGATTACTACGAGATTTTGGGTGTCTCCAAGGACGCCACCTCGCGTGATATACAGAAAGCCTTCCAGCAAAAGGCCCGCAAGCTCCATCCGGACGTCAACAAAGAACCGGATGCCGAGGAAAAGTTCAAAGAGGTTTCCGAGGCCTATGCTGTGCTTTCGGACGAGCAGAAGCGTGCGCGCTACGACGCCATGCGCTCGGGCAATCCCTTTGCCGGCGCTCCCACGGCTTCGCCCTATGGCGGCGGTTACGCCGGCAGCGCGGGCTACGGCAATCCCTTTGAGGGCGGCTTTCCCTTTGGTGGCGCCTGGGGTCAGCCGCGTCGCGGGCAGGCTGCCTATAATCCCGAGAACGGCGCCAACGTCGTCGTCGATATTAAGCTCGACGCCAAGGAGGCCAAGGGCGGTGCCCGCAAGACCGTCCGCTATACGCGCTTCGATACCTGTGGTCACTGCGGCGGTTCGGGCTCTGTTTCGTCCGAGCATGCACATACCTGTCCGAGCTGCGGCGGTCGCGGCCACATCGATGTCGACCTGTCCTTTCTGTTTGGTGCCGGCACGTTCCAGTCTGTCTGCCCTGAGTGCGGTGGCTCCGGTAAGGTCGTCGCCGACCCCTGTCCCGATTGCGGCGGCAGCGGGCGAACCCGTGTGACCTCCGAGCAGACGATTGAGTTTCCCGCCGGCACGCACGATGGCGACGAGGTCCGTATTGGCGGCATGGGTCACGCCGGCACCAACGGCGCCTCTGGCGGTGATCTGGTCGGTCGGGCCCATGTTGAGGCCGAGCGCCTGGAAGGCAAGGCCCGTACCGGTTTTTACCTGATGGGCATCGTGGCGCCGTTTTTGGTGCTATCGGCCATCTCGGGCGTGTTCTCGGCCTTTGCCGTGATGTGCTTTATTCCGTTTGCCATGGGCCTGTTCATGGTGCTCTCGGACGGCGTGCTGCACCGCAGCCTGCTGTGGTGGAAGCGCGGCGCGATGCAGTTTGCCAACGGTTTTGCCAACGGATTTATGTTTGCGCTCGTGTCGGTTTGGTTTGCGAGCTGCTCGCAACGTGCCATGCTTTCGCCCTACGCAATGCAATAACATCAAACCCTCTGTTTGCGGCCGGCCCAGCTTGGGTATAGGACGCACTGTGACAATAATGAAAGTCGGAAGGATTCGGTCGTGTCGGAAAATAGGGATTACTACGAGGTGCTTGGCGTCGACAAGGATGCCGACGCGCGGACGATTAAGCGCGCGTTTCTAAAGAAGGCCCGTACCGTACACCCGGACGTTTCGGACGACCCCGAGGCCGAGGCTAAGTTCAAAGAGCTCAACGAGGCATATTCCGTTCTTTCCGATGAGCAGAAGCGTGCTAACTACGACCGTTACGGCACTGCCGACGGCCCCGGTGGCTCCGGCTACGTCGATATCAACGATATCTTTGGTGGCATGGGCATGGACGACTTGTTCTCGTCGTTCTTTGGCGGCGGTGCCGGCGGTGGCGCCCGCAGCCGTCGTGAGCGTCGTCGCGGACGTGATATGGCCATCTCGCTTTCGGTGACGCTCGAGGAGGCGGCGCTCGGCTGCAAAAAGACAATCAGCTATGACCGCCTTGCTCCTTGCGAGGACTGCAATGGCACCGGTAGGGCAGAGGGCGCACAGGAAAAGCAGTGCGGCCGCTGCCACGGTACGGGCTACGTCACGACGGTTCAGCGATCGTTTTTGGGCCAGGTTCAGTCTTCCTCGCCTTGCCCCGACTGCCATGGCGAGGGCACGGTTATCGATCATCCCTGCGAGACCTGCGACGGTCAAGGCCGCACGCCTTCGCACGAAAAGATCGACATCGATATTCCCGCCGGCGTTTCGACCGGTCGCCAGCTTCGTGTGAGCGGCTTTGGCGAGGCCGGCCTTCGCGGCGAGCCTTCGGGCGACCTGATTGTCAACGTGCGCGTCGCCGACCATGAGCGCTTTAAGCGCAACGGTGATGACCTGTACCTGGTGAGCGATATCTCGATTGCGCAGGCTGCGCTCGGCTGCGAGATTGAGGTCGAGGGCATTATGCCCGACGAGGTCGTTAAGGTGACGGTTCCCGCCGGCGCCCAGTACGGCGACACCGTGAGCGTCAATAATTACGGCATGCCGCGCATTGGCGGTGGCGGTTCGCGTGGCCGCCTGATCGTGCAACTGCGCGTGGTCGTTCCCACCAATCTTTCCAATAAGCAGCGCGAGCTGCTCCGTGCTTTTGCCGATGAGATGGGCGATGACGTCGCTTCTGGTAAGAAGTCGGTGACCGACCGTATCAAGAGTGCCCTCGACGATATCCTCGATTAAGGAGCCCGCGTGCTCGCACCCCATATTTCCGTCGTCAACCTCGGCTGCCGTGTCAACCGGGTTGAGTCTGACCGTATCACTGCCGATCTTATGCGCTTGGGCTTTGCTATTGTGGAGCCCCAGGATGCCGATCTGATCGTCATTAACACTTGTGCCGTTACGGGCGAGGCCGAGGCTAAGACCCGTAAGGCCGTCCGTCATGCGCTGGCCCATCCAAACGAGCCCTATGTGGTCGTGACCGGATGCGTGGTCAATTTGCATCCCGAGGAGCTGTCGGAGCTTTCGGATCGCGTGATTGCCGAGCCGTCCAAGATAGATGTCGCCGAACGTGTTTGCGAGGTGCTGGGTGTTGAGTCCGATAGCGTTCCCGCCTGCAGCGATGGCGAGGTGGTCGATGCGCTCGGTCGCTCTCGCCTGGGCGTGAAGATTCAGGATGGCTGCAACCATCGCTGCACCTATTGCATTGTGTGGAAGGCGCGCGGCCCCGAGCGCTCCGTGCCCGTCGAGTCCGTGCTCGAGCAAGTTCGCGAGGCCCAGGAGGCCGGCGTGCCCGAGGTGGTGCTGACCGGTGTGAACCTGGGTGCCTACGATGGCAAGAGCGCGACCGACGAGCACGTCGAAATCGATGAGCTGCTCGAGGCCATCATGGAGCGCACGTCTATTCCGCATGTGCGCATTTCCTCGGTCGAGCCCATGGATATCTCCGAGCGCCTGCTTAAGGTTATGGCGCGCTACCCGCAGCGTATCGCCCCGTTTTTGCACCTGCCCGTGCAGTCCGGCTGCACGGCGACCCTGCATCGCATGGGCCGTCCCTATAGCGCCGAGGCCTTTGAGGACACGGTGCGTATGATTCGCGCCAACTTGCCCCAGGCGTCCCTTTCGTGCGATGTCATCGTCGGTTTTCCTGGTGAGACGGACGAGGAGTTCGAGGAGTCGCTGGCGCTGTGCCGCCGTGTGGGTTTCTCGCGTATGCACGTGTTCCGCTACAGCAAGCGTCCCGGTACCCTTGCTGCCGACATGCCCGACCAGGTGCCACCCGAGGTTATGGCCGAGCGCAGCCGCCGTATGCGGGCCGCCGCACAGGAGCTCGCTATTGCCGACGCTCGTCGTCGCGTGGGCACGGTCGAGCGTGCCGTGCTCGAGTATGGTGACAACCTGACGCTCGGCTCGTTCCATCATGCCCGTCTTGACGATACCTGTGGACTTACAGCCCCGTGCCTGCTCGATGTTGCTATCATCGGAGTCGATGATTCCGGCTTGGTCCATGCACGCAGGGAGGTTCATGGAAGCCTCGAAGATTAGACTTACCGTTCCCGAGGGTATTGACCCCTCGCGCGTTTTGGGTGCCGGCGACGGCGTCCTTCGTGCGCTGGAGAGCTCAGTTCGCGCCCACGTGGTCGCCCGTGGCGACAGCATCGCCGTGAGCGGTGACCCGGACGAGGTCGAACTGGTCGCGCGTTTTTTCGAACATGCCTTTCGTGAGGCTGCTTCCGGGCGCACGCTTTCTGCCGACGATGTCTCTCGCTGCCTGGCCGTATTGCGCGACGGTGAGCACGAGGCTACATCGCTTCGCGATGATGTGCTGCTTTCGTATCGCGGCCGTGTCATTCGCCCCAAGACGCTCGGTCAAAAGCGCTATGTGGATGCCATCCGCTCGCATACCATCACGTTTGGCCTGGGTCCTGCCGGTACCGGTAAGACCTATCTGGCCATGGCGCTCGCCGTTGCCGCGCTCAAGCGTCACGAGGTGGGCCGTCTGATCTTGACGCGTCCGGTTGTCGAGGCGGGGGAGAACCTGGGCTTTTTGCCCGGTACCCTCGAGGAAAAGATCGATCCTTACATGCGTCCGCTCTACGACGCCCTTTTTGACATGATGGATCGCGAGCGCACCGATGAGCTTATGGAGCGTGGCGTGATCGAGATCGCCCCGCTTGCCTACATGCGCGGCCGCACGCTGAGCGATGCCTTCGTGGTGCTCGACGAGGCGCAAAATACCACGCCCGAGCAGATGAAGATGTTCCTGACGCGCCTGGGTTTTAACTCCAAGTTTGTGATTACCGGCGACCTGAGTCAGCGCGACCTGGTGGGTCGTCGCGGCGGTCTTGCCGACGTTGAGCGGATTTTAGGCCGTGTCGACGATGTCGCATTTTCTCACCTCGAGCGTGCCGACGTGGTGCGCCATGCCTTGGTGGGGCGTATCGTTGAGGCATACGATGCTTATGATGATGTACGCGAGAAGCGCGTGCACGATCGAAAGGAGTCCCGTTGAGTGTATTGATCAGCAACGATGCCGAGCTCGATACGCTGCTCGACGCGCAGGAGGTAGAGCACATCTGCGAGGTCGTGCTTACCGCCGAGGGCGTTGAGCGTGAAGTTGAGATTTCCCTTTCGTATGTCGACGAGGACGAGATGCACGAGCTCAACCACGAGTGGCGCGGTATCGACCGTACCACCGATGTCCTCTCGTTTGAATGCGACTCGGCCTTTGATGAGGATATTCCCGCAGACAAGACGCTCGAGCTCGGCGATATCATCCTGGCCCCGCAGGTCATTGCCCGTCAGGCCCCCGGCTTTGGCAATAGCCCTGCCGACGAGTGCCGCCTGATGCTCGTGCATGGCATGCTGCACCTGCTGGGATATGACCATATTGAGGACGACGAGGCCGAGGTCATGGAGGCCCGTGAGGACGTCATCCTGCGCGATCTGGCGCTCGAGCGCGGCGAGGACCCCAAGCTGGTCCACGTCGGCCCCATCACCAACCACGCCCACGACTAGGAGCCGTCTATGATTCCCGGATCGAACAAGGACCATCCGTCCTTCTTAAAGTCGTTCTCCTACGCCATGGAGGGCTTCGTCACCGCCGTCAAGACCGAGCGCAACATTAAGGTTATGCTCGCGGCGGGCGTTTGCACCGTCGTTGCCGGCTGCATTGTCGGCCTCGACATTGCCGAGTGGGCCACAGTTATCATCTGCTGTGGCTTGGTGATTCACGGCGAGCTGTGCAATACCGCTATGGAGGCGATCGTCGACCTGGCGACCCAGGAACTTCATCCGCTGGCAAAGCGTGCGAAGGATATCGCCGCCGCCTCCGTATACGTGCTTTCCATCACCGCCGCGATTGTGGGATTGCTGGTATTTGCCCACGCGCTCGACTTTATTTAGAAAGGGATTTCCATGTCCGACAATATGCAGCCTATCGATGAAACTCTGGATGACGAGTCCCTGGATGCGGTGGATGCCGAAGCGGCCGAGGCATACGAGGAGATCGAGGAGTTCGACCCGTTTGAGGGCATGAGCGACGAGGAGCTCGACGCCCTGTGCGACGAGGACGACAGCCTCGCGGGCTTTGGAGACGTTGAGCCCGGTTTCCGCAGCGGCTTCGTGGCCCTGGTCGGCCGCCCCAACGCCGGCAAGTCCACGCTGCTCAACGCCTGCTATGGCAAAAAGGTCGCCATCACCTCGCCTGTGGCCCAGACGACCCGCCGCCGCATGCGCGCCGTCGTCAACCGTCCCGGCTACCAGCTGGTCTTTGTCGATACCCCGGGTATTCACAAGCCCAAGGACGGCCTGGGGTCCGAGCTCAACAAGAGCGCGCTGTTCGAGCTGAACGATGTCGATGTCGTCGCGTTTTTGATTGATGCCACCAAACCGATCGGCAGGGGAGACGCCTGGGTTGCCGAGCGCGTCAAGAGCGCCCGTTCTAAGAAGGTCCTGGTGCTCACCAAGGCCGATGAGGCCGACCCCGCGCAGGTCATGGAGCAGCTTAAGGCAGCGCATGAGCTTATGGAATACGACGACGAGATCGTGACCTCGTCGGTGAAGAACTTCAACGTCGACGCCTTCATCGAGACCGTTGCCCACTTTTTGCCCGAGGGCCCGCGTTGGTTCCCCGAGGACATGGGTACCGACGCTTCCGATGAGACGCTCGTTGCCGAGTTTGTGCGCGAGAAGGTCTTGCGCCGCACCCGTGATGAGATCCCGCACTCCGTTGGCGTGATCTGCGATGCGCTCGAGCAGACCAAGAAGGTGCTGCGCGTGCACGCCACCATTTACGTTGAGCGCGAGGGCCAAAAGGGCATCATCATCGGCAAGGGCGGCGAGATGATCAAGCATATCGGTATCGACGCCCGTCGCGATCTTGAGCGCATTTTTGGCACGCAGGTCTTTTTGGAGTTGGACGTGAAGGTCAAGGCCGGCTGGCGTGACGACGAGGCCCAGATTCGCCGCTTTGGCTATAACGCCGAGGACTAAGGACGCGCGGCGCGCATGGCAGGCTCCCGGACATATCGCACGAAAGTGCTCGTGCTCGATAAGACTAAGCTCAAAGAGACCGACCTGATCTTGACGATGCTTGACGAGCGGGGGCGGCAGGTTCGTGCCGTGGCAAAGGGCGCCCGCAAACCCGGCGGACGCCTGGCTGCGCGCTGCGAGCTGTTCTGTACGGTAGATATGCTGCTCGCACATGGACGGTCACTCGACGTGGTTTCCCAGGCCGAGCTTATGGAGGCGCCGCTCGGCGTTGCGCCCGATTACGAGACGACCTGCGCCGCAAGCGCGATCGCCGAGGTCGCGCGCGTGTGCTCGTTCGAGGACGCCGAGGACCCGTTTACCTTTGCCATCACGCAGCGAGCGCTTGCCCTGGTGGGCAGCGGGCTCGACACGGCGCATATGGATCTACTTGTGGCGGCATATGTCTTTAAGCTGCTGTCGCACGTTGGCTATCGACCCGATTTTTCGGCCTGCGTGCTGTGCGGAGACCCCATGCTGTCGTATTTTTCGCCCCAGGCGGGCGGCCTCATGTGCGGGTCGTGCGCGTCGAGCGTTCCAGGTGCCGAACTGGTGTCGACCGGTGAGGCCGCATGGCTGCGCGCCCTCATGTCCATGACCTTCGATGCGCTTTTGGCCGAGCGAATCGACCCGCATACCGCAGCCTTTTTGCTGGGGCTTTCGCATGTTTGGGCTGCGACGCACACCGATCAGCGCCTCCGTGCGATGGAATTCATGTTGGGTCGGTGATGATGCGCAGGCGCGGGCTGCTTGTGGTAACATACCGACCTGTTGGTACCTCGACCTTGGTTGCTCGCTCCACCGGCGGCTTCCCAGTCCGAGGCGAATCGAGTCGCCCGATGGCGACGCAAAAAGAAAGGTGAAACAATGACTGTTTCCAAAGAGCGCAAGGCGGAGCTGACTGCCCAGTTCGGTAACACCCCGGTCGACACCGGCAACCCCAAGGTTCAGGTCGCCATCCTGTCCGAGCGCATCAAGGAGCTGACCGAGCACATGAAGTCCCATCAGAAGGACTTCCACACCCGTCGTGGTCTGCTCATGCTCGTCGGTCGTCGTCGTCGTCTTCTCTCCTACATCAAGAAGAACGACATCGTCGAGTACCGTGAGCTCATCAAGGCTCTGGGCATCCGCGACAACATCCAGTAGGATTTGTACATGCTAAGAGCGTCCTGCGCAGCGGGGCGCTCTTTTTGTGTAAGGGCGCGAACAATCACGCTCTGAAGCGTGGCGGGGGCAGGGGGCTCGCGTCACATGAGAAGCCCGCAGGCAAGGGGCCTGTGGGGTAAAGGAGAACAATGACACTCGTATCCAAGACCTTTGAGCTGTACGGCAAGACCTACACCTTTGAGTCGGGCGAGCTTGCCAAGCAGGCCACCGGCGCTTGCCTGGTCAAGCAGGGCGACACCACGATGCTCGATACCGTGGTCGTCTCCAAGGAGCGCAAGAACTATGACTTCTTCCCGCTGACCGTCGACTTCAACGAGAAGATGTACGCTGCCGGCCGCATCCCGGGTGGCTACCTCAAGCGTGAGGGCCGTCCCAGCGAGAAGGCCACGCTCACCGCGCGCATGATCGACCGTCCGATTCGCCCGAGCTTCCCGGACGGCTTCCGCAACGAGGTGCACATCGTCGCTACCTCGCTTGTCGCCGACCAGGTCAACCCCTTTGACGTCATCAACGTCATGGGTGCTTCCCTGGCCATGACGCTCGGCGGCGTGCCCTTCGAGGGCCCGCTTGCCTGCGTGCGCATCGGCCGTAACGTGGAGACCGGCGAGTTTATCGTCAACCCCACCTACGAGGAGCGCGAGAACTCCGATCTGGACTTGGAGCTGGGCGGCTCCGCCGACTTCATCTCGATGGTCGAGGCCGGCGCCGAGGAGATCTCTGAGGACGACATGCTCGCCGCCATGAAGTTTGGCCAGGAGGCCCTTGCTGCCTTCTGCCAGGCTCAGGATGAGTTCGTCGCCGAGTGGGAGCAGGTCAACGGCCCCATCGTCAAGAAGGAGTACCCGCTCGACCAGCCCGTCGAGGAGGTCCAGGAGCGCATCTTCGCCCACTACGACGAGATGGCAGCCGCCTTGCGCGACGCCGACAAGCTCTCCCGTATCGGCAAGGTCGAGGCTCTGAAGGAGTCCATCCGCGCCGAGTTCACCGAGGAGGAGCAGGCTGCTTGGGAGCGCGAGATCCCCGTGGCGCTCAAGAAGCTCGAGAAGAAGGCCATGCGTACTATGGTCGTCGAGACCGGCGAGCGCGTCGACGGCCGTGCCGCCGACGAGATCCGTCCCATCATGGTGAAGGACAACTACCTGCCGCTCGTTCACGGCTCCGGTCTGTTCCAGCGCGGCCAGACCCAGGTGCTCTCCGTCCTGTCGCTCGGCATGCTCAACGAGGGCCAGCGTCTGGATACCATCGAGCCCACCGAGGGCAAGCGCTACATGCACCACTACAACTTCCCGCCGTTCTGCACCGGCGAGACTGGCCGCATGGGCAGCCCCAAGCGTCGCGAGATCGGTCACGGCAATCTGGCAGAGCGCGCTCTGCTTCCGGTGCTTCCCGACGAGAACGAGTTCCCCTACGCCATCCGCGTCGTCTCCGAGGTCATGGAGTCCAACGGCTCCTCTTCGATGGCTTCGACCTGCGGCTCCACGCTCGCCCTTATGGACGGCGGCGTGCCCATTAAGCGCCCGGTCTCCGGTATCGCCATGGGCCTGATCCAGGAGGAGGGTAAGACCGTGGTCCTGTCCGACATCCAGGGTCTCGAGGACTTCCTGGGCGACATGGACTTTAAGGTCACCGGCACCACCGAGGGCATCACCGCCCTGCAGATGGACAACAAGGCCACCGGCCTCACCTTCGACATCCTGGCCCGCGCCCTGCAGCAGGCCAAGGAGGGTCGCGCCTTCATCCTGCAGAAGATGCTCGATGTGATCCCCGAGCCGCGCCACACCACACGCAGCACCGCTCCGCGCATCGTCTCCATCCAGGTCCCGACCGACAAGATCCGCGACGTCATCGGTTCCGGCGGTAAGGTCATCCGCGGTATTCAGGACGAGACCGGCGCTTCGGTCGACATCCAGGAGGACGGCACCGTCTTTGTCGGCGGCACCGGCGAGTCCGTGGACCAGGCCGTCGAGCGCATCAAGCTCATCATCAAGGTTCCCGAGCCGGGCGAGGAGTACACCGGTCGCGTGGTCTCCATCCAGCCCTTCGGCGCCTTCGTCAACCTGCTGCCCGGTAAGGACGGCCTGCTGCACATCTCTCGCGTCGCCAAGGGCCGCGTGGAGAAGGTCGAGGACGTCCTCAACGTGGGCGACGAGGTCAAGGTCGTCGTCATCGAGGTCGACGATCGTGGCAAGATCTCGCTTGATCGTCTGGATAAGCCCGAGGCCCCGGCTCGCGCCGAGGGTGCTTCTGAGGGCGACGGCGAGCACTTCCAGCGCCGTGAGCGTCCGCGTCGCGAGCGCTCCGAGCGCAGCGACCGTCCGCGCCGTCCCGGTGACAACGGAGGCCGCAAGCCTCGCCGTCACCACGACGCCGAGTAACAGCCGTACATAAGCAGCTCAACAAGGGCGACTCCTAAGGGGGTCGCCCTTTTGCTATTCTCGGCGGGGCCGCAGGTAAAGTTTCCTGCTCTACAGTCCTGCTCGCACGGAGAGCATATTAAGTGCTTTCCTTTGCGTGCGGAACTCGCGATAAACTTCATATGCGTCCCTCCCGGGCGCAAGCAAAAGGGCTGGTTAATGCCGCTCGCTATTTAGTTAGACAGTCTATTCAGTAGTCAGATTACAGATCTGTAGATAGCCGCAGCAGCATCTTCCCAGATAAAACCGACCAAAATAAACCTGTCTCTATTTGGCAGGTTTCCCGTGGGGCGGGCACTGATGAAGTTTATCGCGAGTTCCGCACGAACAGGAGGCCACTTAATGTGGCCTCCGTCGTGAGCAGGACTGTAGAGCAGGAAACTTCATCAGTGCCCGCCCCACGGGAAACCGGCGGGATGGACCAGTTCAGATGGGGCTTTGATGCATGGGTGGTCTGTTGGTGGGCAAATGGGTATCATACTGAGGTTACTGCGTCGACTCTATGATGCATGTTTGTACGTTCCCGGCGGTCGGTTTGCCAGAAGCGCCCCGCCGGTTGTTCCAGACCCGTTTCGAAGAAAGGAAACCACACTAACCTATGGCAGCTAAAAAATCATCTCCCTTGAAGATCATTCCGCTCGGTGGCCTTGACGGCATCGGCAAGAACATGACGGTCTTCGAGTGCGGCGACGACATGGTGCTCGTCGACGCCGGCCTCATGTTCCCGGATGACTCCCAGCCCGGTATCGACCTGGTGCTTCCCGACTACACCTATGTTTTGGAGAACGAGGAAAAGCTCCGCGGTATCGTCGTTACCCACGGCCACGAGGACCACACCGGTTCGCTTCCGTATCTGCTGCAGGACCTCAACAACAAGGTGCCCATCTTTTCGAGCAAGCTGACGCTTGGCTTTATCGAGGGTAAGCTTTCTGAGTTCCGCATCCGCGCACCCAAGTTCCGCGAGGTCAAGGGCGGCAGCCATGTCAACCTCGGCGGCATCTCGCTCGACTTCTTCTCGATGACGCACTCCATCCCCGGCGCTCTGGGCGTGTTCATCCGCACCAATCAGGGCACCGTTATGCACACCGGCGACTTTAAGCTCGACCAGACGCCCATCGACGGCGTCACGCCCGACTATGCCGCTATCAGCCGCTTTGCCAAGCAGGGCATCGACCTGTTGCTGTCCGACTCCACCAATGCCACGGTTCCCGGCTTTACCAAGTCCGAGGCCGAGGTTGGTCCCAACCTGCTGCATGCCATCAAGAACGCCCCGGGTCGCGTGTTCGTCGCTTCGTTCTCGAGCCATATCCATCGTTTGCAGCAGATCTGCGATGCCGCCCGCAAGTGCGGCCGTAAGGTCGTTGTGACCGGTCGTTCCATGCTCACCAACACCCGCGTCGCGCGCGAGCTGGGCTACCTCAACATCGACGATGCCGATATCATCGATGCCTTCGATATCGATAACCTGCCCGACGACAAGATCGTCGTCATGTGCACCGGTTCGCAGGGCGAGCCGCTGTCGGCCCTGTCCCGCATGGCCAATGGCGAGCACAAGACGCTCTCTATCCACGAGGGCGATACCGTCATCCTCTCGGCAACTCCCGTTCCCGGCAACGAGAAAGCCGTCCAGCAGGTCGTCAACAGCCTGGCCAAGCTCGGCTGCGACGTGTGGGATAAGAACCGCGCTCTTGTCCACGTCTCGGGCCACGGTAGCCAGGAGGAGCTCAAGCTCCTGATGGCCATGGCCAAGCCCACTTACTTTATGCCGGTTCACGGTGAGGCCGTGCATCTGCGCGCCCATGCCCAGCTTGCCCGCAAGATGGGCATCAAGGACGATCATATCTTTATCCTCGATAACGGCGACACGCTCGAGATGCGCGGCGGTATCGTCAAGCGCGGTACGCCCGTCGAGTCCGGCGTCGTCTACGTCGACGGCCTTCGTATCGGCGATACCGACCCCATCGTCTTGCGCGATCGTCAGAAGCTCGCCAATGACGGTATGGTTACCGCTGTTGCCATCGTCTCGCTTAAACACAAGAAGATCGAGGCCATCGAGTTCTCGGGCCGCGGCGTCTCGTTTGCCATCGACGACCAGTTCTCTGAGGATGCCTCCGCGTCCATCATGAAGACGATCGAGAAGGGCAAGTTCAGCTTTACGAGCAGCGGTTCCGATGCTATTCGTAAGGCCGTGCGCGATTCGCTCTCTAACTTTATCTGGAGCCGTACGCGCACCCGTCCGATGATCATCCCGGTCGTCATGGAGGTTTAGTTTGGCGCGTGGATCTGCACAAAACGCCAAAAGCAATAAGGCCAATAACCAACCGGCATCTGCTAAGGGTGCCGGTTCCCATCTGCGTGCCAATAAGGGCCACGAGGCGGACTTCGACGATTTTGAGCCTTTGGTTGAGCCCTCGGCCAACCGTGATATCGCCGGCGTGGTCATCGCCGTTTTGGCGATTGCGTCCTTCATTGCCGTGATTTCGCCGGCGACCGCACCCGTTACGGCTGCGGTTGCCGGTTTCTACCACCTGGGCTTTGGTCTGGGCGCCTACGTGCTGCCGATCGTCATTTTGCTGTTTGCCGCCACGCTCTTTTTAGGCGAGGACTCGCCGCTCAACGTACGCTCTGTTGCGGGCGGCGCCGTGGTCTTTATCGCCGTCGTCTCCATTCTTTCGCTGATGGTGCCGGGTACGAGTGTCTCTTGTGACCTTATGTTCACGCCGCAAAATTTGTCCGCCTCGGGTGGCTACATCGGTGCGTTTATTGCGAGTGCGCTGCAGAATGCCCTGGGTAAGCCTATCGCGATGGTAGTCCTGTTGGGCTTTGTCGTCGTGGGCTTGGTCATCATCGGCTTTTCGGTTGGCGGCGTTTTGCGCTCTGCTCGCGACCGTGCGGCCGATTTTGCCGAGCGCCGCCGTGCCGATGTCAACGCCAGCCCGTGGGGTGACGACGAAGCCCTGTCGGTGCCCGGCGTTGCCCGTCCGCACCTGAGCATTCTTCGTCAAAAGGGCCCCGATGCGGCCGTGACTACGGTTATGGGTAGCGAAGTCGATCCGATTCTGGACGATGAGGACGTGGACGAAGATCCGTTTGTCGACGTGTCTGAGGCCGTGGAGGCCGAGCGGGCCAAGACAACGCTGTTGCCGCGCCGCCATGCCAAGAAGGGCAAGGCTGCGCCCAAACTCAATACGAGTGAGCCCGACCCGTCTTGGTCCGAGAGCGAGATTGAGCTCACCGAGGGTGATGACGAGGACGACGAGGCTCCGATTGAGACCGCAAAGACAACTTTGCTGCCGCGTCGCCATGCAAAGCGCGACCAGGTAACCGGTCAGCTTTCGATGGAAGACGACCCCGATAAGATCGACGAGTCCGAGCCGCCGTTTGCCGTGAATCCTGTCTCGGCAGCACCTCAGATCCCCGACTTCTTGAAGCATCCCAAGGTTGCCGATGCGCCTGCCTTGAGTGCTGTCGAATCGGCTGCGGCCAGCGATGGGGGAACGGACGGCGGCGCCGCAGATAACGAGGGCGAAGAAGAGGACGGCCTCAAACTTCCGCCACTTGAGATTCTGCATGCCAACCCGCAGTCGGCTTCCGCTGCGTCTTCGGACAAGGAGCTGGAGCAAACTGCCGAGTCGCTGCAGTCGACCCTGCTTGAGTTTGGCCGCAGCGCCCGCGTGGTCGGCTGGATCGCCGGCCCCACGGTGACGACCTTTAAGCTGCAACCTGGCGAGGGCGAGCGCGTGAGCAAGATTTCGAGCCTCGAGGACGATATCGCGCTTTCGCTCGCAGCTCAGTCGGTTCGTATCTTTGCCCCGATCCCCGGCACGTCGCTCGTGGGTATCGAGATCCCCAATCGCAAGCGCCAGAACGTCAACCTGGGCGACGTGCTGCCCTATGTGAAGGGCGGTCCGCTCGAGCTGGCCATCGGTCGCGATGCCGAGGGTACGCCGGTCGTCGCCGACCTCGCCAAGATGCCCCACCTGCTGATCGCCGGCACGACCGGTTCTGGTAAGTCGGTGATGATCAACTCCATCATCACGACCCTGCTCATGCGCGCGCTTCCCGAGGACGTTCGCCTGATCATGGTCGACCCCAAGCGCGTCGAGCTTGCGGGCTATAACGGTCTGCCGCATCTTTACGTGCCTGTAGTGACCGAGCCCAAGCAGGCCGCGAGCGCTCTGCAATGGGCCGTGTCCGAGATGGAGCGTCGCCTGAAGGTCTTCGAGCGTCTCAATGTACGTAAGATCTCGACCTATAACGAAAAGCAGGCCGCCGGCGAGTTTGAACATTACGATAACCCGCCGCAAAAGATGCCCTATCTGGTCATTATCATCGACGAGCTCTCGGACCTGATGATGGTCGCCGGTAAGGATGTCGAGGCCTCGATCGTGCGTATTGCTCAGCTGGGCCGTGCCGCCGGTATCCACCTTATCGTGGCCACGCAGCGCCCGAGCTCCAACGTGGTGACGGGCCTCATTAAGGCCAACATCACCAACCGCATCGCCTTTAACGTCGCCACGGGCATCGACTCGCGCGTCATCATCGACCAGATGGGTGCCGAAAAGCTCACCGGTTTGGGCGACATGCTGTTCTCCAAGGTCGACTGGGGCAAGCCTCGTCGTATTCAGGGCTGCTTTGTCTCGGACGATGAAATCAACGAGATTGTCGAGTTCGTCAAGTCGCAAAGCGAGCCCGACTACCATGAGGAGATCCTGTCGGCTGTGGCGCCCGCTTCCATGTCCATGGCGGGTGGCGGCATTGTCCGCACCGGAGTTGCCGAGCCGCAAGACGATGATCCGCTCATTTGGGAAGCCGCCCATATTGTGGTGGAATCGCAGCTGGGCTCCACATCTGGCCTGCAACGCCGCCTTAAGGTTGGCTATGCGCGCGCCGGGCGTATTATGGACATGCTGGAAGAAAAGGGTGTCGTCGGCCCGCCCGACGGTTCCAAGCCGCGCGAGGTCCTGTTGGACGAGGAGGGGCTTGCCGCGCTGGAGTCTGTCGACGCCGAGATGGCACGTGAAGATCGTGAGTTTGGAGGATTCTGATGGCTGCACGCTTTGGTGACATGCTGCTCGAGCAGCGTCGCCGAATGGGCCTTTCCATTCAGCAGGTCGCCAACACCATCAAAATCAGGCCGCAGATCATCGAGTTTTTCGAGACCGGTAACTTTGCTTCGATGCCGCCGCGCGGCTATGCGCAGGGCATGATTTCGAGCTATGCTCGCTTTTTGGGCCTCAATCCGCGCGAGGTCGTCAATGCCTACTTTGACGACCTGATGGCATACGAACGCGAGACGTCTCAGCAGGGCGGTCGTTTTCAGGACGCCGCTGGCTACGTCAATTCGCGCTCCTCGGTCGATAACGGGCGCTTCCTGATGGTTCAGGGCGGTCGTTCGACCCGCTATGGACAGCGTCCTCAGCAGGCCGGTTATATTACCGAGACGGGTTCGGGCGAGGAGATTCGCTCACAGCGTGACCGGTTCCGCAGTACGCCGATGCCTGAGGACCGTGCGCTTCCCGCTGCCCGCGGCGTGGCGCGTGACCCTCGTGCCGGCTACGGCGACGGCGGCTATTCCGATCGCGGTTACCGTGGTGCCTCTACGGGACGCTCTCGCGGTGGCTATGCGGATGCCGATACCACGCAGGTAACGCCGCGTCTTCGCTCTCAATCACAGCCGTATGGCCAGCGCTCTTCGGCTTCGCGTTCGGGCCAGCGTGGCTATCAAGGCCGCGGTGAGCTTGCGCTCCGCTCGGGTCAGCGCAGCCTTCAGGGCCAGGGCGGCTATCGCGGCCGTTCCGATAGCAATCGCGGCCGTATGCCTCAGGGAAGCGGCCGCAGCAGTTCCGGTCGTGGACGCGGCGGATCCCGTACTCCTCAAAACAACGGGCTCGATCCGCGTATCGTCTACGCCGGCATCGGTGCCGTGGTGTTGCTGCTGATTGTGCTCATCGTGGTGCTTCTGCGCGGCTGCGCATCTTCGACGCCCGAGACCACGCCCGAGACGCCCGCTGCTACCAAGACGACGACCAAGAAGTCTTCTAAGAAGTCCGAAACGGTCGACGAGGACGAAGACACCGATGAAGCGACGGATGCGTCGACTGATTCGGACGCTACCAAGACGACGGCCAAGAAGGAAGAGAACGAGGTCACGAAGGTCAAAGTTTCCGTTGCCAAGGGAAAGACCGCGTGGATTGAGGTCAAGGTCGACGGCAAGTCGGTCTATGGCGCTCAGGCGACTGGCCCCTTTGAGCAGGAGTACACGCCCGAGTCCTCGATCGAGATCACCACGTCCAAGCCTTCCGATGTTACCGTTACCAAGAACGGTGAAAAGGTCCGTTACGATACCAAGACCTCGGGCGTGGCTCGTGTGACGATCACCGTTCCTAAGAAGGAGACGACTGATTCCGAGAATGGTGAAAGTTCTGATGGCACCGACACCACCGATGGTACCGATACCACCGACCGCACCGATGCCCAGTCCGCGGATGGCGCCGATACCGCAACTGACGGTCAGACGCCCACCGATTCTACCGACTATTCGTACGATAGCTACTAAGCCGCTCGTACGCGAAAGGAAACATCATGGCTAAAGATTCCAGCTTCGACGTCGTGTCCGAGGTCAACATGCAAGAGGTCGATAACGCCTTCCAGCAGACCACGCGCGAGATTTCCCAGCGCTATGACCTTAAGGATTCCGGCGCCACGATCGAGCTTTCGAAGGGCGACAAGCTCTTTACGATCAACGCCCCGGCCGACTTTGTCTCCAAGCAGATTATCGACGTGCTGAGCTCCAAGCTCATCAAGCGCGGCATCGACCTCAAGGCTGTCTCGTGGGATGCTCCACAGGCGGCGTCGGGCGGCACCGTGCGCGTGCTCGGCCATGTCGTCGAGGGTATCGACCAGGCGACCGCCAAGAAGATCAATAAGGACATCAAGGACCAAAAGCTTAAGGTCAAGGTGACCATCGAGGCCGACAAGCTGCGTGTTTCCTCTGCTTCGAAGGACGCGTTGCAGACCGTGATCCAGTTCTTGCGCGACCAGGACTACGGCCAGCCGCTACAGTTCACCAACTACCGCTAATATCATTCGAAAGGACCGCTCTCCAACATGGATACACCGTTGGGCTCCGTGCTCTACATCACCCTCGGGTGCGCTAAGAACGAGGTTGACACCGACCGCATGCGTTCTCTTTTGACCGCCGCGGGCTACGAAGAGGCATTCGACCCGCAGGATGCCGATATCGCCATCGTCAATACATGCTCGTTTCTCGCCTCCGCAACGTCCGAGAGCATCGAGACCACGCTCGAGCTCGCCAACGAGGTTCAGGACGGCGTTCGTTCTTGCCCCATCGTTATGTGCGGCTGCGTGCCGTCGCGCTATGGCGACGACCTGCCTGACGAGCTGCCCGAGGTCGCTGCCTTTGTGAAGGCCGACGAGGAGGACGGCATCGTGGCGGTCATCGATGGCGTGCTGGGTGTCGAGCGTGAGATCGCAGCCTATATCCCGCAGGTCAAGCGTACCGTCGAGGGCGCCGTTGCCTACGTCAAGATTTCCGATGGCTGCAACCGTTTCTGCAGCTTCTGCATGATCCCCTATATTCGCGGTCGCTATCATTCGCGCAATGCCGAGAGCATTATCTCCGAGGTGCGCGACCTGGTTGCCGGCGGCGTGCGCGAGATTGTGCTGATTGGCCAGGACACGGGCATCTGGGGTACCGACTTTGCCGACGAGGACGTCACCGAGGGCTCGCCGCGCAATCTGGCGCAGCTGCTGCGTGCCGTCGCCGAGGCCGTGCGCCCGCACAACGTCTGGGTCCGCGTGCTCTATCTGCAGCCCGAGGGCATGACCGACGAGCTTATCGATACGATTCGCGATACGCCCGAGGTGCTGCCCTATATCGATATCCCCGTGCAGCACTGTGACGCGCGCATCCTTAAGGCCATGCGTCGCTCCGGTTCGCGTCAAGAGCTCGAGGATCTGTTCCGCGATCTGCGTGAGCGTATCCCCGGCATCGTGATCCGTTCCACGGCCATGGTCGGCTTCCCGACCGAGACCGACGACGAGTTCCGCGACCTTATCGACTTTATGGACACCGTCGGCTTCGACTACACGAGTGTCTTTGCCTACTCGCGTGAGGAAGGCAGCCTGGCCGCCAAGATGGAGGGTCAGGTCGACGAAGAGGTCAAGCTTGAGCGCGCCCAGGAGGCCATGGATCTGGCCGAGTCGCTCGGTTTTGCCGCTACCGCCGCACATGTGGGCGAGCGCGCCCAGGTGATCGTCGACGGTATCGAAGAGACCGAGGACGGCGCCGAGCTGATCGGCCATGCCTGGTTCCAGGCGCCCGATTCCGATGGCGCTGTGCACTTGGACGCCAGCGAGGCGTCCGTGGGCGATATTCTGACTGTCGAGTTTACCGATAGCTTCTGCTATGAGCTTATCGGCCATGTTGTGGAGTAGGAGAGCGTCGTGGCAAACGAGAGCAATAAGGAACTGACGAGTGTTTGGACGCCCGCCAATATCGTGACGTGCGTGCGCATCGTCTTTATCCCGGTGTTCATGATTGTGTCGGCGCTGTCTCACACGAGTGTTGCCGGTACGGATTGGAGCATCTTCGACGGCCCGCTCGCCGCCGCCGCTTTTATTCTGTACGTGATTCTGTCGTGCACCGATAAGGTCGACGGCTATCTGGCGCGCTCGCGCAACGAGATCACCGATTTCGGCAAGTTCTTGGACCCCATCGCGGACAAGCTGCTGGTGTTCTCGGCCCTGCTGCTGTTCTTGGATTTTGGCGCGGTGACCGTGTGGTCCGTGTTCATTATCCTGTTCCGCGAGCTGCTGGTGAGCGCTCTTCGCATGGTCGCGAGTGCTGCTGGTGTGGTCGTTGCGGCCGATAAGCTCGGCAAGTACAAGACGGCGACCACGATGGTCTCCATCTGCGGTTATCTGTGCGTCTTTGCGATGGCCGGCTTGCACCTTGGCCCGGTGGCGCTGACGCTCGGCATCTACTCGGTGTCGCGCTTCCTGTACGCCGTTGCCGTTGTCCTGACCGTTATCTCGGGCGCCCAGTACTTCTGGAACTGCCGCAAGATCGTCTTTTCGGTCTAGGTCCTGGTGGGTATGACGGACTCTTTTGAGCAGATTTCCGCACATAACGAGGAGCTGGCGCGCGATATTGTCGAGCGCGCGAGCGCTCGGGGCGTGACGGTTTCGACGGCTGAGTCGCTGACGGCGGGTATGATCGCCTCGACGATTGCCGATATCCCGGGCGCCTCGGCGGTGCTGCGTGGCGGTGCGGTGACCTATTGCGATGAGATCAAGCATCGCGTTCTTGGTGTTGAGCAGGAGACGCTCGACCGCTATACCGCGGTGTCGCATCAGACCGCGCGCGAGATGGCGGCGGGTTCGCTGGAGCTGTACCAGAGCGATATTGCAGTGAGCGCAACGGGTTATGCCGGCCCCGGCGGTGGCACTGAGGAAGATCCGGCGGGCACTTTCTATATTGGCTGGGCGTATCGCTCCGCCGATGGGGGCGTGCCGGTCGTGGACTCTGTGCGCTGCCACTATGAGGGCGACCGTTCGTGTGTTCGTGCCCATGCGGTCGCGGAGGCATTGGGACGCATTGCCCTTGTGCTCAACTCTATGGAATAGACGTGTTTTAAGGGGCCTCCGGGCCCCTTAATTGTGGAGATAGGGACCTCAGAAGAATTTAGCGTTTGTGCTGTTCATGGGTGTATTTTTGCCTGCCTTGTTCATTTTTGGTCCTTTGTGGTCAAGCATTTGGTCAGTGTTTGGTCGGCGTTTGGTTGGGTTTTGGAAAGGTCGGCTGCATATGATTTATCTGAACGGTTGACCACGAACAGCCGTTCGTTTATTATCGATGCAGGTTGTTAAGAGGAGGGCTATTCATGGCCAAGAATTCAGGTCCCGTACGTACCGTTCATGCTCGCACGACGGGTAAAGAGCGCGATGAGATGATCGCCACCACCAAGGCCGAGATCGAGAAGAAATTCGGCCAGGGTTCCATCATGAGGTACGGCGACGGTGGCCCCGAGCTCGAGGTCGAGGCCATCCCTACGGGCGCTCTGGCACTCGATGCCGCTCTGGGTATCGGCGGTGTGCCGCGCGGCCGAATCGTCGAGATCTACGGTCCCGAGTCCTCCGGTAAGACGACGCTTTCGCTCGAGATCTTGGCCGAGGCCCAGGCAATGGGTGGCGTTGTTGCATTTATCGATGCCGAGCACGCGCTCGATCCCACGTATGCCGCGCGCATCGGCGTGGATATCGACGAGGTGCTCATTTCCCAGCCCGATACGGGCGAGCAGGCGCTCGAGATTGTTGACATGCTCGTGCGCTCCGGCGCCATCGATGCCATCGTCGTCGACTCCGTCGCCGCGCTGACCCCGCGTGCCGAGATCGAGGGAGAGATCGGCGACACTACGGTCGGTCTTCAGGCTCGCCTGATGAGCCAGGCGCTCCGCAAGCTCGCCGGCTCGCTGTCCAAGTCCAACACGACGTGCATCTTCATTAACCAACTGCGTGAGAAGATTGGCGTCATGTTCGGCAACCCCGAGACTACGACGGGCGGCCGCGCCCTTAAGTTCTTCTCTTCGGTGCGTATCGACATTCGCCGTATCGACAGCATTAAGCTTAAGGACGAGGTTATCGGTAACCGCGTGCGAGCCAAGGTCGTTAAGAACAAGGTGGCAGCTCCGTTCCGTTCTGCTGAGTTCGACATCATGTACGGTACGGGCATCTCTAAGGAGGGCTCGATTCTGGACATGGCTGTCGAGTGCGGCATCTGCAAGAAGATGGGCTCCTGGTTTGCCTATGGCGAGGACAAGCTCGGCAACGGTCGCGAGGCCGCCAAGGCTTTCCTGCGCGAACACCCCGATTGCGCCGACGAGATTGAGCATAAGGTCCGCCTTGCCTGCGGACTTGAGTTTGATGACGATGCTCCGTCCGAGGTCGAGCTGACCGATCAGCCTGCGCCTGAGGAGTTTGACGAGCTTTACGCCATCGATGGTTCCGCCATGCTCGATGATGACGACGAGTAGCGGTTACGCTCATGTCGTATACGGTGACCGAGGCCACGGTCGTCTTTCCCGATAAGAAGGCGGCCTCCTCGTTCTCGAGCGGGTATGCGTCCAAAAAGCCTTGCGCGCATATCGATTGTGAGCTTGAGGGCGGTTTTGAACGGTCCATTTGGATTCCCGTGCGGGTCGCGCGCCTGTATGTCAAAAACCGCCTCGATCTTCCCTGTGATTGGGACAACTTTCGTGAGGCGGTGCAGATCATCGAGCGTAAATGTGCACTTACCATGGTGACCGAGATGTTATCGCGCCGCGAACATGCGACGGGTGAGGTCCGTGACAAGCTGGCTCGCTACGGCTTTCACCAGCCCGCGATCGATTTCGCCGTCGAGCGCGCCACCGAGTATCGCTTTTTAGACGAGAACCGCTTTTGCTCGTACTTTATCGAGGAACGCAAGCGGCGTGGTTGGGGACAGCGTAAAATCGAGACCGAGCTCAAGCGCCGTCATGTCGTGCTCGATGACATTCCCGGTTATCCCGAGGATTATTTTGCCGTCGAAGACGATTTGGCGCGTGCGTCAGCCCTGCTCGCTAAGCGGCGTGTTCCAGAGACGCGCGGATTCGAAAAAATGGTTCGGTTTTTGATGGGCAAGGGCTTTTCGTATCACATCGCCGCCGATGCCGTTAAGGCACGTCTCGATGCCGAATGTGAGGAATGTGCGCTTTAGGCGTATGCGTTTTGTGGCCCTGCCGTTCACCGCGTTTTAGCCGCCGTGCCGGGGCCATTTATTTGACAGTTGTTGTGGTTCAACGTACGATAAACACTGTCATTTGCTTTGTGATATGTGCTCATCTGTGATGAGTTTGTTTATATGTTTATCTGTATCCGACCCGCATAAGCTGCGCCCATATTACTCAAATGTCGCGAGCCGTTCGTAAGGACGGTTCGCTTTGTTGTGTAACGAATCCATAAAAAGGAGTGAGCATGCCTATCATCGCAGCGCTCGTTGGCATCGTTTTGGGTGCCATCGCCGCCATTGCCTACATGCGCACCGCCAAGCAGGGTAGTCTTCACGAGGCCGACGAAAAGATCCAGTCGGCACACGCACAGGCTGAGTCCCTGATCGGTGATGCTAAGCGTCAGGCCGAGACCCTCAAAAAAGAGGCTCTGCTCGAGGCTAAAGAGGAGATCATCAAGAACAAGCAGGCCGCCGAGGCCGAGGACAAGCAGCGTAAGAGCGAGATTCGTACGCTCGAGAACCGTGTGATGCAGCGCGAGGAGTCCCTTGATCGCCGAAACGACGCTCTCGACAAGCGTGAGCACCAGCTGTCCAGCCAGGCCGGTCAGGTCGAGAAGCGCTCCCGCGAGCTTGAGGAGCTCTGCGCCAAGCAGACCTCCGAGCTCGAGCGTATCGCCGACCTGACCCGTGAGGACGCCCACAAGGAGCTCCTCGATAAGGTTCGCGGCGAGGTCACCCACGAGGCTGCCACGATCATTCGCGAGTCCGAGCAGCAGGTTCGCGCCGAGTGCCACAAGACCGCCCAGGAGATTCTGTCCCTGGCGATTCAGCGCTGCGCTGCCGACCACACAGCCGAGGTCACCGTTACCTCCGTGCACATTCCCTCTGATGACCTCAAGGGCCGTATCATCGGTCGCGAGGGTCGCAACATCCGGACCTTCGAGCAGGTTTCCGGCGTCAACCTCGTGATCGACGACACGCCTGAGACCGTCGTTCTTTCGAGCTTCGACCCGGTCCGTCGTGAGACCGCCCGTGTTGCCCTCGAGAACCTCATCGCCGACGGCCGCATTCACCCCGCCCGCATTGAGGAGATGTATCACAAGGCTGCCGACCTGGTTCAGCAGCGCGTGCGCGAGGCTGGCGAGCAGGCTGCCTTTGATACCGGTATCCACGACCTGCACCCCGAGATCGTCAAGACCCTTGGTGCCCTGCGCTACCGTACCTCGTTTGGTCAGAATGTGCTTCAGCACTCCCTCGAGGTCTCTGATCTGTGCGGCGTGATGGCTTCCGAGCTTGGCCTGGACGTTGTGACCGCTAAGCGCGCCGGCCTGCTGCACGACCTGGGCAAGGCAATCGACCACGACGTCGAGGGCCCGCATGCCGTCATCGGCGCCGAGCTTGCCCGCCGTTATGGCGAGAAGCCCGTTATCGTTCACGCTATCGAGGCTCACCATGCCGATGTCGACCCCAACACGGTGCTCGATGTCCTGGTACAGGCCGCCGATGCCGTCTCCGCCTCTCGCCCCGGTGCCCGTCGCGAGTCTGCCGAGAACTACATCAAGCGTCTTGAGAAGCTCGAGGAGATTGCCAACTCCCATGAAGGCGTCGAGCGTACCTATGCCATGCAGGCTGGTCGCGAGGTCCACGTCATGGTTCAGCCGGACAAGATCTCCGATGCCCAGTCCACGGTCCTGGCTCACGATATCGCCCATCAGATCGAGGAAGAGATGGAGTATCCCGGTCAGGTGCGCGTCGTCGTGATTCGCGAGAGCCGCGCTGTCGATATCGCTAAATAACATGAGCGACGCGAACGAGCTCATCTCATTTATCGCGTCGATGTCGGGGGAGGGCAACCTTCGCGTCGAGGAGAACCTTGGCGAGGGGTATGTCCGCCTCCGCGTTTCGGAGGCCGAGCGGCGCCAGGCAAAACACGACATTCAGCATGTCGAGGATATCGTCATCGAAATGCTCCGTAATGCTCGCGATGCCGGCGCCGACAAGGTCTATCTCGCCACGACCAAGGAAGATGGCGTCCGCACGCTTGTCTTTCTGGATAACGGTTCGGGCGTTCCGCAGGATATGCAAGAGCGAATCTTCGATGCTCGCGTTACCTCAAAGCTCGAGAGCATGAAGATGGACCGTTGGGGCGTTCACGGTCGTGGCATGGCATTGTTTTCGATCAAGCAGAACACCGACGAGGCCCGTGTGGTCACGTCCGGCGTCGATCTTGGTTCAGCCTTTAAGGTGAGCGTTGCAGCCGACCGCCTCAGCGAGCGTGCCGATCAGTCCAGCTGGCCCCAGGCCGTCAAGGATGAGGACGGACGTTATGTCTGTGCTCGCGGCCCGCATAATATTATTCGCGCTGCCTGTGAGTTTGCGCTCGAGGAGCTGCGTGGTTGCGATGTTTATCTTGGTTCTCCGTCTGAGATTGCCGCGACCCTTTATGCTCAGGCGACAAGTCGGCTCGATACGTCTCGTCTCCTGTTCATTGACGACGAGAGCGAGCTTCCGGTTGTCGACCGTTTAGGCCTTGCCTCCGATGCCGAGGACTTTATCCGCATCTGTTCGGGTTTGGGTCTTGAGATGTCCGAGCGCACGGCTCATCGCATTTTGGCAGGGCAGATTAAGCCCGTTCGCGGTGTGACCGCGCGTCTGCTGCGCGAGCGTGATTCGTCTTCGCATGCGCCGGCTCCTGTCGATCTCGCGAAGGATCGTCGCGGGCTACGTATTGCCAAGGATGACATGGCACAGTTTTCGCGTGCTGTGGAGCGCGACTTTAATGACCTTGCCGCCCGGTACTATCTCAACCTTTGCGGCGACCCAAAGATTCGCGTTTCGCGTGATCGAATCACCGTGACCTTCGATCTTGCCAAAGAGGAATAGTGTCTTTACCGAGTCCACTCGGTACGATAAAGTTATTGCAGTTAAAACGTACTTTTAAACGCAGGAGTTTCTTCATGGATTGCCTGAAGGTATCAAGCAAATCATCGCCCGCGTCCGTTGCCGGCGCCATCGCCGGCATGGTCAAGGATGGTGTACCCGTCAACATCCAGTGTGTCGGTGCCGGTGCTGTCAACCAGGCCATTAAGGCCGTGGCTATCGCGCGCGGTTTTTTGATTCCAACCGGTTTTGATATTTCCTGCGCGCCCGTGTTCTCCGATATCCTCATTAACGGGGAGTCGCGCACGGCCATCCGCCTTTCTATCTACGTTCACCAGATCAATCGAGCTGCTATGGATAACGTCGTCATGGATGATGTTAAGCCTGTGGCATAGCTTCTGCTTGCCTCGATTCGCCTCCCTTCCATCGTTAGGACTTATGCACATGGACCAGCGTTCCGTACGCGATATTCTTGCCGGTAAAACCTACTTTATCCGCACCTTTGGCTGCCAGATGAATCAGCACGACTCCGAGCGTGTGAGCGGTCTGCTCGATTCGTATGGTTGCCTCATGGCGCTCGATCCCGAGCATGCCGATATCGTTGTCTTCATGACATGCTGTGTGCGTGAGGCCGCCGATACTCGCCTGTACGGTCAGTGCAATTCCTGCAAAAGCCTGCCGCCTTCGCCTTCGGGCAAGCGTGTGGTTGCCGTGGGCGGCTGCATCGCGCAGCGTGATGGCGAGGGCCTTCTCACCAACGTCGATAACGTCAATGTCATCTTTGGCACGCATTCTATCGCACATGTGGCCGAGCTCATTGCCGAGGCGTTCCTTGACGGCAAGCGTCATATCCGCACCAATGAGCATGAGGATACGGATGCCATGAGCATGCCGTGGCATCGCGAGACCCAGTATCACGCCTGGGTGCCCATCATGACGGGCTGCAATAATTTCTGCACCTATTGCATCGTGCCGTACGTGCGCGGTCGCGAAAAGAGCCGCCCCTTCGAGGAAATTGTCGACGAGGTGACCGGTTTGGTGCGCCAGGGCGTGCGTGAGATTACACTGCTGGGCCAAAACGTTAACTCATATGGTCGCGATCTGTTTGGCAAGCCGCGTTTTGCCGATCTGCTACGTGCCGTGGGCGATACGGGTGTGGAGCGCATCTTCTTCACGTCTTCGCATCCCAAGGATCTACTGCCCGAGACCATCGACGCTATGGCCGAGACGCCTGCCGTTATGCCGCAGCTGCACTTGGCCGTCCAGTCAGGTTCGACTCGGATCCTCAAAGAGATGAATCGCCGTTATACACGCGAGGACTATTTGGGCCTGGTCGATCGCATTCGCAACCGTATGCCCGATATCGCGCTCTCGACCGACATTATCGTTGGCTTCCCGGGCGAGACTGAAGAAGACTTTGAGCAGACGCTCTCGCTTGCCGAGACGGTCCGCTATGCCCAGGCCTATACCTTCATCTATTCCAAGCGCGCCGGTACCCCGGCCGCCGAGATTGACGATCCTACGCCGCATGAGGTTATTCTCGAGCGTTTCAACCGCCTGGTTAAGGTTATCGAGACCACGGCACACGAGTATAACCAGGGTGAGCTTCATACTGTGGTGCCGGCGCTCATTGAGGGAACGAGTAAAAAGAACGACGCGGTCCTGCTGGGCAAGAGCCCCAAGAATCAGACCGTGCATGCGCCTATCCCCGAGGGTTGCAGCATCGATCAGCTTGTTGGCAAGATCGTTGATGTTGACGTTGACGTTGCCAAGACCTGGTATTTGTCCGGCTCCGTTGTGGGCGAGCCGCGCTAATGGTTTCTCCCGGGGCAGGTCTTTCCGCCGTTGCGATCGTCGGTCCGACGGCGGTTGGTAAGAGTGATGTTGCCGACCGTTTGGCCGCTCGTCTTTCGTCCGAAGTGCTGTCGTGCGATGCGATGCAAATCTATCGCGGCATGGACATCGGTACCGCAAAGATGGCGCCCGATGAGTGTACGGCGCCGCTGCGTCTCGTCGACATTGTAGAGCCGGGTGTGGCATATTCTGCTGCGCTTTATCAGGCTGACGCTCGCGCGCATGTTGAACGTCTCCTTGGTTTGGGTTGCCTGCCGGTTTTTTGCGGAGGTACGGGGTTCTATCTCAAGGCCGCCCTCGATGAGATGGACTTTCCCTCGGGCGAACTTGAGGACGATCGCCGTGCGGGCTATCAGGAGCTTGCCGAGCGCATTGGCGAGGAAGAACTGCATGCCCTGCTTGCCGAGCGCGACCCAGAATCGGCTGCTGTTATTCATCCCCATAATGTGCGCCGTGTGATTCGTGCGCTCGAGATGCATGATGATGGTATCTCCTATGCACAGCAAAAAAGTCAGTTTAGTGTTCCGCGCGAGCATTATCATGCTCTATGGTTTGGTCTGACGCGTAATCGCGAGGTGCTCTACGAGCGCATTAACCTGCGCGTCGATCTGATGTTTGAACAGGGTCTTGTCGATGAGGTTCGCGGTCTTATGGACCAGGGGTTGGGAGATGCCCTGACGTCGATGCAGGCAATTGGCTATAAAGAGATTATCGATGCTTTCAATGGCGTGATTTCTATGGATGAGGCTCGCGAACTCATCAAGATGCGTTCGCGTCGCTATGCCAAACGCCAGCTTTCGTGGTTTAAACGCGATGATCGCATCGTGTGGTTCGATATGGACAAGTTTACGATCGATGAGGTCGTTGAGGACATCCTGCATTGTATTGAGGCTGCCTAATGGCCCGTTTCCCCCTTGTTCCTACGGCACCCGAGCCCGAGCGTGCCATATTAGTTGGTGTTGAGTGGCGCGACAATGCGTGGCCGCTCGATCGCTCGCTTGATGAACTGGAGCGCCTTGCCCATACGGCTGGTGCCCGGTGCGTGGCGCGCCTGTCTCAGCGTTTGGTAAAGCCGTATCCTAAATCGTTTATCGGTTCCGGTAAGGTTGAAGAGCTGTGCGGCCTGGTGCATCGCATGGATGCGGATGTTGTTATCTTCGATGACGATCTGACGCCCTCACAGCAGTCCTATCTTGAGAAAGCCGTGGGTGAACCTGTCAAGATTATTGACCGTACGGCGTTGATTTTGGATATCTTTGGTCTGCATGCTCAGACGCGCGAGGGACGTCTACAGGTACAGCTGGCACAGCTTCAATATTTGTTGCCTCGTCTGCGTGGCATGTGGAGCCATCTCGCCAAGGAACAGACGCGCGGCGGCATCGGTTCGCGCTTTGGGCAGGGTGAAAGCCAGCTCGAGGTTGACCGTCGACTCATTCGCAATAAGATTGCCGCGCTTCGTCGTGAGCTTAAGCAGGTTGAACAGCGTCGCGATGTCCAGTCCAAGAGCCGCATTGAGTCACCGGCGTTTCGCGTCGCGTTAGCCGGTTATACCAATGCCGGTAAATCGACGTTGCTCAATCGCCTGACCGGCTCTACGGTACTTTCGCAGGACAAGCTGTTTGCTACGCTCGACCCGACGACGCGTTCGTATCGCCTGCCCGGCGGTCGCGGCATGACGATTACCGATACCGTCGGCTTTATTCAAAAGCTGCCGCATGGTTTGGTCGATGCCTTTAAATCGACGCTGTCCGAGGTGTTGGGTGCCGATTTAATTCTCAAAGTCGTAGATGCGTCTGACGAGGACTATGAGCGACAGCTGGAGGCTGTCGACCGCGTGCTTGATGAGATCGGCGCTGGAGAGCGTTTAACGCTGACCGTATTCAATAAGATCGATCTTTTGGATAGTGTTGATCGATTGAGCTTCCGTCGTCGCTATCCCGAGGCCGTGCTGTTCTCGGCCCAGACGGGCGAGGGACTCGACGATCTCGTCGACCGTATTGCTCGTGAGGCGGCTGCTACCGATGTGTTGCTCTCTGCTGATATCCCGTATCGTGAGGGCGCCCTCATCACGCTGGTGCATGAGCAGGGAACCCTTTTGCACGAGGAATATCTTGAGGACGGCGTTCGTATTGTGGCGAAACTGCCGGCCCGTATTGCACCGCGGCTCGAGCGTTATCGCACCGAGTAGGCGAGCTCCAAAATGCCCAGAATGATGGGCTGATGCAGCAGATAAAAGGGGAGTGCATGACGTCCAAGGCTGGCGAGCGCCGGGACGGGATTGGCGTAGGCCCAGCTTGGGGCGGGATGTTCACATCTTTGAGCGGTACACGCAGCAAAGTATCCTGTGAGATACATGAATATGAACGGGATGATTGGATAATAGTCGCCTGAAACGAACCAGGGGCCGGGAAATCCTAGCCACGCCAAATAGGGGAATGAATAGGTCGATTTCGGGATGCCCCATGTCGCTGCGAAGAGGGCGAGGCATATCGCAATGCCCCACGTGCTGGGCACTTTCTTAAGCATCGGTCGTGCTACGGCTGCCACAGCGGTACACGCCGCCATGCAATAAATGATGCCAAAGTTCACTGAATCGTCGACAGATACGAGCGTTGTTGCAATCCAGACGACCAAAGCCGCGGCAGCGTACTTGGCCGCTCGTTTAGCATTGTTGCGTGAGAGCGTGCACATCCAACCCGCGATAAACAAAAATACCCAGCTGATACTAGCGCGCCAGATGTCTTGAAAGACAGTCTGGGTAAACCAGGGCATATCCCAACCGTACAGGTAGGCGAGATCGTAGCAAGCGTGAAAACCTGCCATTGAAATCATCGTAAACCCGCGGACGGTATCAAAGATGGTGATGCGTTTTTGCATTACGAGAACCGGCGCATCAAGCCGACGACTTTGCCCAGGATAACGGGATTCGTTGCATAGATAGGCTCCATGGTGTCATTCTCAGGCTGCAGGCGTACGCGTCCCTGTTCCTTGTAGAACGTCTTGACGGTCGCTGAACCATCAATCATGGCCACGACAATTTCGCCGTTCATGGCACTCTTTTGTTCACGGACGATGATGTAATCGCCATTGAAGATGCCGACATTGATCATTGAGCTCCCATGCACCTCAAGGATAAAGGAACCCTGATCAGTGGCGATTTCGGTCGGGATAGTAAAAGTGTCTTCGATATTCTGCTCGGCCAGAATGGGAATCCCAGCCGCGACGCGACCAACGAGCGGTAGCGAGACCGTTCCGCGAGGTGCGGTGGGCTCGTCAGATTTAGAAATTGAGACAGAGGAACCGTCCTCGTTAAAGAGTTCCAGGGCGCGCGGTTTAGTGGCATCGCGCTTGAGTAGCCCGCGCGCCTCCAGGGCAGATAGATGGGCGTGCACGGTGCTGGGGGAGGAAAGGCCCACGGCAGAAGCTATCTCGCGCACGCTGGGTGGATAACCCTTTTCCTGCTGATATTCCTTGATGAAGTCGTAAATTTGCTGCTGACGCTTGGTAATTTTGCGAGCCATCAGGGCATCCTCTCTACCCATGTCAAACAAATGTTCGAATTTTGCTTGACAGGAACAACTGTTCGAAGATAATAATAACCGAACATTCGTTCTCGCGCTAGACATTTTTGTCCGCGCGGCTTGATAAAACTGTTCTCAGCAAAACACGCGAGAGGAGAACATGATGAACGCAACGAATATGGTCCAGGGAAACCTCGCCCTTAAGCTCGAGACGCCTGCGGAACCCACTTTTACGGTTGTTCAGGGTGGCCGCTCCGGCTTTCAGCCTTTGACCGTAAAGCCTGCTCGCAATCAGCAGGCTGTAGTCGCGCCGGCTCGCGTTGCCCTGAAGGTTCCGACGATTGTCGCCGTTGCCGTTGCGCTTACGCTCTTCTTTGTCCTCGCTATGTCGGTCTTTAGCGCTCGTCACGCCGCGTATGCCGAGTCCGTTTCCAACGTTACCTATGAGACCGTTCGCGTTCAGCCTGGCGATTCTCTCTGGTCGCTTGCCGAGGAATATCCAATCGATGGCCTTTCCACGCAAGAGACTTCCGACATGATCCGTAACGTCAATCATCTGGAGCATGGTTCGCTCGCCGCCGGTGCGCATCTTAAGGTTCCTGCTCGTTCGTAATCATTATCGCGCTGCGCATGGTACCCTTGTTATCGTTTAAGAGGAGGTACCATGCGCTGTCCCAAATGCGGCAAGGCACATACCCGCGTCGTTGATTCCCGTATGCAGGAGTCAAATAACACCATTAAGCGTCGTCGCGAATGTTGCTCGTGTAACTACCGCTTTACAACGTTCGAGCGATGTGAAGACCCAATCGAGGTCATTAAGTCGGACGGAACTAAGCAGCGGTTCGATCGCAATAAGCTGCTCGTCGGCTTGATGCGCGCCACCATCAAGCGCGATATCGACACTAAGAAGCTCAATGAGATTATCGACGACATCGAGGTCGAGCTGCGCTCTCGCACGCTGACGGCCGTCACGTCCCATGAGTTGGGCGACATGGTGCTCAAGCGCTTGGCCAAGATCGACAAGGTGGCGTACATCCGCTTTGCCTCGGTCTACCGCGATTTCAAAGACGTCGATGAGTTTCTGCAAGAGCTCGACAAGCTAAGGTGATTCCATGTCCAACATTACCGTCAACATAAAGCGTCTCGACCCCACCGTCGAGCTTCCCAAATACGCCCATCCCACCGATGCCGGTTTGGATCTGCGCTCCAACGAGGACTGCGTTCTGAAGCCCTTCGAACGCCGTCTGGTCTCTACCGGGCTGGCCATCGCCCTGCCCGATGGCTACGCCGGCTTCGTCCAGCCCCGCAGCGGCTTGGCCATCAAGCAGGGCCTGTCTATAGTCAACACGCCGGGCCTCATCGACGCCCACTACCGAGGAGAACTCAAGGTTATCCTCATCAACTTGGATCCCTCCAACAACATCCAAATCAACAAAGGCGACCGCATCGCCCAACTCGTCATCCAAGAAGTCCCCACGGTCAACCTCATAGAAGTAGAAGAACTAGACGAAACCGACCGAGGCAACGGAGGCTTCGGCTCCAGCGGCGTCGCCTAGGGGCGCTCGTATCCCTCCCGCCCGGGGCTTACCTATATCATTCCATGCTCAAACATTCTCGCGTCGCTTCGCTCGCTGCGAAACTGCGCGTGGAACGATATAGGTAAGCCCCGGGCGGGCGGCTACTCGCTTGAAAATAATAATCATTCTTTCTGATAAGCCGATGCGACAAAGGGTTGGATCCTTTGTCGCATCGGCTTGCTGTATCTTTATTTTCCGGTTTCGCCTTTGCAGGTTCTAGTGGTGGGGAATCTGGTATATCTGCTAGTACGTTAACGCAGCTTACCTGTGGGAGGCCCCTATATATCGTCCCACGCGCAGTTTCGCAGCGCAGCGAGAATGTTTGAGCATGGGATGATATATAGGGGCCTCCCACAGGTAAGCGGACAGTCCGGTGCTAGCGGATATGAGCAGGTTTTCCGCCCCAGTAGAAGCGGCAGAAGGCTCGTTTACGTTTTTGGGGTTTGCCTACTAGCTCCATGGTTGCGATGGCGATGTCCTCGGCTGCGTGGGGGCGGCGTAGTACTTCGCCGTTGATGAGTAGCGCTTTGAGCGACTCAGGGTGGTCGTGCAGGTGACGAAGCGTCACGATGAGCTCGCGTGCGGTGGTGACGTGCATGCTGGCGCCCATGCCGGTAAGCATCGTGGTGTTGGCCTTTTCCTGACCGTATGATTTGCCCAGCAGGATCATCGGCAGATGAGCGCACAGGCACTCGGTGACCGTGAGTCCGCCTGATTTGAGGATTGCCAGGTCGCAGCCGTGCATGAGGGCCGCCATGTCGTCCACGTAGTCCAGAACCGTGACGTTGTCGAGTTTCATGGCGTCGAAGAGCGTCTTGAGTCGGGTGGCGTATTCCTTATCCTTGCCCGGTAAAAAGACAAAGTGCATGTCCTCAAAGCTGCGTAAGAAGGGGAGCGTGTGGTCCATCGCGGCACGGAAACGCACGTATGGTTGGGGTAAACTGGCGCCGGCCATCACCAATACGACGGTTTTGTCTATGGGGAGATTGAACTTGCTCAGCTCATCCTCGCGTTTGTAATCTGAATCGAAACCGGCTCGGATGGGGATGCCCGTTATGCGGATCTTTGACTCGGGAACCTTGCGCGGCCGCAGCGTTTCGGCCATAAACTCGTTGGCTACGCAGAATAGGTCGGTGTCCTTGTGGGGCCAAAATCCTTCGACTTCGTAGTCGGTCGGTACGCAGATGACCGGATAATCGATACCCGTAATTACGCGGGCACCCACGGCAACATTGGCTGCTGTGATGTGCGTTGCGACCACGGCTATAGGCCTGCGGCTACGAATATATTCGTTGAAGGCGGGGAACATAATGCGCGACCATGCCGTGCCGCCACCCCAGAGCAGATGTCCCGTAAACGTATATCGCCAGGTCAGGTCGTAAATGGGGCGCGTGGCTCCTGTAAAAGAAGCCGCGGTCTTATTGCCGTCGAATTTAATACGTCCAAAATCAAGGATATCGAGCACTTCAATCTCAACGTCCTCGGGGATGCCATTAGTGCCGCGGATAAGGTCGAATGCCTGCGCAATCGCATTTGCGGCGGCTTTGTGGCCCGATCCAACCGATGCGTGCACAATGGTTACTAGGGGTTTTTGTGCGGGTGAAACGGTCATTTGCTCCGGTTGGGGAGTGGCTTGCATGGGCAGGGGAGCGGTATTGCCCGTCTGCGTTTGATCCATCGATAACTCCCCTTCAGCTTTGTTACGCGATTTATTATTGTAGTGCATGAGTGTCATGTTCACGTAAATTTGGGTATGAGCGCAAAGAACGTCAATGTATCGACGAGAGGAGATTCCATGACTACCGATCAGCCGATTGATGTTGCGATTATCGGTGGAGGCCCCGCGGGCTATGCTGCCGCCATTTACGCTGCGCGTGCCAACCTGACGACGACCGTGATTGAACAGGGCATGTCGGGAGGACAAATCGCCACAACCAATGAGGTCGAGAACTATCCGGGCATTCCGCTCTTGAGCGGCGCCGAACTCGGCGAGCGTTTTCAGCAACATGCAGAGGGCCTGGGAGCACAGGTTACATGGAGCATGGTTACGGGTATCGATTACGATGCCGATACAGTGCTGTTTACGGTGCATCACGATTTGGGCGATACGTTGGCCTCGAGCGTTATCGCTTGCATGGGTGCCACGCCGCGATCTGCTGGTTTTGTTGGCGAGGATACGTATCGCGGTCGCGGCGTTTCGTATTGCGCGACGTGCGACGGCATGTTCTTTCGCGGCAAGCAGGTCTTTGTCATCGGCGGCGGCAATGCTGCCTGCGAGGAAGCTCTGTTCTTGTCAGAAATCGCCAGCAGCGTGACCATCGTTTTGCGCCGCGATCAGTTCCGTGCCCCTGATGGTGTTGTTCAGAAGGTGCTCGAAAAGGACAATATTACAGTTAGGTACCAAACTAGTATTGTGGAGCTCTCGGGCGAAGCCATGCCAACGACGATCACCTTTAAGGACAATGCATCCGGTGAGACTCATACCGAGTCATTTGAGCCTGGCTCGTTTGGCATTTTTGTCTTTACCGGCACGCAACCCCATACCGAGCTTGTTGAGCATCTAGTCGATCTGGCGCCTGATGGCGGCATTCTGACTGATGAATCCATGGCGACCCGCACGCCAGGTCTATTTGCTGCTGGCGACATCCGATCCAAGCGCTTACGTCAGGTTGTGACCGCCGTTTCTGACGGAGCCATAGCAGCAACGAGCGCATATGCGTTTCTCCGTGGATAAGTACGATAATATATCTTATGTAAGGTTGCTATCTTTAAACAAAGTGGCTGGTCGGTGCACCAATGTGCTGTCCAGCCACTTTTACTTGCCGGCTATATGGTATGCAAAACTAGATAACCTAGAATACAATATAGCCAATGAACGGAGGATTCTTATGAACCACGCCAAACACGTTATCCCGATGTCCGATTCGTCGGTCAGCATTAAGCCTGAGGATATTCAGCCCACTGTGCTGCCCGATGCATTTATTCAGTCCGATATCGTGCGTAAACTTAATACATTGAGCCTGACTCGCTATGACCAGCTGCCCAACGTGACGCTCTACCGCGATCAGGTCATTGAGTATGTCGCGCTGTGGATGGAGCCACTGTCCATTTGCGTGGAGCAGCCTGTCATTACGCCATCGATGATCAATAACTATGTGAAGATCGGCCTGGTGCCTGCTCCGGTCAAAAAGCAATATGGCCGCGAGCAGATTGCTCGCCTGATCGCTATCTGCATCTTTAAGCAAGTGCTGCCCATTGCCGCGGTTCAGGCGCTCTTCAATATCCAGCGTTTGAGCTACGATGCCCCGACTGCCTTCGATTATGTGGTCGATCAGCTCGAGGCATCGATTCGCGCGGCGTTTTCTGTCGAGCAGACGCCGGTTCCCGATACGGCGCATCAGGTCACACGCGAGTCGCTGCTTGTGCGCAGTGCCGTATCGTCCTTTGTTTCGAAGGCGTACTTGATGAGCTATCTCAAGTTCAATGGGTTTAATAGCTAGCCGACGTATAATACGGGCGGGACAAAGAGCCATCTGTCGCTTTGTCCCGCCCGTATTTTGCTTGATTGGACTTTTATTTGCCCGAAGCTACCCCCATACCGTAGCCGATGATGAGGCCGTGCATCTCGGCGTAATAGGAATCCAGGCCGTTGCAGGGCATGATGATGGTCTTGGAGCCGGGCCAGTGCTCCACAATGCGGCTGGCCAGTGCCTGGGCGCCAGCCTCGTTCTCCACATGGTCGATGATGACCTCACCGCCCGTAAAGCCCTCGGCTTCCATAGTGTCGATGATCTTGTTGAGCATCTTCTTTTCGCCTCGCGTGTGCCCCACGAGTTCGATTTTACCGGCCTCACTCGCCGTGCCCAAAATGCGTATATTGAGCTTGTTGGCAATGACGCCGGCTGCCTTAGGGATACGTCCGGCTTTGGCGAGATTTTCGTAATTGCACAAGCTGAAGAGGATTTTGCTGTTCTGTTCAAGACTATCGAAGTATGCGCAAGCGTCCTCGAATGAGACATCCGGATTGCTTGCAAGATAGCGGTCGAACAGCAAGAAAATGAGGTCCATTTTGCCGCCAGCTGCGCGTGAATTGACTAGATGAATCTGTCGGTCGGGCTCCTTGGCAAGAACCATATCGCGAGCCGTGGCTGCCGCGTTGTAGCTGCCCGACACGCCCTCAGAGATCGGCATGCAGATGGTCTTGTCTGCCAATTTGAAGAGCTCGGCCCACTCCCCTACGCTGGGACAAGCGCTCGAAGAAGCGTTCGTCTCCGCCATAACAGCGCAGTTAAGCTCATGAACATCGAGCGAAAGGTCATCGACGAATTCACGCTCCCCCACTCGAATTTTGAGGGGCGCAAATGCAAAGGTGGTATGGGGTGCGGTCGGTTGCCAATCGCGGAGGTTGCAGCTTGAATCGGAGATAAGTGCCCAGCTCATAGAGGGTCCTTTCTAATTGTTCTTCAACAATTATAGCTTTCTTGCTGACCGATTGGGCCGCTATCTAGTATTCAAAACTAGATAGCGGACTGCACGAAAGACAAAAGAATGGACCTCGCAACTTAAAGCCACGAGGTCCACATTCACACGCTGTGTAAGATGACTTAGTAACGCACGAAGATGTAGTTATTGTTCATGCCGGCGGCAACGGAGCTGATGATAACACCCGTGTTGTAGTCGGAAGCATGAATCATCTGACCACCACCGATGTAAATGCCGGTGTGGTACGAGTTGACCACAACGTCACCGGGCTGCGGATCGGAAACACGCGTCCAGCCCATAAAGGTACCCGTGGTGCCCAGGCGGCAATAGCGACCAGTGAGGCAATAGCTAACAAAACCAGAGCAGTCGAAGCTGTTCGGGCCAATTCCGCCCCAGGAATAAGCGCAACCAAGCTTGCTGTATGCACGCGAGACAACAGAACCGCCGTCGACGGACTGGCTCGGAGCAGAAGGCGTCGGAGCCGGAGCAGGCGTGGAGGGCTGCGGCGTCGGAGCAGGTGCCGGCGTAGGAGCCGGAGTGTTGCCGCCCTGGTTGTTGTTATTGCTGGTCTGGCCACCGTTATTGGTGTTCTCGGTCGTACCGGCAGTCTCGTTGCTCACCGTGGCCTTCTCGGCGGTACTGGCGTTGATGCCGGCCTGCAGCGCGGCGTTGGCCTCGGCCTCGGCGGCTAGCTCGGCCTGCAGCTGTGAATCCAGGGAGTTTACGACGTTCTGGGCTTCAGCCTGCTGAGCGTTAAGCTCGTCGACCTTCTTTTGCGTGGCGGCGACGTTCTTCTCCTGCTCGGCCTGCTTATCGGTGAGCTGCTGCTTAAGCTCCTTGACCTCTTGAATGGTCTGAGCTTGCTTATCGGAAACTTTGCCGTAGTAGAACAGACGGTTGAGCATATCGCTCAGGTCATCGACACCCGTCAGAACCTGAAGCAGGCTCAGACCGCCGGTTTTGTACTCGCCGGCGACATAGGTCGAGAGCTTGGCCTGACCATCGGCGATCTCTTGCTGCTTTTGCGTGATCTCGCCAGCAGTCTGATCGAGCGCCTGCGTCTGCGTGGCGAGCTCATCGTAAATCTGCTGGGTTTGGGTACCGATCTGCTCGAGCTTCGTACGAGCAGCGGCAAGGTCGGATGCGGTATCGGCGTAGGCAGGAGCCGCGAGGCCCAAGCCCAAAACACAAGCGAGGGTTGCCGTAGCAGCGCAGCGTGCCATGTTTTTGTGCGTGTTTGCTGTGCGCATGTAGCTTCCTTTCCAGTAACTAAGGGTAACGGCTAGTCCACCGTCACCAGGCTAAAGAGCTCCACATCGTCATCAGACGGCGTGAGCTTCTCGCGCGGGTTGAGAAACGCAAGCTCAAGGATACAACCGTAACCGACAAGCTTTGCGCCCATATCTCGCACCAGTTTACCTGTTGCCTCGACGGTTCCGCCCGTCGCGACCAAGTCGTCCAGAATCAACACGGTATCTTTAGAGCTGATAGCGTCGGCATGGATCTCAATGGAATCCGTTCCGTACTCGAGCTCGTAGCTCTGGCTCACAGTCTCGCGCGGTAGCTTGCCCGGTTTACGTGCGGGAACAAAGCCGGCGCCAAGGGCTACAGCTACCGGTACGCCAACCATAAAGCCGCGAGCCTCGGGACCCACGACCTTGGTGATTCCCATGCCGGCAAAGTGCTCGGCGAGGGCATCGGTCATGGCTTTGAGCGCCTCGGGATTGCCAAAGAGCGGCGTGATGTCTTTAAAGATGACTCCGGGCTCGGGATAGTCGGGGATGTCGACGATTTGAGATTCGAAGTCGTACATTGCATGACCTTTCAATGGGTTCCCGAAATTTCAGCAGCGCTTATTTGCCCGCGGTGGCGGTGCCGGATTGCGAAGGGGCGACGACTTTGAGCGGCTTTACGAGAGAATCCTCGTGCGAAGCCGGCGCGGATGTCTCTTCGTTTTTGGCCTTGCTGGACTCGGAGCGAGTGATTTCCTCATCGAGTGCATCGATGTCGGCGTCCTCGACCACGGCGTTGAGCGACTCAAAAACGCGGTTCTTGAGCAGCGCAGTGTGCACACCTTCCGTCAGGTCGTGAAGCTTCTTAAACGCACGCTCGAGCTTGGCGTCGCGCTCGTCATCGGAGGTATCCATTCCGAGCATGCTCACGAGCACCTGCTCAAACATCGAGGACTCGCGGTTGGCGGAAGACACGTATTGACGCAGGTTGCGCGGCTCGATATGGAAGCGCGACAGCTCTGAGCAGTAGCGGATGATCGGAAAATCGCGACCATCGACGAGCTCACGATTCTGCGGACTCTTGATAATGCGGATAAGGTCGTTCTCGGCGAGCGAGCGGATAAACGAAATCTCGACGCCCAGCATATCGGGAATGGTCTCGATGGGATGCAGCTTTTGCTTAGTCTCCTTGGGCTCCGTCTTGAGCGGAACATCGGACAGCAAGCCCACCTCGTAGGCGAGCGTTGACAGGTCCGTGGCGTTTTCCAAGCGCTGCTTAATCACGTTGAGCGGCATGTAGCGGGTCTTCTGCAAGTGCAGGATGACCTCCAGACGATCAACGTCCTCCTTAGAGTACTGACGGTATCCCTTAGGCGTACGATGAGGGGTAATGAGCCCCTCATCCTCTAGAAATCTAATTTTTGAGTTCGAAAGATCGGGGTATGCGCCTCGAAGTAGGTTGACGACTTGGCCGATACTCAGATAGTTGCGTTCGGCCATGCCCTACTCACCGGTTTCGATGCGCTCCGGCGTGCTCTCGTGGTAGATGAGCGTAAACGTACCGATCTGAACGGAAGAACCGTCGTGCAGCGGGGCTGCATTGACAATGGCACCGTCGACCCAGGTACCATTGAGCGAGCCCAGGTCCTCGATGCGAGCGCCGAGGCCCTCGCGAATAATGCGCGCGTGGCTGCGCGAAACGGTCATGTCATTAAGGAAGATGCCGTTCGCGGGATCGCGGCCGATGGTGGTCACGTCGTCCTCGAGCTCAAAGGCGGCACCAGTCTGCGGACCCTTGACGATGGACAGAACGGGGGCGGTGATGCGCACGTTGGCCATGAGGTCGGGAACGGTGACGTCGCTTGAAGGCACGCGGAATACGCAGGTAGCGTCAGCAGTCTTATCATTCTGAGGCATATTGTTAACCATGTTGTCCATGACAACCCCTAACTTATCGCGGACGTGCCGCAAATAATGAACCGTACGTAATCATACCCCAACGAATCAGTCTTCGATTTCAGGGTTCAGAAAGTCGATGTCCTCGTCCTCGGGATGTGCGAGAGCCTGTTTAATGGCCACTTCGCCCTTAATGGAGTAGATGACAGCCGTGAGCATGGAGAAGATCACGCCGCCGTACACAAAGAAGATGCCGAGGGGCACCGAGCTTCCGTTGAGGCCCGGGAAGGCCTTAAGGGTTGAAGGTAAAAGATGCAGGCCGTCAATAACGGGGAAACCGAGCAGCATGAGCGAGAAGCCGGTCATGAGCAGCGCTGTGGCAATCTTTCCAGGGAAGACGACATCGATGGGGCGACGGTGATAATGACGCACGATAAGCGTGCCGATGCCCAGATAGATGTCGCGGCCAATAATGAGCACGCAGACCCAGATGGGCAGCTCTCCGCGGACCACCAGTCCAAGTACGCCGGTGAACAGCAGCGCACGATCGCAAATGGGGTCCATGACCTTGCCGAGCCACGAGACCGTTTTGGTCATGCGGGCGATCTGACCGTCCATCCAGTCGGTGGAGGCGGCAACGGCGTAGATTGCGATGGCGATGACGCGGTTGTTATCCGTCACAAACAGGTACAGAAATACCAGGGTGAGAATCAGGCGCGTAAAGGTAATGAAATTGGAGATCGTAAAGATCTTATTCGACGGGTAATCGGAAGTGCCGATAAGCTCCTTTTTGATCTTCTTTTTGATGCCCACAGGACTCCCCCGCTGGTTAACGACAAAACTTTCGATACTATACCCGTTCCGGCGATGTCTATCCAGCGTAAGCATAGAGAGTCCAGACATGTGGAGGGCGCCTCTGGGCTGCGCTGGATTCTGCATTTGTGTACATCAGCCTCTAAAAGCGACATTTTTCGGCATCTTTGGTGGCTGGTGTACACGTTTTGATTCGGTGATTACATCGATCGGGAAAGTTGTTGCTTTAATCAAATGCGTGCGGGTCGAGATTGGCTGGCGCCAAAAGAGCCCAACGGCCGTTACGGCTTCGTTAGAAACGCGCCCCACCATGGATGGTGAACCCGAAAGGTAAGGCGCGCGGGCACGGTGGCTCGGCCCGCGCGCCCGGAAGAGAAAGGACGAACCCATGGGTTACATGCTCGAGACGCGCGGGCTCACCAAGCGCTTCGGCCGCGGCGACCAGGCGCAGGACGCCGTGGCCGACGTGAGCCTTCATATCCGCGAGGGCGAGGTGTACGGGCTGCTCGGCCCCAACGGCGCCGGCAAGTCGACAACGCTCAAGATGATCTGCGGGATGCTGCGGCCGACGGCCGGGGAGATCCTCTTTGCCGGGCACGCCTGGCGCCGCGAGGACCTCTACGCAATCGGCAGCCTCATCGAGGAGGCGCCGCTCTACCCCAACCTCACCGCGCGCGAGAACCTGCGCGTGCGCACCACGCTGCTGGGCCTTCCCGAGAGCCGCGTAGATGAGGTGCTCGCCGCCGTGGACCTCGCGGACACCGGGAAGAAGCGCGCCGGGCGCTTCTCGATGGGCATGCGGCAGCGCCTGGGGCTCGCGCTGGCGCTAATCGCCCGGCCACGCCTGCTCGTGCTCGACGAGCCCACCAACGGCCTCGACCCCATCGGCATCGAGGAGCTGCGCGACCAGATCCGCGGCTTCGCGGCGGCGGGCACGACGGTGATCGTCTCGAGCCACATCCTCTCCGAGGTGCAGCAGATGGCGGACACCATCGGCATCATCTACGGGGGGCGCCTCGCCTACGAGGATGCGCTTCGGCCCGGGCAGGACCTCGAGGAACTCTTCATGAGCGTCTGCCGGGAGGGGCGTCGAGCGCGCGGGGAGGTGGCGGCATGACGGGCGAGAAAGGCGGCCTGCTCGCGGGCCTGCGCGCCGAGGCCCTGAAGTCGCGCCACGCGGCACCGGTTCGCCTGGCCGTGCTCATGGCGCTGCCGATGCCGCTGCTCGGCGCGATGCCCTACCGGGGCGTGCAGATCTTCAGCGCGTGGAACTACTGGTTGGATTGGCAACACCTATTTGGACGATTCCGGGAGGGACAGCCCCGCCTCCCTGAACTCGACCGGAGACATGTAGCCCAGCGTCGAGTGGATCCTGAAGTTGTTGTACCAGTGCACGTAGTCCGAGAGCTTGGCCCGGAGCTCGCGCGTCGTGCCGAACGTCTCGCGGTGGACGAGCTCGGCCTTCAGTATCCTGTTGGTCGACTCGTCGACGGCGTTGTCGTAGGGGCAGCCCTTGGCCGACAGCGACCTCTCAATGCCGAAGGCCTCGAGCATCAGGTCGATCTCGGCGTTGTCGAACTCGCTGCCGCGGTCCGTGTGGAAGACCTCGATGTCCGAGATGGGGAAGGAGAGCGTCGCGAACGCCGACTTGACCAGCCGGGCGTCCTTCCTGGGCCCGGCGGAGTGGCCGACGATCTCCCTGTTGTAGAGGTCGACGAGCAGGCAGACGTAGTTCCACGAGGCCCCGACGCGCACGTAGGTCAGGTCGCTGCATATATGGGTGCGCGGCGCCCTGCCGCCGAAGCCGCGCGCGACGACGTTGGGCACGTCGGCCTCGTTGACCGCCCCGGGGTGCACCTTGAACCTCTTCCTGCCGTATGCGCTGACCAGGCCGTTCTCCCTCATGATGCGGCAGACCCGGCGCCGGCTGACGGTGACGCCCGACCTCTCGAGCGACGCCTTTATCTTGCGCGAGCCGTACCGGCCCTTGCTGGCGGCGTGGGCCGCGACCACGGCCGGCGCGGCGGGGTCCGGCGCGGCGGGCCGGTCGGCCCGCGAGCGCATGGAGTAGTACGTCGACCTCGCGACGCCGAGGAGCCTGCACTGCGCTGATATGGGGTAGCGGCCCTCGTTGGCCGCTATGGCCCTCACTTTCGAGCGTATATCAGCGCCGCTTGTTTTAAGACGTCGACCTCCATCCGGAGCCTGCGGTTCTCGCGCTCGAGCTCCAGGATCCGGTTCTGCTCGGGCGTGCGGTTGCACGCGGCGCGCGGCGAGCCGGTCGCGTTTATCGACTTGATCCACCTCTCCACGGTGCTCTTGCCGAGGTCGTACTCGTCCATGATCTCGCGCTTGGGCTTGCCGGCGTTGTAGAGGTCGACTATCTGCCTCTTGAACTCGTCGGTGAAATGCCTCGGGTGCCTGGGGTCCCTCATATACGGCCCTCCCGTCTCCTGCGCCCCTCCCGGAACTGTCCACATCAGTGTAGCCAATCCACGGCCGCCTGGGCGGGCATCGTGCTGGGCAGCCTGCCCCTCTACGCGCTGGAGCTCGGCGTGGCCCTGCGCCTCGGCCGCAACGCCGCCATCGGCGCCGGCGCGGCGGGGATGCTCCTCGCGTTCTTCTCAGTGGGCGGACTTGCGCATGGCCTCATGACCGGCGAGCTCACCGGCGCCCTGGCGACGCCCCTGAGCTGGGTGCCGCTCGCCTGGCCCGCGCGCCTGGGGTCGCTCGGGGTGGAGGCCTTCATCGACGCCGCACGCGCGGCGGGCCCTCTCCTCACGACTGCGCTCGCTGGCCTCGTGCTCACCCTGGCAGCCGCCGCCGTCCTTCTCGCCTGGTTCTGCCGCTTCGAGGACGGGAGGGCAGATGCGTAGGAAGCCGCTCGCCGCCGTGCTCGTCCTCCTCTCCGCAGCGCTCGTCCTGGGCGGGAATGCCCTGCTCGACGCCGGCTGGGGGTCGGCGCTGCGCTCGATCGCCGACCGCGTGCTGCCCAACCCTGAGATCGCCATGTGGGCGCCCGCGCCCGCGGCTGCGCGCGGGGCTCTGGACCGCTGTGCGCGGCGCTAGTACAATTCCGACGGGAGTTTCAGGAGGTCTAACATGGCGAGGATACTGGCAGTGGATGATGAGCGGGCGATCCTCGACGCGCTCGCGCGCGTCCTCGGCCGCGACGGCCACGAGGTCGTCAAGGCAGTGGACCCGACGGCGGTCCCGGGGACGGACCTCTCGCGCTTCGACCTCGTGCTCTGCGACGTCATGATGCCGGGGCTCGACGGCTTCGAGCTCGTGCGGCAGATCCGCCCGGACTTCGACGGGCCCATCATCTTCCTGACCGCGCGCGTGGCCGAGGAGGACGCCGTGGCCGGCTACGGCCTGGGCGCCGACGACTACGTCCGCAAGCCCTTCGGGGCCGCGGAGCTGCGCGCCAAGGTCGCGGCCCATCTACGCCGTGAGCGCCGGCCGCGCTCGCACGCCCTCTCCTTCGGGGAGGTGCGGATCGACCTCGGGGCGCGCGGCCTCTCCGTGGGCGGCGAGGCCGTGCCGCTCACGCCCACCGAGTACGCCATCTGCGAGTACCTCGCCCGCCACCCCGGGCAGGTCATGAGCCGCGCGCAGATACGCGAGGCGGTGCTCGGCTGGGAGAGCGACGCCGACGACGCGGCCATATCCATGCAGGTCAGCCGCGCCCGGAGGAAACTCTCCGAGGCCGGCGCCGATCCGATCGCGACCGTCTGGGGGATGGGGTACAAATGGCAGCTCTGAGGACCGGGGCGCGAGGTCGCGGGGGCATGCCGCTCTCCTTCGTCATCGCGCGCTACTTCGCCTACGCGTTCGCGGCGGTCGCCACGGCGTGGCTCGCCTCGTTCATGGCGCTCTCCGCGGCGATCGACGCGGGCTTCGTCTACGAGGCAAGCTGGGGGCCGGCCAATGCGCGCGAGGTCGCGGAGGGCCTGGCACGCGACGGCGTCTGCGGGCAGCAGGACGTGCCGACGGCGTACCGCTACCTCATCCTGAACAAGGACGGATACGCGCTGATGACAGACCTCGAGGGCACGCGGCTCGAGGACGCGACGGAAATGGCCCGTGCGGCACTCGCCGCGGATCCGGGCACAGTGGAGATCGAGGGCGGGGGCTCGGGCCTCACCTACGCCGCGTTCCCGCTCAAGGGCGGCGGGGCCTGCGCACTCGTCAGCGAGTACCTGCCGCAGTGGGTCTCGCGCGACCTCGCCGGCCTGCTCCCCAACCCACAGAACCTCATGCTCGTCGGCTGCGCTGCGGGAAGCGCGCTCGCGCTCGCGCTCGTGGCGCGCCGCGCGAGCCGCGTGATCTCGCGCAAGATGGCGCCGCTCGCGGAGGCGGCGGGGCGCGTCGGCGCGGGGGATCTCGACTTCGCGGTCGGCAGCACCAACGTGCGCGAGGTGAACGACGTCCTCGCCGCGATGGACGCCATGCGGACCTCCCTCGCCGAGTCGCTCGAGGCCCGCTGGGCCGCGGAGCGGGGGCAGCGCGAGCAGGTGGCGTCGCTCGCCCACGACCTCAAGACGCCGCTCACCGTGCTGCGCGCCAACGCCGACTTCGTGGCGGAGGAGCTGGAAGACGAGAAAGACGCCGACCTCGCGGCCGCCGCGCGCGACATAGCCGGCAGTGTCGAAAGGCTCGACGGCTACGTGCGCCTGCTCATCGAGGCCTCGCGCGGGTCCGGCGGGGCGGAGAGGGCCCCCATGCGGCCGGCCGAGCTCTGCGAACAGGTCCTCGCCGAGGCCGCCCAGATCGCCCGGGCGCGAGGCGTGACGCTCGACGCGACCACGGGCCCCGCTGTCGCGGGCGCGCCCGAGGCCCCGCTCGACCGAACCGCCCTGGCGCGGGCCGCCGCGAACCTCGTGGCCAACGCCGCCGAGCACGCGCGCTCGCGCGTGGCGGTCTCCTGCGACGTCGAGAGCGGCCACCTCGTCATCGAGGTGGCCGACGACGGACCGGGCTTCTCTCCCGCCGCCCTCGAACGCGGCTGCGAGCGCCTCTTCACAGACGACTCCTCCCGCTCCTCGCGCGACGGAGGCCGCCACTACGGGCTCGGCCTCCACGCCGCCGCCGAGGCCGCGAGCGCCCACGGGGGCTCCGTCTCGCTCGCCAACAGCCCCTCGGACGGCGCGGTGGCCACCATCGCGGTCCCCCTGTGCGGGGCCTGACGAATCAGGCCCTCACACTGGCATACCTCGCAACCAAACGCTTCCCGGATAATTCATGAGGCCGTACTCGTATTCGAGCCTGCCTATCTCTGCGGCAAGCGCCTCCGTCATGTAGAAGTTTTTCGTGCGGCCCGTCGACTTCGCCAGGCGGTCGTACCTGTTCGCAAGGTCCTCGGGGATTCTCAGGGCTGCGGTGGCGGTTGCCATGACGCACCTCTTGGTTAGATGTAATACGTATATTTCTTTCTATCACATCACCCGAACCCCGCACCGGCGTACGGCCGCATCTGCTTTTTACCTTACATTGTGTCAACCGGTCCATGCCCGGCATATTCTGCCGGATTGAATCAACCGTTAAATCAATCCGAGCCTTTAAGGGGCGGTTGAAATCCTTCGAGGACTGAGGGCACCGTCCCTAGGTCGGCTCCTCGATGGCCTCGGCTGAATTCCCCTGCAATCGACCGCATGGGTTCCGGCACGGGGTTCTGGCGCTGCCCGAACGGGGCGCAAGACTCGGCCGTCGGTCGTGCCGGACGGCATACGTTTTGAGACCGGCAAGCTGTTGCCGGCTCGAGGACAGCGGCCCGGTGCACCGGGCCGATCGATAGCGGTCTCAGGTTCACAGCGCAGCTTCTCAGGGCTCGCATATATAGGAAGACTTGATTGGCAATCGATTTTAATGAAGTCGGCAGCGCATGTCAGAGTTTTCAACAAATTTAACATGCCACCCTTTATATCCGCACGCGCGTAATTCAACTCATAAGGACCGGCTATCCCTTACCTGTGACACAATCTCAAACGCACAGAACAGAATCATCAGTCCAATCATCGCATAAGAGGCAGCCGAACCTTCAAGCACTATTCCACAAAGAACAATCTCCGCGCAGCCAATAAGAACTGTTATCAGGCGCTCTGCCTTTTTGCTCTCGCCGCTCGCATAAAAAGGCGGCAAAGTGCACAAGATCACATATAGCCCGGGAAGGGAATACAGGATCGATAGTCCAAGTCCCCCATCAACCGCAGTGCTTTGCGTAAGAATCAACTGAACCCAAACGGCAATTATCACTGAGCAGGTTGTCGATAAAAGAAGACTAGAAATATAGCACGCAACAAAGTCCCGTCGCATTCGAGCAGAGAAATCCGCGAACTCTCTTCGCCGCGTGGAAACAATAAGGTACACAGAAATTGCAATAGAACCAATCAGAGAAAACAGCGGAACAACCAGCAATTCAAGCTTATTACCCCATCGATCAACCACACCCCCACTCCAATGAGCGGGAATTGTATCAGGGAGGACTGACCAAGCCGCCCATAGAATCAGAAATGGAAGAATAGAGAGGATGAAAGATGATAACACTGCAGTAGTTTTTTTTGAGGCTCTCATCGATTCCGCATCTCCTTGCGCGCCCACATTCCACTCCGCCTTAAATCAAGTATACGTTTTGGAACGGGATGTCACTCCGAACGCCTTACCCTCTTAGTGTGATGCCGCTGCGGCATTGTTGACTCATCCTTAGTAATCGCGTCTATCCTCTGCAGCATCAGCCAAAGCAATCCGAGAGGAGCCGCACATGCATGCAGCGGAAATTCCTTTCGGGGGGGGGTATCTCCCAGATTTACCCGCCGCCCGAAGGGGCAGTCGACAGTCGAGTACGTACTGATCATCGCGATCATCGTCCTGGTGGTGCTGATCGCGGGACCGTGGGTCTCGTCGGCGATCACAAACCAGTTCAACACGGTGGCGGGGACGCTCGGCAACGGAATCTCAAAGGGGGGCTGGGAGTCGGGCGGCACGGGCGGCGGCAACGGGTCGTTGACCGACGCCGACATCGTGGACCCCGTTCACGGGATAGCGTTCGCCGTGTACTCGGAGGACGACCACAGCCTCATGTTCTACAAGCGCCGCGGGGTCCCCAGAGTCGGTGACATGCTCAACAGCCGCCGCGTGACGGCGGTGTATACGGGGTTCGAAAATGGATACGCCACCGCGACCGTGGGAAACGACGGCAAGACGACTGCCCCCTGGTGGCCTAACAGAAATAATATCGTGGCCGTAAAGGCCATTGACGATGGCATAGAAATCCACTCGTTGGCATTTTGCTTTCAGTACATGGAGAACTGCAAGAGCTTTGATCTGGCAAAGTTCGACATGTAGAACTGCACAAATCTGCAGCACGCATTCGCGTATTGCGGCAATGCGACTTCCTTCAGTATTTCAAGCTGGGATACGTCCTCGGTCGTCGAATTCGACTCGGCGCTCAAAAACCTTTACAAGGTCGAGGAGATTGACATCTCCGGATGGTCGACGCGGAAAGCCGGCGATTTACGTCTCCTTTTTTCCACCGACAGTTCGCTGAAAAGCGTGAAATTTGGACCAGGGTGGAAGACCTCAGATGTTATGGATATGCTCGGCATGTTTAGCTATTGCAAAAATCTAAACCTCGACTGTTCCGATTGGAATGTCCCAACCTATGCCAATCATAGTGACTTCAATCACTGCGCCCCCGGCGTTATCCTCCCGAAGGCGTGGCAGTAGGTCTGAAGAAACAAAACGGCAAGCAGTTTATGTGGCGCGGGCACCCGTGCCGCCGTTGCCTCAGCGGCACGTTACGGGCTAGTCGGTTCGATTTAACGTACGCTCTGCATGCAATATCAATCCCCATGCGAAGGGCGTGTCGCATATGCATGCAGCGGCAATTAACCTTCGGGGGGTGGGTATCTCCTAGGAATACCCGCCTCCGAGGCCAAGGAGCCATCGAGTACGTTCTGGTCACCGCGATTATCGTCCTGGTTGTGATGATAGCCGGCCCTTGGGTCTCGTCGGCAATCAGGAACCAGTTCAACACGGTGGCGGGAGTATTGGTAAACGGGACAGCAGGTGGGACTTGGGAACCGAGCGGTTCCGGCAGCGGTAACGGCGCGGGTTCCGCGACCGTCCAGGCGGCGCTCGCCTAGGACGCGAAGGACACGCGAAGGACTGGACCCTCGGTGAGCAGAAGGCAGTTGCCGAGGACATCGCCGCCAAGGGCGAGGCGTCGCCCGCCTACGCCAAGGCGAAGGCCGCGATGGATGCCGGCACCGAGTTCTCGATGAAGCTCACCGATGGCAAGACGCTGACTTACCGCATTATCGGCATCAATCATGATGACCCTGCAGGCGGATCCGGCAAGGCGGGCCTCACGTTCCTCACCACCACGACGGGCATTTGGTCCCCCATGAACGCGATTGACACCAACGCCGGCGGTTGGGAGAAGTCTGAACTCCGTCAGAAAATGAACTCCGGCAAGATCTGGAATCTGATGCCCTCCGATTTCCAGTCCAAGGTGAAGGCCGTCAAAAAGCTATCGAACAATGTCGGGGGCGGTGATGAGAACAAGAACGCCGCCGTGACGGCTACCTCGGACAAGCTGTTCCTGCTCAGCTACTCTGAGATCGCCCCCCACCTCCTATTGGGCATCCTATCCCTGGACTTCCTCCGAGGGCACCCAGTACGAGGCCTTCAAAGGCAAGGTGACGGAGAACTATAATCCCAACTCTGCCATTGCCATTGCCATTGGCAGCGGTTGGTGGGAGCGTTCGGTGTTTCCGAACGCCTCGAAGGGCTTCCTCCATGTCGACAGCAGCGGCAATCCGTCGGACAGCAACTCCGCGCCGGGCTGGTTTTGCGTCTCCCCCGCCTGGTGCTTCTAGCTTGTCTAGCGCAAAGCCCGCGTTACCCCGCGCGTGCTTTCTTTTGGCGACCGAACGAACGGCTTCAGGTTTATGGCACGGGTAGTCGGATTGAAGAGAAATGGGGTCATACAGCGGCTCTCAGAGCGCCTGCCGCACTCCCCCGCCATTACCTCTGCTGCGTCCTCGTATAGAGTCCATCCTGCTTGGTGTTTCGAGTTCGGGGCGTATACGGTGGGTGGATAATGGATTCACTTCGATGACGGCGTTTACGGGAGCGACCATGGCGATGCGCGAGATCGCGGTCAAGTTCGATGAGGGCGAAATGGCCTTGATTCAGGGCCATGCGGACGCCACGGGCATGACCTTTTCCGAGTTCGTGAGAAGGGCCGCGTTCGAGAAGGCTGAGGACATGGCGGACATCGAGGCCTACAACGAGGCTTTGGACGGGGACGGCGGCACTCGCTACCCGATGGAAGAGGTCGTGCGCATGGCGGTGGAGGCTGAGTGATTGTCCACACGCGTTGTCTGTCTCGGCTCTAAAGGCTTCTCTTGGGCGGGGTTCGGCTTATAGCCGGGTCCCGCTTTTTTGCGGCTTTCAGTTGTCTTTCTGAAGGTATGAAATGGCTGCCTCGATATGAATACGGTCGGCATTCGAAGCGGACGTTATAGCCGCGCTAATAGCGCATGACTTTCTCCCCTGCCGTCATCGTTGCCGCAGCGGCAAGACCGTTGCAAATACTTGGAATAGCCCTACGCTCGGCTCGTATTGCAAACTCCGAATGAAGGGAGCCGTATATGCATGCAGCGGCAATTAACCTTCGGGGGGGTCGCTTCTGAAACGACCCGCTTCCGAGGGCAATCAATTATCGAGTACGTCCTGATCATTGCCGTCATCGGCCTGGTCATCGTGTTCGCGGGACCCGGCGTGGCCGGAGCCATCCGAAACCAGTCCAACCTGGTCGGCAACACGGTGAACAATGGGACGGTCGGCGGCGTCGAGGGAGGCGCGTCCGGTGGCGGCTCCGCAGGCGCCGATTCCGCGGCCGTCCAGGTGGCCATCGCCAAGGACGCGAAGGACTGGACCCTCGACGAGCAGGAGGCGGTTGCCAAAGACATTGCCAAGAACGGTACATCGTCTATCGCCTACGCCAAGGCCAAGGCCGCCATGGATGCCGGCACCAAGTTCTCGATGAAGCTGACCAATGGCAAGACGCTCGAGTACCGTATCATCGGCATCAACCACGACGACTTGGCCGATGGTAGCGGCATGGCAGGCTTGACGTTCGAGGCGACCGACTCTGCCTTGGGTAGCCAGAGAATGAACGCTACGGACACCAATGCCGGTGGTTGGGATAAGTCCGAGCTCCGTACCCGCCTCAACAGCGGTGACCTCTGGTTGCTCCTGCCCAGCGAGCTCCAGTCAAAGGTGAAACCCGTCACAAAGACAACCGATAACGTTGGCGGTAACGGGGGCGGTGCCCCCTCGGCGACGACCGACAAGGTTTTTCTGCTCTCGGCAACCGAAGTATACGGGGATATGCAATCTGACGGCATCCAGTACGAGTGCTACAAATCCAAGGGCGTGACGAGGTCGAACTATTCCGGTGCATCAGGCTATAGCCACTGGACTCGTTCCGTGAGACCGCGCAGCTCCACATCCTTTCGCTATGTTCAAAGCGGCGGTATTTGCTACAGCTACAGCGCGACGGACTCGTTTTATGTCCTCCCCGCTTTCTGCTTCTGATCTCTTTCATCGCAAAGCCCTCGCAATCCTGCGAGGGCTTTTCTTTTGGCGATTACTCAAACAATTCGAGGTTCATTGTACAGGTAATCGGGTTGAGGAGAAATGGGGGCATACAGCGGCTCTCAGAGCGCCTGCCGCACTTCCCCGCCATTACCTTTGCGGCATCCTCGTATGGAGTCCATCCTGGTTGGCGTTTTGTTGTAACCGCTCACTTGTCCACAGATCAAGTGAACTGCTGGAATAAATACAGCGACACACTAGTTCGTTACAGTCGCCATATCTGCGTAAATCGCCGCGATAAATACAGCCTGTACTCGTCTGTATACCAGCTACGCGTATGTAGATTCATGTCGCGTTAATAAATCGGCTCAAGCGCGTGCAAAACGCGCAAGTAACCGCAAAAAGCGATTATCGCGCAGGTAGATTTTTGGCACCCTGTTGCTTAATCAAAATTAAGCAATTGCTTAAAACAAAAAAGGTCAGGCACTAGGTGCCTGACCTGCAAACTTCTGGTCGGGACGACTGGATTCGAACCAGCGACCCCTTGACCCCCAGTCAAGTGCGCTACCAAGCTGCGCCACGTCCCGAAGCTTTTGTTTGTTGCTCTGCTCTCGCTCGCAACAGGGAGTATATTAACCCGAAACTTTAGCCTTGTGCAAGAACTTTTTTATAAATTTTGAAGCAAGTCCAAAATTGTATCTGCGAGCTGGGGTTTTGTTAGCACGGGAAGTTCTTGCGTGCCCGCTTTGCTCACGATCCAGGCCTTGTTGGTATCGGTTCCAAAGCCCGAATCGGCGCGCGAGACATCGTTGGCGATAATGGCATCGCAACCCTTGCGCGCAAGCTTGCGCTGCGCGTACTCCACGACGTTATCGGTCTCGGCCGCAAAGCCGATCACGCACCGCTCTCCCTTTTGGCGCGAGAGCTCGGCCAAAATATCGACCGTCTCGACCAGTTCGATGCGATCCAGGCGCTCGTTGGCCTTTTTGAGCTTATGGTCGGCAGGGGTCGCGGGGGTGTAGTCGGCGACAGCGGCCGCACAAATGGCCGCATCAGCCGTCTGAAAGGCGCTCAGCGCTGCCTGCAGCATCTCTTCGGCGGTCTGCACGCGCACGCACTCCACGCCGTGGGGAACATCGAGCGATGTCGGCCCCAGCACAAGCGTGACCGCAGCACCGCGGCGAGCGGCCTCCCCCGCCAGGGCGATGCCCATCTTGCCCGACGACCGGTTTCCGATGAAGCGTACGGGGTCGATCGGCTCGTGCGTGGGGCCGGCGGTGATCACGATTCGCTTGCCCGCAAGGTATTGCGGGACGGGGTTCAGCACCTCGCAGATGGCCTCGACGATGTCCTCGGGCTCGTTCATGCGTCCCGTGTCCACGTCGCCGCAGGCAAGGTAGCCGCTGCCGGGTCCCACCACATGGACACCACGCTCGCGCAGCGTGGCCATGTTGGCCTGCGTCGCCGGCGCCTTCCACATGCCGTTGTTCATAGCGGGTGCGATCACGATGGGTCGCGGCGTCGCAAGCAGCGTGGTGGAGATGAGGTCATCGGCGATACCGTTTGCCATCTTGGCGATGATATTGGCCGTCGCGGGCGCCACGACCACCAGATCGGGCTCCTGCGCCAGCGAAATGTGGTGGATGGGGTCGGAGGGATCGTCGAATAGGCCCACGGCAACGGGCTCGTTGGTGAGCGCGCGGAAGGTAAGCGGCCCCACGAACTCCGTGGCATGCTCGCTCATAACGACCTTGACGCGCGCGCCGCGCTTTTGCAGCAGGCGCACGATATTGCACGACTTATAGGCGGCGATCCCGCCGGTAATGCCCAGCAGGATCGTTTTTCCCTCAAGTTGCATTGAATTGTTGGATGCCGTCATCGTTTAAGCTTCCTTGCTCGGGAGTACCAGGAGGCGGTGGCAGTACGGGCAGTGCGTAATCTCGCTACCGTCGTGGTTGAGGTCGCTCATGGACGATGCCTGCAGCGCGGTGTGGCAGACTGTGGGGATGTTGCCCTGGATGGTCTCGACGGCCAGGCCGCGGAACTGCTTGAGCAGACGCTCGTAGTCGGTGAGCACGTCGGCCGGCAGAGTGGCGGCAAGCGCGGTGCGTTCCTTAGTGGCGGCGTCAATCTGAGCCTGCAGGTCGGCAGCCTTAGTGCGGGCGGCCTTGGTATCGGCCTTCACGCCCTCCTCGAACTTGGCGATAATTGCCTGTGCGCGGGTCTCGCGGTCGAGCGCCTCCTTATGGGCGACAACGACATCCTTGCGGGTGTGCTCAATCTTGTCCAGGCGCTTGGCCAGGGTGGCGAGCTCGTTTTCCAGGTCCTGTACCTCGCGGTAGTCGGAGCCGTCAACGTGGCGCTTCTTAGCGGCCTCGATGGCGTTATTGGTCTGGATCTCGGTGGTGTTGAGATCGTCGAGCTCAATGTCCAGATCCTTGCGCTGGGCGTAGAGCTTGGTCATCTCGGACTTGAGCTTCACATAGGTCTTGCGCTTGGAAGCGAGCTCCTTGAGCTCCGGCATATTGGCAAGTTCGCTCTTGTTGCGGGCGAGCTCCGAATCGATCTGTTGCAGCTTGAGTAGCGTAGCGCCGGCGCTCATAAGTTCTCTCCTTTTGTCACAGTCCACCATTGGCAAGGGTTCAGTATTTTAATCGCATGACGGGGGTTGACCCCGGCGTCAACTGCAGAGTTCATCAATATATCAACGAACGGCTCCTCGGAGCGGTCGTGGCCGAGCAAGATGACGCCCAGACCGCGCAGAGCGAGGTCCTGCGCCACGTGGTATCCCGCCTCGCCCGTCACGACAACGTCCGCGCCCGCGGCGATGGCGAGCTCTCCAAAGTCGCCCAGGGAGCCGCCCAAAATGGCGACGGTGCGGCACGGGCGATCGGCTTCGCCCCACACACGCGGGTCGCTGCCGAAGGCCGTGGCAGCACGGGTGGCAAGATCGCGCAGCGTGCACGGGTCGTTGAGCGTTGCAAGCGCGCCCAGGCCGGTTGCCTCGGGGTCGTCCACGTGCTCCAGTGAGCTCACGAGTGCGGCACCCAGCAGCTTGCTCAGGCAGACACGGGCTTCGTTCGAGCGGTCCAGGTTGGTGTGGAGCGATATGATGCTCACGCCGCAACGGGCCGCCTCATAGAGTGCCGCGCTGCACTGGGGGCGAGTGGCATCCGCTGGACAAAACGCCTCGGGCGCCTTGATATAGACAGGATGATGCGTCAGCAGCACGTTGACACCGGCCTCGAAAGCACGGTGCACATTGGCTTCGGTCGCATCGAGTGCGCAGGCCACGCCGGCAATCTCGGTGGCAGGGTCGCCCACGGATAAGCCTACGTGGTCCCAGGGCTCGGCGTCCGTCTTTGGATAGCGTGCCAGCAGAGCGCGCTCGAGCTCGGCGACGATCATGCGGCACCCACGATCGTCAGCAGCGCTTGGGCAAAGTCGTCCAGATCGGCTGGGTTCACGCGGTCATCGAACGAGATGCGAAGAGCGCCGAGAGCTTGCTCGCGACCGATGCCCATCGCGCTCAAAACGTGGCTGGGGTCCATACTGCCGCTCGAGCACGCCGAGCCTGCCGATACCTCAAAGCCGGCGGCGTCGAGCTTGATGATGAGCTCCTCGGAGTCCATGCCGTCAATGTAGATCGACACCATGCCGGGCAGACGATCGGCATGCGCATAGTCGCCCATGGTGGCGTGAATGCGCGGATGAGCCGTAAGCGTGGCGTAGAGCTTGTCGGAAAGAGCTTGCAGCGTCGTACGCTCCTGGGCCACGCGGGGCGCCAACGTGCGGGCGGCAGCGGCAAAGGCCAGCTGCGTGCGCAGGTCCTGCGTGCCGGCACGACGTCCGGCTTCCTGTCCACCGCCAAAGATGCGCGGACGCAGCGGCGTGCGGTTCTTAAGGTAGAGTGCGCCGGATGCCACGGGGCCGCCGATCTTGTGCGCGGCAACGGTCATAGCATCGACGCCCAGCTCGGCGGCATCGAGCGGAATGTGCAGATAGCCCTGGATGGCATCGGTGTGGAACAGAGCGCCCACGGTATGCGCGGCCGCGGTCAGCTCGCGGATGGGCTGCACCACGCCGGTCTCGTTGTTGGCAACCATGATGCTCACGAGCGCCACGTCGTCGCCGAGCAAGTCGCTCAGCGCGGCAGGCTCAATATAACCTGCACGGCAGGGCTGCACCAGGTCGACGGTAAAGCCGGCAGCACGCAGCAGCGGCAGGTTGTCCAGAATCGAATCGTGCTCGATGGCAGATACGATCACGCGGTTACGCTTGCGATCGCGCTGACGAGCGCCCTCGGCAAGACCGAGCAGCGCCAGCTGGTTGGCTTCGGTGCCGCCGTTGGTCAAAACAATCTCGGACGGGCGAACGCGCGCGCCAAAGCTGCGGGCAATCTCGCGACGCGCCACTTCCAGGCGTGCAGCGGCCTTGCGGCCGAGCGAATGCAGCGAGTTGGGGTTGACGCCGGCAAGCTCGCTGTCGTCGTACTCGCGCTGCGCAAGGCGCGCCTCGACGCGCATGGGCGTCGAGGCGGCATAGTCAAGATTCACGGGTATGCGGTTTTGACCTGCGGTCATAAGGTTTTATGCCTCCTGTGCGGCCTCGTTGCCCAGCTTCTGCAGCAGCGCAACCTCGGCAGCGGGATCTTCGGACTTAAATACGGCGGAACCTGCGACGAGCACGTTGGCGCCAGCCTTGACGACCTCGGCGATGTTCTTGGAAGAGATACCGCCATCGACCTCGATGAGAGGCGAAACGCCGTGACGCTCGCACATGGCCTTGAGCTCGTGCAGTTTGGCAATGGTGCCCGGGATAAAGCTCTGGCCGCCAAAGCCGGGGTTCACGCTCATGAGCAGCACCATATCGACGACGTCGATGATGCTCTCGAGTACGCACACGGGGGTGGCGGGGTTGAGCACCACGCCGGCCTTGATGCCGCGCTGCTGCAGATGCGTGAGCGTGCGGTGCAGGTGCGTGGAGGCCTCGTAGTGCACGGTGATCATGTCGGCACCGGCATCGGCGTACCAATCGACGGTCTCGTCGGGGTTCGACACCATCAGGTGCGCGTCGACCGGCACGTTGGTGGAGCGCTTGACGGCCTTAAGGATGTCAACGCCAAAGGTGAGGTTGCCGGTAAAGTGGCCGTCCATGACGTCGAAGTGCACGTAGTCGGCACCGGCGATCTTGTCGAGTTCGCCCTTGAGGTTGGCCATGTCGGCCGAAAGGACGGACGGAGCGATTTTGATGGAACCCATGGTAGTAGCCTTTCTGCGCTAGTCGGTGAGTCCGTAGAACTCTTGAGAGGGGACGCGGTCGATGAGAATCTCGAGCGCCCTATCCAAAGTAACACCGTTGTAGAGCGTTTGCTCCACGGCAAAGGTGAGCGGAATGTCTACGCCCAGTGAGCGGGCAAGCTCGCTGACGCTGCGGGCCGCGACGGCGCCCTCGACCACCATATGCGTGCGCTCCTGATACTCGTCGAGCGACACGCCGTGGGCAAACTCGTAGCCAAAGGTGCGGTTGCGCGAATGCTCCGAAGTGCAGGTGGCAATGAGGTCGCCCATGCCGGCAAGGCCCATGCAGGTGATGGCCTGGCCGCCGCGGGCATGCACCAGACGGCTGATCTCGGCCAGACCTCGCGTCATGATAAGGGCGAGCGTGTTGTCGCCCGCGCCGGAGCCGGCGGAAATGCCACACACGATGGCGATGACGTTTTTCATGGCGCCGCAGACCTCGACGCCGGTCATGTCCTGCGTCAGGTAGATGCGGAAGGCCGTGGATAGGAGCAGGTCCTTAAAGGTCTCCCCTATCTGCGGGTCTTTGCTGGCGATGACGGCGGCAGAAAGCCCGCCGCGGCAGATCTCTTCGGCATGGTTGGGGCCCGAGAGTGCCGCCACACGCGCCTCGTTGCCGATCTCGCTGGCGATGACCTCGCTCATGAGCAGGCCGGACTCGGGCTCAATGCCCTTGGTGAGGCAGAGCACTGGGGTATCGGCGGCGATAAAGGGCGCGGCCTGGTGGCACACGCTGCGAAGGTGCGTCGAAGGAACGGCAAAGATGATGGCCTCGGCGCCGTCGAGCGCCTGCACGAGCTCGGTCGTGGCGACGGAGTTGCCGGGCAGCACGTAGTCCACAAGGTAGCGGGGGTTGCGGTGTTCGCCATTGATGCCGGCGGCCGTCTGCTCGCTATGGGCCCACATGGTCACGCGCTCGGCTCGCGCGGCGGCAAGGCCGGCGACGGCGGTTCCCCAGGAGCCAGAGCCAATCAGCGCAACATTCATGACTCTCTCCTACTTATCATCGGGTTCGGTGACGCGCTTGGTAAACGAGAGCTTGGACTCCTTACCGGTCATGAGCTTTTTGATGTTCGCGCGATGGGCCCACACCACGGTGATGCCGATCATCGCCATGCAAAACTTAAGTCCTAGGCTGCTGTACGGAAAGACCGCGCAGGCAGCGATGGGAAGGCCGATAGCCGCGGCAAGCGAGCCCACCGACACGAACTTGGTGATGGCGACGGCCACGATAAACATGCCCAGCAGCGACAGACCAATGGGCCAGTACCAGGCGAGAATGACGCCCAGACCAACTGCGATACCCTTGCCGCCATGGAAGTTAAGGTAGGGCGAGAAGATATGGCCCCACACGGCTGCCAGGCAGACGACGCCAAGCATCCAGTCGCCGGCGGCGCCGGGGGCCATGATGCTCACGGGGAAGCCATAGCCCACGCTCGCGATGAGCGGACGCGCGATAAGGACGCAGATGGCGCCCTTAAGGCAGTCGAGCAGCAGGGTGAGCGCGGCCACCTTGGGACCGGCCACACGCAGTGCGTTGGTGGTGCCGATGTTGCCGGAGCCCGCCTTGCGAATGTCCGTGTGGTTGAACACACGGCCCAGGATCAGACCAAACGGAACCGCCCCGATAAAGAACGATACCACGGCGCAGATGGCGGTCAGCAGAATCGGATTATGCATCCTTTTGCTCCTTCTTCCTAAAGAAGAGTCGAATGGGTGTGCCGGCAAAGTCGAAGGTCGAGCGCATGCGGTTCTCCACGTAGCGCTGGTAGGTGTCGTTGACCAGATCGCTGTGGTTGACGAAGAACGTAAACGTCGGCGGGTTGATGCCCGTCTGAGTCACGTAGTGCATGCGCAGGCGGCGCTTGCCGTCCACCACGGTGTGGCCGAACTCGCGCAGGTCGGTGAGGAACGTGTTAAGGCGCGAGGTGGTGATCTTTTGCGAGCGCGTCTTTTCGGCGGCGTCGACCATCGCCCAGATCTTCTCGACGCTGCGGCCGGTGAGCGCAGAGATGCGCAGATACTGGGCCCAGGGAGCCATGACGCCCAGACGGCGGTCGACGGTCTCCATGCAGGCCTCGCGCTTGCGGTCGTCGTCGAGCAGGTCCCACTTGTTGAGCAGCACCACGATGGCACAGCCGCGCTCGATGGCAAGGCCCATGACCTTCTGGTCCTGCTCGGTAACGCCTACGGAGGCGTCGACGACGAGCAGTGCCACGTCGGCGCGATCGATGGCGCGCAGGCCGCGAACCATAGAGTAGTACTCGATATTCTCGTACACGGTGCTCTTCTTGCGAATGCCCGCGGTGTCGACCATGCGGTAGTGCTTGCCGTTGCGCTCCACGACGGTGTCGATGGCGTCGCGCGTCGTGCCGGCAATGTTGGACACGATAGAGCGGTCGGCGCCCAGGATGCGGTTGAACAGCGACGACTTACCGGCATTGGGGCGGCCGATGATGGCGACGTTCAGCGCGTCAGGGAACTCATCGGCGACCTCGTCCTCTTCCTCCGGAAGCAGGGCCACGATATCGTCGAGCAGGTCGCCCGTGCCATGGCCATGCAGGGCCGAGAGCGGCGTGGGCTCACCGATGCCGAGCGAATAGAACTCCCAGATGCTGTCGTTCTCGCGATCGGGGTTGTCGAGCTTGTTCACCAGCAGAAAGACCGGCTTGTCGCAGCGCTTGAGCATGCGGGCGACCGACTCGTCCTCCTCGGTGACGCCGGTGCGGCCGTCGACCACAAACAGGATGACGGCGGCTTCCTCGGCGGCGGCGAGGGCCTGGTCGCGGATGGACGTGGCAAAGACGTCATCGCTCTTGAGCGGCTCGATGCCGCCCGTGTCGACGATGGTGAACTCGCGGCCGTTCCAATCGGCCGTGTGGTACGAGCGGTCGCGCGTGACGCCGCGGGACTCATGGACGATGGCGTCCGAGGTCTGGGCCAGGCGGTTAACGAGCGTGGACTTGCCCACGTTGGGGCGTCCGACGACGGCGACGATAGGTTTCATCTGCACTCCTTTAATGGGTAGGGTCAGTGGAATTAGTAGAGTCGGCAGGCACAATGCCAAGGATATGCTCCAGGGTATCGAGCAGCTCATGCGGCATGGTCGATACCACATGAACCTCGGCGCCGCGACTGGTAAGGCTTGCGAGTAAATCGTCACGATGATACTCGTCGAGCGTCATGCCGTCAGCGTTGAACATGAGCTTAGGCACAAAGAGCATAACCCCCGACAGATCTTGGGGCAGCTGCTCCAGAATGTCACACGCGACGATGAGGCCGGTCACGTCCACGTTGCCGCCAAAGTAGCGGTTCTTGATGGCAGTGACGGTACCGCCGAGACCATGCGGCGACTCCACAAAGCGGGCCACCGTGTCGCGTGCGCTGGTGCCCGAGAGGCATAGAAGGCGCTGGTTGCGCTCGGCGATGCCAGCGCGGACGCGGGCCAGACGCTCGGCGTCGGCGGCAAGCACGTCATCGGTCTCGTCTAGATACGAGCGGATCATGCCAATGCCGTCGTAGTACTGCGGGTAGCCGTCGTAAAAGTCCGCCTCGGGCGGCTCGATGCCGGCATCCAAGTAGAACTCGTCGCTCATCTGGAAGGTGTGGCGGCCAAAACGCTCGAAGGCGCGGTCCTGGTAGGGACGGATCATGGCGATGGTCTCGCGCGCCAGCTCGGGCTTGTCGCTGTAGGACCAGCTAAAACGGTTCTGATGCTTGGTAAAACCGAGCGGCACAATGCCCAGGCTTGTGATTTGCTCGTGCTCCTCGCAAAAGCGCAGGGTCTTTTCCAGCTCCTCGCCGTCGTTCATGCCGGGGCACAACACGATCTGCGCATGAATCTCTATGCCGGCGGCCATGATGGCCTCGAGCACATCCATGCCGCGCTGGGCGTTGCGGCCCATCATGCGGCGGCGGACGTCGGGGCTTACGGCGTGGACCGACACGTTCATGGGGCTCATGTTGCGTTGGATGACGTTTTGCACGTCCTCGTCGGTGAGGTTCGTGAGCGTGACAAAGTTGCCCTGCAAAAAGCTTAGGCGATAGTCGTCATCGCGAATATAGAGCGTGGAGCGGCCGCCCTTGGGGAGCATCGTCATAAAGCAGAACACGCAGGCGTTCACACAGGTGCGCATGCCATCGAAGATAGGGCCATCGAACTCAAGGCCCCAGTCCTCTCCTGGGAAGCGGTCGAGCTCGACGGAGGTGACGGTGTTGTCGCGCGGATCGAAAACCTCCAGGTCGACGGTATCATCGTCGGCCTCCCAGAGCCACACAATCATGTCGGTGAGCTGCTCGCCATTGACCGTGAGCACGCGCATGCCCGGCTCGATGCCCACATCCCATGCGGGCGATTCGGGACGCACGTTCTTAACGAGCGCGCCCTCACCCGGCTCGGGGTCGCGGCTGCGCCCGTAATCGGCCACCTCGGCGGCGTATGCGGGTACGGTCTGGTCCATGATTAGCGGCAAAGCTCCTTGATGCGCGTGACGGCGCGTTCGATGTGTTCTTGTGGGGTGGAGGCTCCGGCAGTGATGCCGATGTGGTGAGCGTCGGTAAACCACGCGGCCTGGAGCTCGGAAGCTTCCTCGATGTGATACGTGCGCTCGCAGGCGTCTGCGCAAATCTGCGCCAGGCGGCGGGTGTTGCCCGAGTTCTTGCCGCCCACCACGACCATGCAGTCGCAGCGGTTGGCAAGTGTGGCTGCTGCCTGTTGACGCTCACTCGTGGCGGCGCAGATGGTGTTTATCACACGCAGCTCCTGCACGCGCGTGGTGATAGCGGCCACGACTTCGGCGAGATTCTGCGCGGTCTGAGTGGTCTGCACAACGAGGCCCACCTTGCCCTTGAGCGACAGGGCATCGACGTCGGCGGCACAGCTCACGACCTGCGCATCATTGCCGGCGTGGCCCAGAATGCCCTCGACCTCGGGGTGACCCGGCTCGCCTAAGACCACCACGCGGTAGCCCTCGCGCACCAGGCGCTCGGCGGCCACGTGGACCTTCTTCACGTAGGGGCACGTGGCGTCGACCACGTTGAGGCCGCGCTCGCGAGCGGCATCGATGACCTGCGGCACCACGCCGTGGGCGCGGATGATCACGGTGCCGGATGTGGCGTCGTCCAAGGTGTCGGCCAGACCTACGCCTGCCTTGGCGAGCTCGCGCACCACGATGGGGTTATGGATGAGCGGACCCAAAGTATGGACCTGAGTGCACTCCCCTGCCTGCGGTGCGGCGGCCAGCGCCATATCGAGCGCACGCTGTACGCCGTAGCAAGTGCCGGCGTGGGCGGCGATCTCGATGGTAGGCGCGGTGGCCTGGTCGGACGCAGTCGTGGCGATGTTTGTCGCGTTCTCGCTCATGGCTAAAACCTGCCCGGATGCTCGGCGCACAATTCGTCGCGCATGGCGTAGACGCGGTTCATGGCCTCGGACTCAAACCAGGCCAGGCGCTCCGTGCGCTTAAGCCCGGCGGGTGCATCGGAAAGCGAGACGGCCTTGCCGGCGCGGATCCAGCACTTCTTGGGACGCATGAGCTTTTTGCCCGCGGGCGTGATGTCGGACCAGCCGCAGATAGCGAGCGGGTTGACGGGCGCCTTGCCCATCTGGGCGATGAGCGCAAAGCCGCCGTGGACCTCGGGCTTGATCTCGCGCGAGCGGATGCGCGTGCCCTCGGGGAAGATCAGGACGTCCTCGCCGCGCTGCAGCGCATGCTGAGCGGCGCGCAGGCACTTCATATCGGCAGTACCACGCTCCACGGGGATGCCGCCAACGCGGCTAAAGGCCCAACGCACGATCTTGCTCTTGGCAAACTCGGACTTAAAGATGGGACGAATGCGGCGGCCCCCAAAGAACAACGCCGTCTCAACGGCCAGGAGCTCGGCCATCGAGGTGTGGTTGCAGATGACCACGCTGCCGCGGCCTTCCTGGCGCTCAAACAGCAGGTCAGCGTCCTCGACCTTCCAGCGCCACATGAGCTTGGAGAAGGCCCAAAGGATGGCCATGACCACGACGACGGTGCCGCGGATGAGCGCTGGGAACTCGGCGTAGGGGGCGTTGTAATAATCCTCGGGCGTCTGCTTAAACAGGCGCATGGGCTACCTCCTTTGGTTGATGAGGTCCTCGATTATCGAGACGACCTCGTCGATGGTGTGGGCGGTGGAGTCGACGTGCACGGCATCCTCGGCGGGCACGAGCGGGGCGACCTCGCGGCTGCTGTCAAGCTTATCGCGCTGCTTGAGGGCGTCGAGGGTCTCGTCGACCTCGGCTTCGAGCTGCTCGGACGTGAGCGGCTGGGCGTCGTTTTGGTGACGCTGCAGCACGCGGCGGCGGGCGCGCTCACGCGGGTCGGCGGTCAGGAAGACCTTGACCTGCGCGTTAGGGAACACGACGGTGCCGATGTCGCGACCCTCGGCCACGATATCGCGGTCCTCGGCGGCGCGGCGCTGGTGGATGAGCATGGCGGCGCGCACGCCCGGATAGGCCGAGACCTTGGACACGTTGGCGTCGACCTGCGGGGTGCGGATGGCGGCCGAAGCGTCCTGGCCGTCGATGGTCAGGCGCGTGTCCTCGCCGGTGCCGTTGGTAAAGCGGATCTCAATCTGCTCGGCGAGAGCGTCGATGGCCGCCTCGTTATCCAGATCGATGCCGCGGTCGAGCGCGGCGAAGGTGACGGCGCGATACATGGCGCCCGTGTCGAGCTTGTTAAAGCCAAGCTGACGGGCGATCTCCTTGGCGATGGTGGACTTGCCGGATCCGGCGGGGCCGTCGATGGCGACGATCATGCAATGCTTCCTTTCGATGGTTGACGTGCTGGTATGGTTCGCGGGCGTTGGGGCGCGGCGGGTTTGCCTAGCCCGTGTAGCGCTCGCGGTAGGTGTTGCGCTTGGGTGCTGAGCCATGGCTGCCGTGGTGACGCGTGCGGCTGGCAGGCGTGTCTTGGGGCTTGCCGCCGTTGCGCTTGGAGCTCGCCTGCTTGGGCGGGATGCCGCCGGCCTTGAGGATCTGCACCTCGCGGTCGGTGAGCTCGCGCCACGAGCCCTTGGCCACGTCCTTGAGCTCCAGGCCGGCAAAGTTGCAGCGGTGCAGGCGGATCACCGGGTGGTGGATCTTGCTCAGCATGCGCTTGACCTGGTTCTTGCGGCCTTCGCGGATGATGACCTCCACGGCGGTGGTACCGGGCTTCACACCCTGCGGGGCCACGGCTTCAGCCTCGCGCGCGTTGATGATGCGACAGATTGCCGGCTGGCACGGGCCGTCGTCGAGCTCGATGCCGCGGCGGAGTGGTTCCAAGTCTCGATCGGTCAGTTGGCCATCCACGAGTGCCTGGTAGGTCTTATAGACATGCTTGCTGGGATGCAGCAGGTCCTGCGAAAGGTCGCCGTCGGTCGTGAAGAGCAACAGTCCCGTGGTGTCGCGGTCCAGGCGGCCCACCGGAAAGAGCCCCGGAAAGCGGTCGCGCGGGACCAGGTCGGCCACACAAGGGCGCTCCTGCGGGTCGCTCATGGTGGTGAGGTAGCCGGTCGGCTTGTAGAGCATCAGGTATACGGCGCCCTGGTCGAGCTTGACGGGCATGCCGTCGACCTCGATATGGTCGCGGTCGACATCGACCTTGGTGCCCAGTTCGGTCGCGACCTGGCCGTTGACGGTCACGCGGCCGGCGGTCATCAGGTCCTCCGAGCCGCGGCGGCTCGCCACGCCCGCGCGCGCCAAAAAGCGCTGCAGGCGCATGGTGTGCGGGTAAACGGGCTGGGCGTCGGTCACAGGCGCGCCCGTAGCGCTTGCGGTGCGCGTCCCCCCTGCTTCGTTAGTTCTCGTCATGCATGTCCTCCGAGGTATCGCCGGTGGGCAGAAGCTCTGCGTCATCGACGTCCTCAACATCAGTATCGATCAGTTCGCGCTCTTCGTCCAGGTCCTCGGCCTGCTCCTCGAGCGTGGATTGAATGCTGCGGCCGCTCAGGCGCTCGCGGATAAACTGTCGCGACTGCTCGTCGGGGGCAAACTGCTCCAGATCGGGCAGGTCGCGGGTGGAACGCAGGCCGAACTTTTCCAAGAAGGCGTTGGTCGTGCCGTAGATGATGGCCTGACCGCGCTCGGGGTCGCGGCCGAGCTCGCGCACCAGGCCCTTGTCCACGAGCGACGCGATGACGCCGTCGGAGTTGACGCCGCGAATGCCCTTGACCACCTCGCGCGTGACGGGCTGGTGGTAGGCGATGACGGCCAGGGTCTCGAGCGCTGCCTGCGACAGCTTTTGCGTGTCCCAGCTCAACACATAGGCCTCGACCACGTCGTGGTAAGCGGGGTGCGTGAACAGGCGCCAGCCGCCGGCGACCTCGCGCAGCTGAAAGCCGCGGTTGGCCTCCTCGTACTCAACCTTGAGCTCGGCGAGCAGCGACGCGCACTCGCCGGGGGCGATATCCAGTGCGCCGGCCAGCGCGGGCGCACTCACCGGGTCGCTCGACACCAGCAGCAGCGCCTCGAGGGCGCCTTTGAGGCTGTTTGCCTCCAGCGTGGAAAGGGTTGACATGGTTGCGGCTCCTATTCGGTGAGCTCGGGGCCCTCGCCGGGCACATAGGCCTCGGCGCCCTCGACGCGGTTGATGCGGATGGTTCCAAAGATCTCGTCCTGGCTCAGCGTGAGCGAGCCGCGCTTGGCGAGCTCCAGCATGGCCAGGAAAGTGACGACGAGCTGCTCAGTGGTGGCGTCGCCGTCCAGCAGCTCACGGAAGGTGCAGGTTTGGTGCGCCATGGTAAAGCGGTCGACTGAGGCTACCGTCAGGTCGAGCGGCACGCGATGCGGTGCCACGTGCTCGGCTTCCAGCAGGAAGGTCTGGCGCTTGCCGTCCAGGTCGGCGCAGATGACGGCCAGGCCGCGCAGGGTAATGCCGGCCAGGTAGTCGGGCATGAGGCCCAAGAACTCGGGGTCGGGGCCGGCCACACGCGGGTGCATGCGGCTTTCGGCCTGCATGCGCGCACCGAGGGCCGCAGCCGCGCCTTTAAACTGCTTGTAGGCAATCAGGCGCTGGATCAGGACCTCGCGCAAGGCGTCGCCGTCGAGCGCGCTGAGTTCCTCGAGGTCTTCTTCGAACTCGTCATCGTCGTCATCGACTTTGCGCGGGGCTTCCTGCGGCACCAGAGAGGCGGCCTTGATGTCCAAAAGGGTTGCCGCGACCAGCAAAAAGTCGCTCGCCACGTCCAGGTCCAGCGCCTCGATGCGCTCGGCCTCGGCAAGGTACTGTTCGGCCACCTCGCTGATAGAGATGGCGCCGATATCTACTTTTTGGCGGGTTACCAGCTGCAGCAGCAGGTCGAACGGTCCGCTGTAGACCTGCGTCGACACGCGATACGACATCTTCGACCTCCTTTGACGGCGCCTTCGCGGCGCGGTTTGGGCGCATGCTACGACCGTTTTGCACGATCGACCAGTAAGTTTACCTTAGATGCCGGCGATTGCGAAGTTGAGCAGCTGCTCAGCAAGCGGATACACGGTAACGTCGAAATAGCGGCCGATCACATCGATGCCGGTCCACATGGGCAGCAGGTATAGAACCAGGATGAGGATGGGCATAGCGTATTGCTGCAGGCGGTAGTAGTTGGCGAGCGCCTTGCCCTTGAGGAAGGGCACGATGATCGACGAGCCGTCGAGCGGTGGGATTGGGATGAGGTTGAAGAACGCGAGTGACAGGTTTACAACGATAAACGTGGCGCCGAAGTTCATGATCTGTGACGCTACGGCAAAGGACATGCTGGTGTAGAGGTTGCCGTACGTTGCGTGAATGAGGGCGGCCGCGAGGCACGCGAGGGCGATGTTCGATGCGGGGCCGGCCACGCTCACCAGGACCTCGTCGCGCTTGGGGTGTTTGAGGTTGTCGAGGTAGACGGGCACGGGCTTGGCGAAGGCGAACACCGGGCCTCCGGCGGCGAGCATCAGCAGCGGCAGGAGGATGGTGCCAAACGGGTCGATATGGTTGAGCGGGTTGAGCGAGACGCGTCCGCGCGAACGGGCCGTCTTATCGCCGAGTGCCCAGGCCGCGGCGGCGTGCGCACTCTCGTGGATCACGATGCCCACGACTACCGCGACAGCACTGGCGAGCAGGTTCATGATGTAGCTGCTGGACATGGCGCTCCCCTAGCGGACGCGACGCGAGGCGCGCGTGAGCAGGTAGTCGGCCACAAACAGGATTATCGCGACGATGGCGTAATCCAGGCGGAACACACCACCAAAGGGCGATGTGATGACGCCATAGCCGGCGATGGCGCTCGGCAGCGCGCGAGAAAGCTCAACGACAAAGCCCACGATCTGCAGCTTGGCGGTGAGGCCGCTAAAACACAGCAGCACGGTCATCGCGCTCATAAAGATGCCGCAGATGCGACAGGCGATGGCGATGATGCTCATCGCCACGGCAGCGGCCTTACGAGAGTTCACGCGCGGTCTCCTCTTCGATCTGGGTGGAAAGCTCCAGCCATTCGTCCTCGAGCTTGGGCAGCTCTTGCTTAAGGCCGTTATATTCCCCCAGCGCGGCGTTGAACTTATCCTGATCGGCATAAAGCTCTTCGCTGGCCATCAATTCCATAAGCTCGTCATAGCGAGCACGCTTTTTGTCCAGCTCTGCCTCGATCTTCTTGAGCTGGTTGCGTACGCCCTTGAGCTTTTTGTTGAGCGCGGCGCGGGCCTGGGCTTCGGCGCGCTTTTGCTCCTTGGTCTTTTTGCCCTCGGCCGGCTTGGAAGTGGCTGCGGGCGCATCGGGCTGGGTCGCAGTGACCTTGGCGGACTTGGTCGCGGCCGGTGTGCTCTCCCCTGCTGCCTCGGCGGCTGCACGGGCTGCAAGGTCCTCGCGCTTGTAGAGATAGTAGTCGTAGTCGCCGTCGTAGACCGTGACCTTGCCGTCGCGGATGTCGATCACGCGGTTGGCCACGGCGCGCACCAGGTGCTCGTCGTGGCTGATCAGTACGATGGTGCCGGGGAAGTTTTGCAGGGCGTTCTCGAGCATGTCCACCGAGTCGATGTCCAGGTGGTTGGTGGGCTCGTCCAGGCACAGGAGCGCCTCGGGGGCCACGAGCATTTTGGCGAGCGCCAGGCGCGCCTTTTCGCCGCCGGAGAGGACGCGGACCTGCTTCTCGATGGAGTCGTTGTCGCTAAACAGGAAGGCACCCAGCAGGCTTCGCTGCTGCGGCACGGTCCACTTGGGCGTAACGGTGTCGATCTCTTGCAGGACGGTATTGGACTCGGTCATGCCCTCGAGCGCGTGCTGGGCGTAGTAGGCGACGCCGACGTTGGTGCCCAGGTCGCGGGTGCCGGTGGTGGGCGGCTCCAGGCCGGCGAGGATCTTCATGAGGGTGGACTTGCCGGCGCCGTTGGGGCCGACGAGCGCCACGTGCTCGCCGCGGTAGAGCTTGAGGTCGATGTCGCTGTAGATGTGCTTGTCGCCGTAGGACTTGGACACGCCCTCCAGACCCACGACCATGTCGCCGGAGCGCGGCGGGTCGGGGAACTTAAAGTCGATGTGCTTGTGGCCCTCGGGCAGGATGACGAGCTCCTTTTTAATCTGCTTGATCTTGCGGATGCGTTCCTGCGCCTGGGCAGCCTTGGTGGGCTTGTAGCGGAACTTGTCGACGAAGACCTGCATGTGGGCGATGTCGCGCTCCTGGGCAGCGCGCTTGGCGCGCATCTGCTCCAGGTTGTCCTCGCGCTGCTTGAGGTAGCTGCTGTAGTTGCCGGTGTAGGTGGTCACGCGACGGTTTTCGAGCGCTGCCACGTGGTCGACGCAGGCGTCCATGAAGGCGCGGTCGTGGCTGACGATGAGGACGGCGCCGTCGTAGTTGGCGATAAATCCGCGCAGCCACTGGACGCTCTCGAGGTCCAGGTGGTTGGTGGGCTCGTCGAGCAGCAGCAGGTCGGGGTGGCGCAGGAAGAGCTTAGCAAGCGCGATGCGCATCTGCCAGCCGCCCGAGAACTCGGAGCACGGGCGCTCAAAGTCGGTGACCTTAAAGCCCAGGCCGGACAGGATTTTGCGGGCGTTGCTCTCGAGCTCGTAGCCGCCCAGGTGCTCAAAGCGGTCCTGGACCTGGCCGTACTCGTTGAGGAGTGCATCGACGTCCTTCCCCTGTTCGGAGAGTTCGGTGATCTGAGCCTGCAGCTCGTTGGCGCGCTCACCCATGCGGCGAATTTCCTTGGCGGCGGCCATGACCTCTGCGAGGATGGTGGTGTCCTTGTGCTCCAGGTTGGTTTCCTGCTCTAGGTAGCCTACCTGGCAGTCCTTTGCGTACTGGACCTGGCCGGCGTCGGGGCTGTCGATGCCCATGATGATCTTGAGCATGGTGGTTTTGCCGGCGCCGTTGGGGCCCACGAGCGCGAAGCGCTCGCCGGGGTTGATCTGGAAGGATGCGCCGCTAAAGAGGACGCGCGCGCCGAAGCTTTTTTCGATCTTGTCGACCAGGAGGATCATGGTGCCGCCTTTGACCTTGTGTGCCTATATGAAAAAAGGCCCCAACTTGCGTTGGAGCCTCATTCAATGCTCGGGTGGAGACGAGGGGGATCGAACCCCTGACCTCTTGACTGCCA
>JAUMMZ010000023.1 GCA_031296755.1 Collinsella sp.
TCGCGGCAGATTTATACCCGCGTCCGAGCTCGAAGAGCCCTATGGCCGCCTTCCTGGCCTCGACATCATGCTTCACCCTCAAATCAACGCGCATAAAGAAAGCCTCCCATTTCTCATGTCCAAGAAATGGGAGGCAGTTCAGGGTGACGGGCTTTTCCACTACCAGCCGCGTGCCTCCTCCGCACGCACGAGCTGACGAGCCTCGATCTGGCGAATCATATCGATGCGGCGCTGGTGACGGCCGCCCTCGAACTCGCCGGTGAGCCAGGCGTCGACGATCATCTTGGCCAGCTCGATGCCTACCACGCGAGCACCAAATGCGAGCATGTTGGTGTTGTTGTGCTCGCGTGACAAGCGAGCGGAATACGGCTCAGAGCAGGTGCAGCAACGGATACCGCGCACCTTGTTCGCGGCAAGCGAAATGCCCACTCCCGTGCCGCAGATCACGATACCGCGATCGACTTCCCCGGCCACGACCGCGTTCGCCACGGCCTCACCCGCGATGGGATAGTCAAAGCGCTCGGTGCTGTCCGTGCCGAAGTTCACGACCTCATAGCCGTACTTCTCCTGGATATACGCCGCAATGGCTTCCTTATACTCAACCGCGACGTGGTCGTTTCCAATACCGATCTTCATAAGAGACCCCTTTCCAAATCCGCTCGCGCGTGTCGCGCGCTCATTCCGTCCTAATTTGCCATTACGCTTCTAATACACCTCGCCGGCGCGCAGGCGACGCAAGCACTCCTCGTAACCGGCGTCCTTGCCAAACAGCGCACTGGTGCCCAGGATGAAGCCATCCGCACCGATGGCGGACAGATCGCGCACGCGCTCAGGCGAGCAGGCGCCATCGATCATGAGCTTGAAGCCGAAGCGTTCCTTCAGCGCGGCAAGACGACGTACCTTATCGTTCGTGAACTCGATGAAGCTCTGACCGGCAAAGCCCGGGTTCACCGTCATGACCATCACGTAGTCGCAAAGGTTCAACATCTCCTCCACCTCGGAAATCGAGGTGTCGGGGTTTACTGCGATGCCTGCGCTCTTGCCGAGGGCCTTGATCGCAGCGAGAGTCTTGACCACGTAGCGCTCGGACTCCGGATGGATGTAGATGATGTCCGCGCCGGCGGAGGCGAAAAGCTCCACCTTGCTGGCGGGGTTCTCGACCATAAGGTGCACGTCAACGAGCTTGTTGGTGGCGGCACGCACGGCCTTAATGTCCTCGAGGCCCATGGCGAAGTTGGGAACGAAACTGCCGTCCATCACGTCGCAATGGAAGATATCAATGCCGGCGGCGTCGAGCTCCTCGACGGTCGCACGCAGGTTGCCGTAGTCGGCGCACATGAGGCTGGGGCAGAGCAACATGGTGAACTCCTTATCTGCTCTTTGGTTATCTACTCGTTGGTAATTAATCGTTTAACCTGTATCTAAAGTCTGGCTGATTAATCGTTTAACCACGTTGTTAACCTACAGGTTTCTCTAGATTCACAACGTTGTCATATTTGTCTATCTAGCTGGCGTCATACGGATTCCGTACGGCGAAAAGCCGTTGTGTTCCCTAGAAAGAGGCCCCGCCATTCAGCTGGCCACCATGGGCCGTGCTCGCACGGGCGTGGGCCTTGAAACCCTACGCCTCCGGCGTGATCAGGCGCGCACGTTGGGCGATCTTCTCGTCATAGGACTCCGCGATAATCGCCACACCATCGAACCCAAACGCGCGAACACTCGAGAACTGATGGAACTTCGAGCTGTCGCACAGCACGTACGTCTTGTTCGAGTTCTCGCGCACAATGCGCTTTTTCGTCGCCTCAACGTAGGAGGGCGTCATGGCGCCGCGGTCCTCGTCAATCGCGTTGATCCCGATAAACGCCTTATCGAAGTACAGGTCGCGCAGGATCGATTCGGTCATAGAACCGCAGAACGAGGAGTTCACATGGTTGAACTCGCCGCCCACTACGATGAGCTGGGCGCGTATCTCGCTCTTAATCAGGCACGCCGAGGCATCCGTCGTGTAAATTGTCACGTCGCGGTCGAGCAACAAGCGCAGCAGGGCCGTACAGGTGGAGCCGGAATCGAGATAGAGCGTATCTCCATCCTCAACGAGACGCAGGGCAACCTGGGCAATCTGGTCCTTCTCGCTCCCGTGCAAACCCGAACGCGTCGAGATGCTCACCTCGTGGACAGCCGGGACGAGCTTCACTGCGCCGCCCGAAAGATGCTCAACCTTGCCAAGCGCTTCCAGCTCCTTGAGGTCGCGGCGCAGCGTCGAAATAGAGACGCCCGGCAGCTCCTCCTGCAGCTCGGAAATCCTCGCGAGGCCCGACTTCTGCAGGCACTCTACAATTCGCTCCTGGCGCTCATACGGGATCATATTGGGACCCTCTCCAAACCACTCTGCTTCACGCTCGTTCATTTCTTTTCGAAAAGTGTAACGCATGTGCAGAATAGCGGCCGCCACCTGTTGCGATGACGACCGCTTAATCGATTGACCTACCCTCTCGTTCACAATTTGAACGAAGGTGAGGCACCTCACGCAAGGGTGACGCTCCTCGAGCGAGGATAACGAGCCCCAGGCGAGACGGCGCGCTTCGAGTGAAATGGCGCCCCAGAGGCGACGCACTTCAAGCTCTTAGGCGAGCTTCTGCTCCTTGTCGCAGAAGACAAAGCCCAGCACCGCGGAGACCGCAAAGGCAATGAGCATGCCAACCATGGCCCAGGCGAAGTTCATAGCGTCGGAGCTCACAAACGCCGGGAAGGTGGTAACGGAGCCAAAGGTAAAGGCCGTGGTCACAACACCCATGAGGCCGCAGAACGCGCCGCCAGCGGCACCGCCGATGATCTGGGCGAGCCACAGCTTCTTGTTCTGCACGAGCATACCGAACAGGGTGGGCTCGATGATGGCGGACAGGGCGATGGAGATAACACCGGTCATGGAGAAGGTCCTGAGCTTCTGGTCGCGGGCCTTCAGGAACACGCCCAGGGCGCAGCCGATCACGCCGAAGTTGCAGGCGAAGGTGAACGGGCAGATGTAGTCGTAACCAACCGTGGCGATGTTGTTGATCATGATGGGGTTCACGGCCCAGTGGATACCCATGGACACGAGCACCGACCAACCGCCGCCGACCAGGATGCCGGCAAGCACGGAGCTGCGCTCGATGAGCCAGTTGACCACGAAGCCGATGCCCTCGCCGGCGTACACGCCCAGCGGGCCGATCACGATCATGGTGAGGGGAACCATCACGAGCAGGGACACGGCGGGCAGCACGACGAGCTTGAGCATCTCGGAGACGTGCTCATCGAGCCACTTATACAGGAACGAATAGGCCCAGGAGGCGAGAATCGCCGGGATAACCGTGGAGTTGTAGCTCATAAGCACTACGGGGATGCCGAACAGGTCGGTCATGGCCCCGTTGCCCGTGTCGCCCATAAGAGCGATAAAGTCCGGGTACAGCAGGCAGGCGCAGATGAGTGCCGACAGGTAGGGGCTGGCACCGAAGCGCTTACCGGCCGAGAAGCCAAGAAGCACCGGCAAGAAGTAGAACACGCTCATGGCCAAGGTGTACAGGATGGTGTAGGTGCCCGAGCCCTCGGCAATGATGCCGAGCTGGGCGGCCAGGATGACAAAGCCGCGCAGGATACCGGAGCCGGCCATCGCGGGCAGCAGCGGGGCAAAGATGCCGGAGATCGCGGAGAAGACCTGGCTGACGATGCTCTCGCCCTCGTCCTTGGTAGCAGCGGAGATCTCCGCGCCCGAGCCCTTGACCAGCGGCTCAAACTTCTCGTACAGCTTCGGGACCTCAGTGCCGATGAGAACCTGGTACTGACCAGCCTTGTTCAGCGTGTTCACAACGCCTTCGACTTCCTTGACCGCAGCGTCGTCACAAGCCGCGTCGTCCTTGAGATTGAGGCGCAGGCGCGTCGCGCAGTGCGTCATTCCCGAGATGTTCTCGGGACCACCGACGGCGTCCAGAATCCCCTGAGCCATCGCGTTCCAGTCGCGTTTCATTGGTTACCTCCCCATTGCGCAGAAGAGCTCGCGGACAAGCTCGGCTGCCTTAATCGCGTCGTTTGCATCGATAACGGATTGGATCTTCTCCATGCCTACGGTCTCGATTGCATCGTTGAGCAGATGAATCATCTGGTCGTTCTGCGTAGCCTCGCCGGCAGCGGGTTCGATGACCGGGAACGTGTCGAAGTAGATCGCGCTGTCGTACCCGTGCTTCTTCACGTAGTAGAGGAACTCGAGGGTCTTCACCGGCGTGGACGTACCAATCATAAGGCCATCATCGAAGCGACCGTTGCCGTCGTTTAGGTGAATGCCGTAGAGCTTGCCCTCGCGGCCGAACAGGTCGACGGCCATGGCGGGGTTCTCGTGCTTCATGAGCATGTGGCAGTAGTCCAGCGTGACGCCCAGGTTCGGGCGGTCTGCAGCGTTGAGGATCATGCCGGTCATGCCCATGGAGTCGATGAACGCGTACGCGCGCTCCTCGTAGGGTTTGTACTCGATCGAGATCTTGAGGTCGGGCGCATAATCGCAGACCTTCTGGAATGCGGCTACGAGCTGGTCGAAGACGCGAGCATAGGCGATCTGGAAGCTGTAGTCGAAACCGTCGTGGCCGAGCCAGATGGTCACCGTGTTGCCACCGGCAGTGCGGCAGTAGTCGCACGCCTCGTAGCAGAGCTCAAGGGCTTCCGCGGCAAGGGCATCATCGGCATTGCCCAGGTCACCGTTGAGGAACGCGTTGCGGAAGCGCAGCGCGCAGCCGTTCAGCTGCAGTTCGTGAGCTGCGAGCTTGGCGGCCATGTCCTCCGCCGTGACACCTGTGCAGTGCTCGGGGTAGTTGAGGTCGACGTGCGTGAGGCCCACGCTCTGGAACTCCGCGAACACGCGATCAAGATTCTTGTCGCCATCGCGAAAATAGGAGTTGATACGAGTTGCAAGCTTCATGCTTCTACGTCCTTTACCTTCGTCCTTGATCGTTTCTGCTCGTTCGAGCACCTGATCTATATCCGTAATTCGATAAGGGCCGCAGCCTGCGCGCCGGGGCTTACCCTGTGACATGTAGATTACTGCCACGTAAGTTCATTTTCAATCAGTATTTTTCATTCTTTTTCTCATTGTGTCAGAGTTTTTCACTGCAAATGGCCATCTACCTTGTGGTTTTGCTGTTAATCAAGTTTGACCATTCTTGATGCTATTTGATTTAATCTGAACTTAACTACCGTTTACAGGCGAAAATCAACCGTTCGCCGGCGACGGTGACGCAAAATGAAGAAAGCTTGCATGGGGTTGACACGGTAAATCCCCTCGTCAAAAATACGGGCGGATTGAAACGGGTACAAGGTACCTGGAGCGCACTGCGCCCGGCCTTAAGGAGGTGTGCCATGAAAGGCAGTCATAGTCGAAAAACCTGCATGTCGCCCTCGGCACGCCGCGAGGATTCCCCGTTCGCATAAACGCCAGTAGCCGATCGTTGGCACTCATTCACGAGCACGAGCACCGTAAAACTCACCACAAAGCCGCCCGTCCTCTTTACGGGGATTCGCGAGCATGACGTGAGCGACATCTAGGTTTTTTGAAGCAAATACGACACGTACGCTAACTCCCTTCAACAAGGAGGACCCTATGCTGATGCTCAAAACGGCCACAGTGCTCGAAGCAATCTCCAAGCGCCGCCACACGGCGCGTCCCGCCGCCCACGCCGGCCTTAGCAAAAACACCGTCTTTGCTGTCACGCATGACGCCAAGGACACCCTAACCCTACTCGACGCCACAGCCGACGGCCTCACTGCCGACCAGGCCGAGGAGCGCTTGGACGCATACGGCGCCAACGCCATCGAGGCTCACGCCAAGACATTTTTCCGCCGCCTGGCCGACGCGTTCATCGACCCCTTTGCCGGTATCCTCGCCGCACTCGCCCTGGTCTCGCTCTATATCGACGTCATCGCCGTGCCCGAGCCCCAGCGCGACCCCTCCACGGTCATCGTCATCGGCGTCATGCTGCTGGTATCGGGTGGCATGAAGTTTATCCAGGAAGCACGCAGCGGCAACGCAGCCGAAGCCCTTAAAGACCTGGTCTCCAACACCTGCACCGCCCTGCGCGACAGTGAGCGCATCGAGATCCCCTTTGACGAGCTGGTGCCCGGCGACATGATTCGCCTCTCCGCCGGCGACATGGTCCCGGCCGACGCGCGCATCGTCACCGCACGCGACCTGTTTGTGATCGAGTCCGCCCTGACCGGTGAAAGCGAGGCCGTCGAGAAGACCTCGTCAGTGGCGATCATAGAGGGCGCCGACGGCATGGCGCTGCCCCTCTCCGCCTGCAAGAACATCGTCTTCACCGGCACCTCCGTGCAAAACGGCACCGCGATGGCCGTCGTCGTGGCCACGGGTTCGGACACCTACCTGGGCGGCATCGCCAAGATGCTCGACGGCCGCGGCGAGAAGAGCGCCTTTGACCGCGGCGTCTCGAGCGTCTCGATGCTGCTGGTACGCCTTATGCTCGTCATGGCCCCCGCCGTCTTTATCATCAACGCCGTCACCAAGGGCAGCCCCATCGACGCGCTGCTGTTTGCGACGAGCGTGGCCGTGGGCATCACCCCGCAGATGCTCCCCGTCATCGTCACCACCAGCCTGTCGCAAGGTGCCAAGGACCTCGCGCGCCGCCAGGTCATCGTCAAGGAGCTGCCCGCTATCCAAAACCTGGGCGCCATGGACGTACTGTGCTGCGACAAAACTGGCACGCTCACCGAGGACCGCATCGTGCTGGAGCGCTATCTCAACACCGACGGTAGCAAGGACGCGCGCGTGCTGCGCCACGCCTTCCTTAACAGCTATTTCCAGACCGACCTCAAGAACCTCATCGATCTGGCCGTCATCGATCGCGCCGACGTCACGTCTGCAAGCGCCACCCCCGACGCCACGCTGGGCCAGGCCCTACGCAGGTGCTACACCAAGGTCGACGAGGTTCCCTTCGATTTTTCGCGCCGCCGCCTGAGCGTGGTGGTCGCCGACGAACAGGGCAAGACGCAGATGGTCACTAAGGGCGCCGCCGAGGAAATGCTCGAGGTCTGCTCTTATGTAGAAGTTGACGGCCATGCCCAGCCGCTCACCGATGAGCGCATGGCAAAGATCCGCAAGCAGGTTTCGTCCCTCAATGCCGAAGGCCTGCGCGTCATCGCCGTGGCGCAAAAGACCAACCCCCGCACCGTAGGCGAGTTTGGCATCGCCGACGAGCACGACATGGTGCTGATGGGCTTTTTGGCCTTCCTCGACCCGCCCAAGGCAAGTGCCGCGGGCGCCGTCGCCACCCTCGAGGCCAAGGGCGTGGCGGTCAAGGTCCTGACCGGCGACAACGACCGTGTCGCCGCCACGGTCTGCGAGCAGCTTGGCATCGATGCCACCAACGTGCTGCTGGGCTCCCAAATCGACGCATTCGACGACGCCGAGCTGGCCGCCCGCGCCCAGGAGACGCATCTCTTTGCCAAGCTCTCGCCACTGCAGAAGGCACGCCTGGTACGCGTCATGCGTGAGCTGCTCGGACATACCGTGGGCTTTATGGGCGATGGCATCAACGACGCCGCCGCCATGCGCGCGAGCGACTGCGGCATCTCGGTCGATTCGGCCGTCGACATTGCCAAGGAATCCGCCGATATCATCTTGCTTCAGAAGGACCTGGGCGTGCTCGAGCGCGGCATTATCGAGGGCCGCCGCACCTATGGCAACCTGCTCAAGTACCTCAAGACCACGGTGAGCTCCAACTTTGGCAACGTGCTCTCCGTCACCGTCGCGAGCCTGTTCTTGCCGTTTTTGCCCATGAGCGCCCTGCAGTTGGTGTTGCTGTCGCTTGTCTACGAGATCGTGTGCATCGCGCTGCCGTGGGACACGGTCGACGACACCTGGACCGCCCGTCCGCGCGCCTGGGACGCCGCGTCCATCAAGGGCTTTATGCTCGAGCTGGGCCCCGTGAGCTCACTCTTTGACATTGCCACCTTTGCCGCGCTCTTCTTTGTCGTGTGCCCCGCCGCTGTGGGCTCAACCTGGTCCGAGCTTGTCTGCGCAGGCGATGCCGCCGGCATGGCGGCCTTTGCAGCGCTCTTCCAGAGCGGCTGGTTCGTCGAGTCCATGTGGTCGCAGACGCTCGTGATCCACATGCTGCGTTCTCCGCATCTGCCGAGCCTGCGTGACCACGCCGCGCCAGCGCTGTGCGTACTCACCGTGCTGGGCCTGACACTCGTCACTTGGCTGCCGGCAAGCCCCATCGCCGATGCCCTGGGGCTCATGGCATTGCCCGCGAGCTTCTTTGCGCTGCTCGTTGGTATCGTCGCCGCCTACATCGCGCTCACGCAGCTTGCCAAGCATTGCTATATCGCCCGCCACGGCGAGCTGCTGTAGCTCCACTGGCGCCACCGTCAAGGATGCTTGGGGTGCCGCGCCGACACGCTTTACCAAGCCGGCGACCGAAAACCACCATTAAAGGTGACGGTTAGCACGGCGCTGCATCCCCAACGTCTCAATCTGTAACACTTAGCCGGCAAAATCGCCTCTACCTGTTACAGATTGAGACAAATGCAGCGGTCGCGCCGAAATATCTCAATCTGTAACATCTGGGCTCGGTTTTGCTGAGCAACTGTTACAGATCGAGACAAACCGGCGGGATTGGGCTGCCTGCCTCCAAACCGCCACAAAGGTGTCTGTCCCCTTTGTGGCGGTTTTGGCGTTTGCCCGGTTGCTAGTCTTGGGGCGTCCAGGACCAGAAGTAGTTGATGAGCGCCACGCGTGACGTCACTTCAACCTTTTTGTTAATCGAGGCGATATGGCGGTAGAGCGTGGAGCGCGAAAGGAAGAGCGACGCCGCCACATCCTGCACGCTGTCGTCCGATGCAACCAGGGCCTCCAGGACATCGCGCTCGCGCTTGGTAAGGCCAAAGGCGGCGACAAAGCCCTCAAGACGCTCGTTAAACGACAGCTCCGGAGCCTCCGGCGGCACCGTATCGGCCCGTTCGGGCGCATGGATCTCGCCAAGGTCATCGACGGCAAACGCCAACCCCCCCCGCGCGATGCCGAACCGTCGGCGCCTTGCCCAAACTGTCCCAGCAGCGAAATCGCAATGCCCACAAACAGCACAAGCACCACGGCAACTGCCGTCAGCACGTTTTGGCTCGAGATAATCGCCACCGCCGGCGCCGTCACCAGCAGCGTGCAGATATTGTTGATGACGCGACCCATGCATGGCCACAGATACGCCCAGCGGGCATACATCGAAACGGCAGCGAACTTCGCGGTAAAGAACACCACGAAAAAGCCCGAGCCCAGGTAGAAAATCATCGTGGCGGCAAGTACATTACCGCCATTAGCATCGGTGATAAGCAGAAAGAACGAGAGTGTGGACAGCATGGCGGCACACGTCATGATGATGTTCATGTACGAGCGTCCGTGCAGGTCATACAAGACGCCGGCGGCAAGGACGCTCAAGATGAGCAACAGGCGCGGCCAGTCACCCAAGTCGATAGCGCCGGCGGCATGCGAGGTCGTAAGCCCCGCATTGAGAGCGGCGAATACGCCCGTGAGGCAGGCGGTCGCCACCGTCAGACGCACCACGGCGGCATGAAAAGCCGCCTTTGCCTCGGGGGCTTCCTGCCACTTGGCGCCATATTCCGACGCATCGACCGATAGCTCGGCAATCTCAGCCTCAAACTCGGGCGCAGCCTCGTCGCGCAGCTTGGCTCGCCGGGCGACATGGAGCAGCTCTACCTGCGCAATCGCGCAGACAATCAGCACAAATTGTTGCGGAATTCCCGCGGGCATTACCATATGGTTGAGCACCTGAACCAGAATGCCGGCAGCATAGGAAAGCGCCGCGGCACGCGCCAGGCAAGGGGTCCGCGCAAAACGACGCGCAAAGTTGGCATGGGCGGTCGATCCGCAGTAGCCCAGAGCGCAACAGGCAACCAAGCCCCCGGCGATCACCACTTGGAACTGCACCGCCATAATCATCAGCAGCAATGCCGACACCAACAGCACGCCTGTGATGTCACTCGTCGCAGCAATCGCCTGAGGGCGACGATAGCACAGAAGAGGGCGCACGAAAAAGCCGATCACGCTCGCACCAATGACGATGCTCTCGTAAATGACAACCTCATTCGACGGTACAAACTCGGCGACGCGCACATCAAAGAGGTACTCGACAGCCAAAAACGTAAAAACGAAAAGCGCCAGGCACAGAATCTCCCGTATGCCCCGGCGCAGGTATGCGGTTGTGTCTCCCAGGTCCCTCATGGTAACCCCCAGCCGGTTAGATGTCCGGAAAACCATTTTAATGGAGAACGGGTCCTGATACACACGCAATGCCCGAAGTGCTTCCAATCCAGCCCAAACCGCCCTCAACAAAAGTGCCCCCGATGACTAGTCGGGAAAATGGGCCATGTGTCCCAGCTGTGGAGACTCCTTGAGCCGTCTGGGTATCGCGAAGGATCGCGCACTCCCCCATCATCAAAAGTGACACACGCTACCTGTTGATGGGAGGCAGCCATGGGCTTCTTTGACAAGATGTTCGAGAAGAAAGAGTGCGCGATTTGCGGTACCGAGCTGGGACTTCTAGGTAAGACAAAAATCAATGAAGGCTACCTGTGCAAAGAGTGCGCCGGCAAGCTCTCCCCCTACTTTCACGGCTATCGCTCCAGCACCGCGGACGATATCCGTGAGCAACTCGCCTACCGCGAGGCCAACGCCGAACGCCTGTCTTCGTTCAACCCCACGCGCACGCTTTCTGCCGGGCGCACCAATATTATGCTCGATGAGGACGCGGGCCTGCTGATCATCACTTCGCAGAGCCGCTGGCGCGACGCCAATCCCGACATCATCGAGTTCTCGCAGGTACTCGGCTGCGATATGGATATCGACGAGCATCGCACCGAGATCTATCGCGAGACCAAGGACGGCGAGCGCGAGAGTTACAATCCGCCGCGCTACGACCTGGATTACGACTTTAATCTGACCATCCACGTCAACACGCCGTACTTCACCGAGATCAACCTGCGCGTGAACGACTCCACCATCGATCAGCGCGGCTCCATCGAATACCGCGAGGCCAAGCGCCAGGCAACCGAAGTCCGCGATGCGCTGGTGCAGCTGCGCCAGGAGACGCGCAACAGCGTCGTGGCCGCCAAGGCCCCCAAGACCGCGGTGACCTGCCCCTTCTGCGGAGCCACCACCATTCCCGATGCCAGCGGGCGCTGCGAATACTGCGGCGGCGCCATCGGCGCATAGCCCCCGGCACGGAAAGGACCGATCATGGCCTTCGAGAGCGTTAACTATCAGTGCCCTGCCTGCGGCGGCCCCTTGCATTTTGCAAGCGCCGAGCAAAAGCTCGTCTGCGACTACTGTGACTCGCGCTTTGAAGTCGAAGAAGTCGAGGCCCTCTATCGCGAGCGCCAGGACAAGGCCGATGCCAAAGCCGATGCGGCAACCGCAACGCCCAAGCCTGCTGTCGACGATGCCGTGCAGGAGCTGGCCCAAAACGCCGGCTACATCTGCTCGTCGTGCGGCGCCGAGCTCGTGTCCGACGGCACCGTCGCCGTCACCACCTGCCCGTACTGCGGCAACTCCGCCGTGGCGCCCGGCCAGCTCTCTGGCGACTTCTCGCCCGACCTGGTGATTCCGTTTAAGCTCGGGCGCGACGACGTCACAGCCGCACTCAAGGAACACTACAAGGGCAAGATCTTGCTGCCCAAGAGCTTTGTCACCGGCAACCATATCGACGAGGTCCAAGGTGTCTACGTGCCGTTTTGGCTCTACGGCGCCCGCGTTGACGGCGAAGTGCACTTTGACGCGACCAACGAGACCGTGACCGAGGAATCCGACCGCACCGTCACGACCACCGACCACTACGATGCCTATCGCAAGGGCAATATCTCGTTTAAGCGCGTGCCCGTCGACGGATCATCCAAGATGCCCGACGGCCACATGGACGCCATCGAGCCGTTTGACTACGACGCGCTGCGTCCGTTCTCGGTCGCCTATATGCCCGGCTACATCGCCAACCGTTACGACGAGGACTGCGAGACCTGCAAGGCGCGCGCCGAGCGCCGTATGGAAGAAAGCACGATCTCGGCCCTGCGCGAAACCGTCGTCGACGAATATGACGATGCCACGGTCGAAAGCAAGCAGCTCGACTACACCTGGGAAGACAGCGACTATGCCCTGTTCCCCGTGTGGATGCTTTCCACCTCGTGGAACGGCAAGAGCTACCTGTTTGCCATGAACGGCCAAACCGGCCGTATGGTCGGCGAGCTTCCTTGCTCCAAGCCCAAGCTCGCTATCGCCTCGGTGCTGTTCTTTGTGATCGGATTTGTCCTCTCCCAGATCCTCTTCATGGGTGAGAACGCCTTCGATCCGGATTACCTCACCTTTGATATCGAGGGCATCCTCATCAATATCATCGCGCCGCTGATCATCGTGATTATCGGAGACGTGCTACTGGTAGGCCAGCTCAAGACGGCCAACGAAGCAACCCATGCCGATGAGTATTGTGGCGAGCTCGACCTGACCGAGAAACACGACACCTTCAGCCACACCGAGACCACCGTTGTCATGAAAGACGACAAGGACGATTAACCATCCTGACCAATACCACCCGGCCTTTGACGAGAAAGGAAGATCACCATGGGACTCTTGAAAGCTGGATTGGGAGCTGCCGGCGGCGTCATGGCCGACCAGTGGAAGGAATTTATCTACTGCGAATCGATGCCTGCTGACGTCTTGGCCTGCAAGGGCAGCAAACGTACCGGTGGCCGCGGCTCCAACACGCGCGGCGAGGACAACGTCATCTCCAACGGCTCGGTCATCGCCGTCAACGACGGACAAGGCATGCTCGTGGTGCAAAACGGCAAGATCATCGAAGTCGCGCTGGAGCCCGGCGAGTTCGTCTTCGATACCGGCAGCGAGCCGAGCGTCTTTAGCGGCAACCTGGGCGATTCCATCAAGGAGACCTTCGCCAATATCGGCAGCCGCTTTACCTTTGGCGGCGACGCGGGCAAGGACCAGCGTGTCTACTTCATCAACACCAAGGAGATCATCGGCAACAAGTACGGCACCGCCTCGCCCGTGCCCTTCCGCGTGGTCGATAACAACATTGGCTTGGACGTTGACATCTCCGTGCGCTGCAACGGCGAGTATTCGTACCGCATCACCAACCCGCTGCTGTTCTACACCAACGTATGCGGCAACGTGACCGATAGCTACACGCGCGACAAGATCGACAGCCAGCTTAAGTCCGAGCTGCTCACCGCCCTGCAGCCCGCCTTTGCCAAGATCTCGGAGATGGGCATCCGCTACAGCGCCATCCCCGGCCACACCACCGAGCTCGCCCGCGCGCTCAACGAGGTCCTCTCTGCCGACTGGCGTGACCTGCGCGGCGTCGAGATCGTAAGCTTTGGCGTCAACTCCATCGCCGCCTCGCAAGAGGACGAGCAGATGATCAAGGACCTGCAGAAAGCCGCGGTCATGCGCGATCCCACCATGGCAGCCGCCAACATTGCCAGCGCCCAGAGCGACGCAATGCGCGCGGCAGCCGCCAACCCCAACGGCGCGATGGCAGGCTTTATGGGCATGGGCATGGCAGGTGGCATGGGCGGCATGAACGCCAGCCAGCTGTTCGCCGCCGGCCAGGCACAGCAGCAGGCCGCCCCGCAGCCGGCTCCGGCACCCACTCCCACACCGGCTCCCGCCGCACCTGCGGCCGGCGCATGGACCTGCAGCTGCGGCGCCACCAACACCGGCAAGTTCTGCTCCGAGTGCGGTAGTCCCGCACCCGCCCCGGCACCGGCCAAGTGGTTCTGCCCCAACTGCGGCAGCGAAAACGGCGGCAAGTTCTGCAGCAACTGCGGAACGCCCCGGCCCTAGCCCCTCTATCTGGTAATTGGCGGGGGATCCGCCACCCCGCATTTGTTTCTATAGGTTTCGTTCGATAAAGGAGGACACCATGAAGACAACGTTCAAAAAGTCCGCGCTCGCATTCCTGACATGTATCTTGGCGCTCGCCTTTGCCCTGACGGGCTGCAGCGGCGGCGGCAAAGACCCCAAGGCCAATTTCGTCGGCAGCTGGCAGTACTCGGGTGGAACCTTGGACGGCGAAGAGCTGACCGATGAGTACATGGACATGCTCAAGGAGTGGGGCCTCAACTGCGTCCTGATCCTCGACGAGGACGGCACAGGCGTCCTCGATATGTTCCTTGAGGTCGCCGACCTGAAATGGGAAGCCAAGGACGCCACCACCGTAACGATCACCGCCGAAGATGAGTCGCACGACCTGAAGCTCAAGGACGACAAGCTCGTCCTGGAGGTGGAAGGCGACAAGCTTATCTTCACCAAGTCCGACAAGGATCTGTCCGGCACGGTGAAGAAGGATCGCGAGGCGGCCGAGAAGGAAGAGGAGATCGATGAGGCCGTCGAAGACGACGATGTCCAGAGCGTCGAAATCTCCCCCGCCGTCACCGTCGCCGATGACGATCTGTGCACCATCACCATCACCGAGAAATTCAAGGACGACTGGGGCGACATCGGCTTTGTCGTCAACATCACCAGCAAGAGCGACAAGGACCTGACCTTCTACGCTCCTTCCGGCAAGACCAACGTCAACGGCACTATGAAGGAACCCTGGTTCTCGGCTCACCTGATGCCCGGCACCAACGCCACCGAGGAATTCACGTTCTCGAACGGCGAGCTTGACAGCCTTGACGACCTGGTCAATACGACCATCGGCATCGACGCCTACCTGACCGATTCCTACGAGGACGTCGCCTCCTACAGCGCAACCATCGCGTAACGGCAGACACCGATAGCCGCGGATTGGCGGACACATCCGCGCACATGTCAGGCGGGACCGCAGGAGATAATCCTGCGGCCCCGCCGCTTTATGCCGATGCGTAACGAGCGCTAGCGCTCCATGTTGGGAACGATGCTGCCCTCCGTTACTGCGCGCACGGCCAAGCGCATGATGTTGTCGTAGCCGGTCTTGTTGAGAATCTCCGAGATGCGGCGTTTGATGGTGCCCTCGCTCATAAACAGCTCGGCCGCGATCTCGCGACGGCTCTTGCCCTCGCAGGCAAGGCGCAAAATCGACAGCTCAACATCGTCGAGGGCCGCCGTGCCCGAGAAGATGCTCTCGGGCGGCTTGGGAAACGTGCAGTAACCCGCCAGCGTGGAGCGCATCACGGCGAAAAGCTCGTCGATACCGACGTTCTTGTACACAAAGCTATCGACGCCCGCCTCGCGCGCCTGATCGACAAAGGTGATCTCGGGCATGCCTGTCATGATGATGACGCGGCACTCGGGCAGTTGTTCTTTGATGCGCGCCGCCGCCACGATGCCGTTGGAATCATGCTCGGTGCATACGTCCATCAGTATCATGTCCGGGCGCTCCTTGAGCGCGACACCCAAGGCCTCGGAGGCATCGGCAATCGCGGCGACAACGGTCATATCGGGCTGGTCGCCAACGGAGCGCGCCAGGCTCTCGCGCAAGATAGCTTGGTCTTCGACGATAAGGACGCGAATCATGAGTTTCTCCTTTGAGCTGTGGCGCTGGCGTTGAGCGGGATGGACACCGCAAGCGTAAAGGGCGGGGCGGCATGGATTTCCAGGCAGCCGCCCAGATCTTGCGCGACATGCCTCATACCTGGAATACCCGTTCCCTCGCGATACGATACGGGTGCCGGGGACCCGTCGTTAGAAATCGTCATGTGCGCGATGCCGTCAGCATCCGCCCCCTCCTGCCACAGGCGCACATGGACCCGATGCGCTTGCGCATGCTTGGTGGCATTGGTCGAGGCTTCGCGGATAATCTGCAGAAAGGCTGCAGCGACACGCGCGTCCTCAGGCAGCGCCCCCTCAACATCGATCTGCACACTCACCAGGCCAAAAGCATGGACGATATCACCCAGCTGCTCTGCAGGCTCGCTGGCACCACCACTGCGCAAATCGGCGGCAATTGAGCGTAGCAACGGGTCGATCTGCTCGAGCGACTCATCGTCCAGACGCCCCTCCTCCAAATAGCGATGAAGAATGGACAGGCGCTGCCCGATCACATCGTGAACGCGGGCGCGCATACGTAGGTAGGCCGCATTGTCGGCAACCTTTTTAACTTCTTCGATCTGGGACTGGAGCTCTTGGCCCGCAAGCTCAAGCAGGTGGTTTGCTTGCGCCAAGCGGTCGTAGGCGCGTGCGTATTCCGTCACGTCCAGTCCGATAATGCGCTCAAAGAGGCGGCCCGAAACCATAACCTCGTCGTGCACAAATAGGCGAATCTCGGCGGGAGAAATCTCGATCACCGCGCGAGCCTCACCAAAACGGTCCAAGTTAATCCGCACGCGATTCCTACTGCTTTCGGGCATTTGCATGCTAAGTTTGCGCAGGTCGTTCCATGTGCCGCTCATGTCACCTAGATCGGTGGGCATATGAAGTTCCACCAGGTTTTTGCGCATGCAGCGGTTCATGAGCAGCGGACGGCCCCTCGGGTCCAGATACAGGATGCCCACGGGAATCACGTTGATGGTTTCGATCGTCGAGAACGCGGTGATATCCTCCTGGCGGTTGCGGACATCCATCAAGAGCGCCGCAATGGAGCGGAACAGGAAAAACGCTCCCTCTGCGATAAGGACCGTGGTCCACGCCGAGCCCATGGCAAAAACCACCGGCGGTGTAACGGCGACAACAAGCAGCAGCTCGGCCAGCATGACAGGGCGACGATAGCGCACCATAAGCACCACGCCGTAGGCAAAGATCACGGCATTGAGCCACAGCGCTCCGCCCATTGCCTTGGCGCAAACGTCAAGCGGCGCCACCAGATACGAGCCAGATGACGCGAATAAGATGAGCGCCGAAATAACTAGGTGAAGCACAAGGCTCGCCTCGTAGGCACAAATCACCTTACGGTTATAGGACGAGCGGCGCGATGAAATGAGCGGGACGTGGATCGTCTGCAGACACGCAGCCAGGGCAAAGACAACATCGAGCGCAACGATTTGGGGAAGGATGAGCGAAATCTGCATCGTCACTCACCCGCCCTCGGCATCAAGACGATCATGCGCAGCTGGCCGGGCTCGCCCTCAAGGCGGTATGCCACGTTGCGCCCTTGCAGAGCGCTTTCGAGCTCTTGCGCAGCGGGCGTCTGCGAAAGATCTGCATCATCGTTGGAAAAAAGCGTGGCGCGCAGCTCGACACTGCATCGGTCATGGTCGCCCAAGTGATACATAAGCGCCGGATGGTCGGTGGTGTAGGCAAAAAACGCAAAGTCATACACGCAGTCGTACAGGGCACTTACCATACTGGCGTGCATCGGGCGCCGTATGGCGATAATCGAGGCGCAATCGATATCGATGGTGCGCAGGTCGCTTGCGAGCTCGTTGGCAATGAGCTGAATGCGGTCGCGATCAAAACCGCTCTCCCCGTGCTGTGCCAACGTGAGCGACCCTTTGCGCTTGCAATAGGCGACGAGCATCTTGGCGCGCTGCAGCATGCGGTAACGCTCGTGCGAAGACGCTTCGTCGGTCAACGGCGGCAGCGAGCTCAGCAGGTCGTACATCCCTTTGAGCGCGCGGGCAAGCGCCTGGTCCACGTCTTGGACCAGCAAGGTCTCGGCCTCTTGATCTGCCAAATGCGTCTTAAGGTCGTAGTCGGCGGCGAGCAGCTCGTTTTGACGCTGCAGCTCCATGCGACGATGTGCCAGCTCACGGTTAAGCTCGTTGAGCTCCGACACGTCTTGGGCAAGCAGGGCCGATCCGCCCAGCAGTGGGAAGGCACGGTACATCACATCGGGATCGGACGCCACGGCAAAGGCATGGGCGCGGCCGTGCTCCTGGGTCCGCAACTCCTCGCGCACGCCTACCGGCGTTGGCTTTGACACCGGCGTGGCATAGACCTCCTGCAGGTCGCGCGTTAGAACTTTGAGGTCAAGCGGCAAGGTGTCGAAGATGCCGGCGATGTCGTGATACGACGGAACGACACCGCAATCGAGACAGATTTCCATCGCCACCACGCACAGGACGCAATAGACGAGCGAAAAGTTGAGCCTCCATGCCCAGGGCACGCGCAGAGCATATGAGATGGCAAAGAAAGCGCCGCCCAGCAGCACGAGCGCCGCCGTGCCCGAGAAACGCTGGATGCGAAAGGACGAGGACCGACCAACCAGGATAAAAAAGGCCACGAAGTTAAAGGCCGTCCACACTAAGACGGCGAAATAACCCCAGCCGTACGTGTAATCGTTGCTCCAGGTGTCGCTTGTACGGTCAAAGCGGAAGACCTGCTGGTGAAAATCGTTGGTGAGCACAAATCCGATAAGCAGGATGGCCGCAATCCACAGCGCAACGCAGTAGCGGCGACCCAGGCGGTGTTGCTCCAGGCCCGCAAGGCGCAGACCACACAACTGGTAGAGCAGCGGAATGAGCGTCATGGGCACGTAGTACAGGTACCACAGCACGGTGGCATAGAACGGCGTGAACGACTTGTACTTGAGAATGACTTCGATCATCCACAGGGCGCAGATGGTGGCGATGGCAACAAGGCGGCGGCGCAGCACATAGTCCAAACAGCGCAGATAGACCGATACGCCCCAAATTGAAAATACAATTGCGGCGACAAGCAGCGGGAGAGAGCTCGAATGGACGAGCGCATCCACGACCTCTTCGGACACCTCGCTATAGGCGGGCGCGGCGTTAGAAAGTTTGGGGTCGAAGGCGAACAGCGCCGGCAAGACTGCCAAAAACATGAGGAACATCGCGGTGATGGCGCCGGCGATAGCAAAGACGCGGTGACGGTATACCCGATGTGTTATGCCAACAAGGAATCGCGGCATGGCGAAGAGCCTGCCGCCCCTGGGATCCGCAACCGGCGCGGTCCGGGCGGCCGCGTGGCCGATATGTCGCTCGCAGGTACCCATAGTGCTTTTAGTGTACCGACAGATGGGTCGAAAAAGCGGGCCGCATGTCCCAAAATCCGCAGACGGCAAGGCGCCCGGCGAGCATTAACCACTCGCCGGGCGCCTTGGTTAGGAGACTCTGAAGTTAAGTGTCTCAGCTTCCTTAGGACAGGTCCTCACCATTAGAAGCGATAACCTTCTTGTACCAGTCGAAGCTCTTCTTCTTGGAGCGCTTGAGGGTACCGTTGCCGGCGTCGTCGCGATCCACATAGATAAAGCCGTAGCGCTTGGACATCTCGCCCGTGCCAGCCGAGACCAGATCGATCGGACCCCAGGTGGTGTAGCCCAGCAGGTCAACGCCGTCCTCGGTCACCGCATCGCGCATCGCGGCGATATGCTGACGCAGGTAGTCGATACGGTAGTCATCGTTGATGGAGCCATCCTCCTCGACAACATCCTTGGCGCCCAGACCGTTCTCAACCACAAACAGCGGCTTCTGATAACGGTCGTACAGGTCGTTGAGGGTGATGCGGAAGCCCAGCGGATCGATGGCCCAGCCCCACTGGCTCTCCTGCAGGTAGGGGTTCTTGGCGCCGGCGAAGGCGTTGCCCTGGGTGCGCTCGACATCGGGGTTATCGGCACCGGCGGAGCAGCGGGTGCTGTAGTAGCTAAAGCTGATGAAGTCGACGGTGTTGGCGGCCAGGATCTCGCGGTCCTCGTCGGTCATGCCCACATCGATGCCCAGACGCTGGAGCTTCTTGACGGCATAGGCCGGGTAGTAGCCACGGCTCTGAACGTCGACGAAGAAGTAATTGTCCTGATTGTCGAGTTGCGCCTGGCGCACATCGCCCGGACGGCAGCTGTAGGGGTAGTAGCTACCTGCGGCGAGCATGCAGCCGATCTTGACCTCAGGGTCGATCTCGTGAACGATTTTGGTTGCCCAAGCGCTGGCAACGAGCTCGTTGTGGGCGGCCAGGTACTCGACGGCCTCCTTGTCCTCGCCCTCCTCAAAGACCAGGCCGGCACCCATAAACGGCAGGTGCAGAATCATATTGATCTCGTTGAAGGTGAGCCAGTACTTCACCAGGCCCTTGTAGCGGGTGAAGATCGTGGTCGCGAGGTTCTTGTAGAAGTCGATGAGCTTGCGGTTGCGCCAGCCGCCGTACTCCTTGATGAGGTGAATCGGGCAGTCGAAGTGCGTGATGGTCACGAGCGGCTCGATGCCGTGCGCCTGACACTCGCGGAATACGTCCTCGTAGAAGGCCAGGCCAGCCTCGTTGGGCTCGGTCTCGTCGCCGTTGGGGAAGATGCGGGTCCACGCCAGGCTCATACGGAAGGTCTTAAAGCCCATCTCGGCAAAGAGAGCGATGTCCTCCTTGTAGTGGTGGTAGAAATCGATGCCGGTCTGCGTGGGATAGTAATAGCCGTCCTCGAAGTCGAGCATCTTGCGCTGGCCGGAGACCACCGCATAGCGCTCGGGGCCGTGCGGAGCCACGTCCACGTTGGCCAGGCCGCGGCCGTCCACGTCGTAGGCGCCCTCGCACTGGTTGGCAGCCGTTGCGCCGCCCCACAGGAAGTCATTACGGAAAGCCATGCATCAATCCTTTCGCACGCTGTTTGTCGTGGTTTCAGTATCCCTACAAACAACGCGTCGCTCAACGGCAACGACGTAGGCCGATACTTCTTTTCGCACGCAGGTGCTCGACAGCCGCCCCGTCTGACACTTTTTGATACCCGCCTGCCAATCACCACAAAGGGGACAGGCACCTTTGTGGCGGTTGGGGGCGGTTTGTCTCGATCTGTAACAGGTAGGCAGCCAAAACCGGGCCTGATGTTACAGATCGAGATTGTTCGGTCAGCTTCTGCAGTTTGTCTAAATCTGTAACAGGTAGAGACGATTTAGCCCGCTAGATGTTACAGACCGAGACAGAAGATTCTAGTCGCAGGTGATGCCGAGGTTTTGCCGACGAGGCCTACGTAACCGCCTTCGCTCAGCAATTCATTTGACTGAATAGGAAAGAAAGGAAAAAATAGGAAAAAAAGGAAAGGAGACTTATGACTGAAACCATCTTCTCCCCCTCATTTGGAAATCGCCCGTCCTATCTGGTGGGTCGCGGGAACGTGATTTCGACATTCATCTCCGGTCTTGAGCAGGAGCCGGGCAATCGAGACCGAGCCATGCTCATGCTCGGCCAGCGAGGCAGCGGCAAGACGGTTCTTCTGTGGGAACTTGCCGACCGCGCACGCAAGCTCGGTTTTGTTGTCGCCACACCCACCGTAGCCTCCGAAGATATGCTTGAGCGCATTGTTGAAAAAATCCAAGAAGCAGGCGAGCCTTATGTCAGCAAGCGTCATCTCCCCAAACTTTCTGGCGGTAGCTTGAGCGTCTTCGGCTTCTCAGCCGGTCTCGAGTTCACACGCGATGTGCAGGAGACCAAGAGTTTCCAGTTCAAACTCACGCAGCTGGCGCGCAAGCTGACCGAGCAGGGGCACGGCATCCTCATCCTTATCGATGAGCTCCAAGCTAATTCACCTGAGATTAGACAGCTCGTCACCGCCTATCAAGAGCTGGTCGGTGAGGGACTCAACGTCGCGCTTGTTATGGCAGGTCTCCCGGGAGCCGTCTGTGCAACGCTCAATGACCGCGTGCTGACATTTCTCAACCGCGCTCGCAAGGTCACGCTCGAACCGCTTTCAGTCGGAGATGTCGATGCCTATTATCAGCGGGCTTTCGAAGAGCTCGACCTTGATATTCCAGGCGATCTTCGCCTCCGTGCCGCTCGCGCAACCCAAGGCTCGCCCTATATGCTGCAGCTCATCGGCTATAACATCGGCAATCGCTGCAAGACAGGAGAACACGTAACGCCAGAGCAAGTCGACGGAGCTATCGAAGCGTCAAAAGCCGATTTCGAAAACGATGTTTGTGAAACGACGCTCGCCGCGCTATCGGACCAAGACGTCGCGTTTCTCGACGCAATGACTGATGACGAAGACGCCGTTTCGCGCATTTCCGATGTAGCGAAACGTATGTCAGTCACACCCGACTATGCGCAAAAGTATCGCCGGCGCCTCATCGACGCCGGCGTAATCGAACAGGCGCGCCGCGGTTACGTGCGTTTCGCCGTTCCATATATGGCTGACTATCTGCGCAGCCAACTCTAGGCAGCCACCGCAATGGGGACAGGCACCTTTGTGGTGGTTTGGGCCCGTTTGTCTCGATCTGTAACAGGTAGGCCGTCAAAACCGGGCCTGGTGTTACAGATCGAGATTGTTCGGTCTGTCCCCTGCAGTTTGTCTAAATCTGTAACAGGTAGAGACGATTTAGCCCGCTAGATGTTACAGATCGAGACGGAAGATTCTAGTCCACGGTGATGTCGAGGTTCTTGCCGATGAGACCTACGTAGCCGCCCTCGGCTGCCTTGGGGCTGTCAGCATGGCAGAGGACCCACTTGTCGGCCTTCCAGTAGCAGTAGCTGTCACCGGCGGCAGGCATGTCGGATGCAGCCTCGGGGCGCGGGCCGTTGGTGCCCGCCGGCAGCGCCACCATCACCTGGAAGCCGCCGTCATCGACCATGCAGGGCGTGTAGTGGAGCGTGGTGTTGAAGACTTCGACGACCGTACCCGCCGGCACGCGGAACGCCTTGACGCACGCGGTATCGAGCTTGTCGCCCTCGATCTCCCAACGATGTGCCACGAGCAGGATGAAGTCGCGTGCACCCAGGTTGAACTCGCTGGCGCGGTGATACTCCAGGCAGTTGAGTCGTGTATTGTGGCCGTTGCACCAGCCCAACTGGAAGGGACGACCGCCAAACATGAGAAAGCCGAGCGTGTCGGCACCCTCAACCTGCTCGAGCTCGGGCGCGGAGGCCACGTACTTACTGCCCTCGGGGATGGGCGTAGCGGAGAGCGCCTCGAGCATGGACGACGTGAGCTCGGACGGGACGTCATCCCAAACGTTGCCATAGGATTTGAACTCGGGATCGTTGACAGAGTAGATATGCATGTTCACTCCTGTTTGTAAATGTGACTATACAAACATTCTAAAACAATCTCGTTCTGATTTGAGCGCTCGGTATGAAAAAGCGCCCCCGCAAGAGCGGGAACGCTTCAAGTACAAACGCTATTCCTGCGAGGGCCTTACGCCTGCTGATAGTGCAGGTGCTTCTCGTCGATATCGGCCAGGTCGCGGTCGAGGTAGCGGCGCGCGAGCCAGTTTGCCATGGGGAGGTTCTGGTCCAGGTAGTTACCACACTCCTCGGGAGCGGCTCCGGGGACATCGCCCTCAAAGCCGGCGACAAACTCGAACAGTTCACGCACGAGCGGCAGGATCTCCTCGCTCGTCACCTCGCCAAACACGACCAGGTAAAAGCCCGTGCGGCAGCCCATGGGGCCAAAGTAGACAATGCGGCCCGACCACTCGGCATGGTTGCGAAGGAACGTCGCGCCCAGGTGCTCGATGGTGTGGCACTCGGCCGTGTTCATGACCGGCTCCTTGTTGGGCGTGGTCAGGCGCAGGTCAAAGGTGGTGACGGCGGCGCCGGTCGCCGGATCGCGGTCGATGCGGCTCACATACACGCCGGGCTCGAGCAGCAGATGATCAACGGAAAAACTCGCGATGCGCTCCATGGCAGATCCTCTCGGTAGTCAATTTGGGACGGGGCTCTTTTAGCTGGTTCGAATGGTCGCACCAATCATACCAGTCAAAAAAGCCCGTCCCAAATGAGCTGCCCGAGACAGGGATCAATGAGTTTTTAATCCCCGTCCCAGAAAAATCATTCTAGGCTGTGTAGGCAATCGTTGATTTCACGGCGTGGCGCCAGCCGGCGATCTTTTTGGCGCGCTCGTCGGCGGGCATCACGGGCTCCACGATGCCGCGGGCGCCGTAGACGTCGACGACATCGCGCGCGTACATGCCCAGCGCGATGCCGCAGGCCCAGGCCGCACCCAGGCCGCTCATCTCGTCATTGCTCGCGATGCGGATGGGCGAGCCAACCAAGTCGCTCTCAAACTGCATCAGGTACGCGTCGCGCGTGGGGCCGCCGTCAACACGAAGCTCGGCCAGCGCCGCGCCCGAATCCTCGACCATCGCATCGATCACGTCAAAGATCTGATAGGCGATCGACTCGTCGGCGGCCTTCACGAACTCCGCGCGACCCGTGGTGCGCGTCATGCCAAAGACGCAGCCCTCGGTGTCACTCGCCCAGTGCGGTGCGCCCAAACCGGTAAACGCCGGCACAAAGTAGACGCGGCTCGCCGGATTGGCGGCGTAGCACAGGTCGGTAACCTCCTCGGGGTTATTGATGAGTTCCAGATCGTCGCGCAGCCACGTCTTGACGGCGCCGGCGTAGCTCACGTTGCCCTCGAGTACATACTCGGTCACGCCGTCCATACGCCATGCGAGCGAGCTCGAAAGCCCGTGCGAGCTGGCAACGAACTCGTCGCCGACGTTCATCATGACCGAGCTGCCGGTGCCATAGGTCGCCTTGGCCATACCGCGGCTGTGGCAACCCTGGGCAAACAAGGCCGCGTGGCTGTCGCCAAGCACGCCGTGAATGGGCACGGGCGCCGGCAAAAAGCCGCCCAGATCCGTCGTGCCGAACAGGCCATCGGAATCGGTCACCTGTGGCAGGCAGGCCACGTCGACACCAAAGGCCTCGCACACCGGTTCGCTCCAGCAGCCACAGCGCAGGTCGAATAGCTGCGTGCGGCTGGCATTGGACCAGTCGCAGCGAAACTCCGCGCCGCCCGTGAGCGTCCAGACCACCCAGGCATCGATGGTGCCCAGGCACAGCTCGCCTGCCGCCGCAGCCTCGGCTGCCGAGGGAACGTTCGCGAGGATCCAGGCCATCTTGCCCGCCGGGTAGTAGGGCGAGAGCACCAGACCCGTCGTGTCACGCACCAGCTCGGCCACGCCCTCGTGCGCGGCCAGCTTGTCGCACAGCTCGCGGGCGCGGGCGCACTGCCACACCACGGCGTCGCACAGCGGCTCGCCCGTCGCGCGGTTCCAGGCAACGGTGGTCTCGCGCTGGTTGGAGATGCCGATGCCGGCGATGTCGGCCGGGTCGACCCCGGTCTCCTCCACCACGGCACGTGCTACGGCCAGCACATTGACGGCAATCTCGGCCGGATCATGGCTCACCCAGCCGGCCTCGTTGACAATCTGGCGATGCGAGCGATCGGCACGATGAATCAGATGGCCGCCCTCGTCTACCAGCAGCGCCTTGGTGCCCTGCGTGGACTGATCGATTCCGATGATGTAGCGGCCCATGGCCACCCCTTTCAAAACGAATGTGACAAAGGGACGGTCCCTTTGTCACATTCCAGTTACTCTGCGGGCAGGAATTCGGCGACGGTCTGCGCGATTCCGGCACCCGTCAGACCGTAGTGCGCAAAGACCTCGGGGCTCGTGCCGGTGATGACCGGCGCGTCGGGCAGAGAGAGGCACTTGACCGGACGCGGGCAATGCTCGCCCACCACCTGCGCGACCATAGAGCCCAGGCCGCCGAAGGGGCTGTGCTCCTCGACGGTCACGACGGCGCGCGTGGCGCCGGCGGCCTCAATTACAGCCTCGGCGTCGAGCGGCTTGACGCAATACATGTCGAGCACCGTTGCCGAGATGCCCTGCTCGGCCAGCAGGTCGGCGGCGTTCACGGCATGGCGGACCATCTCGCCGGTAGCGACGAGCGTCACATCGGTGCCGCGGCGCACCCAGGTGGCGCGATCCATCTGGAACGGGCACTCGTCCTCGGTGTACACGTCCTCGACCGGGTTGCGGCCCACGCGGATGTAGGCCGGCTTGTTGTCGGCGACCAGGGCCCGTACGAGCTTGGCGGTCTGGAAGCGGTCGCTCGGCAGGTACACGCGCATGTTGGGAAGCGCGCTCATGGCGGCGATATCCTGCGCGGAGTGATGGCTCATGCCCAAGGCGCCATAGGACACGCCGCCAGAGATGCCGATGAGCTTGACATTGGTGTTGGAGTACGAGACGTCGACCTTGCACTGCTCATACGAGCGCGTGGTCACAAAGGACGCCGGCGAGGCGGCCCAGGCCTTCTTGCCGCACGAAGCCATGCCGGCGGCGATGCTCACCAGGTCCTGCTCGGCGATGCCGACCTCGACGGACTGCTGGGGATACTGATCAAAGAACGGCGTGAGCGATGCGGAGCCGCGGGAGTCGGAGCACAGGACGACGATATCCTTATCGGTCTTCGCGGCCTCGAGCAGCGTGTCGCAGATAACCTTGCGATTGGCGATCTTGTTAGCCATTGATGGCCTCCTTATGGGCAGCGAAATCGGCGATGATCTGGGCATATTCCTCATCGTTGGGCAGGTGATGGTGCCAGGCGGCCTTGTCCTCCATAACGGGCGAGCCATAGCCCTTCACCGTGTTGAGGATGATGACCGTGGGCTTGCCGCAGGTCTCGGCCGCAAGCGTCAGCGCGGCGTCGATGGCCCGGACGTCGTTACCCGGAATGGAGAGCACGTTCCAACCGAAGGCGGCCCAGCGCTCCTCCTGCGAGTCCTGTTTCATAACGTCCTCGGTGCTGCCGCTGATCTGCAGGCGGTTGCGGTCTACGAGCGCGCACAGGTTATCGAGCTGGTAGTTGCCACCGCTCATGGCGCCCTCCCAGACCGAGCCCTCGGCAAGCTCGCCGTCGCCCATGATGGTGTAGACGCGGTAGTCGCGGCCGTCCATCTTGCCGGCGAGTGCCATGCCCACGGCCACGGGCAGGCCGTGACCCAGCGAGCCCGAGTTCATCTCGATGCCTTTGAGCTTGTTGTTGGGGTGGCCGATGTAGGGGCTGCCGAACTTGGAGAAGCGGGCCTTGACGTCATCAAGGTCAAGATAGCCCTCGTGGCAGAGCACCGCGTAGTAGGCCTCCATGGCGTGGCCCTTAGAGAGCACGAAGCGGTCGCGGTTGGGATCGTCGACGGTCTCGGGTGAAATGTTGAGGTGGTTGGCGTAGAGGGTCATGAGGGCGTCGGTCACCGACATGTCGCCGCCGATGTGGCCGCCGGCGCCAGCCATGATGATATCGACGCAATCGCGGCGAAGGTCCCAACGCAGGGACTCAAGCTCTTCGATAGTTGCCATTTCTACTCTCCTCGCAGGTAGGCTTTGACGTCTTCTTCAATCGGGTCGTATAAGTCGGGGGCAATGCCGATGTACTTGCACGCCTCGTAGAGCACCGGCACCACGTTGGCGTGAATGGCGACGCAGTGGTGGATGTAGGGACCCTCAACGATCTTGGCCTCGAGGCGCTTGAGGTTGTCGACCTCGACCCACAGGTAGGTGCCCATGCCGGCCGGGCCGTCGATGCCGCGGGCATTGCCCAGCAGCAGCGAGTACTCGCCGTTGTCGCCGTCAAAACGGGCAAGGGTGAGGTCGCCGTGCTTGGCCTCGGCCGTCAGCGCGCCGGGGTGATCGAACGCCAGCGGGTAGGTGAGCTTGGGCTTGACGGCCGCGCAGCTGCAGGGCCAGGGGCCGCAGTGCTGCAGCAGCTCGCCGTTCTCGTTGTCGGGATGACGCACGGTCCAGTCGGCGAACATGCCGCGGTGACGGCCCAGGTCGGCGGCCTCGACCATCAGCGCGGTGATGGCGCCGTGGATATCGGTCTCGCACACGACGGGGATGCCCATCTCGTTGAGGATGGCGTTGGCAGCACAGGGCATAATGCCCAGCTCGTCCTGCAGAGCGTTCCAGCACTGAATGGCACCGGCGTTGCAGCCGTACTTCTCGACCAGGCACTTCATGGCGATGGCAAGACCGGCGACCGCGGGAACCTTGTCCTCGGGGATGCAGATCTCAAAGCTGTCGTTGATGTGGGCAAGCATGGCGGCCATGGCCTGCTCGTCGGCCTGGGCGTCGCGCACAGCCTGGACAAGCTCGGTCATGGGGATAGGCGAAAGCTGGATGTTGAACTTCTCGAGCAGCTCACCCTCGTTGCACATGGTCGACCAGAAGTCGAACGGACGGGTGGCCATCTGCAGGATGCGGGTGTGCTTGAAGGTCTTGACCACGTTGCACACGGCCAAGAAGTCCCAAACGCCGCGCTCGAACTCAGGATCGGTCAGGCGGCAGTTGGTCATGTAGGTGAAGGGAACCTGGAAGCGGCGCAGGACCTTGCCGGTGGCGAACAGGCCGCACTGGCTATCGCGCAGGCGTGTGCCGTCGGGCTCGGGGCGCTCGTCGCGCGGACCCCACAGCAGTACGGGTAGACCGAGCTCGCGGGCAAGGCGAGCGCAAACGTACTCGGTGCCAAAGTTGGCGTGGCACAGCATAATGCCATCGACGCCCTCGGCGCGGAACTTCTTCACGATAGGCTCGATATGGCTGTCGTCGAACAGCAGGCCCTCGTCATTGATGTCGTCGATATCCACGATGTCGACGCCGATCTCGCGCAGGCGATCAGCCGTCAGGCCACGATACTTGATTGCGTCCGGCGCGCTAAAGATACTGCGGCGCGTGGGCACAAAGCCGAGCTTGATCTTGTCCATGTACGTCCTCCCCTAATCACATGTTCAGTAAACAGACGCATGTTTCGTTTTGTTCTGTTTACTAAATGTTTTACTCTACTGTTTAGTAGTTTAACGCGAAATACCCGTAGACGGTAGAGAAATCAGCCTAAACGGTATGTAAACAAACTGAACATACAAGGGCATCAAAAAGAGGGCCCCGAAGGACCCTCTCTTGGTAGCGTTATGTATGGCTGCCTTAGCGAGCTTTGCCTCCCTACGGCCTAGCGTTGCCTTTGCCTAGATTTCGCGCACGCTTTGGCGCTCGACAAAATAGGTCGACACGGCCGTCTTGCAGGTATAGCTCTTGGGATTGCGGATGTTACCCACCAGGCGGCGCACCGCGATCTCGCCCACCTCGTGCTTGGGAACGTGCACCGTGGTGAGCGGCGGATTGGAGAAGGCGCCCAAAGACAGATCGTCAAAGCCGATGATTGAGACATCCTCGGGGACACGTATGCCGTGCTCGTTCAGCGCGCGCATGGCGCCTACGGCGAGCACGTCGTTCTCGGCAAAGAAAGCCGTCGGCAGGTCGTCGCGCGAGACGCTGTCGAGCCATGCGCCCATGTCGCGATAAGCACCTTCGAGCGTGGTGCCCAGTGTGACGCGCCATGTCGGGTTGGCCTCAAGGTCCGCATCCTCAAGCGCTTGGCGATAGCCGCGCTCGCGATCCTTAAAGTTGCGGATGCGAAGGTCGCCTGCCAGATAGCCGATTTGCTTGTGACCCTTCTCGATAAGGTAGTCCACGGCGCGCAGCACCGAGTCGGTGTTGGCAATGACTACGGCATCGAAGTACTGACGATCGCTCCAGCCATCGAGCACGATCAAGTGGGCGGCAGCGTTGGCGAACAAGGCATAGTCTTCCTCACCCAGCTCGGTACCCATCAGCACGATAGCGGCGGATGGATCGGCGATCAGGCCCTCAACCTGCGGACGCACGGCGTCCAAGTCGCTAAAGTCGAGCGAGACAAAGCTCGTGCTCATACCGTGACGACGCGCCTGGCGCTCCACGCCCTCAATAACCGCGGGATGAAAGGTGCTCTCGTCCAAAATGGCGCCCGTCTTGCGCGCGAGCACAAACTGAATGCTCTCGAGCTGCGTCGACTGCTGGTAGCCAAGCGATTGCGCGCACTCCAGGATGACCTTGGCGGTCTCTTCGCTCACGCTGCGCTTGCGGTTGAGCGCGTTGGACACGGTCGCAGGCGAAAAACCGGTGATGCGGCTGATCTCGCGAACACTTGCTTTGGCCATTGTTCCCCCTAGCAACGGCCGTGGCGGAGCATCGTGGCTTGACCGCCCCGTGGCTCGGCAACTAAACGACCGCAAATTCAATCTAAACAGAATAGTAAATGTTTAATAGCTAGTTTAGCCTGTTGTCAAGCGAAGTGGCACGACTATTCCCCCAACGGGCGCATTTGTCCATCTTAACGTTATTACGCAAGGTCTTCGCCATTGCTTGCTATTACGCGTCGGTACCATTCGAAGCTTTTCTTTTTACGTCTCTCAAACGAGCCCGCACCGCTATCGTCTCGATCGACATAGATAAACCCGTAGCGCTTACGCATCTGTCCTGTGGCAACCGAAACCAAATCGATCGGGCCCCAACAGGTATATCCCATGAGTTCCACCCCGTCGAGCTCGACGGTCTCCCTCATCGCCTCGATGTGGGCCCGCAGGTATTCAACTCGATAGTCGTCTTCTATTTCACCCGAATCTTCCGGCACATCAGGAGCACCCAAACCGTTTTCGACGATGAACAGCGGCTTTTGATAGCGATCCCAGATTTCATTCATGGTGACGCGCAGCCCTTTGGGGTCGATAAACCTCCCCCAAGGCTCCTGTTTTAGATACGGATTAGGCGCCGAGCGAAGAAGGTTCGAATCGAACTGACCTTCCGCATGCGCTTTTGCGACGCGCGTCGAGTAATACGAAAACGAGACGAAATCGACCAGGTTTGCAGCCAGTACTTCGCGGTCATCATCCCGATAGGGCACCTCAAAACCATGGCGGGCGTATTCCTTGAGAACATAGCTCGGGTACGCACCGCGCACCTGGACGTCGGTAAACATGTAATGGCTGCGATTCTCAGTCTGCGCAGCCAGCACATCGTCCGGATCACATGTAGCCGGATAGAAGACACCTGCGTTGAGCATGCAACCGATCTTCGCCCCAGGGCACAGTTCATGACACGCCCCGACCGCACGGGCGCTCGCAACCAATACATGGTGCACGGCCGTGTGAACCGTTGCATAGCGATTCTCCCCTTGCTCGAAGATGATCCCCGCCGCCATAAAGCACGCCTGCGTCATGATGTTGATCTCGTTAAAGGTCAGCCAATAATTGACCAATCCCCGATAGCGCTCGAACACGGTACGCGAATATCGCTCGAACAGGTCGACCAACCTGCGATCGCGCCATCCGCCATACGCATCGACGAGATGCATGGGGACATCATAGTGGTTGAGCGTCACCAAAGGCTCAATGTCATGCGCGCGACACGTCCTAAAAACATCCTCGTAAAAGGCAAGGCCTTCTTCATTGGGCTCGGCTTCGTCTCCTTTGGGAAAAATGCGGCTCCAGGCGATTGATAAGCGCAGGCATTTAAAACCCATCTGGGCAAACAGTTCAATATCCTGCTTGTACCTATGGTAAAAATCAATGCCCTTGCGAGCGGGATAGAAGCTGTCGGGTGCCAACGCACGCGGATCAAGGTCTCCCCGCATGACGTCCATGCGTTGATCGCCAAACGGCAGCATGTCGGAATTGGCTAAACCGCGACCGCCTTCGTTCCATCCTCCCTCGCACTGGTTTGCAGCCAGAGCCCCGCCCCATAAAAAATCTTCTCTAAACATTATGGTGTCGTCCTTTCTATCAAATTCCCGGCCCACACTGTCGAACGCAACGGACTCGGCAAGTGCCGCGCAACAGCACAGTACCGTTGCGCGGCCAAGGGGTCGGACCGCGCAACGGCTGGGGAGCATATTTGTGTAGTAGCCTCTTATGCCTCGACGGATTCAACGGCCTCAGAATCGCCGCTCTTGGACTTCAACGGCATCTTCTCCTGTCCTTCAAATCCAAAAATCATCGCCAACGCAAACGTCACGGCACCGCCAGCAAGACACCCAATGGTGCCAGGGATGATATCCTGAGCAAACATGAGCACGTTCATCCATGGGAAACCAACGCCAGTGAAGATATAGACGTTGGCATGAAGAAGGCTTACCAGCAGACCACCGACAGCACCACCAATCATGTTCCAGGCAAGAGCCTTCTTGTCGCGAAACAGGATGCCGTAGATGATGGGCTCACTCACGCGACCGAAGGCATAGGTGATGAACAAGTTCCAGCCCGTGGCTCGACTCTCCTTGCCCTTAGCGCGCAGGCCATAGGCGAGCGCGATGGCAAGCGTGGTGTAGGCTACAACCGCGGTGCCGGGGTATAAGATGGCGTCGTAACCGTTCTGGAGCGCGGCGGGCAATATGGCGGTATAGATCGGCACGTGCATGCCGGTGGCGATGATCAGATTCCAGAATGCGCCGATAACCGCGGTCGCAGCGGGACCGGCAACAGAGGCGAGCCAAATGATGAAATCGGCCACAAGGCCCATGACAAATTGGACGGCAGGGCCGCAGAGGCACAGCGCGACCGGCAACATCACGAGCACCGTACCCACGGGTACGATCAGAATGCGCAACATATCAGGCGAGATCTTCTTAAAGAAGCGCTCAACATAGGACTGGGCCCAGGTGATCAAGATGACCGGAAGAACAGCCTGGGTGTAGTTGACGAGCTGCATGGGGATGCCGAAGACGCTGAAAGGCTTTCCGTCCTCAACAATAGCGAGCATGTCGGGATAAATCATCACAACAGCGATGAGCAGTGCCAGCACAGGACTCGTTTTGAACTTCTTAGCCGAGCTATAGGCGGCAAACACCGGGAAGTAGTAATACGCCGCATCGCCCACCAGGGAAAGGATCCGATACAGGTCGCTCGTTTCGGACATAAAACCGGCGCCTTCGGGCCCAAACAGAATAACGAGCATCTTGAAGATACCGGCGACACAAAAGATCGGAAGGATCGGGGTGATAGCGCCGCTCACGGCATCGAGCAGCTGATTGAAGAGGTGCTTGGGCGCCAAGCGCTCCTTCCAGCTAAGCTGAGGGCCATCGAGTTCCTCGTCAATCGATACCGTGACCTCGAATCCGCCCTGCTTACAAACCTCGTCGTAGACCTTGTCGACCGTGGGCCCGACCACCAGCTGCACCTGCCCTCCGGCGTGCACGACGCTGATGATAGACGAGATGTCCTCAAGCTTCTCATCATTCGAGAGGCTTTCATCCTTGAGGTTGAAGCGCAGGCGCGTCATGCAATGCGTAACCGAAGCCACGTTTTCCGCCCCGCCCACAGTGGAGAGAATCTGCTCTGCCACCTTTTTGTAATTTGCCATCATTGGCTCCTTTGCACAATCTTGGCTTACTGTTCGAATCGGCAAAGGTCATGCCCCGAATGGCTACGGGTTACAATCCTTTTTTGGAGATGATCCGGTTGAGATGGATCATCAGATAGAGTTCCTCCTCCTCGGAGAGCGTGGCGTCCCACGTTTCACGACAATAGGAACCGATATGCTTCACGCACTCTGCCAACTGCGGAAACTCCTCACGAAAGTTCTTGTACATCTGCATGTTGGCGCTGTTCAGCGACTCGCCGGCTTGAATGCGCTTGAACAGGTACCGCAGATGCGTGGCGAAGCGGGTGAAATCAAAGGAATCGCGGTCGACAATAATGCGGAAATCGCTTTCGAGAATCTCGATAACGTCCTCGAGCATATCGTCGAACTGCTTTGCGGGCTCGGCCGTGGCTTTGACGGCTTCAACAACCCGTGCGTTCACGAGATTCATCGCAATACTGGCAATCTCATCCTTGGGAAGCCGCTCTCCGAGCTCCTTCTCGAGTCGCATGACGATAAACTGGGCAGCCTTGTATTCCTTCGGATACGTCTCCCGCACTTCATAGGCAAGAGGCATCGCGATGCGGACCCCCTTTTGGGCTCGCGCAACGGCAAACGACAGGTGATCAGCCATGAACAGCGTCGCATTGGTCGAGAGGTCGTAGGGCAGTTCGTTGGCAACGATGTCCATAACTTTCGCCGCAAACATCACGATATCCGAGGGAAGATCCCTCATGACATCTTGTCCTTTAGGATCAATGTCGTAAAACGTATGCTCGATTTTAGAAAGAGGGAGCTCTCGAGGAAAATCTCCGCCGAAACCGACGCCCCTGCCCATGGCGATGACATCTCGCCCCTGTCCGTCACGGCAAAGAACCGCGTTGTTGTTAAGCTTTTTAATTGCAAGCATGGTGAACCTCCTTTCAAGAACACTCACAGAAAAAGGCATGATAGCCAATAGCGGTGCTATTGCGGTCATGCCTTACGTAACAATCCGTGTTGTATTGCTCTTGGGCATGCCTCCACACAGGAGTAACAATCCAAGATGCAGAATGCATTATAGCGCTCTCCCCGCCCCGGGGACCATCGGGCTGGCGAACGGTAGATGTCGGCCCGCCAGCGGCCACATCGAGCAGATGGGCGTGCTTCGATCCCGAGCCTAGCCTAGGATGCGGGCCATGCGCGCCTTGAACTCGGACAGAAAGCGCGGGGCGTCCACGGTGAGTGCCACAAGCGCGCTCTTGTCGGGGTCGGACAGGCGATGCTCGTCGCAGATAGTGCGGCCGCGATACTCGCCGAGCAGGTCGACGCGCAGATTGCAGCCGAGCGCACCTACGAGCGTGGGGTCAATCGCCACGGCAACGGCCAGCGGGTCGTGCAGCGCACAACCACCCAGGTAGGGTGCGTTCATCTCGTACGAACCAATGTAGTGCTCGACCATGCTCGCAAATGCGCAGCCCGCCATGGTGCCCGAGCCCGTCCAACCGGCAATGTCGCGGCGTGTGAGCACCACGCGATGCGTCACGTCCAGGCCCACCATGGTGAGCTTGCGGCCCGAGCGCAGCACGGCATCGGCCGCCTCGGGATCGCTTGCCATGTTGGCCTCGGCACCCGCACTCACGTTACCGGGCACGGTCAGGGCACCGCCCATTACCACCACGCGGCCGATAGACATCACCGCCGCCGCATCGCGCTCCAAGGCAAGCGCCAGGTTAGAAAGCGGGCCGGTCGCCACGTAGACCAGATCGGGACCATAGGTGCGCGCGGCATCGATCAGATAATCGACCGCAGCGTTGCCATCAGCCGATGTCGCCCCCACCGGCTCGTAGGGCGACGCGGGCACGCTCGCGCCGCCGATGCCGTTCTTGCCGTGAATGAGCGCAGTGGACGCCGGCAGCGTATAGGGTTCAGTCGCCTGCAGAGGACGGTCGGCACCCAGGTACACCGGCACCTCGGGACGACCCAACAGGTCGAGCACCGCCAGGCAGTTATGCGCCGACTGGTCGACGCGCACGTTGCCAAAACATGTGGTAATGCCCACGAGTTCCACCTCGGGGCTCGCGATGGCATAGGCAAGCGCCATCGCATCGTCCACACCCATATCCAGATCAAGGATCAGCTTCTTGATTGCCATTGTTCTACTCCGCTTCTCCGTCTTGTCCTAAATCGTCTAAATCAAACACGCGATCAACTTCGGCACGCGTAGGAATCGACTGCTGCGCGCCCAGGCGCGACACCGTCACCGCCGAGGCGCGTGCGCCCGCCGCCATGCACTCAAAGAGCGGCAGGCCCTCCAGACGAGCTGCAGCAAGCGCACCGATAAATGTATCGCCCGCGGCCGTCGTATCGACCACCGCGCTCGAAAGCGCCGGCATGCGCAACGGCTCGCCGTCATCGCCGAGCGCAACCGACCCGGCGCCGCCCAACGTGATGACCGCAGCTCCAGCGCCCTTGGCGAGCAGGGCATTGAGCGCCGCGACGCAGCTCACATCATCCGCGGGCAAGATGCCCGTTAGCACCTGGCACTCAGTCTCGTTGGGACAAACTAGGTCGACCGCAGGCCAGGCCTCCGCAGGCAACTCGCAGGCAGGCGCTGGATTAAAGACCGTATAGAACCCCAGCTCGTGAGCGCAAACAAGTGCCTCGGCCGTCGCTGCAAGGTCGCATTCGCCCTGGGCGATAAAGACGCTTCCGGCAGCCGAGGCAATTTCGCTGGCGTCGCCGTCGAGCTCATCGGCCACCAGACGCCTCAGCGCGCGGGCAACGTCCTCACCCGTAAGCGCATGATTGGCGCCCGGCGACAGCACGATGCGGTTGTCGCCCTCACAGCGAATGATGGTCGCCGTTCCCGTCTCCACATCATCGCGACGCGTCACAAAGTCACAGTCCACGCCGGCGTCTTGGAGCCCCGCCACGAGCGACGTGCCAAATGCGTCGCAGCCGACCGCGCCGATCATGCACGTGCGCGCGCCCATGTGCGCAGCTGCCACGGCCTGGTTGGCGCCCTTACCGCCGGCATTGCTGATAAATCCGCTGCCGCCGACGGTCTCGCCCGCACGCGGCATGCGCTCGCACGCCACCGAAAGGTCCATGTTCATACTGCCGAACACCGCAACGATGCCGCAATCTGCCATGGAAACCTCCTCGTCCGCGAGCTCTGCACCCGCTGTTGGCCGTCAATCGTGCGCTCTCGCGCCTCTATAACTTTAGTTCACTTTGATGTGAACGCGCGCTTGAGCTTGCACCGGCAGCAAGCATTCACAGGAGCAGGCGGCTACAATGAAGGCGTGCTGATTATTCTCGTCATTGGATGAAGTTTTATGGAACAATTCCCGCGATCGAGCTCACGCAGCTCACGCCACGCGAGCGATCAACGAGCGCCGCACGAACGTTCGCGCGCTAACCGACAAGCCACCGAGCCGCGCCGCGCCGCAGACTCTCATCGCGTGCCCGCCAACAAGGGTGACCGCACCAACAGCGCCGCAAAAGAACAGGCGCCCACGCGCCCCAAATCTCGCTATATCCCCGCCCTCGACGGCCTGCGCACGCTTGCCGTCATCGCAGTGGTGCTCTATCACCTCAACCTCACATGGGCACAGGGCGGCCTGCTCGGCGTCACGGTTTTCTTTGCGCTCTCGGGCTACCTAATCACGCGCCTGCTCATCAACGAGGTATCAAAAACCGGCCGCATCGACCTCAAGAGCTTCTGGATTCGCCGCATCCGTCGCCTGGTCCCCGCCGTGGTAACGGTAGTGTTCGTGACCTGCGCGCTGTGCACCATCTTTAACCACGTGATGCTCACCAAGATGCGCCCCGACATCCTGCCGTCGCTGTTGTTCTTCAACAACTGGTGGCAGATTGCCCAAAACGTCTCGTACTTCAATGCTCTGGGCGACCCCTCGCCGCTCACGCACTTTTGGTCGCTTGCCATCGAGGAACAGTTCTACCTGATTTGGCCGCCACTGCTGTTTGCCATGGTATCCATGCATGTGAGCAAGCCCAACACGCGCCGCGTGGTTCTGGGCCTTGCCGCGGCATCCGCCCTCGCCATGATGGTGCTTTACAACCCTGCCGCCGACCCCAGCCGCGTGTACTACGGCACCGACACCCGCGTGTTCTCGCTGCTGCTGGGTGCCTGGATGGCCTTTATCCCCGATCGCGACCTGGCGCCGGTGCGTCTCGCTCATCGTTTGGGACTCAATCGCCTGGCTGGCGCCGCCAAGCATGGCAAGAACGCCGAGGGCAAGCCTGGCAAGAAGGTCGACGAATCAGCCGATACCACCCCGGCACAGCCGAGCGCCCTCGTGCGCTTTTGGTCCTCGCCCGCATCCATCGATGTGTTGGGCGTCGTGGGTCTGGTTGGCCTTGCCGCCATGGTCGCGCTCACCAACGGCTACACCGCGTTTCAGTATCGCGGCGGCACGCTGTTATGCTCCATCCTCACGCTCATGGTCATCGCGGCCTGCGTGCAGCCCCAGGGAATGGTTGCCCGCGCGCTGTCCGCCGAGCCGCTCGTGTGGGTTGGCAAGCGCTCGTACAGTATCTATCTGTGGCACTATCCACTGCTGCTGCTTATGAACCCGGTCGCCAACATCAGCGATACGCCCTGGTGGCAGTACATCTTGCAGGTACTTGTGGTGGTCGCCGTAGCCGAGTGCTCCTATCGCTTTATCGAAACACCGTTTAGGAAGGGCGCCTTCGGCCGCACTGTCGCCGAATTCCGCGATGGCACCACCACGCCCGCCAACTGGGCACGCGCGCACGTCCCTGTCTGCGCAGCCTGCACTGTCGTGTTGGTCGTTGCACTGGGCGGCCTGATCTTTGTGCCCGAAACGTCTGCACTGAGCGGCGAGGGCGCAGAAGTTCTGAACAAGGAAGCCAAAAACACCGCGCCCACCGACCAGCAGGCGGCCGACGACACCGACAAGGACAACGACGGCTTCCCCGATGGCTCCTACGACCTGTTGATGATCGGTGACTCCGTGTCGCTGCGCGCCGTTGATTCCTTTGACGGTGTGTTCCCGCACAGCCATATCGATGCTGAAAAGGGTCGCCAGTTTGATGCGGGCCGCGCGACATTTGAGGGCTATATCCAGCAGAACCTTGCCGGCAA
>JAUMMZ010000024.1 GCA_031296755.1 Collinsella sp.
CGGAGGCGGACTGCACACCCATCGGCAGGCCGACCCCACAACAAGAAGGTTGGTGAGCGCATTCATGGAGCGTGCAAGCGGCGTCCTCATGCCCGTCTCATCTCTGCCCGGACCATACGGAATCGGCGGCTTTGGCTGGAACGCCTACGACTTTGTCGATTTCCTCGCCTCGTGCAAACAACATTATTGGCAGATTCTGCCCCTTACGACGACGAGCTATGGCGACTCACCCTATCAGTCGTTCTCGGCCCGTGCGGGCAACCCCAATTTCATCGACTTTGCCGAGCTTATCGAGGCCGGCTATCTGGAACAGCGCGATATCGACGGTGTGTATCTGGGCTCCGACCCCAACAGCGTTGACTATGGCGCGATTTTTAGCGGTCGCCGCCAGATTCTCGACCGTGCCGCCGAACGCTTCGCCTCCAACAAGCCAGCCGATTTCGACGACTTTGTCCAAACCAACGAAGACTGGCTCATTCCCTACTGCGAGTTCATGACCGTCAAGGAGGAGTGCGGTCTCAAGGCATTTTGGGAGTGGCCCGCAGAGCTCCGTACCCGCGGCGAAGCATCCGCCAAGGTCTGCGCCGCCCATCCCGCGCGCATGCTCTACCACCAGATGACGCAGTACTTCTTCGACCGTCAGTGGAGCCGACTCAAGGCATACGCCAACGAGCGCGACATCCTGATCATCGGCGACCTGCCCATCTACGTCTCGCGCGACTCCGTTGAGATGTGGGCAAGCCCCGAGCTCTTTAAGATCGACGCCAACGGCAACCCCGTCAGTGTCGCCGGCACACCGCCCGATCAGTTCTCCGCCACCGGCCAGTACTGGGGCAATCCCATCTATGACTGGGATGCCATGGAAGCAGACGGCTTCTCCTGGTGGGAAGGCCGCATCCGCGCCGCACTCAACATGTATGACGTTATCCGTCTGGACCACTTCCGTGGCTTTGAGGCCTATTGGGAGGTGCCGTTCTCCTCACCCGATTCGTCCTACGGTTCGTGGACGCAGGGCCCCGGCCTCAAGTTCTTCAAGACGCTCGAGGAAAAGCTCGGCACGCTGCCTATTATCGCTGAGGACCTGGGCTTCCTTACCCCCGGCGTCATCGATATGCGCGACACCTCGGGCTTCCCCGGCATGAAGATCTTGCAGTTTGCCTTTGAGGGCACCAACTCGTATTACCTGCCGCATAACTACATCGCCAATACCGTCGCCTATGTAGGCACGCACGACAACGAGACGGCGCACGGTTGGTTCGAGGGTACGGCCACTCCGCGTCAGCGCGAGCAGGCTGCCCTGTACACCCACCAGCAGGCAGGCGAGTCCATAGCCGACGCGCTCAACCGAACCATCGCCGCCAGCGTGAGCGATACCTGCATCTACACCATGCAGGACCTGCTTAACCTGGGCAATGAGGCGCGCATCAACACCCCTGCCACCCTAGGCGGCAACTGGACCTGGCGTATGCTCGATGGCGCCATCACCCGCGAGCTCGAGCACAAGCTTACCGACTGGACTGAGACCTACTTCCGCATCCCGTCGGAAGCCGAAATCGAGCTTCCCCAATAGGAGCCACCGCGTCCGACCCCACCCCACCGTGCGGACGCGACCGCTTTTCCCGCGCGAGGCCACCCCAATCCCCTCGCGCGGGATTCTTATGAATTGCAGACATGTAATCAACCCATTACAGGAGGAAACATGCCCCGTATCGATCTCGCAGAACTCGCCGAGCAGTCTTTTGGCATCTCGCTCGAGCAGCTCGATGACCGTCGCATTTACAAACTGCTCGTTAAGCTCGTGCAGGAGCGCTCAGCCGCCTGCCCGCTCAACAATGGCAAGAAAAAGCTCTATTACATCTCCGCCGAATTCTTGATCGGCAAGCTGCTCATCAACAACATGATCGACCTCGGCATCTATGACGAGGTTAAGGACCAGCTCACCGCCGCGGGCCACGACCTCAATAAGATTGAGGAGTTTGAGGTCGAGCCGTCGCTCGGTAACGGCGGTCTGGGCCGCCTGGCCGCGTGCTTCCTGGATTCCATCGCCACGCTGGGCCTGACCGGCGACGGCGTGGGCCTCAACTACCACTACGGCCTGTTCCGTCAGCGCTTTGTCGACAATCAGCAGAAGGCCGTCCCCGACGAGTGGCTCGGCGAGCAGGATATCCTGATCGATGACGACCGCTCCTACACTGTTGAGTTCGGCGACTTTGCCGTTACCTCCAAGCTCGTCAACATCGACGTGCCCGGCTACGGCCAGCCCGCCAAGAATCGTTTGCGCCTGTTCGACCTGGCAAGCGTCGACGACGGCCTGGTACCCGGCAGCTCCATCGACTTCGACAAGACCGAGATCGCCAAGAACCTCACCCTGTTCCTCTACCCCGACGATTCCGACGAGCAGGGCCGTCTGCTTCGCATCTACCAGGAATACTTCATGGTGAGCAACGCCGCCCAGCTCCTGATCGACGAGGCCATCGAGCGCGGCAGCAACCTGCACGATCTGGCCGACTACGCCGTGGTCCAGATTAACGACACGCACCCCACCATGGTCATCCCCGAGCTCATTCGCTTGCTCACCACCGAGCACGACATCGAGTTTGACGAGGCCGTGACCATCGTACGCTCCATGGTCGCCTACACTAACCACACGATTCTTGCCGAGGCGCTCGAGAAGTGGCCGCTCACCAGCCTGCAGAAGGTCTCCCCTGCCATCGCCGATATTATCGTCAAGCTCGATAAGGTCGCAAAGGCCGAGCACGACGACCCGCGCGTCGCCATCATCGACGAATACGACACCGTCCACATGGCCCACATGGACATCCACTTTGGCTTCTCCATCAACGGCGTCGCCGCACTCCACACCAAGATCCTGGAGGACACCGAGCTTCATCCGTTCTACGAGATCTACCCCGAGAAGTTCTCCAATAAGACCAACGGCATCACCTTCCGCCGCTGGATCCAGGGAGCCAACCCCGCGCTTGCCAGCCTGCTCGACGATGTAATCGGTACCGATTGGCGCAGCACCGGCAACCTGAGCAAGCTCGCCGACTTCGCCGACGATAAGAGCATTCTTGAGCGCTTGGCCGCCACCAAGGCCAAAGCCAAAACCATCATGCGCCAGTTCATGGCGCTCGAGCAGGGTGTGACGATCCCCTCCAACGCCATCATCGATGTTCAGGTCAAGCGTATCCACGAGTACAAGCGCCAGCAGATGCTCGCGCTCTACATCATCTGGAAGTACCTCGACATCAAGAACGGTAACAAACCTAAGCACCCCGTCACCATCATCTTTGGCGGCAAGGCAGCGCCTGCCTACACTATCGCCCAGGACATCATCCATCTGATCCTGACGCTTTCCCAGTGGATTGCCAACGACCCCGACGTGGCTCCCTACCTGCAGGTCGTCATGATCGAGAACTACAACGTCACCGCCGCCGAGCGCGTGATTCCCGCTGCCGACATCTCCGAACAGATCAGCCTGGCCTCCAAGGAGGCGAGCGGCACTTCTAACATGAAGTTCATGCTCAACGGCGCTTTGACCCTGTGCACGCTCGACGGTGCCAACGTGGAGATTGCCGAGCTCGTGGGCGACGAGAACATCTACACCTTTGGTGCCTCGTCCAAACAGGTCGAGCGGCTCTACGCCGACGGCACCTACAACGCCGGTGCGCTCTACTGCAAGCCCGGCATTAAACTGCTGGTGGACTTCATCACCAACCCGGCCTTTATGGCGACCGGCAACGCCGAGCGCCTGCAGCGCCTGCACGACGACATTAAGGGCAAGGACTGGTTTATGGCCCTGCTCGACATTGAGGAGTACATCCAGACCAAGGAGCGCGTGCTGGCAGACTATGAGGACCAGGACGCTTGGATGCGCAAGGCGCTGATCAACATCGCCAACGCCGGCACCTTCTCGTCCGACCGCACAATCTCTCAGTACAATGACGAGATCTGGCACCTGAGCTAATTCGATTCCCTTACCCATCCT
>JAUMMZ010000025.1 GCA_031296755.1 Collinsella sp.
TCATGGGAAGGCTCGAGGCCTACCTCGTGTACTATCGTGAGGAGCGGATCAAGAAGTCCCTCGGGTGGCTGAGCCCGATGGAGTACCGCAGGAAGCTTGGATACGCCTAGGCGCGGTCCAAGAAATCGTCCGCACCCCCAATGGCCCATTCTAGGAACTATTCCACCGCAACTTAGATTGGGAAACCGCGAGACCTTAAAGCTCTAATTCATTCAAACGGAGGATCGCAACAATATAGATCTTGAGCGCCTGTTTAAGCTGTTCCTCGTTGGCGCACTCGTTGGGGCCGTGCATCTGGCCGCCCCACGCGGGCAGCTCAAGGCCGGTCTCCTCGGGGCCAAACGACACGGCGCGGGCAAAGTTGCGCGCATACGTGCCGCCGCCCATGGCAAAGGGCTCAGCATGCTTGCCCGTAAACTCGTTATAGGTATCAATAAGCGCCTTCACGGCCGGATCGTCGGCAGACACCGAGAACGGCACCTTAGCGCGACCCAGCTGGCACGTCACGCCAAAACGGCCCACGAGCGGCTCGAGCTGCTCGCGGATGGTATCGGCACTGGTGCTATCGGGGAAGCGCACGTCGATGACCTGCTCAATATGGCCATCCGCCACGCGGATGACGCCAGCGTTGCAGGTAAGCGGGCCAAACGCCGGACTCGTCGCATCGATACCCAGGCCGCGGCCATAGGCATCCGCATGCACAAAGGCCAGGAACTTGACGAACTCGTGCTCGGCAGGCGTCAGCAGGCGCTCATCGCGTGCACCAAACGCGTCCTCGGCCTCGCGCAGATACGCCACGATCAGGCCGACGGCGTTGATGGTGCCCTCAGGCATCGAAGCGTGGCCGCCAATACCGTGGGCGAAAATCTGCGCATGCCCGTTATCAAGCGCCGTGATCTCCAGGCGGTCGACGTTCTCAACGGGCGCCGGCAGCTCATCGGCGGCAATCGCAAGCTCGCAGATGGACTGCGACGGAATGGCATTGCTCGCCTCGGAGCCGCACCACGACACGATGCGCCCGCCGTCGATCTTGGGGCTCACGAACGTCGCCCCAAACTGGCCCTTCTCGGCATTGCAGACCGGGAACTCGGCATCGGGCGTAAACAGAAAGTCGGGATTCGCGTAGTTCTCCAGATAATGGTGAACGTCGGACATGCCCACTTCCTCATCGCAGCCCAGCAGCGCGCGGAAGGTGTAGCGCGGAACGATGCCGTGCTTGAGCAGGTAGGCGCCGGCGTAGAGCGACAGCACGGCCGGACCCTTGTCGTCGATCACGCCGCGGCCGAGCAGCCAGCCCTCGCGACGCTCCATCGCAAACGGGTCGGTGTTCCAGCCGGGGCCGGCGGGAACCACGTCCACGTGGCAGATAGTCGCGAGCTGTTTGTCGCCGCGGCCCGGGATATCGGCGATTCCCACATAGCCCTCGTCGTCGCTCGTCTGATAGCCGAGCTTCTGCGCGATGCCGAGCGCGCAATCGAGCGCGTCACGGACCGGGCGGCCAAACGGCGCGCCGGGCTCCGCATCGGCAGAAACTGCCACGGACGGATAACTCACCAGCTGCTCGATATCGGCGACGACATCCTCCCAGACCTCATCGACATACTCGGCAACGCTCTGCTCCACCTGATTCATGGACGACCTCCTTACCAATGAGCGGCGAGCGTGCCCGCCCCTCACATCAAATACTTATATAGCGAAAAGTTTAGCAAGCTCGGCCACCGAGTGCACCACTGCATCGGCACCCGCCGCCTCGTGCTCGCCCGGCGCCGCCGCGCCCGAATAGATACCAATGCACGGCACGCTCATCGCGTGCGCGCCCTCGACGTCGTTAAAGCGATCGCCGATCATCACGGCATCGCCCGCGGCCGCACCCAAGGCCGCCAACGCGTCGCGGACCGAATCGGCCTTGGTCTCGCGCCCCTGCGGCGGATTCATGCCAACCACCGCCTCAAACTGAGAAAGTCCCAGCTCATGCACCATGTCAATGCACTTTGCTTCCATGCGAGACGTCGCCACGGCCAAGCGATGCCCCTGCGCGACAAGGCCATCGAGCAGCTCGGGGATTCCATCGAACACGGGATACTCTTCCGGTCCCAGCTCATCAAAAAAGGCACGGTACTCGTCGGCCACCACAAGCGACTCCTCGCGCGTAAAGCCGTAAAAGTCGTGGAAGCTCTTCCACAGCGGAGGCCCGATCATGCGACACAGGTCACCCATCTGCGCCTCCGAAAACCCGCGCGCGGCCAACGTCTTGCGCGTCGAGGTCATCACCGCTCGACCCGTATCTGCCACCGTGCCATCGAAATCAAACAGCACGACCGGCCGCTTGCATATCTCCAGCGCCTCCATCGGCATCCCTCTTCCCCAGTTGACGATTTCCACACCGACACTTCAAACTGTTGACTATTCAACAATTGAACCTAGAAATGTGGAACGACTCCACTATACTTGTCGCACTTTGCTCTCAGAAGGCGGCGCCGTCGCGCCCCAACGAAAGGTGCAATTATGTCTTTTGCCATCATAACCGACTCCACGTCGGACATCTCCCCCGCCCGCGCCCAAGAGCTCGGCATTTACGTGATTCCGCTGCATGTGATTATCGAGGGCGAGGACCTGCTCGACCAGGTGCAGATTACCGCCCAAGAGTACGTCGCCCGCATGGCCGGCTCCGAGCAGCTGCCGCACACCTCGCAGCCGAGTGCCGGCGAGTTCAAGGAACTCTTTGACCGCGTGCGCGCCGACGGCCACGATAGCGCCATCTTTATCTCGCTGTGCAGCGAGTGGTCCGCCTGCTATGCCAACGCCAGCCTGACGGCCGAAACGCACGAGCTCGACGTGCGCTGCATCGACTCGCGCACCGGATCGGGCGCCGAGGGCCTGCTGGTGGAGTACGCGCTGGCCATGCGCGAGGACGGCCGCAGCCTGGACGAGACCGAGGCGCAGATCCGCGCGACGCTGCCCGACGCCCACCTGCTGCTGATTCCCCGCACGCTCGAGAATCTCGTTAAGAACGGCCGCGCGCCCAAGCTCGCCGGCCAGCTCACGCAAATGCTCAACATTCGCCTGGCCGTTTCGCCGGAGTGGAAATCGGGCGAGATCAAGGCCATAAAAAAGGGCCGCGGTGCCAAGCGCATCGTTACCAACACCATGGCCGATTGCCTCGCATTTTTGGCCGAGTATCCGGGCTCCAGCGTGCGCGTGCTCACGACCGGCGCCGCCGAGGAGCAGGAGCTTGTCAACGAGGCACTCGCGGGTCAGGATTACGTAGACGCCGGCACCGGCCCCATCGGCTGCACCATCGCCACCCACGTAGGCGTCGACGCCATCGCCATCAGCTACTGCCCCCGCTACCAGCCCATCCACTAGGGGCACCTTTACCACTCGTGGTGGAATAGGGACTGTTTTCGGCTTATCAGCCGCAAATCAATCCCTATTCCACCGCAACTTAGAAATCGGCAATCAGCCCAGCGGACCCTGAAACAGTTCCTCATGCGAGCCCATTCTCACCAGCCTAATCACTGGGTTAGTCTTATGGGGAAGATAAAGAACGACCACATCGACCAAGCCATCGGATAGGTGGAAATCGATGTGGCCGTTGTAGTTTCCGCCCGGGTTTGAGAGCTCGTGGGCGCCATACTCCGCCGGAAGTGACCCATGAGCCACAAGCTCTGCAACCGCCGCTTTAAACTCACTTTTTAGCTGCGGATGCATGCGCATCGTCCGTTTGTAGTCCGCCTTAAATTGAGCCTCGACTTTAATCTCGAACATCGCTATTCCTCATCGAGGAATGACATAAGCTCATCAGCGTTATTGAATGACGGGCTATCGTCCGGCAAAATCCCCAACTCATGAGCCTCGGCGATCACCATGGCACGCCTCGTCGCCTCGTTGGGCATCTCCGCCCTTCCTACAATCTCAAAAGGAATCTTTCGCTGATTTACCAGCTGCCGAACGGCAAGATTGAGATAGGAATTGAGGCTGAGGCCGACCGAATCCAAGAACTCAGTCGCCTGCTCCTTGAGCCCCTCTTCGAGGCGAACCGTCGTAGGCTTAACCGTTGCAGTAGACATACGCGACCTCCTTGCCCTCGTCTTTTGCATCAGTATACCCAATATAAATGGCAACCTGACGTTAGATAGCATCAGATTGCCATGCATATTCATGTCGCGGTAGACACGATTGCTCTACATCAACCCGCTGAGCGCAATGTCAACGGCCTCGTTGAGGTCGTCGGTGATGTGGACGAGGTCTGGATCGAGCGGGCTAATCATGCCGGCATCCATCACCGGGCCGTTGAGCCAGTCGAACAGGCCTTGCCAGTACTCGCTGCCCACCAGTACGAGCGGCATGCGCTTGACCTTGTGCGTCTGCACCAGCGTGAGCACCTCGAACATCTCGTCGAGCGTGCCGAAACCGCCGGGGAACACGATGGCACCCGAGCTGTACTTAACGAACATGGTCTTACGCACAAAGAAGTAGCGGAAGTCCATACCCAGGTTCACGTATTTGTTGAGCCCCTGCTCGTGCGGAAGCTCGATACCCAAGCCGACCGACTTGCCGTTGGCACTCGCCGCCCCCCTGTTGGCCGCCTCCATAATGCCGGGGCCGCCGCCGGTGATAACCGCCACGCCGCGCTGCGCGATCTTGCGGCCGACCGTGCGCGCCGCCTTGTAGAGCGGATCGGTCTTGGGCGTGCGGGCACTGCCGAAGATGGTCACCGCGGGCCCGAGCTCGGCAAGCGCGCCAAAGCCATCGACGAATTCTGCCTGAATACGAAGGACGCGCCACGGATCGGCATGCAACCAGTCGGTTGAATCTTCGGGCGCCAGCAGGTTGGCGTAGGTGTTGTCCTTAGGAATCATGGGGCCGCGCATGACCACGGGGCCGCGGCGGTACGTCTCGTCGTAGGCGGGCTCGCCCTCGACGTTCTCATTCTTAATCATGGGTGCTCCTATCGAAAATAGAAACGGGCGGGATCGACGCCATGCGCCAAACACCCGCCCGAACATCAACTATTCGGTATGGTACCCACGATGCATCAAGTGCTTGCAAGCTATCGGTCAGCGGTCGCGCAGCCGGTGTCAGCAAATGTGACGAGCGGTTGCCGCTCAGCCTTTGCCATTGCCCACGCTCTGCAAGCGTGTCTGTCGCCCTTAGTAATCCACCGCCGCAGGGCTGTTCATCCAGTCGCTCACAAACGCGCCGTAGCGGCCCTCGATAATGGCCTGGCGGGCACGCTGCATAAGGTTGAGCAGGTAGTAGATGTTGTGCATCGAAAGCAGAATGCCGCCGAGCATCTCCTTCTGCGTGACCATGTGACGGATGAGCGCGCGGCTGTAGCCGCCCGTGCACACCGGGCAGGTGCAGGTGGGGTCGATGGGGCCGTCGTCGTGCGCAAAGCGCGCGTTGCGGAAGTTAAGGCGACCCTCGCTGGAGAACGCCGTGCCCATGCGGCCGGTGCGCGTCGGCAGCACGCAGTCGAACATGTCGATGCCCACGCCCACGCCGCGCACGAGGGTGGTGGGGTTGCCGACACCCATCAGGTAGCGCGGCTTGTGCTTGGGCATGTACTCGGAAGCCAGCGGCGCCAGCGTCTCGAACATGGTCTCGTGGTCCTCGCCCACCGAGTAGCCGCCGATGCCGTAGCCCGGGAAGTCGCCGCACTCCTCCAGATGGCGCAGCGAGCGCAGGCGCAGGTCCAGGTGCATGCCACCCTGGACGATGCCAAAGAGTGCCTGGTCGTCGCGGGTATGCGCCTTATAGCAGCGCTCGGCCCACATGCTCGACAGCTCCACGGCGCGCTCAACGTAGGCGCGCGTGGCGGGATAGCCCGGGCACTGGTCGAGCTGCATGCAGATGTCGGAGCCGAGTTTCATGGCGATTTCCATGTTGTCCTCGGGCGTCCAGAACACGTGGCGACCGTCGTAATCGTTGACGATAAAGCGCACACCCTCGTCGGTGAGCTTGACGGCGTCGTTGTGGCTGAACACTTGGAAGCCGCCCGAGTCGGTAAGAATGGGGCCATGCCAGTTCATAAACTTGTGCAGCCCGCCCAGCTCGGCGATGGTGTCCTCGCCGGGACGCATGGACAGGTGATAAGTATTGGCAAGCACGATCTGGGCGCCGAGCTGTTTAACGGTCTCGGTAGGAATGCCCTTGACGTTTGCCTTGGTGCCCACGGGCATGAAGATCGGCGTCTCGATGTCGCCGTGCGGGGTGTGCAGCACGCCGGCACGCGCATGCGTCGTCGGGTCCTCGGCGATCAGGTCGAATTTAAAAAGGCTCTGGTCCATAAACTGGAACTCCTTGGTTGCGGTTCATACGCAAACCATTATACGGGCAACCAGCAAACCGCACCGACTCGACAGAAACTGATGCATTAAACGACTAGTCGTCGAGGACAATCTTCAGCGCCATCTTGCAAAGGAGTGTCCCAATCTGCCGGCACTTAGGGACTGTCCCCAAGTGCCGGCAAGAGTGTCCCTTATGACTAGTCATTTAAGAACGTCCCCAACGACTACGAGATCATCTCCAACAGCCAAGGCAACGCCGATGCTCTGGCGACGTCAGCGAGCGGTCGCCAGGGCGAACAAATTGGCATGAAAAGAGGGCGGCATAGACCTTCTGGTCATGCCGCCCTCTTTGAATGACAAGTTGTCGCCCTGGTGACCGCGCAGCGTCGAGCCGTTACGCGGTTTGGTAAAACCGCGTAACCCCTACGGCCGCTGGCCCATGCCACCCTCGAGGGTGACAGTCTCGCCGTTCATGTACTTAAAATCGGGACCGCAGAGCTGAACGACAACGCGGCCGATCTCCTTTTCGACGTCGCCGTAGTGGCCCGCCGGCGGCATGTGGACGTTGGCCTTGAACGCCTCGGGATAAGCATCCTGGAAGTTCTCGAGCGCAGCAGTCCAAGCAAGCGGGCACACGATGTTGACGTTGATGCCGTCTTTGCCCCACTCGTTCGCGGCAACGCGGGTCAGACCGCGGATGCCCTCCTTGGCGGCTGCATAGCTGCACTGGCCGTAGTTGCCAAACAGACCGGCGCCCGAAGCAAAGTTGACCACGGAACCCTTGGTCTCCTTCAGGTGCGGATAGGCCTTCTGCATATACAGATAGGTGGCATACAGGCCAGAGTAGATGGCCAGGTTAAACTGGTCCATAGTGTGGTCGGCGATAGTCACACCCGAGGCGCTGGCCTGGGCGTTGTTGACGACGGCGTCGATGCGGCCGAACTCCTCAATCGCCTTGTCGATAACGTTCTGGACAACGGCCTCGTTGTCCAGACCAGCCGAGACATCGGCCTGAACAGGCAGAACCTTGACACCGTACTCGGCCTCGAGGGATTCCTTGGCAGCCTCGAGCTTGGCAACGTTGCGGCCGGTAATGACGAGGTTTGCGCCCTCCTTGGCAAAAGCGATATCGATGCCGTAGCCGATGGAGCCAGCGGAGCCGTCCTTAAGCGTGGCCTTGCCGCCGCCGGTGACGATCACGGTCTTACCAGTGAAAAGTCCCATACAAAGTCCTTTCAAATCGCGACGGGCACGCCCGCCGACTGCGCGTATCCAACTTCACGCGCCAAAAGCTGAAATGCAACTTTAGCGTGTTCAAGTGAAAAATAAAGACCGCAGCAGGCGAACGGCGCAACGTCATTCGGCGAAGGGATTGTCAAGTACAAACTGGATAAAGCGGCCGAGTTGTTGTTATCAGATCGAGCCATCGAACACGTTTTGAAACTTTGCTGCGGCGCGCGGGATGTCGGCGCGAGACTTTATCATAGGGTGACAAACAACGATGAGGAGCACATGCCTATGACAGACGAGCTGGACCCCCAGACTCAACAGCATATTGATGATCCCGCAGACGTCACCGCAGATACTGACGCTATGACCTGCGATGGTATCGACATCGACGACCCCATCTTGGACGAAAGCGCTACGGCGGAAACCCCCGAAACAGAAAACGCCGATGAGCAAAACGACGATGCGCCCGCACAGGACGACGCCCCTGTACAGGACGACGCCCCGCAAGCAGCGGGCCCCATCGAGGTGTCTTCGGAAGAAGAACTCGATGCCGTCATGGACTCCATGATGGATGCTGTCAAAGCGATGAAAGACGCCGTCGCCGATGCCGATATCGATGCCGAGGAAGAGGAGGCCGCCGAGGCGGCCTCGACCTTTGTGCCCGGCGAGACTCCGGTTGCCGACCGGGGCAGCACCATGCCCTCGTTTCTGCAGCTCGAGCACCCCACGATTGGCGCCGATGCGGTCGATCCGCACGCAGCAGGCTTTTCTGTGGTCGAGGGCGGTACCGGCAATATCGCCGCGCCGCAGGCTGCCGATGCGGACGCTGCCGACACCGCTCGCCCGACCGCCCCGCACTCCCCCGCCGCGAGCCGCGATCTGGGGACCGCTGTCTCGAACACTGCGAACGCCGTGGGCACCTTTATCGCCCAGGGCGCCTCGGCCATGCGCGAGATGAACGCCGCGAAAAAGGCACTTGCCGATGCCCGCGCCCACCTGGCCGAACTTGAGCAGCGCATTGCCGATCAGGCCGAGGAACTCGAGACGCGCCAGGATATCGCAGGCCGCTACGACAAGATCGTCGCCGACCAGCGTCAGGCGATCGCCACAGCGCAAAAGACCGCTGCGGCAGCCGAGATTGACCGTGATGCCCACGCCGCCAAAGCGACAGAGCTCAAGGATCAGTTCGAACAAATGAAGACAGAGGATGACGCGACTGAGCTCCGCCTGAAGGCCGCGCTCGACGCCGTGGAGGCCCGCGAGGCGAGCTCTCGCGAGACCGGCAACCGCCTCGTTCGACGTCTTGAGGATTCCAAGCGCATCCGCGACAAGGTGAAAGCCGAGCGAGACGCCGGCATTGCGGCCGCACAACAAACCGTCGACGCCACGCGCGCCCAGCTCGAGACGCTGCGTCATGAGTATGCCGAGCTGCAACGCAATCCCTCGGCAAATCCCGCCAACTATACGGTGCGCACCAGCGAGCTCTCGATGCAGATCTCCGACACGGCAGATGCCCTGCGTAAAGCCGAAGAAGATGTCCCGCGCATCACCGCCGACCTTGAGCACTCGCTTGCCGCAGCCGAGCAGGCCGTCGAGCAGGCGCAAGCCCCCATCGCCGACGCTAAGCGAGCCCATCAGGCCGTGACGGCAGAGGCCGATGCCGCGCGCGACGAGCTGCAGACCGCAAAAACCGCCGCTGCAACGCGCCAGCGCGAACAGCGCGAGAAGATCGCCGCCGAGGACAAGGCGCGCCGCGACCAGGAGCAAAGCATCGCCAACGCCCAAGCAGATGCCGCACATGCGCAGTCGATCATCGAACAGGCGACCGAGGTACATGACCATCCAGAGATCACCGAGTCGCTTGCAGGATCCTTGGCCCGAGACAAAGCCGAACACGCCGAGACCGAGCGAGAGGTTACCCAACTCGAAGCCACCGAGGACGCGGTGCGCGAGCGTACCCGCGACTCACGCATCAAATTCACTGGCGCCATCGTCTGCATCGTCGCCGTGATTCTGGCAATCATCCTGATCTGGCTGTTCGCGAGCAAGTAAACCAGCTGCCAAAAAACGCCTCAACTCAGTTGCGGTGAGAAAGTTTCTGTTTAGCCCCAAAAAGGCCAATTCAAGAACTATCTCACCGCAACTTATTTAGATCGACGCAAGGCAACCTATCCCTCTTGCACCGATCTCTTGACATAAGGACTGTCCCCAGGTGCCGGCACAAAAGGAACGTCCCCAAGTGCCAAGTGCCGTAAGAGTGTCCCCTTTGACTAGTCATTTAAGAACGTCCAATGACTACCCAATGACTACAGCGACAACCACGGCAACGCCGATGTTTTGGCAACGACAGCGAGCGGGTCGCATTTGAGACAAGGTGACGTGAAACGAAAGGGCGCTGACCTTCTGGTCGCGCCCTTGAAGTTGAACGTCAGATTGTCCAAATGCGGCCCGCGCAGCGTCGAGTAGTTACGCGGTTCGTAGAACCGCGTAACTAACAAATGAGCATCGCGTCGCCAAAGCTGAAGAAGCGATAACGTTCTTCGATGGCAGCGGCGTAGGCATCCATGATCTGGTCGCGGGTGGCAAGCGCGCTTACGAGCATCATGAGCGTGGAGCGCGGCACGTGGAAGTTCGTGATCAGCGCGTCGACCACGTGATAGGTCGAGCCGGGCATGAGGTAAAGCTGCGTCGTGGCGTTCTCGCGCACCACGATGTCACCGCGGCCAAGCGTATCGGCCCCGTCCTCGCGGCCTTCAAAATAGCGCGCCGTCACGGCCGGATCGGACACCGGCGCGTCCGCGTCAAACGCGCTCTCGAGCGAGCGCACCGCGGTAGTGCCGACGGCGATCACACGATGACCCTCGGCCTTGGCCTTATGCACGGCGTCGACAACCTCCTGCGACACGTGGTAGCGCTCGGTGTGCATGACGTGCTGCGTAGGGTCGTCCTCCTCCACCAAACGGAAGGTATCGATGCCCACCTCGAGCTCGACGGCGGCAAACTTGGCACCCTTGGCCTCGATAGCGGCCATGAGCTCAGGAGTAAAATGCAGACCCGCCGTAGGAGCGGCAGCCGAGTGCTCCTCCTTCATGGCGTACACGGTCTGATATTTCTCGGGATCGCCCTCGTAATCGGTAATGTAGGGCGGCAACGGCACATGACCGGCGGCGTGAATGGCCTCGTCGAGCGTGCGCGGATCGCCGGCAGCATTGCAACCGGCCGGCTCAAAACGCACCAGGCGGCCGCCGCGGCTATCGGTGACAAAGTCGACAACCTCGGCCGTCAGCACCACGGGAGCCCCCTCGGGCGCATGGGCGCCACCGGCGCGATACTCAATATGAGCACCGGGCTTCAGGCGCTTGCCCGGCTTGACCAAGCACTCCCAAACATGGCCCAGCGGATCCACGTCCTCGCGGCGCTTGAGCAGCAGGGTCTCGACCACGCCGCCCGAGCCGGCTTTGCGACCGATCAGGCGAGCCGGCATCACGCGCGTCTGGTTGATGACGAGCACGTCGCCCGGCTCGATATAGTCGATGATGTCGCGGAAGATGCGGTGCTCAACGGTACCGCCGTGCTTCAGCGGCATTCCCGCCTGGGAGCCCTTGCGATCCACCACCAGTAGGCGGCAGGAGTCGCGCGGCTCGGCAGGAGCTTGGGCGATCAGTTCCTCAGGAAGGTTGTAGTCAAAATCATCGGTACGCATCTTTGCCTCTTTCACAAAGCGCGTCAGTCGAAAAAATCGACTGACGCGCGCATCATTCTCCCCTGTATCCTATCAGCTTGTTGAGAGAAATATAGTATGGCAAACAGATTTGCGACTGTTTTCTCAACGCCCCGCTACTTAAGCGTTGCGTACATCACCGCCTTAATCGTATGCATGCGATTCTCCGCTTCTTGGAAAACACGAGATTTATCGGACTCAAAAACCTCGTCCGTGACTTCCATTTCGGTGACTCCAAACTTCTCAGCAATTTCGGCACCAACAGTAGTATTAGTATCGTGGAAGCTCGGAAGGCAGTGGAGGAAAATCGCCTCGGGCTTTGCCATAGACATCACCTCAGCGGTCACACGATACGGCGACATTAGCTTAATGCGGCTTTCCCACAGCTCTGCGGGCTGACCCATGCCAACCCAAACATCCGTGTAAATTACATCGGCATCACGAGCGCCTTCCTCAATATCCTCTGTAATGGTAATCGTCGATCCATGCTCGGCCGCAATACGACTACATTCTGCAAGGAGTTCAGGGTCATAGGATGTAGCCCCCTCCGAATTTCCCCCGATTGGGCCGCAAGAACAGTAGTTAATGCCGAGCTTAGCGCAAATGACCATGAGCGAATCGGCGACGTTTCCGGCCGCCTTACCAAAAAATGTAAGTTTCCTGCCCTTAATCTCTCCAAACTCTTCACGCATGGTCAGAATATCGGCAAGCACTTGAGTCGGGTGAAATTCAGTAGTCAGCCCATTCCAAACGGGAACCCCAGCTTTTGCAGCAAGCTCCTCAACCTTCGTCTGCTCAAAGCCGCGGTATTCAATTCCGTCATACATGCGGCCAAGGACGCGAGCCGTGTCCTCAATCGACTCCTTTTTGCCCATCTGGGACGAGCCCGGATCCAAATAAGTTACACCCATGCCAAGGTCAAGTGCACCAACTTCGAAGGCGCAACGAGTACGCGTGGAAGTCTTCTCAAATAGCAAAACAATATTCTTACCTTCAAGGTATTTATGCGGAACACCGGCACGCTTCATGCTTTTGAAGTTAGCAGAAAGCTCAAGCAGATACTCAATCTCTTCCGTCGTGTAATCAAGCAGCTTCAGAAAACTGCGCCCAGCGATGTTAACACCCATATTCGCCATCTCCTATCACAGTGGATTTGCAACTAAATATCTTCGCGCCAGAAGGGCATGCTCATGCAGCGCGGGCCGCCACGACCGCGGGACAGCTCCTCGGAGGGAACGACCAAAAGTTCCAAACCGTTCTTGTAGAGCTCATCATTTGTGACAACATTGCGCTCGTAAACACAGACTTTACCAGGAGCAACGGCAAGAGTGTTCGACCCGTCGTTCCACTGCTCGCGAGATGCCTCAACCATATCGCCGGCACCGCACTCAATAAGCTGCACCTTCTCCACGCCAGTAGCCATTTCAAGAATATGTTCAAGCGTGTCATCAATCTCTTGAACAGCGACCATTCCCTCAGAGTCACCACGAGTCAGACGATAAACACGAAGGGTCTCAAAAATACCGGGATAAACTGTGAACTTATCGAAATCCACCATGGTGCAAACGGTGTCAAGATGCATGTAAGCATAGCCGTTGGGGATTTTAATAGCGTAAACGGTATCGATCTCAGAATTCCCAGATCCCCAGAACAAATTCTTTGCAAGCTCCTCAATCGCAGCCGCCTCAGTTCGCTGGCTAATTCCAATAGCCAAGGTATGAGCGTTAATGTTAAGCACATCACCGCCCTCGATATGCCAGGGATTCTTATGGTCGTACCAAATCGGAGTCCCTACATAATCGGGATGGTATTTGAAAATCGCTTCATAGAAGGGCACTTCACGATCTCGCTGTTTCCAATACATATGGTGAAGCAGAACGCCTTTGCCCACGGAAGCAAGAGGATCGCGAGAGAAATACGAGCTCGGAAGAGGCTTCAACACCAAATCATCGGGCTTCGCATCCTCATTATCCATCATACTAAGCGTAGTCGAGACGCGAGGCAGCTCAAGGTCACGATAACGATACCCCCCCATAGCCTCAAGTACAAACTGATACGAATCTGAAATAGCGTCGAGCTTTTCACGAACAGCCTGCTCAAGCAGAGGATTGACAATCCCGCTCTCAGCCATAAATGTATCGGTAAACTCAGCGCGAGCCGAGGGGCATGCATCCAGCGCCTCAGCAACGAGTTTCTCCATATAGAGAACCTCAACACCTTCGCTCCTCAGAAGATCCGCAAAGGCATCATGCTCCTTTTGAGCCACATCAAGATAGAAACAGTCGTGAATCCAGACATCCTCGAACTCTTCCGCCTTTACGTTCACAAGGTCACGACCGGGGCGGTGAAGCACAACTTTCTTGAGCTTACCAATCTCGCTGTGTACATTCAGTCCTTTAGACATTCCTGTTACTCCATTTCAGCCATGAAACCTACAGGGCAATAAGTCCCGAGATTGCTACGAATACGATATTGATGAGCGACACGACCAAGAAGAATTTCCAAACGGTCTTCCACCACTGGCCAAGCTTGATCTTACACACGCCCAAACCCGCTACAAGAATGGCGCTAGTAGGACAGATCAAAGACATCGTCGCGCTACCCATGGAGAGAGCCCACACGGCAGCCTCGGGATTAAGGCCCATGAGTTCGGTCAAAGGTCCAAAAATGGGAGCGGTCAGTGCTGCAAGGCCAGATGAGCTGGGAACCAGAATCGCCAGGAGGTTCTCAACCGCATAAAGAAGCGTAGTAAAGAGAACCGCCGGGATGCCGCCCAGACCAGTAGCGAGCGCATTGAGGATGGTATCAATGATCATGCCGTCAGAGGCAATGACAAGGATGCCACGCGCAAGTCCAACGACAATTGCCGAGAAAGCAAAGTCAGCGATACCCGCAACAAATTCCTGAGCGATGACGTCCTGACTAAAGCCCGCAATAACACCAGCCAACAGGCCCATGGCCAAAAAGACCGCAGAAATCTCGTTCATATACCAGCCCTGGGTCACAAGTCCCCAGATGATAAGGCACATACCAGCGATAAATACCGCAAGCACGCCTTTTTGACGACCCGTAAATTCCGCGTCAAGGGCAGATTCATCGGCAGCGAACTCGACTTTCTTGGCGATATCATCCTCAAATGTGATCGATGACTCAGGGTTCTTCTTTACCCTTCGTGCATGGAGGACAACCCAAGTAATTGCAACGGCGGTCAAAACAACCCAGGCAATCATACGCAGCCACAGCTGGGGGTTGCCCTGAATACCAAGAATACCTTGCGCAATGAGAACATTAAACGGATTAATCGTTGAGGCGATGTAACCCGTGCGCGCTCCAACGAACACGACCATGAACGCCGTCATCGAGTCGAAGCCCATAGCCATCATAATTGGCATGAAGATCGCAAAGAACGGAAGAGTTTCTTCCGCCATGCCAAAGCTCGTTCCGCCCAATGCAAAGAGAACCATCGCAATAGGAATAATTAGAATGTCTTTGTTCTTAAAGCGGCGAACGACACGACCCATTCCGCTCGTGATAGCGCCCGTTTTAGTAATAACCTGAAACGAACCGCCCACAATCAAGATGAATGCAACGACCTCAATTGCCTCTTGTATACCGCGCGTTGGAGCCTGAAGAACATCGAAGACGCCTTGTCTGAGATCTACTTCATCCCCGGTTTCCTCGTCAATATATGTCTTTTCACTCTGCTCATACGTACCTGCGACAGTGACTTCACGACCGTTCACCTCCTGACGCTGATAGGACCCAGAGGGAACAATCCACGTGAGAACAGCGAAGATGACCATAAGTGCAAAGATGATCGCATATACGTGCGGGACCTTGAACTGCTTGATGCCTTTCGAACTTTCCGCTGCCATTTCTCCTCCTTCATTCCTTTTCCCATCTATCCAGCTGGCACCATAAATGTATGAGGTTGCTCAGCGTTGGTCGGCCAACCATCGCCATCGTGTCGCTTTTCACCTATGAACGGCAGCTAAAGTGACGTTATTAATCAATCTGATTTTTAAAATTGATGTTATTTATCAATTACATACGTCTTTTAACTTTTCCGCAACACAACAAGGAACCTGCCTTAGCCTTATATAAAAACCAGCAGGACAGGAGACAGACATGCAAGGCGTACACATAACAAATGAAATCGGTCATTTAAAAGCCGTACTTGTCCATCGACCTGGAGCTGAAACACAAAACTACCCTGATGCCGACTTCAGCCAAGTTTTCTCCCTGCGAAAATGGAGCGGTCGTTTTGACCTCGACAAAGCAATATATGAGCACGATTCCATGGTTCAATTGCTTAAGAAGCATGGCGTAGAAACCATTGAAATTAGGGACCTTCTCGAAGACTCACTTGAAACTGAGCCCCAATCACTTAAATATTTTATTGATGACTACCTCCGTTGCAGCGGAGCAACAGGCAGAGAGTTCCTCGAGACAATAACCCAGCTGTTTGAGAACGCTAAGAACACCCAGGAATTGGTGAATATAGTACTTAACGGCATTCGCTTTGGAGACACTGAGCTATGTTCAAACCAGTCGGAAACACTACGAGCGCTCGTGCACGAGCAATTTGACCCCGCCTCGCTCTTGGTCAATCCCCTCAACACGCTTTTTTTCACTCGTGATCCTGCTGTGGTAGTCGGAGACGGCATCATCCTAAATCATATGTATTGGCCTGAGCGTGATCGTGAGGTCGCCTTATACCGGCAGATATTCACCCACCACAAGATCATGGGAGAAACCCCAGTATGTGATTTGAACAGGAGTAGTTACCATATCGAAGGCGGAGACATTCTTGTTATCAGTGCTAAGACAATTTTAGTTGGAATCTCTGACCGAACTGAACCCGCCGCCGTCGAGTCACTTGCAAAAGAGCTCCTGACCTCAAATAAATTCCAGACCACCGAGCTAATTGCGATTCGAGTCCCCTCTGACGGGCTGCGTATCCACCTCGATACGTTCATAAGTAGAATTGATCACGACGCGTTCCTCATCGATCGTGAGATATGCAATGCCGTTGATGCATACAGCATTCAACTAAAACGATCCGGAAAGGGCCTTACGATCACTCCTATCGATCGCACGATTCCGGAAATACTCTCTGCAGCCTGTTGCGAACCAATAAAAGTAATTGACTGCGGAGGCGGGAATCAAACCGCCTACGAAAGAGAGCGCCGGAACAACGCAACGTCTATCCTTGCGCTCTCGCCAGGAAAACTATGCGTATATGAAGAAAACGTTTGGACCAACGAAGCGCTTGAGAAAGCAGGAATGGAATTATTCCCGTTATCCATTGACGAGCTCACCAAAGGCTATGGTGGCACAAACTGTCTATGCCTCCCCCTGTGGCGAGAGGATCTATAGCCATGGGCTTCGGGGCAAATATTCGTAAACTCCGCACCATGGAGCATCTTGGTCAGGCGCAACTTGCAGAGATGTTGGGGGTATCTAAAGAGACCGTTTGTCGTTGGGAAAAAAGTCGGTATGCCCCCCGTGAGCGCCATATTGAAAAGTTACAAGCGCTCTTCGGTTGCACCCGCGATGAACTTGTTGGCGAGGAAAACGGTTTGGCCGTAAAGCTCGCAAATAAAAGAATCGTCACCGACGAAGACCCTGCTATCCACGAAATGGAGGGCGCATTTCCCGTCATCGATATCGAATCGCAAAAGCGCCGCATCACGCACAGCCAACAAAATGCTTGCGCGCCCGTAGACGTAGCCAAGCGTCACCCACATAGCGTTTTCGTTAAAATCAAAGGTGACGAAATGTCCCGCATTTACCCTCCCGGCAGCTTACTACTTGTCGATACCACCGCAAAGCCTTGGAACGGCTGTGCTGTATTGGCGCTCGCAGACGGTAAAACACCGGTAATTAGGCGATTTGCAGAAGGAAACGACATGATTGTGCTGTCGTCCCATTCATATGCAACAGCAAGTCCGGATCTGATGTTTAACAAACGGAGGATTAGAATCATAGGAGTCGTCGTTTGGTATCAAGCGAGCCACGATCACACGCTTAATTAAATCGACTTTCCCAAAAACGACCGTACCGCACAGACAGCTCAAGGCCCCAGCCCAAATGAACTACTTTTTGGCGGCTTTGCGCTCGTCGCGGATACGGGCGCGGTCCATGGCCGCCTCGACAGCCGAGAAGCGGCAACCACAGTAGTTCTGCCGATACATGCCAAGCTCGCGCGAACGGCGTGTCGCCTCGGGGTAATACGGGCGAAAATCGCGAATCACCGGGGTGAGACCGCGGGCGGCAGCCAGACGCTCCAACACATCATTGCAGGTTTCGAACAACTGGTACGGCGAGACGGCGAGCGTCGTGCCCACAAACTCAAACCCGCGCTCCTGGGCCACGCGGCACGCCTCGGCCAGACGCAGGGCATAGCACGCGCGACAGCGACGGGCTCGGTCGGCACCCAGCGGCGCCACGCCGGTCTCCCAGCGATCGCGGTCCTCCCCTGCCTCGATGAGCTCGATGTCGCCATCGGCACACCACCGGCGCAGCTCGTCCAAGCGGCGCTGCCATTCATCGCGCGGTTGAATATTGGGGTTGGTCCAGCAAATCGTGGGCTCAAACCCCTCCTCGCGCAGCAGGCGAACCGGCTCAAGCGAGCATGGTGCACAGCACGCATGCAGCAACAACGACTTCATCGACATCTCCTCACCCAAAAAAGCGCACGCCAAAGGACGTATCCTCGCAGGCGACAATGCGGCGGTCGCGCAAAATGGTCCGCACGTAATACCAATCGCCCACACAACCCGACAAATGCAAGCCGGCCGCCAGGTAGCACAGCAGCGGATAGCCCGAGAACGCAAATCCCAGGGCAAACGCCGCCGTCACAACAACCGTCGGCGCCAGGCAAACCGCCATGTACCGCCGGCGCGAATACACAACGCCCTCGGCGCAGGCATAGATCATCGCCGTCTCGCGATTCGCCCCAAAGGTCACCTTCGCGCCCGCAGGCGCCAGCAGCTTAAAAAACACACCGTGCACCAGCTCGTGCACGGCGAACGACGCCATTGAGATCGCAGCCAAGCCGACTATCCAGCCCACGACAGCCATCCAGCCGCCCGCGTCAGCCGCATCCAAGTCCGCAGGCCCACCCAGCAGCATAAACACCGGCACCAAGCACACGGCAAACACGCCGACTACGACCATCCCCCACACGAAGCAAGCGTGCAGAAAATCCTCGTCCTCAAACGCATGTATGTTGGAAATCTCATTCATAGCATCTTAGGATAGCGCCCCTGCCACGTACCCGTCCGCATGTGCGATAATGTCGAACGATATGCACGAATTGACCACCGCGTCGCCAAGCCTTGCGCCCGGCCGCGCTCTCACCATATGCGAAGGAGTCCCATGGCATCAAAATACTCCATGAACGACCGTCCCAGCTGGCCTCGCCGCGCCATCGTTACCGCCGGCGAGCCCTACGGCAACAAGGGCCTTCACTTTGGCCACGTCGGCGGCGTCTTTGTCCCGGCCGACTTCTTCGCCCGCTTCCTGCGCGACCGTCTGGGCCGCGAGAACGTCATCTTCACCTCGGGCACCGACTGCTACGGCTCGCCCATCATGGAGAGCTACCGCAAGCTCAAGGAGAACGAGGGCTACGACAAGTCCATTAACGAGTACGTCGAGTCCAATCACTCCCGCCAAGCAGCGACCCTCAACAACTACAACATCAGCTGCGATATCTACGGCGGCTCGGGCCTTGAGCCGGCTGCGCAGATTCACAACGAAGTGACCGCCGAGATTATCGAGCGCCTGCATGAGCAGGGCACCATCTCCAAGCGCTCCACGCTGCAGTTCTACGACGCCAAGGCCGGCACGTTCCTCAACGGCCGCCAAGTGATCGGCCGCTGCCCCATCCAGGGCTGCAAGTCCGAGAAGGCCTATGCCGACGAGTGCGACCTGGGTCACCAGTTTGAGCCCGAGGAGCTCATCGCACCCAAGAGCCAGCTCACCGGCGAGGTGCCCGAGCTGCGCCCGGTCGACAACCTCTACTTCGACCTGCCGGCCTACCTCGACTTTATGAAGACCTACACCGCCAAGCTCGCCCAGAACCCGCAGGTTCGTTCCGTGGTCTCCAAGACCATGGAGGAGTGGCTGCTGCCGGCCCAGCTCTATATCCAAAACAAGTTCCGCGAGGCCTTCGATGCCGTCGAGGACCAGCTGCCCGAGCACACCGTGCTGGAGCCCGAGGGAAACAAGAGCAGCTTTACCGTCACCTTCCCCAGCTGGAAGGAGCGCGACGACGCCCATGCGGTGCTCGCCAACGGCGGCGTGCGCTTCCGCAGCGGCAAAGCGCTCGTGCCTTTCCGCATCACCGGCAACATCGACTGGGGCGTTCCGGTGCCCCAGGTCGACGGCGTTTCCGACGTCACCTGCTGGTGCTGGCCAGAGAGCCTGTGGGCGCCCATCAGCTATACGCGTACCGTGCTCGCGCGCGATGCCAAGGCCGCCGGCGTGACCGAGGGCGTCGCCGCCCAGGATGCCGCCCTCATGGGCGAGCCCGCTGCCGACTCCACACAGGTGCCCGCGCCCACCTACCAGCACAGCTCGCTCGACTGGCGCGACTGGTGGTGCTCGGACGACGCACAGATCTACCAGTTTATCGGTCAGGACAACATCTACTTCTACTGCATCGCGCAGACCGCCATGTGGGAGGCCCTGGGCTGGGACCTCACGCAGAGCACCGTCAGCGCCTGCTACCACCTGCTCTACATGGGCAAAAAGGCCAGCTCGTCCTCGCAGACGCCTCCCCCGCCGGCAGACGACCTACTCAACCACTACACCTGCGAGCAGATGCGCGCGCACTGGCTGTCGCTCGGCCTGTCCGAAAAGCCGGTGAGCTTTAGCCCCAAGGCATACGACACGCGTGTGACCGGCAAGGACAAGGACGGCAACGAGGTGCGCGCCTGCGACGACAAGCGCGTTATCGATCCGGCCCTTAAGGAGAGCGCCCTTTTGACCGGCGTATTCAACCGTCTGGCCCGCAGCTGCTTCTACGGCGTCGCCGTCAAGGAAGGCGACGAGAGCCCCTATCGCAACGGCTGCATCCCCGCCGGTGCCGCCTCTGCCGCCGTGGTCGAGGCTGCCGAGCAGGCAGCTCTTGCCTTTGAGCAGGCCATGTACAAGTTCGAGACGCACCGCGCGCTTGCCGTGTGCGACGACTACCTGCGCGCCGCCAACAAGCGCTGGAGCGACGCCTCCAAGGCCGCCAACAAGCTCGAGGGCGACGAAGCAAACGCAGCGATGACGCAGGCCCTGGTTGATGCCTTTACCGAGCTGCGCGTGGCGACCGTCCTGATGCACGGTATCGTCCCGGCCGGCTGCGAACTCATCTGCGAGTACTTCGACGTCGATCCGGTCGCCTTCTTTAGCTGGGATAACATCTTTGCCTCCACGGACGAGTTCGTAGAGAGCCTGGGCGAGAAGCCCGGCGACCACCGCGTGAAGCCGCTGCCCCCGCGCTTCGACTTCTTCAGCAAGCACGAGAGCCAGTACTAAAGCACGCTAGTAGCAACGCGCCCGGGAATGATTATTCTGGGACGGGGATTAAAAAATCATTCCCGGGCGCCACAGTACAGTCTTTTTGTGACGGGAGTCATGGAATGATTATTTAATCCCCGTCCCAGAATAATCATTTAGGTGGAAGGAAAGACGGATGTCCAAGCCGCGTCGTCGTAAGCAGAAAAAGCAGGTTAAGCCCGAGCTCAAGCTTAGGCAGTTTGCCTCCACCGAGCTTTCCGACCAGCTTGCCGCCCAACACTCCGCCGCCGACCTGCCGTGCTTTATGGTCGATACGGTCGCCGGCGCCTATGCGCCCGCCGATGCCGAGCTCATGATCGAGGGCTTCGGCGCCGCGGTCACACGCCCGGTCACACTGCGCGCCAACACGCTCAAGGCAACCGCCGAGGACATCGCTGCGGCGCTCGATGCCGCTGGCATCGCCCACAACCCCGTCGCCTGGTACCCGGACGCCTTTATCCTGCCCGAGGCCCAGGTTTCCGATCTGTGGGATCTCGACATCTACCGCGACGGCAAGATCTATCTGCAGAGCCTGTCGTCCATGATGCCGCCGTTGGTCCTGGGCGCCCAGGCAGGCGAGGACATCCTGGACATGTGCGCAGCCCCTGGCGGCAAGACGACGCAGATCGCCGCCCTCACCCAGGGCCAGGCACACCTCACGGCCTGCGAGATGAGCATTCCCCGCGCCGAAAAGCTTGAGTCCAACCTCCACCGCCAAGGTGCCAAAAACGTGCCCGTCATGCGCATCGACGCACGCGAGCTCGACGAGTTCTTCCGCTTTGACCGCATCCTGCTCGACGCTCCCTGCACCGGCACGGGCACCGTCATCAGTGGCAACGAGAAAAGCCTGCGCGGCCTCACCGAGCAGTTGCTGAGCAAGTGCGCCCGCTCGCAGCGAGCACTTCTGGACCGCGCCATGGGTGCCCTCAAACCGGGCGGCACGCTCGTCTATTCGACCTGTTCGATCTTGCCGCAGGAAAACGAGGACGCCCTGCAAGAGGCCCTCGACAAGCATATGGACTGCGAGCTCATCCCCCTCGACGGCACGCCAAGCGAAAGTGAAGCACGACGCACCCAGGAAGCTGGTGAGGAGCCACGCATCGAGTCCAACGCTCTGACCGAAGCCATTGCCGCGGGTCAGGTATCGGCCATCGCCAACGGCCTGCCCGGCACGCTCACCATTCCGCCTAGCCGCGACTTTGAGGGCTTCTACATTGCCCTGATCCGAAAACGCAGCTAGCGCACGGATCCAAAACTCAACAAGCTATCTCTGTGCGCGTTTGCCCTGCTGGTCGCGATGTTGTTTAAGCATCGCGCGCTCCTTGCGTTCGGCCCTTTTGCCCTTAATGGCCGTGACCACAAAGTAGATGACCGCGGCGGCAACGATTGCGGCCACACACAGGCCGATCGAGCCAAACATTGCTGTCAATTCCATACCGCGTCACCTCTCTTTTAAACGGGGCTTTCAAGATAGCACCTCGATACCCGCCACCACAGCTCCTTCACGTTCGCCGGCCCTTCGGTCTAACGGATGGCGCGGCGGGGAAAAATCAACTCGTCAAACGATTTAGCATTCGCAATTCCGGCTGCATCGCGCCGGCCATCATCACATAGAATCGAGCCTCCATGGATACCCTCAACGATCTAAATGAGCGCGTCGACGCCTTCGTCGGCACCAGCTCCTTCGACACGCCTGCGGCGGCAAACGACCAAGCTCCCATCGATGTGCCCGCCGAGGTGCACGAGGGCATCGTCGCCTCGGTCGATTTTTCCGAGGTCGAGCTTGCAGACGAGTTCACCGAGCCCCAAGTAGCCGTCACGCCCAACGGCCTGCTCCCTATGGAGCCCCTGCCCATCGACGGACGCCTGCGCAAGGCTGCCCTTCGCATGCCCGACGAGATCGAGGAGGCCAGCGGCTTCACGCTCTTTGGCCGACGCATCAAGTCGCTCATTTACACCACCGACGTGGCCGTCATCCGCAACTCCAACGCCGATGCCGTCTTTGCCGTTTACCCCTTCACGCCGCAGCCGGCCATTACGCAGGCGCTGTTGACCGTCGCCGAGTGCCCGGTCTTTGTAGGCGTAGGCGGCGGCACCACCACCGGCAAGCGCTCCGTGCAGATGGCAGCCGTCTCCGAGATGCAGGGCGCGGCGGGCTGCGTGGTCAACTCCCCCGCCACTGCCGAGATGGTCGAGCACATCACCAACATCGCCGACATCCCTGTCATCGCCACGGTCGTACGTTGCGACGATGATGCGCATGCCAAAGTGCGCGCCGGAGCCAAGATTCTCAACATCGCCGCCGGCAAAAACACACCCCAGGTCCTGCGTGAACTGCGCGAGCACTATCCCAACCTGCCGCTCATCGCGCCGGGCGGCAAGACACCCGAGAGCATCCGTGAGACCATCGCTGCCGGCGCCAACGCCATCATCTGGACGCCGCCTTCGGCCCAGCAGCTACAAACCGACATGATGCAGCGTTATCGCAAGATGAAGGAAGACGCCACACCTGTCATCTCGCGCGACGATGTGCCCATTATCGACCAGGTCGCCGCCGCCGAGGTCAGCCAGGTCGAGAACATGAATCCCGACGTGCCGATTCCCGACGAAGTCATCGAGCGCGTCGCTTCGATCCACGAACGCGTCGAGGAGCATCGCGCCAACCGCGGCCTCAAGCCGTCACTGCACGGCTTCTTCTTCCGCGGAAAGAAACGCTAGCAAAACATCTTGGCCCGCCCCACAAACGTGAGGCGGGCCGTTTTCGTTTGAGCAATCATGCAGCGACGTGATGGGGCAAATTAATCCACGCGCTTGTCGCCCATAAAGAAGAGCGCCACCGTACCAGGTCCGGTATGCGAGCCAATCAGAGTACCGATGTCATTGATCTCAATCTTGCCTTTAAGCTGCGGAACCTGTTCCTCAATCAGCGCCGCGACCGCCTCGGCATCCTCGCGGCACGCCGACTGCGACATGATGCACTTACCCGAATAATCTGCACCGTCCTGTACGTGTGCCATCATGGTCTTAGCCATCTCGGAAATCGCGCGCTTCTTAGTGCGAATCTTCTCACGTGGCGACAGCTTACCTTCGCAATCGACCGTCATAAGTGGGCAAATCTTAAGCGCCGTGCCGATGATCGCGCTCGCAGCCGAAATGCGACCGCCGCGCAGGTAGCTCGACAGATCGGTCGAGAAGAACCAGTGGTGAAGGTTGAGTTTATGCTCCTCAATCCAAGCGGCCGTCTCGTCGAGCGAAGCGCCGCTATCGCGCACGTCGGCGGCATATTCCAGCAATAGGCCAAAGCCCGAAGACGCCGCCAGCGAATCGATGACGCGCACCTTGCCGCCCTGAGGATAGCGATCCGCGAGCATCTGTGCCGCAACGCAGGCCATCCATACGTGCCCGAAATACCCGACGACAACGCCAGGTGCAGCACGTCTTTACCCTCGGCAACAAACGGCTCCCAAAACTCCTCGTACTCACCCACGCTCACCTGAGACGTCTTGGGCATGGCGCCCGCGGCAATCTGGGCAAAAAACTCGTCCGGCGTAATCGACTGATACAGATCGTCCGTATAGACAACATCGTCGATCTCGTAATGAAAACACACGACAGGGATATTGCGCGACGCAAAGAACTCACGGGTTCGGTCGGCGGCGGATTCACAGGTCAGGACAAAATCACTCATATGAGGCTCCTTAAGTACTACTGCGCAAATTATCGCACAGCAAGCCTAAATACGATACAAACGTCCACTATTTACCAATTCGAACCATTTGCATTGAATATCTTTACCACCATCGTCTCCACCGACCCCACGCATGAATATCTGAGAAATCACCCCCTTCGTCTCCACCCAACCGACACATCAACCTCAACTAAATCGATTTACCAAACCGTTCAGCCGACAATTCAGCCGCCGGCGCAAAATCGAAACAAAGCCAGCGCATACTGATAAACGTTTGACGCTGTTTATCAGTTTTACCAACCATATCGGAAGGTGTTTCATGGTCGCATTCGATCGCAACCCGCAAGACTTTAAGTATCTGCGTCTGCTGTCGAGACAATTTCCTACCGAGCAATCCGCGTTCACCGAGATCATCAATCTCTCGGCCATTCTCAACCTGCCCAAGGGCACCGAGCATTTTATGAGCGATGTGCACGGCGAGTACGAAGCCTTTATGCACATCCTCAACAACTGCTCGGGCGTTGTGCGCGAGCATGTCGACGAGATCTTTGGCGACACGCTCTCCTTTGACGAAAAGGGCGAGCTGTGCACGCTCATCTACTATCCGCGCGAGAAGATCGATCTTGTCCGCAGCCGGCGCGAGGACTCGCCCACCTGGTATAAGACCATGCTCGACCAGCTCATTGTGGTCGCCCGCTCGCTTTCGAGCCGCTATACCCGCTCCAAGGTGCGCAAGGCCATCCCTCGCGATTACGCCTACATCATCGACGAGTTGCTGCACACGCATCCGGATGAGAACAACTACCGCGTGCGTTATCACGAGCGCATCGTGGAGTCCATCCTAGAGACCGCAAGCGCCGACGACTTTATCGAGTCGCTCGCCTCGCTCATCAAGCGCCTGGCCGTCGACCACCTGCACCTGGTGGGCGATATATTCGACCGTGGCGGCGGCGCTGCCAAGATTATGGACCGCCTGCTCACCTATCATTCGCTCGACATTCAGTGGGGCAACCACGACCTACTGTGGATGGGCGCTGCGGCCGGTGAGCCCGCCTGCATAGCCACGGTGCTGCGCAACAACCTGCGCTACGACAATTACGAGATCCTCGAGAACGACTACGGCATCTCGCTGCGCGAGCTCGTCGCCTTTGCCGATGCCACCTACACCGCCGGTGAGTCCATCACCCCGCTGATCAAGGCCATCAACGTGCTGCTCTTTAAACTCGAGGGCCAGATTATCCAGCGCCACCCCGAGTTCGACATGACCGACCGCCTGCTGCTCGACAAGATCGACTACGACGCCGGCACGGTCACGCTTGCCGACGGCAGCGTGTGGCCGCTCACGACCAACGACTTCCCCACCGTCGACCCGACGGACCCCTACACGCTCACGCCCCAGGAGCAACATATCATCGACAAGCTCGTGTCCGAGTTTGTCACCGCCGATCACCTGCATCGCCATATCGATTTCCTCTACACCCACGGCTCGATGTACAAGGTCACCAACGGCAACCTGCTGTTCCATGGCTGCGTGCCGCTCAACGAGGATGGTACCTTTAGCAGCATGAACTGTCTGGGCACCTGGCACGCAGGCCGCGATTATCTCGATTTTTGCGACCGTATCGCCCGCCGCGCCTGGCGCGTGGGCGACCGCGACGCCCTCGACTGGATGTGGTACCTGTGGATCGGCTTTAACTCACCCGCGAGCGGTCGCCTGGTGCGCACCTTTGAGCGCGCCTATATCGCCGATAAGAGCACCTGGGTCGAGCCGATGGACCCGTACTTCACGCTTACCAAGTCGCCCTCTGTCTGCGATGACATCATGCGCGAGTTTGGCGTCGCGCCCATGGCATGCTCGCCGACCGGCCACATCATCAACGGCCACACACCCGTTAAAACCACCAAGGGCGAGCAGCCCATTCGCGCCGAGGGCAAGCTGCTGGTCATCGATGGCGGTTTCTGTCGCGCCTATCATCCCAAAACGGGTATCGCCGGCTACACGCTTATCTCAAGCTCGCGCGGATGTCGCCTTAAGTCGCACCAAGCCTTTACCACGGTTGCCGAGGCACTTACCCGCAACGTGGACATCGAGAGCGAGACCAACCGTTTTGACCAGGCCGACCGTCGCCGCATGGTGAGCGACACCGATACCGGTGCCAAGATCCGCAGCCAGATCCAGGACCTACGCCAACTGCTCGATGCATATAGAAACGGTGCTATCGAGGAGCGCGCCTAGCCCCGCCTGCGGGGATTGGCTAAACTTGCTGAGTTTGTCATCCCCACAGCGTTCCGGCGCCACCCTAAGGCAGGTACCATGCAAAAGCTCCTTGCGCAGATCATGAAGTTTGGCGTCGTCGGCGTCGTTGCCACCGTCATCGACTTTGGCATCATGAATCTGCTCCACTACGGTCTGGGCCTCAATATCCTGATTGCCAATACCAGCGGCTTTATCGTCTCGCTCATCTTTAACTACGTCGCGAGTATGAAGTACGTGTTTGCGCACAAGGAGGGCATGAGCCGCCGCCGCGAGTTCATTATCTTTGTCGTGCTGTCTGTGATCGGCCTGGCGCTCAACGACGGTATCGTGCTGGCGCTCAACGCCGGCCTGGGGCTCGAGGCCAATATCGCCAAGATTTACGCCACCGCGCTTGTTATGGTCTACAACTTTGTGACCCGAAAGATCTTCCTGGAGGGCGAGGAGACCAAGTAGCTCGGCCTCCTCGTTGCACTACGGGGCCCACGGACGACGCGCACTCAGCGCAGTATCGTCCGTGGGTGTCGCTCGTTTACGGGCAAATTTTCAACGTTTGCGGATTAGCTCTTGAAAATTTGGCGAGTTCATATAGTTCTTGGCAAAGACCTTACGTTTCCCTTGTAAAAGCTCTAAAGTGTCCTCTGCTCGATTCATCAACGCATTGGATGTGATTACGTGCGCAAGGCGCTGGCACAACCTCATACCAAGCAGTTCCTCAAGTTTGCCGTCGTGGGTCTTATCTCCTTTGGCATCGACTGGGGCATGCTCATTGCGCTCGTCGAGCTGTTCCACCTCGACTTTTTGATGAGCACCACGATCTCGTTTATCACGTCCGTCGTGGTCAACTACTGGCTCAGCATGAAGTACGTGTTCGACCACCGCGAAGGCATGAGCCGCAAGCGCGAGTTCACGATCTTCACCATCCTGTCGGTGATCGGCCTGGGCCTCAACGACCTGTATATGTTTGTGGGCGTCACGTTTTTGAGCATCGGCTACCAGGCCATGAAGGCCATCGCCACGTTCCTCGTCACCTGGTACAACTACTTCAGCCGCCGCTTCTTCCTCGAGGGCGCACGGTCGTAGTCGATTCACTATTTGCTTGAATGTATAACCGGTTGGAACTCCCGTTCCAACCGGTTTTTTGTTTGCCGAGAGACCCAGCGGCCAGTCCCATTCGCATGAAAAACGGGCGGTCCGGATGTTGGTCCGAACCGCCCGTTTGATGCAATATGTCGAGGCTCCTAGCCTGTCACGTAATACCAGACCACGCTGTCGCCATTGGAGAGAACGTAGTTACTGCAGGCCGTCATGGGCGTTGTGCCGTTGACGGAGTACATCCAGCCGCTCGTGCCGCCGTACTGTTTCTCGGCCAAACCACCAATCGCGGAGACATACGTACCGTACGACGAGCCATGTGCGTTGACAGAAAGGCCCAGCGCGCACAGGGCATCGTAAACGGTGGCGCCTTCGTTAAAGGTAAAGGTACCGCCAGAGGACACGGGATTGCCCACAGCGCTCGATGTGACCGAAACCGTCACCGTAACGTAGTTGGACTCCTGTGAGCCGCTTTGGCTGCCCGAGGAGGCGTTTCCACCATTAGAGGATGAGGCTCCATCAGACGACTGGCCACCGCCCGAAGAAGCACCGCCAGACGCATTGGAAGTATCACCGGCTCCCGTATTTTGGGCAGCGGATTTATCGCCAGACTTCTTGCCGCCCCGGTCCTCGGACTTCTTGCTATCCGAGTTTTTGTCCGATTCCTTGTTTGAAGACTCGGAATCGTCCTTGGCGTCGTTCGAACCCTTGGGCTCGTCTTTTGCATCATTCGAAGATTTGGAATCCTTGGAACTGGCCTCGCCCGAAGTCGTAGTCGAGCCAAACCCCTTGGTGTCCTTGGCGACGACGCTCTCCCCCGTCACGGTCTGAACGATCCAGTCGATGGACCAGGCGCCGCTCTCGGAAGGATGGACGAAGCCCAGCGAGACGACGATCAGAATGGTGCACGCGGCAGCAAGAACGCCAAGGAGCGCCTTCCGTCGAGGGGCGGACGCCGCCGAAGCGGCGCCCTGTTGCTTTGCATCGTCGAACTGAATGAACGAGGAATTTGGTTGCTTGGGGTCAGCGTCCTTGGATTTATTGGACACAGCCCTCACCTACCGACGTTTGGTGAACACGAACACGCCGACGATGGCGAGACCGATGACGCCGGCGGCAACGCCAACAATGGCGAGCGGGTTGGCGCCAGTCTCCTGCTCGGAAGCACTAGAGGGCTTCTTAGCAGTGGTCGTAGAAGCAGCACCCGTATCGGACTTGGAATCGGACTTCTTGTCGGACTTGCTGTCCTTCTTGTCAGACTTCTTGTCAGACTTCTTCTCGTCCTTCTTATCGGACTTATCGGAGTCCTTCTTGTTGGGCTTGTTGTCCTTGGTCTCGGTCTTGGTCGACACCGTCGTCTTGGTCATCGGCTTATGACCCGGAGCGACAGCGCCGCCAGCCTGCTGGCCCTTCGTGCCGGAGCCGGAACCCGTGCCCGTGCCAGCGCCAGCACCGGAACCGTTGCCAGCGCCACCATTGCCGCCATTGGAGCCAGAACCGCCATTGCCGCCAGGGTTAACAGCATTCTTGGTCCACTTGGCATACAGCGTCAGATCGGCCGTCACCGGCGTACTGAAGTCATACGCCCGCGTGCAAGCCTCATCGGTGAACCAACCGCCGAAAGTGTAGCCATCGCGCGTCGGATCGGCCGGCTTGACCAGCTTGCCGTCGGCCGTAGCAACAAACTTAGTGTCGCAAGCAGACCCGCCGTTGGAATTAAAGGCAACCGTCCAAGACTCGACAGCTCCAAGTTTAAACAGCGTGCCCGAGTCATTGATGTAGTACAGGTTGCCAGATGCATCGGCAATGACCGGAGAGTCGCAGTGCTGGTAATGGCCAGCCGCATCATAAATCTGCGTCGCCTCTGCATCGCCGAGCGTATAGCGATACACGCCACCACCAGCAGAGTAGTTGACGTAATCCTTGCTATCCGCGCTGTTAACGGTGAAGTACACATAGGTCTTGCCGCCCCGAACACTCACCAACGGAGTAGCAGCAATACCGTTGAGGCCAGCCGGCAGCGCCTTGCCGTCGGCAGCAGCGACCATCGTGGTCTTACCCGTCTTCAGGTTATAGAGAGCCAGAGCAGAGCCCGTAGCCGTCTGTCCGCCGACAATCAGATTGTCACCAGACACCGCAGGGCGCTCAGATTATTCGTAAGGCCCAGATCAACCGTCTTCTGCTCGCTCAGTACGCCCTTCGCCGAAAGCGAAATCACATGGAGCTTTCCATCGTGCGTCATCTGATAGAAGGTCGAACCATTGGACGGATCGGCGACACAGTCGGCGTTCGCGAGAGCGCCGAGCTTCATGGTCGAAACGACATCGCCCGTCGTCTTATCAATGCACTTAAGCGTGCCCGCGCTCGTAGGAACGATGGCATACTTATCCGTCAAAGCCGCACCAGTCCAGTAATAGCCCTCGGAAGCGTCAATGTTCTGCCAAGAAACTTCGCCCGTGGCAATCTTAATGCGCATAAAGGAGCCGTTGCCGTAGGTCGCGTTGTAATTCTCGTCATACGAAATATCGACCGAGCCTACATAGACGTACTCGCCGTCCGAAACGACGGTGCAGGAGCTCTGCGTCAAGTCCGTCAAACCGGGCGTCAGCCACTTGCAGATCAGCTTGTCTGCAGTAATCGCCTGGACCGCACCGCCGTTGAGCGGAACGATGATAAGGCCATTGGTGTAGATCGGACGAGAGGTATAACTCACCTTGGAGGCAAGCGGCGCAGAGGCAACCTTTTTTGCCCGTGGACGAATCGATCTTAATGAGCTCGTTCTCGGTCGCGATGTACACAAAGCCGTTAGCGATGACAGGCTCGCTGCAGTTAGCATACTGCTGGCCAGACTCGGCCTTCCAATCGAAGGCCCACTTAAGACCGGCGGCCTGCGCAGGCGTCTTGGCATCCGTTACGGTCGAACCGTTGCCACTGTTGCCGTAGCCGGCCCACTCGACATCCCAATCAGGAGTCGTCGCACTCGGGTCCACGACAATCTTGTCGGGATCGGGCATGGGCGAATTATCGGTGGTGTAGGCAAACGTAACCTTGTCGCCGCTCTTGAGCGTGACCTGGTTGGCGCAGAGAGATGAGGGCTCTCCGTTGATATACAGATGCCAATATTTATTGGTCGCACCATCCCAGCCATACGGCTTGTGATCGAACGGCGAAGTAATGGAATTGAGGAACCAGTAAGCACCATTCTGGGAGGCGTTGTAATCAACGCCCTTCGCCTTCAGAACCGCCTCAATAAGGTCTTGGGCCGTAGAACCTTCGGGCAGGGAAACATTGCTTGCCGAGCCCCAGCGAGTATTGTTGCCGTTGACATCGGGGCCGATAACATCGACAGACCCAAGAACCTGGCCAGGAAGGGCATCGGCGTCAGCACCATACATAAAGGTGATGGCATCGCCCTCTTGGAGCTCGTAGGCACCGGCGCCAACGTCGGCGAACTTGCCATTTACGTAGAAGCGCCAATAGCTATTGGTCGCAGCATCCCAGCCATAGGACTTACCATCGAACGGCGAATAAATGCCGTTGAGGAACCAGCCCCAAGACGATTCGCTAGCATCAAGCTTAAGGCCGGTCTGCTCAAGGAGATCCTTAGCAGTGGAGCCTGCCTTGAGACTCGTCTGACCCGTCGAAGCCCAAACCCGCTGCTTGCCGTCCTTATCCTTACCGAGAACCTGAACAGAAGCATGGACAGAATCGGAGGGCAGCTGGTCGCCCCAGCCACCGTAGAACCACGTAACGGTATCGCCGACATGGATGGTGACATTGTCCGCCGTATAGTCACTCGACTTGCCGTTGATGAACAGTTGCCAATAGGTCGAATAATCTTGGGGCGTACCCAGCTCAACACCGTTGTACTTAAGGCTCAGAATGAAGGAGCCCGCAGCAACGGCGTCAATATCATTCGCCTCGAGCGCGGCCTTCGTAAGGTCAAGCGCGCTCGAACCGGACGTCACCACATACTGCGCGTTATCGACCCAAGTCTGAGTCTTGCCCTGGGCATCGCGACCAATGACGGTCACATTTGCGGCAACCTGGTCCTTAACGACAGGGGACGCGCTACCAGCCGTATAGGCAAACTCAATCTTCTGCCCTTGGGTGAGCTTGACGCTGCTCGCGCCAACCGAGGAAGACGCGCCGTCGACGAACAGCTGCCAGTAGGCATAAGTCGCCGGATCGAAGGCAAGCGTACGGCCATCGCTCGGGGATGTGATGCTTTTGAGGTAGAAACCGTATGCCGTGTTCGGATCGTAATCCGCCTTGAAGCCCGTCTTCTGCTGCAGCTTAACGAAGGCATCCGCAGCCGTCGCGCCCTCGTCGAGCTTGAGTTGCGTAGGTGCCACCCAGGTCTGAGCCTTGCCGTCGGCATCGGTGCCGATAATCGAGAACGAGACCTCGACTTGCTTCTTGGCGACATCGCCGGTTTCTGTCGGGTTCTCTGTCTGGACGGCAGCCGCGGCGGCAGATCCTGCTTGGCCAGCGGATACCGTCGAAGACTGCTCGCTCGTGGCAGGGCTCTCCCCCGTCGCCGAGCCTTCGTCGCCAGTTGCTGCCTCTGTAGTGGCGGCACTAGCTGCAGGCGCGCTCCCGGAATCCGAAACCTCGGCGCCGCTCTGCTCAGCGGTACCGCCCGCAAGCGCTGCGTCCTCGCCTGGCGTCGTAGCCTGAGCCACAGCGTCGGTAATGCCCTCGGCACCCTCGGCCCACAGCTGAGCCGGCGTGGTGTCAAAGGCCATCGCGAAGGCCAGGAATGCCACCAGGCAGCGCTTTGCCACGCCGCGCGCGATTACGCCACGGCGACGAAGCGAGGCAGGCTGGCACTCGTCCTCAAACATATCCATTCGTCTCCTACTGTCTGTACTTGGAGCGTTGCCTTGAAGCTGCCCCACGTCATCGCGCATGTTGCGCTCGAGTTCCCCCATCGGGGTCCCCCTTCCCTCCAGAGCCCTATGCACACCGGCGGCAAAAGCCGCAGCCGCATGCAAGACGGGAGGCGATCCGACTTGACCTTAACGACTCGGGCACGTCGTCCGATCTGCGACGCGAGCATCCCGAGCCAAGAGGAATTACGGTTACTGGTACAGCCGGGGACTTGCACCCCGATTCTCCCAAACGCGCAGGAAAACCGCGCATTCGTGCGTCTCCGCACCACCATCTAGGCCATCGATTAAAACCATCAATATGCTATCACGCAAAAGGGCCTCGCACGCAGGCGAAGCCCAAGGTAAAAGCTATTGTTTGCGATAGGAGAATGCGGTGACGGTCGCAGCCTCTAGTGCTTGCCGCCGTGACTGTTGAGCCAGATATTGCGACCCAGCATAAGCGCCAGCACCAGCGCGCTCACGTAGCCCATAAAGCCAATGACTGGGATACCAAACACAACCGGCTCGATGCGTGCATAGTACACTACCGACGAACCGATAAACAGACCGGCGATCACAATCGCCATCGACATGCGGTCGATGATTCCGCCCAGCTGTCGCAGCGCCTTATCGCTGCTCATGATCTGCGTGTTCACCTTAAGCTGGCCGCGCGTGAGCATACGCGAAGCCAAGCCCAGATACTCGGCCGCCTCGAGCGAGCCCTTCGCCGCGCGATAACTGCTCGCTGCAAAGTCGCGGCTCATCTCGCGCATGCGGGCATAGGTGCTCTTCTCGTTTTTGATATGAGCCTGAATGATCTCGATCATGTTGACGTTGGGCATGTACTCGGTCAGCAGACCCTCGAGCGTCACCATGCCGCGCGCGAACATCGTCACCACGCTCGGCAGCTCAACATCATTCTTGCGCGCGAGGTTTAACAGCGAGGTCAAAAACTCGCCGATATCCAGATCCTTCAGGTCAAGGCCCGCAAAGTCAGCCACGATAAAGTCAAGATCGGACAAAAAGGCCGAATGATCGAGCTCAGCCGAGTCGCCACGCGTCACGGCGAAGCGCATGAGCGAATCCTTGAGCTTTGGCACGTCGCCCTCGGCCACGGCAAAGATCATATCCTTGACGATACCGCGGTCGTGGCTCGACATGCGTCCGACCATGCCCAAGTCGATAAAGTAAACGATGCCGTCCTTGAGGATGATGTTTCCCGCATGCGGGTCGGCATGGAAAAAGCCGTCATCGAGCACCTGCGTCGAGTAGTCCTCGACGATTGCGGCACCGATCTTTTCCAAGTCATAGCCCTCGGCCACCAAGCGTTCAGGATCGGCGATCGAAATGCCGTCGACGTAGTCCATAACCACCACGTGCTCGGTGCACAGGTCCAGATAGGATTTAGGGCACGTCACGCCATGAACGCTCTTATGGAACTCGTAGAAGTCGTTGAGGTTTTTGGCCTCGGCCAAAAAGTTGGTCTCCTCGCGAAACGAGGTCCACAACTCCTCGACTACGCCGTGCAGGTCAACGAATTGATCGGTGTTGACGAACTTGGAAACAATGCGCACCACCGAGCGGATGATATCGATGTCCTGTGCCATAACCTGCTGCGCACCGGGGCGCTGCACCTTAACGGCCACGTCCTCGCCGGTCACCAGGCGGGCGCGGTGCACCTGCGCGAGCGATGCGCTACCAAGCGGATTGGGGTCGATCGCGTCGAACATCTCCCCCAGGCGCAGGCCGTATTCCTCTTCCAAGCAGCGAAGCACTACCTCGTACGGCACCGGCTCCACGTCGGAACGCAGACGGCGCAGCTCATCGCAAAAGCGCTGCGGCAGAATCTCGGACCGGTTGGCCAGAATCTGCCCCATCTTGACGAACATGGGGCCGAGCTCCTCGAGCAGGCGGCGCAAGCGAACCGGCGTGAGGTTATCCCACACACGGTACTTTTTGACCAAGCGAACAATCTGCCCGATGCGTTCGCGACGACCCGCCGGCGTGAGCTGGTATTCCTCGTCCGGCGCCATCGCGTCGGGCTCTTCGGGCACCATATCGACAGCGCGCGGCTTTTTGCGAGCGCCCGAGACGGCGGCATCGACCTCATCGACAACCGCCGCCTCGTCACCCAAAGGATCTAGATTGTTGTAATCGGTGGTGGAATCTGCCATCTGCGCTGCTACTCGGCCTCTTCGGTATCCTTCGCATCGTCGGGCTCAACGGACTCGACGGGCACCGAGGTCACGTTGTCCTCGACCGAATCGACGATGTCGCGCACATGGGCCAGGAAGGCCGTGCGCTCGGGGGCGGTCATGACGCGGACCCGGGCAAGGATGAGCTCGTCAAGCACGCGCTGGGCCGCGGTCTCGCCCTGCATGCCCAAGCGCTCGGTCAGATCGGAGATGGTACCGCCGGCCTGCTCGAACATGTCGGACACACTGCGGGCGATATCGGGGGTGGCGGTGTCCTTGCGGACCTGCTCGCCCTTGGTGTTAAGGTCGTCGAGGACCTTCTTGCCGCCTTCGACAGCAACGGCGGCAGCGCCAAAGCCCACGTTAATGGCGCCGTTAACAAGCTGATCGAGTTTCATAACCATGGTTATCTCCAATCACAAACAACTGCATTGGCGTTCTTGTACCCAAGATTGAGCGAAAGCGACAAAGCGTTTTAGCGCTATTCGATCGACGGGAAATCCCTACCTCACGTTGTCATTCATCGCGAAAGAGTTCTTCATGGCGCAGCTCGTGGTGTAAAGCACCTCGCCCAGCAGGGCATCGGTCTCCACGCGAACACGCTCGGCAAAGGCCTCGTTGGCACGTGCAAGCTCGGCAGGCACCTCGACCTCGGGCAGAGCGGCTACGGCAGCGTCGACGTCATGGATCTGCTTGTGGCCCATGCCACCGATCTTCTCCTGATAATCCTCGACCGCGCGGCCGCACTCATGGAAGCGGACGTCAGCCAGCGCGCCGATCAGGCGGTTGGCCCAGTAGAAGTTTTCGGACGTCACGCGAGCCTGCGTGTCGGCATAGTACTCGGGCATAGTCTCGACGTTGGCGTACAGCGGAACCAGCGCGTTAAACGAGTTGGAACCAAAGGCCATCCACTGCACGGCGCGGTAGGCCGGCTGCGCATAGGGGCGCAGCTGCAACACGGCAAGCTGGCTGTTGCGGTTGATGCCGATGGGGCGATAGGCACCACGCGTAGCGGGCGTGCCCTTGCTGCCGTAGCAGTCGTACTCCGTGCCCTGGTAGTGGCTCGAGAGCACGTACTTGATGTCCTCGATGGTCACCTTGCGCTCGGGCACGCGGCTCCAGGGGATATCGTCGCTCTCGGGCGTGTAGTCGGCGTCGGGGCCATCCCACACGTCGCTGGGGTTGAGGCAGCGCTGCATGTACCAGGCGCGCGGCGTGTTGTAGACATGGTCGCTGTCGCTGTGCGAGCCAAAGGCCTCGCGCGGGTTAAAGACGGCAGCCGGGCCGTCGCTCTCGACGCCCAGCGTCAGGTCCAGATGCCACTCGGCCATCCAGACGCGCAGGTCGGCGGAGCACATATGGTCGGCCTGGGCGCCCTCGGCGTCATCCAGGTCAAAGCTGTCGATGCCCAGCTGGTTGGGCATGGTCACATAGGCGTCGTCAGGCACGCGCTTGGCGATCCAGTGGTGACCGCCGATGGTCTCGAGCCACCAGATCTCGTCCACGTCGCTAAAGGCGATGCCGTTGTTCTCGTAAGTGCCGTAGCGCTCGAGCAGGTCGCCCAAGATACGCACGCCGTCGCGGGCGGACTTGGCATACGGCAGCACCAGGGTCACCATGTCCTCCTCGCCCAGGCCACCGGGCTGCGCCGGCACATAGCCGTCCTCACCCTCGTTGCCCTTGGCGGGCACGTAGTCCACGAGCGGATCGGCGCCGCGAACGCGCTCGTTGGTGGTGAGCGTCTCGGTTGCGGACATGCCAACATTGAGCTCGTTGAAGCCCGCCTCGGCCCAAATGCCGTGGCCCGGGACAACATCGGGGACGCTCGTGTAGCGCATGGGGTTATCGGGCAGTTCAACGGTCAGGTGACTCAGGACGCTCGTGTAGACGCGCGGCTGCTCGTCGGGATGCACTACGCGCATGCGCTTGGGCTCAAACACCCCGTTGGACGAGTCCTCGTTACGCGCGACAAGCGTCGACCCGTCGTAGCTCGCGTTCTTACCAACCAAAATCGTTGTGCACGGCATGCGCATCCTCCTTGAGCGAAGAAATCAAACGGCAACAGTGTATCGCTTCGACGCAAAAAGGGCGAAACCACGGCCTCGGCAGCCCCCGTGGTCAAAAAATGCCAAATATGAGTACTGTCACAAATTTAGTGGCAGCAAATTGCACTGTTCCGGGCGCCGGGAATCCTCACCTGTCCAAAAACTGAGTCTAGTAATTCCCCATACGTCCAATAAAATTGGCTCTTTAACGATATTACTTATCGCTAAAGAGCCAAAATGATCTCAAACATATGTGACTAACTTGGCAACAGTACTCATATTTGGCATTTTTTGACCACGGGGTATCTAACCAACCCCCTAAACAGCCTCCAAACGCCTATTTTACCGCGCGCTCAGCCGCCTCGATCACGTGCTTGGCGAGAATTGCTGTCGTCACGGCGCCCACGCCACCCGGCACGGGGGTGATTGCGCCAACAACCGGCTCCGCGGCATCAAAATCGACGTCGCCGACCAGCTTGCCAGCGGCTTCGTCCCAATTAATGCCAACATCGATAATCGCCTGGTCCTCGCGGACCGCATCTGCGCCAATCGTGCGCGCGCGTCCAACGGCGGCAACCACAATGTCGGCAGCACAGCACTCGGCGGCAAGATCGCGCGTATGCGTATGGCACGTCGTCACGGTTGCGTTGCGCGCCGTAAGCATGGCGGCAACGGGGCGGCCAATTACCAGTGAGCGTCCGACCACGGCAACTTTGGCGCCGTCCAGCTCAACGCCGTAATGATCCAGCAAAGCAAGCACGGCTTCAGCTGTGCAGGGGGCAAAACCCTCGCCGCGCCCCGAAAGCGTGGTGAGCAGCGAAGCCGGCGTCATGGAGTCAACGTCCTTGGAGGGATCGAGCGCTGCGGCGACGGCGTTCTCGTCAAGGCCGGCGGGCAGCGGGCGAAACATCAGACAGCCATGAACAGCCGAGTCGGCATTGATGTCCTCGATGGCCGTCAACAGCTCGTCTTGCGAAACACCGGCAGGAAGCAACACGCGACGCGCCTCGATGCCAACCTTTTCGCAGCGTTTAAGGGCGCCGCGCTCGTAGGATAGGTCGTCCTCGCGTTCACCCACACGCACGATAGCAAGCGTCGGAACAACACCGCGTTCGCGCAGCGCAGCGCAGCGGGCAGCGAGCTCCTCAGTCAAAGCGCGGGCGACGGGAGCACCCTTCAGTAGCTCAGCCATGGCTATCCCCTCTTTCTTGCAGCGTCGGAGGCGCGGCGCGCCAGCGCATCGGCGCGCGGCAACCATGTGTCGAGCAACTCATCACACGCCGTCTCGAGCTCCTCGGCGCGTGCACGATCCTTCATAGACGTGGTGTTCGCAAAGAGCGTCAAGCTCGCGCCCTGCATGGCGGCGCGGCAGAATACGGCGCCGCACGCCACATCGGACAGCAGCTGACGCGAACCCTTGTCGGCCATGTCCTCGAGCAGCGCCAGTGCGCGCCCGCAGGCATCCATAATGCGATACGGCGGCATAGCGGCCACATGCAGCGCATCCTGAATCGCAGCCGGTCGGGCCGGGTCCTCACGCGGAATACCGTACGCAGCGGACACCTGGCCGTACGCACGAACGTCCTCGGCGACCAGACCCACAAGCTCCTGCGCCAACTCGTCTGCCTGGGCAAACGCACGCGTCAGGTCATCCGCACGATCAGCAAGCGCGGGATTGGTCGCACCGTAGCGGGCAACCATTCCGCACAGCGAGGCGCCCAGCGCGCCCACAAAAGCGCTCGCGCTGCCACCACCGGGAACTGGCTCGCGCGCGGCCAGCGCCTCGGCAAAACCGCGACAGGTTTTATCCATCATCTCTTGGCTCATACGCACACGCACCTTCAAGTCATATATATCGGTCGGGCGGCCGACGCCGGCCGACCGCATCGATCACGTAATGGTGCTAAGTCTAGCCCATAAGTACGCGAGCGTCAGCGCACCTGGCCATCGCGGATTTCTATGGCACACGATAGGCCATGCCAACGCAAACATGGGACACATGGCCCACCTTTCGAGACTCCCAAGCAGCACAAGCTGGGGCATATCTATAAGTAAGGAACCCGTTGGGGAACGGCCAGTAAGGAACCCGTTGGGGAACGGCCGCGCAACGGCCACAAGCGATGAACGGAGGCATAAGTCGCACAGTACACAGAGACATCCGCCGCCAGCGCAATCAGTACCCCAACAGCATGCGGCGCCGTGATGTCATCAGCAGACAAGGAGGACGCCACCATGATGAAAAAGACCCTATCAATCCTTTCCCTTTGCATCGCCCTCTTTGCCGCGCTCGCCCTTGTGGGCTGCGGCGGGAGCGCATCGGGCGGCGGCAGCGCCCCCAAGAGCGAGAGCAAGGAAAAGGCCCCCGTCGCCAAGAAGACCGACTGCATCTGGTTTAAGGTCGAGATGCCCGAGGGCGTCGGCGTAAGCGACTCTGCCGGCAAGAATGCCGACAGGGTCCAGCTCACCTTCCCCGAAGACGAGAACGCCTCGGCCGATCGCTTTATCCCCGTTTGGAAAAAAGCGCTGACGGCCGAGGAATCCCACGCCGACCAGGCGGAAAAGAAGGGGGATACGTTCCAGTGGAAGGATGGCGGGTCCGTCGAGTATAACGGCAGGACGTGGCTCGTCGGAACATACGAGGACAACAGCGGCATCTCAACCATGCTTTTTACCGATGTTGAGCCGGGAAGCGTCTACGTCCTCATCTCGAACTTCGACCAGCACAAGAAAGAAGCCGAGGCACTCCTCAACTCCATCGAGTTCCCCGATGACATGGAAGAGGCAGTTTCCGAGGCACGCGAAGTCGAGATTTCGAGCATCGAGATCAAGTAACGGGACACCCGCACGCGCCTACGCGCACCCGCGCACATGCGCCCCATTAAAACAACGGGCGCCCAACCCGGGGAGGGCCGACAGCATCGGCCCTCCCCTCTTTTGCGACCGCACATATTGCCACTTGTCGGCGCAATTCCAGCCCCCAGAATGGGACACATGGCCCACCCTAGCGAGCCGTCCACGCGTACAGTAAAGGCAGGTAATCCATGGGCGGTTACAGATCGAGGAGGACACGACCATGAAAAAGAAGGCCTTTGCGATTCTCACCCTCTGCATCAGTCTCTTTGCCGCGGTTGCCCTGGTGGGCTGCGGTGGCAGCGGCGGCGCTACCGGCAGTGGAGGTGGCGGCGGAGCAGAAAAGCCAGCCGTGGACATGAGGACCGACTTCATTTGGTTTAAGGTCGAGGTCCCCGAGGACGTCGAGATCACCGACGTTGCCGGCGACACGGCCGATAGGGCCCAGTTTAAGTTCACCGAGAGCGAGCACGCCAGCGATCGCTTCATCCCCGTCTTCGACTCTGACAAGAACGCCGATGAACTGTTCGACTACGAGGCAAAGTGGAATGCCAGCTTTGAGTGGACCGAGAATGACCCCGTCAAGTACAACGGCAAGACCTGGCGCAACGCCTACTTTACACACTCGGGCGGCGTGACGACCGAGTACTTCACCGACGTTGACGGTGGCAGCGTGTATGTGCGCATCGACAACGTCGAGGAGCACAAGGACGCCGTCGAGACCATGATGAAGTCTCTGGAATTTGCCGACGACATCGCCGAGGCCAAGACCGAGGCCATGGACGTCAAGCTCGACGATATCGAGATCAAGCGCTAAGTAACTGGCGAGCGCAGCGGGAAACACGGGCGCAGTGCAAACAAGCGACGGTACCCCAGCGCTTCGTACCCAGGGAGGGCCGGTAAACCGACCCTCCCTTTCTTATGCCGGTAGCCAACGAACGCGAGGATGCCGGACGCCGGAACCGCTCCAAATGTAGCAACAGTACGAAAACGACAAACACCCCAACACGTCCGCCCGCCGATTTATTGCGCCGCGCAGACAATTAAACCAGCATCTTTAAACATCTGAGCAGTATAGTGACCAAAACTATCGCATAACCGCACTCTACGAATGGAGAAGTTATGACCGAACACCACGCCATCAGCCGCCGAGCATTTACGTTGGGCCTTGGACTCGCGGCGTTGTCGCCACTTGCAAGCCTGCCCGAAACCGCGGCATTGGGCATTGGCCCACGAGCGGCATTTGCAGACGACGCTGCCACAGCGTCGGTCAGCCTCGACAATTTCGTCATTCGCCTTCGCCCCGCGGGCTATTTTCGCACCGCGAGCGTCAACGAAGACGGCAACGTCATCGGCAACGTCTGCCACCTGTTTAATGACGGCACGTCCAGCAAGCTCATCCTTGAGAACGTAACGACCAAGAATGACGATACAAACTGGTATGCTATCCGCACCTTGCTCAATTTCGAAGAGCACAAGAAGACGGGCTACAGCATTTGGTCGGTCGATGGCGACTCGGACAAAGATGGAAAGGTCATCCACGTATGGAGTGGCGAGCATGACGGCAAGGCCAGTCGCTCTTTTGCGTTCAAGCGTCAATCAAACGGTACCTATATCATCCGAGACCGCACGGTCGAGAAAGAAACCGAGAAAAAAGACATTAAGTACCTGGCCATAGAAAAGGACGGCAAAGACCAGGACAACAATAAGATCTGCCATAAGAGTAAGAGCATTCCGTGGGAGCTCGAGCTTGTCGGCTACAGCATGGACAAGACCAATGCCACAGTTAGCAGCATCGACTGGACCACGTATAGCAGCTACGTCGACGGACCATGCTGGATGAAATACGTCGACGGCAACAAATACCTCGACGAGCTGAGCATCCCGGGCACGCATGATTCAAGCACCTGCAGCGTCGACAACGACACCGAGCCCCAAACCTCGCTTGCAAAGTGCCAGCAGGATTACATCCCCACGCAGTTGCTCGAAGGCATTCGCTATTTTGATATCCGACTTGGAAAGAACAACGATAAAGGCGACCCCGGCATCGACCATGGAATATGCTACTTGCTCAAAAAAGACGGGGGCTTTATACATCTCTCCGATGTCATCGGTTACTTCAAAACATTTTTGAACGAAAACCCGTCAGAAGCGCTCATCATGCTGGTGTCACGAGGCAACGACGAAGCTACCGACGAAAGCATTACGACGGCTTTCGCCAATGTTATGGACAATAACTCCGATCTGTTCTATACGTCGAGCCATGTCCCCACACTGAACGAGGTGCGCGGAAAGATCGTCCTGCTGCGTCGATTTAAACTCGCCGGCGACAGCGTAGACGGCCACACGTGGGGCCTCGACCTCACCGAATGGGATGACAAGATCAAGGCGCATTCCGGAAAGTCCATGTGCCTCGTGAAATACGAGCAAGGCTTTGAGGCTGCGGGCAATACGGGCGACAAAGAGCCCTATAGCACAGCGGTATATGCCCAAGACCATTACAACTGCACGGGATCCAGTAAGATCGACTGGGTCGATATGGCCCTGAAGGCAGCGTCCGAGTTCGAGCGCAGCACCGTAGATATCACTGCCGCGGACGGGACAACGGTGCAGGCAACGGAGCGCTGCTGGTTTATCAACTACACTAGCTGCACGCAAAACAACCCTTTTACCGCAGCGCGAGTGGTCGACGAGCATCTGTACAAGAGCCCGTACATCAATCCCAGCGGCACCGGGGATACAAAGTCAGATTACCTCAAGCACATTGGCATCATCGCATCCGACTTTGTTGATGCGGCGCTGGCCCGGAGCATCTATCAGCGCAATTACGATACGGAGCACAAGCAGACGGCTTCGTACTATCTCCCGTACTATCTCCCGACCCGCATGCGCATGACGTACGGCGACTCGCTGAGCGATGCCTCGCTCCAGGATGGCAAGACCGTTGGCGAGGGTCATTTCCGCCTTGCCGACAGCAGCAAAGCGCTCAACGCGACAGCTTCGGGCGATGCGTTTGACATCAAATATGTGGATGTCGACGCCCTGGGCAACGAGACCGTTACGGGGCTGCAGGGCTCTGTGCCCATCGATATCGATCGACGCGCGCTGACGCCCCATTTTGAGGGACTCGAAGGCCTTAAGGCCGGCGAAGACGTGCGCGCCAAGATTGCGGCATCACTCGAGGGCAAGCTCGAAACCGATGCCTGCACGGCCCAGCTCGAGTTTGCGCACGACGCGAACGGCGCTCCGGGCACGGCAATGGCCGAGGGCGAAACATTTGCCGCAGGGACGTACTGGGTGCGCGCGAAAGGCCTTTTGGGCGACGCGGAACAAAACTACATACTCGCCAGCGATGGAGCCGTAAGCTTTACCGTAGCGGCCTCGGGCAGTGCAGGCGGCACGGACGGTGGCACGGGTTCCAACGCAGGCAGCGCCGACAAGAACGGCAAGGGCAACAAGAGCAAGGGCTCGGGCGGAAAACTCGCCGGCACGGGCGACGGCTCTGGCATCGCCGCCGGGCTCGCCGCTGCCGCCGTGGCGACGACGGTCGCCGGCGCAGCAATGCTTGCCAATGGCCGCGAAAGCGCTGGGGACGACAGCGAATAGGCAAGCCCGCCTTTTAGACACATCGACTCAATCGGGGGCGCAGGACACCGTTCTGTGCCCCCGATTTTTACCTTGGCCCGAACGCCGCCATGGGCTACATCACCATGTTCAGCGCGTTAACAAACTCCTGGGCCTTCGCACGACTGCTCAGACTAAAGACGCAAGCGGTTAACAGTCGATTGCGCAGGAAAACGTCGCGACCCTTGATCCTGTTAACGCCCGTGATGTCCTTAAGGTAGACAATCTCGATATGCTTGCCGCCGAAAGTACCCTTCTTGAGCACCTCGATGCGGTTAGGGTAGATCTTGACGTCTTTAAACCTGCCCGAACCTTTGTCCTGGAACAGCAAGGTGTTGTTGTCCATGCGTGTCACTCCCATGGAGTTCGCTAAAACTGCCTCTATGGTCACATTTTAGTCACTTCGGGAATCCTGCACGAAGGCGCTAGGCGACATTGAAATTCGAGTCCGCGCGAGGCTTTAAACTAAATGATATAAAGATGCATTCCACAAGAGGAAAGTGGGGCGACAGTGATGGGCGAACTGGTAAACCGTGGAGAATCGGCAATCGTGCCAGAAGTTTTTTACAAGCAGGTTTCCTCGATTCTCAACGCCGCTCGCGACAAGGCCTATACCGCCGTTAACTTTACGATGGTTGAGGCGTATTGGGAGATCGGCAAGAGCATTGTTGATGAGCAGGGCGGAGAGGAGCGCGCAGCATATGGAGAGGCATTGATTGCGGGCCTCTCCAGAAGGCTTACCGCGGATTTCGGAAGAGGCTTTGGCATCGCAAACCTTCGCAATATGCGTCAGTTCTTTCTTGCGTTTCCAATTCGCGACGCACTGCGTAGCGAATTGAGCTGGACTCATTACCGCAGGCTGATGCGTATTCCCGACCCCGAAGCTCGCGCCTGGTACATGAACGAATGTGCCGATTCTCGCTGGAGCACGCGTCAGCTCGAGCGCCAGATCAACACCATGTTCCGCGAGCGCCTACTTGCCAGCAAGGACAAGGAGGCCGTCACCCAGGAAATCCAAAAGAGCGCCCCGGCTCGTCGCCCCGAGGATATCATCCGCGACCCATATGTACTGGAGTTTTTAGGTTTCTCGGACGATGCTGCGTTTCGCGAGAGCGATCTAGAGCAGGCACTCATCACGCATCTTCAGAAGTTCCTGCTGGAGCTTGGCCGTGGTTTCGCTTTCGAGGCGCGCCAAAAGCGCATCACCTTTGATGGACGCCATTTCTATATTGACCTTGTGTTTTACAACTATCTGATGCGCTGCTTCGTGCTCATCGACCTTAAGACCGATGACCTTACGCATCAGGACCTGGGCCAAATGCAAATGTATGTGAACTACTACACGCGCGAGCTCATGAACGAAGGCGACAATCCGCCCATAGGCATCGTGCTCTGCGCGGACAAAAGCGATTCGATTGTCGAGTACACGCTGCCCGAAGACAACGACCAAGTGTTTGCCGCCAAATACCTGCCGTATCTTCCAAGCAAGGAAGAGCTGGCGCGCGAACTAAGCGCCGAGTACCGCGCCATCAACGAAGCGACTAATGGCGAAACGCAAGGGTAGCAGCACGTTGCGACCGAAGCCACCGCAGCCGTCGCAGGCGCACTCGCGGTTGCGACGCACGCTACGAAACAATACCGGTCATGGACGCCGGCAACGACATTCTAGCCGTGGCTGGCGAGCGTGACCTGACAGGCAAAGACGCGGCCTTCGTCTGATGTGGGTCCATTGGCTGCCACAGAAAAGGGCCGGTTGCAGCCGGCCCTTTAGACGATAATACCTGCGTTGCCCGCGCTTCCGAAGTGTGACTAGCTGAGGAGCGGGTTCCGCGGCACAACCTGATTTTACCCAGTGAGGAGGCTCTTTTGCAGCCGCTCCACTGTTTATTTACATCTGGCACCCTCAAACAATCAGACGGCAGCCCGCACTCCTGAGAGCTGCCCCGCACCCCCGGCCATCACCTTACGGCAACAACCGGTGCTACTCCCCTACTTCCCAAATAGCGCACCCAGCAGACCGCGGCGTTTGGGCTTCTCCTCTCGGTAGGAACCCTCGACGGCGGCTGCAACCTGGCGCGGTTGCTCGCCGCCTCCACGGCGCACGATCTGGTACAGGAAGGGCGATTTAACGTATTTGACCTCGACGGGCGTGGCGTGCACGGTGCTCTCGCCGGACAGATGCAGGCTCGGGCTGAGCGACGCCACGATATGCGTTTCGCGCTTGTCGCTAAACACCACCGCGGCCGCGCGGCCCGTCTGGCCGTTTACGGCAATGCGCACCTGCTCGCCATCGCGGCCGTCTATCGCCGGACGATCGACAAAGTAGACCGGCACCATCACCAGGCCGTCCTTATGTTTGCGGGCCTTGCGCGCCCACATGCGAATGCTCTTTTTATTGAGCCCCAGTACAGCCTCGGCGTCGTTGCCCGCAACGTCGAGCGCCAACTTATCAATGACCACCTGGTCCTTGGTAGACGCATCGACTGAGACAACGCGAAAGTCACCTTCCTGCATGGCGGGATCGAACGGACCGACCTTGGCAAAGTCCCACGGCTCCAAAATGCCCATGAGGCGAACGTCCAGGTAGTTTGCCCTGGGGTATGCCCAGTCGAGCACCTCGTAGTACACCAAGGCCTCCTTGCTCAGGCCCTTGCCCGGGAAGCTCGCCATCATGCGCAAGTCCGCCAGCGCCATGGGGAAATAGAAGAGCATCATGTCGTTTTGGATCGCGTCTTCCACGTCGTGCCCGGCAAAGGCATCCGGATACTGGCGCACCAGCTGCAGCGCGTTGGCACGTGCCTGCTGCGGCGAGATTTCGCAGGGAATACCCTGCTCGGGCACATACTCCGCACCAACGCCCATGGTCAGGCGCTTGCTAAACGTCCCCGGCTTGAGCAGGTCCGCAATGCCGATCTTATTGCCGCAGGACGGGCACTCAAACACACGCTGCGTTGACTCGCCCTCAAAGGACGCTCCGCAGAAGGGGCAAGGAATGCTCACATGCGTGGCCTCTTGGAACTCCTGCGCCGTGCCGCGATCCTCCCACAGCAGATGTTCCAGGACCGACTGATTGCGCCAGTGCGCATTGAAGAAATACCAGTCCGGGTCCTGCGGGCGCTCGAGTTGCGACACATGCGTGAGTTTGAGCAGTCCATCCACCACCGTCAACGGCGTATGGCGAATACCCAAAGCGCTCTTGGGCTCTCCGGCGTCCGCCCGCCACGGAACCACCGTGCCGCAATAGGCGCACTCAAAGCTGCGCTTAGCCTGGTGCGAGTACATAGGGCCGCCGCAGTTTTGACATTTAATGGCAAACATCTCGTCCATGGAAACGTCCTCCTTTGCACAGGGGCTGTCGACATTAAGTATGTCGAGCAAGCAGGCACATGCCCATACCCATGTGGCCCAAAATGGACCACCCAGGCAGACGAGAAGGCTCGCTCGTTAGCACCGGCAGACTATTGCTGCATTTTCTGAGCATCGGCGCACGGCGCCCCCGTGCGAGCTACACTATCCCCTTAAACATGATTGTGAGGACGACCGCTATGCTATTTGTAAATCGGCTGGTACATACGCTTGTTCCCGGCAGCGAGAGCGAGCCGGTCGATGCATCTTGCCGCACCAACGCGGGCTTTTCCGCAAGCCTCGTCTGCATTGGCCTCAACATCACCCTGTGCCTGGCCAAGGGCATCGCGGGTCTGCTCGCCGGCTCCGTCTCCCTCATCGCCGACGCTTTCAACAACCTCTCCGATGCCTCGAGCAACATTGTGAGCCTGCTCGGTTTCCGCCTTGCCAGCCGCCCGGCAGACGAAGGCCACCCCTATGGTCACGGCCGCTACGAGTACCTAGCCGGCCTGTTCGTCGCCGTCCTGGTTTGCGCCGTCGGCATCAACCTGATTCTCGAGTCGGTCACCAAGATCATCAAGCCCTCGCCCACCGCTTACACGTTTATTTCCCTTGCGGCACTGGCTACGTCCATGCTCGTTAAGCTCTGGATGGCAGCGTTCAACCGCACGCTGGGCGATCGCATCGACTCGGAGACGCTCATCGCCACGGCGCAGGACTCCAAAAACGACGTCATCACCTCGGGCTCGGTCTTGGTGGCGGCGCTTATTTCGCAGACGACCGGCTTTGATCTCGATGGCTGGGCAGGCCTGGGTGTGGGCATCTTCATCTGCATCAGCGGTCTGGGCCTGGTGCGCGACGCCATCAGCCCGTTGCTGGGGCAAGCGCCCGACCCCAAGCTCGTCCAGGCAATCCGCGACAAGATCATGTCCTATCCGCAGGTCTTGGGCACACACGACCTCATGGTGCACGACTACGGCCCCGGTCGTCAGTTTGCCAGCGCCCACGTGGAGATGCCCGGCGAGGGCGACGCGTTTGAGCACCACGAGATTCTGGACACCATCGAGCACGACATCAAGCGCCAGATGGGCATTGGTATCACGCTGCACTGCGACCCCATCGCGACAACCGGCGATGACTTGCGCGGCTGGGTCAAGCGCGGCGTCATGCAGATCGATCCCGCGCTCTCCATCCACGATCTGCACGAGCACGACGGGTTCGTTTCGTTTGACCTGGTGCGTCCCGACGGCTTTGACATATCCGACGAGGAGCTGCTGGAGCTCGTCACGCGCATCGTGCACGAGCGCCGACCCGATGCCTCATGCGTCGTTACGTTTGACTCGGGCTTTAGCTCGCCCGACCGTCCGGCCGAGCAGCTGTAGCCCACTTAACAGCTAGTTTCCCTGCGCGCCCGAGATGCCGTTTTGTAGGGCGTTCCAGACATCCGTCGCCATGTCGCCCAAGTTCTGCGCGGTATCGCCCAGCTCTTGCGCCTTGTCTCCCAACTCCTGCGCCTTGTTGCTCAAGTCCTCCAGCGTATTGGAGCTCGAGCTGTCGGTACCGCTTTGGCCGTCGGACGAGTTGCCCGAACTGTTCTTGTGCGTGAGTTGAATTTCGAGGTTGCCGTTGTCGTTATAGTAGGCAGAAGTAACGACCCAGTTGGCATCGACGACGGGCGTTGAGCCATCATCAGTCAGGACCACGGCATTCGAAAGATCGGCGCCGCGCGACTTGAGGATCTTCTTGGCGTTGGACCAGTACTGCCCCGGGATATCACTCAGATCGACGGTGCTAGACGAGGCGGACTCGGTTTGCTCGGCAGTGGTATCGGCCGTTGAACTCCCTCGCTTGTTGAGCATGCCCGACACGATGGCAAACACAACCGACAGCGCAAAGAAGATCGCCAGCACGATGAGGATCTTCTTAATCACGCTCGACGAACGCGACGGCGCCTCTTCCTCGTCCTCGCCATATTGCGGAATCGACTTGGGGTACTCGCGATACGGCTCGCGCGACTCGTAGCGAGGCTGCGCCGTGCGAGGCATATACGTCGTCTGCTGAGGCTGCGGAATGGGATTCTGCGGCAGGTCATCATAGGGATTCGGCGTCGAGGCGGCATAAGAATCCTGCGGCGCGTAATCAAACGGGTCTGCCGCCGCGTTGCCATAGGGGCTTTGCAAAGATGCAGCGTAAGGGTCCTGCGCCGCGTCGCCATAGCCCATAACTCGTGTGGGCTCGGCAGAAGGCTGCGTCGCGGCGGGGTCGACATAACCGGGGTTGGGAACAACGCGGGTCGCATCGGCGCTATCGCCAGCCTGCGCGGAACCGTAGCCGCCCATCACGGTTGTCTTGTCCTGATCCATGCAACGATTCCTTTCCGTCGCGCGTGAGCCTCAAGTTATCCATGCATTCTACCCGCGCAAAAGCCTATGATGGGCAGAGTCCGTCGGTATCTACAAGACATGCGCGGGCCTAAGGATCAAAAAGCCCCGCCGGGCCTTGTGGGCACGGCGGGGCGGACAAGCAGCTATGGACAGCAGACTTAGAACAGGCCGGTGATGTTGCCGTCGTTGTCGACGTCGATGTTTTCGGCCGCGGGCACCTTGGGCAGACCCGGCATGGTCAGAACACTGCCGGTCAGCGCGACCACAAAGTGGGCGCCGGCAGAAACCTTGAGCTCACGCACGGTGATGCGGAAGTTCTCGGGAGCGCCCAGGGCCTTGGCGTTGTCGCTAAAGCTGTACTGCGTCTTGGCGACGCACACCGGCAGGTTGCCAAAGCCATTCTCGCGCAGCTCGGCGAGCTGGCGCTTGGCGGCCGGCGTAAAGTCAACGCCGTCGGCGCGGTAGACCTTGGCGGCAACGGCCTCGAGGGCATCAGCGACATCAACGCCGTCCTCATAGGCAAACTTGAGCTCGCTCGGCTGCTCAATCAGACGCATGACCTCATCGGCAAGCTCGAGCGCGCCCTCGCCGCCCTTGGCCCAGACCTCGGAAAGCTTAACGTTGACGCCGAGCTTCTGGCACTCGGACTCGATGAGTGCAAGCTCAGCCTCGGTGTCCGTCGGGAAGCGGTTGATGGCGACCACGCAGGGCAGACCATAAACGTTCTGGATGTTGTCGACATGACGCAGCAAGTTGGGCATGCCAGCCTTGAGTGCCTCGAGGTTCTCCTCGTTGAGGTCGGCCTTGGCGACGCCACCGTTGTACTTAAGCGCACGAGCGGTCGCGACGACCACGACGGCGCTGGGGCTAACGCCCGTCATGCGGCACTTGATGTCGAGGAACTTCTCGGCACCCAGATCGGCACCGAAGCCGGCCTCGGTAATGGCAACATCGCCAAAGCGCATCGCCATACGCGTGGCCATAATAGAGTTGCAGCCGTGGGCAATGTTGGCGAAGGGACCGCCGTGGACAAACGCGGGCGTGCCCTCGAGCGTTTGCACCAGGTTGGGCTTAAGCGCGTCCTTAAGCAACGCGGCCATGGCACCCTGGGCCTTGAGGTCGCGGGCACGGACGGGCTCGCCGGCAAAGCTATAGCCGACGACAATCTCGCCCAAGCGTTCCTTGAGGTCGTTGATGCTCGTAGACAGGCACAGGATTGCCATGACCTCGGAGGCAACGGTGATGTCGAAGCCGTCCTCGCGCGGCACACCTTGGGCCTTACCGCCAATGCCATCGATAACATGGCGCAGCTGACGGTCGTTCATGTCGACGACGCGCTTCCAGGTGATGCGCTTAACGTCAATACCGAGCTGATTGCCCTGCTGGATGTGATTATCGAGCATGGCGGCCAGCAGGTTGTTGGCAGCACCGATGGCATGGAAGTCGCCGGTAAAGTGCAGGTTGATGTCCTCCATGGGAATGACCTGGGCCCAACCGCCGCCAGCGGCACCGCCCTTGACGCCAAAGACGGGACCGAGCGAAGGCTCACGCAGGGCCACGGCGCTCTTGATACCGCGACGACGCAGGCCATCGGCCAGACCGATGGTCGTGGTGGTCTTGCCCTCGCCCGCGGGCGTTGGGTTGATAGCGGTCACGAGGACGAGCTTGGCCTGGTGATCAGTCGGCTCGTTGAGCAGTGAATAGTCGACCTTAGCCTTGTCGAAGCCGTACGGAATAAGGTGCTTAACGTCGACGCCGGCGTTCTTGGCCACCTCGGTAATAGGCAGCGGCGTGACAGAACGTGCGATTTCGATGTCAGTAGGCATGGGCGGTCCTTTCGTTACCGAATGAGAAAAAGACCAATTCAGCATAGCACGGGCGCGCAATAGTAAAACGCCCATAACCGATGAACGGCGATATGTTTACCCGATGCCCAGCGATAGTCCAACAGCCCGCCAAAACAAAACGCCCTAAACGGTAGGTTCAATCCCCAGGTGCTCAAAGGTGCGGAGGGTTGCCTGGCGACCCTGCGGCGTGCGAATCATCAACCCACACTGCAGCAGATAGGGCTCGTAGACATCCTCGAGCGTACCCGGGTCCTCGCCCACCGCACTGGCAAGCGTCGTCAGGCCGACGGCACGTCCGGAGAACGTCTTGGCAAGCGTCTCCAAAATGCGAATATCCATCCAGTCCAAGCCGAGCTCATCGATCTCAAAGAACTCGAGTGCCTGACGGCAGATATCGAGCTCGATGGGACCGTTGCCGCGCACCTGCGCATAGTCGCGCACGCGCTTGAGCAGACGGTTGGCAAGACGCGGCGTGCCGCGCGAACGCGAGCCGATCTCGAGCGCGCTGGGATGGTCAATCGTCACGCCCAGGATGGTCGCCGAGCGTGTCACAATCTGGGCGAGTTCCTCGACGGTGTAGTAATCCAGACGATACGAAATGCCAAAACGGTCGCGTAGCGGGCCGGTCAACATGCCCGAGCGAGTCGTTGCCGCCACCAGCGTGAACTTGGGGATATCCAGGCGAATCGAGCGTGCAGCCGGACCCTTGCCGATCACAATATCGAGGGCAAAGTCCTCCATCGCAGGATACAGGACCTCCTCGACCGAGCGGTTGAGGCGGTGGATCTCGTCGATAAACAGCACATCACCCGGCTGCAGGTTAGTCAGGATGGCCGCCAGGTCGCCGGTGCGCGCGATGGCCGGACCGCTCGTCGTCTTGATCTGAGCGCCCAGCTCGTTGGCGATAACCGTAGCCAGCGTGGTCTTGCCCAGACCCGGAGGGCCCGAGAAGATCACGTGGTCGAGCGTCTCGCCGCGGCTCTGCGCGGCCTCGATCAGCACGCGCAGGCTCTGCTTGATATGCTCCTGGCCGCAGTAGTCATCCAGGCGCTGGGGGCGCAGGGTACGGTCGACATCAAGGTCCTCGGGCGTCAGCTCCGAGCCCACCATGCGCTCGCCATGCGCCATGGATGCCGCCGGCGAGTTGCCGGGCGTCGCCCACAGGTCCTGAGAGTCATCGGCTTCCCACATCACGCATCCATTCCGAGTCGCTTAAGCGCCGCGCCGAGCAGATCCTCGACACGCATATCCTGCCCATCATACCCGCTCAGGGCAACATCGGTCTCCTGCGGGCTAAAGCCCATGGAAAGGAGCGCCGCACGGGCGTCATCGATCGCCGAGGGAGCGGCGGCGGGAACCGGCATCACAACCTGTCCGGGAATCACGTCGACCGGCACAAAGCCCTTGTCCTTGGCAAAGGTGCTCTTGAGTTCCAAGATGAGGCGCTGCGCGGTCTTTTTGCCCACACCGGGCACCTTGGCCATACCCTTGTCGTCCTCGGCCATCACCAGCGAATACAGTTGCCCCACGGTATAGGTGGAGAGCACGGCAAGCGCCAGGCGCGGACCGACGCCCGAGACGGACACGAGCCGATCGAACATCGTGCGCTCGTCCTTGGAGGCAAAACCAAAGAGCGTCATGGCATCCTCGCGCACCTGCATACGGGTATAGAGGCGAACCTCGCCGCCGGGCGTCGGCAAAGTGGCGGCGGTGCTGCCCGAGATGCCGAGCTCAAAGCCCACGCCCGACACATCGACGACGGCCGAGCTCATCGTGGCCTCGACAAGCGTTCCATGGAGCTGGGAGATCATCAGTATCCGGTTCCTCTCTGTTGATAGAACTCGCCGCCGGTAAGCGCCCGGGTGCGGCTGAGGTTAACGTGGCAGATGGCGCAAGCCAGGGCATCGGCGGCATGGTCGGGATGCGGGTCGTGATCGAGCTGTGTGAGCGTGCGCACCATGTAGGCGACCTGCCGCTTATCTGCGGCACCGGTGCCCACCACAGCTTGCTTGATCTGCATGGGCGTGTACTCGCCAATCTCGAGCGCGCACTCCGAAAGCGCCACGAGCGCAGCACCGCGGGCATGCGCCGTAGGGATGGCCGAGCGAACGTTGGCGCCAAAGTAGATGCTCTCGATAGCCGCGGTATCGGGACGGTAGCGTTCGACGACGCCCTTGAGGTCGTGGGCGATATGCGACAGGCGCACCGCGAGCGGGCTTCCGGCACTGGTCTCAATACAGCCGTAGGCACGGCAGCGAACCTCGCCACGCCGTTCCTCGATAATCCCCCAACCCGTATGGGCCAAACCGGGGTCGATACCCAAAATGACCAAGCCAACCTCCCCTCGCCACAAGTGCAGCGCAAGGCAAGGCCCCGCGCACTATTCACGAACGTCTGTTCTAGAATAACACAACGGGGCTAAGATGCTTAGTTGAAGTATCGGGGTTGGAAGCGAATCCCATCCCTAGTTTAGTTCTGCGAGAAAAATGGGAACTGTCGGGAATCAACCGGCGGGTGCGGCATCGGTCCGCCCTGGGGCCCACCCTGCGGGCCACCCTGGCCGCCCATCATCTTTTCGATGGCGTCCTGGACCTCGCCCTCAAACTTTTTCATGCCCTCATGCAGGCGACGCTGACCATCCTCGGAGCGCAGCTCCTCCATCTGCTCGGGCGAAATACCCAACAGGTCACCCAGTAAGCCCATCATCTCGCCACGCATGCGTTCGCTTGTATCTTCGTCAGCAAAGCGATTCACCTCGGCGCGCGCCAGCGCATCGACCGTCATGCATTCCTTGCCGCTCAACCCCAGGTCGGACCATGCGAGCATGTACGGCCAAGCGCGCTCGACAAACGAGCGGGCCGAGACGATCGGCGCCGTCGGCAGCATGCGGCGGGCGGCCTCGCCCTGACGCACGAGCATCAGCAGCAGCGAGCAAGCCTCGGGCTTGCCGGCGGCCATGGGGATGTCGTCGAAAGATCGATTGCGGTCCACGTGCGCCTCGAGCGCGCCATCGACCTCGCCCGGCTCAAGCCCACCGAGCAGCTGCGCCGCGCGGTCGAGCATGTCGACCGGACCGTCAAGCGTCGAGAGCGCTTGCGCCAGCACGCGCTCCATGCAATCCTCCACCGCGTTGAGCGTCACGAGCTCCTGCGGCACCACGGCAGACGTGCGGTTGCGCACGCGCGCCACAAACTCGAGGGTCGACAGATACACATCGCCAAAGGGCGCATAATCGCCCTGGTAGCCACCGCAAAGCGCGGGCGCCGCCAGCGCGTACTCAGTTTTGGAAAGCGGGCTCAGAGCCATCGCGCCCAGCTCGAGCGCCGTGTCCTCCAACATGAGGCCCAGCGTGCGAGAGCGCAGGCGCTCGGCGTCGCCCGCCGACACATCGCGGTCGAGCACACGCGCGGCATCCGGCGCATCGCGCTCAACCGTACGAATATGCAGGCGCTCGGCAATGGCGCGAACGGCGGCGCAACGGGCGGCTTCGGCCTCTTCCTGCGCCGGCGTAAAGATGCGGTTGCGCCCCAGCACCAGGCCGACCACATTGCGCGGACCCAGGGCGTCGACGGCAAGCGCCGCCAGTAGGGACGACGGCAAGTCGCCCTCGAGCGCCACCACGGCGCGCGACGTACCGCGGGCGCGGGCGTTATCGCGAACGGCGAGCACCAGCGCCTGCCACAGCCATTCCTCGGAGCGAAACTCGGGCAGCTCGTGGTCCTCCAAGGCATCGAGCATCACACCGCGCTGGATCTCCTGAACCAGTAGGCTCTCCTCAAAACACGGCGCTTGGGCCACCACGCGGCCGCAGTCGTCGAGCACAAACGAGCCGCCGGTATACACCGATTCGTCGTACGCACCAATCGGCGCCATGCAGGCAAACCACACGCTGCGCTTGGATGCGATCTTGCGGTAGGCTCCGCTGCGCACGGCGGCGATCGCGGCGGTCTCGCGGTCGGTCATATCGAATGCGTTGAACTGGAAATAGGCAATGAGATCGACACCGGTCGGCAGCATCTCGAGCTCGCGGTCCAGGTCAAAGATCACCGCGATGCGCACGCCGTCCACGTCGAACACCGGCGGCGCCCAACGCGCGTCGTTGCTCTCGCCACGCTGCAGGGCAATGCTCGAACGGGCCGGCACCACATGGCCGTCCTTGAGCATCATGTAGTCGAGCAGGGGCTGGCCCTCAAACGAAACTGCCGCGGGCACGATGCAGATCATATCGAGCTCTTGGATGCGCTCGGCGACGCCGGTCAAGCCGGCAAGTATGTCGTGCTCAAAGTCGGCAGTGCCCACCAGGCCGCCGGGCAGGGCTCCCATAAAGAGCGGAGCCGGCACGCACAGGACGCGCGCACCGCGCTCGTGGGCCAGGCGCGCCTGGTCCTCGATGCGACCGCAGATACCCTCAATATCACCCAGGCGCATATCGATCTGTGCAAGTGCGAGCTTCATGGCTCAGCCCTTTCCGTCGTAAACCATCGTTGTCGTAGTAAAAGCGCCGGCCGCATGATGCAGTCGGCGCTCGCATGTGCATATGCTAGCTATGATACCCCGAGCGGGGGCGCGCTCCTAGAACGTCGCGGACCACAGCCCGTGCAGGTTGCAATAGGCATAGACGGTACCGGTCTTGGAACCGCCGGCAAAAAACGTCGCGGGCTTCATGCCGGGTTCAAGGTAATGGACCTCCAGACGGCCCTCGGCCTCAAGGGCGATCCACTCGATGTAGTGCTCGGGCACCATAGGATGCTCGACCGAGCCCACGCGCGCACGGATCACGTGACCATCGCGCTCACTCTCGACGACCGGCACGTGCTTCTCGTGCGCCGCGTCCTCGGTGTTCGCGGTCAGCTCTGTGCAGCCGGCGGGGGTTGCAACGTCGTTGCCAAGGGCGGCAATGAGCTTGCCATCGGGGTCCTTAAAGAATTTCGCCATGATGTTCTCCTTTGCTGATGTGCCGATGTTCTTGAGGTTCTTATGCCCAAAGGCAAGCGAACCATCCACGGCATGGCAAATGAACACATAACGAGCGGGGACGATGGGACAGCGCGGGCTATCCGCCCTGGCGGCCTCACCCGAGCGGGTTAACGCCCGTCGCCGCCGAGCAGTGCCAAAACATCCTCGCGGGTAAACAGCGCCGAGGAGATGCCATCGCCGCCGAGCACGCTGTTGACCAGGTCGCGTTTGGACTCTTGCATCTGCATGATGCGCTCCTCGATCGTGTCCTTGGCGATGAGCTTGTACACGGTCACGGAATGTTGCTGGCCAATACGGTGCGCGCGGTCGGTCGCCTGGTCCTGCGCGGCCACGTTCCACCACGGGTCGTAGTGGATGACCACGTCGGCCGCCGTCAGGTTGAGGCCCACGCCGCCCGCCTTGAGCGAGATCAGAAACACCGGCACCTCGCCCGCCTGGAACTGCGCGACCATCTTGGCGCGGCTCTCCTTGGACGAAGCGCCCGTGAGCTTAAGAAAGCCGATGTCCTCCTTGGCCAGGCGCTTGCCAATGATATCGAGCATGCCCGTGAACTGGCTGAACAGCAGAATGTGGTGCCCGCCGTCGAGCGCACCGTGCACGAGCTCCATGCAAGCGTCGAGCTTGGCGCTCCCCGCCTTGTAATCCTCGTAGTGTAGACGCGGGTCGCAGCAGATCTGGCGCAGCTTGGTGAGCTCGGCGAGCACCTTGAGCTTGTCTTTCTTAAACTCGGATGTCTCGCGATGCTGCACCTGCTGGGCGATGCGGTCTTGGTTGGCCAGGTAGAGCTTGCGCTGCTCGCCGGTGAGCTGCGCCATGACGGTGTCCTCGATCTTCTCGGGCAGGTCGGCAACCACGTCTTCCTTTACACGACGCAGCACAAACGGCGACACGAGCGCCCGCAGGCGAGCGGCGCTATCGCCCTCGGCATGCTCGACCGGGCTTTCGAAGCGCTTGGCAAACGACTCGCGCGTGCCAAGCAGGCCCGGCATCAAAAAGTCGAAGATGCTCCAGAGCTCGGACAGGCGATTTTCGATGGGCGTGCCCGTCAAGGCAAAGCGCACACCGGCCGGCAGGCGCTTGGTGGCGCGGGCCACCTGGGTGAGCGGGTTTTTAATGTACTGGGCCTCGTCGAGCACAACGCGGGCAAAGTCCTGCTCGGCATACTCGTCGATATCGCGGCGCATGAGGTCATACGACGTCACAACCACGTTATGCTCGGCCACGCCGGCGATCTGCACGCGGCGTTGAGCCTTGGCGCCCACGATGGCGCACACATCGAGCGACGGGGCAAAACGCTCCAGCTCGGCAGTCCAGTTATACACGAGCGACGCAGGACACACCACGAGCGTGGGCTTAGTGTCCCCCGCCTCCACGCGCGCCAGGATATGTGCGATCATCTGCAGCGTTTTGCCCAGGCCCATATCGTCGGCCAAGATACCGCCGAGGCCCAGGTGCTCGAGCGAGCCGAACCACTGGTAGCCGTCGACCTGATAGCCGCGCAGTGTGGCCTTGAGAGATGTCGGCACCGTAAAGTCCATCTTGCCGAGCGTATCCAGGCGTTCGACGGTACGACGGAATGCGGCATCGCGATCGGCTTCGAGCGCGGGCGTGCGCGCAAGCATGCTGTCGACGAACAGGGTACTCGACGCGGGAAGCGACACGCCGTCGAGCAGGTCGACGGCATCGACGCCCAGGTCCTCGGCAAGGCCAAACGCAGCGCGGGCACCTTCATCCAGGCGAACGATGTCGCCGGACGTAAGGCGCGCGAACGTCTGGTGGCGCTTATACGAGTCCAGATAGATGGCAAGGTCGCCCGCCGAAAGCCCGCTCGCACCCAGCTCGACGTCGAGCAAGTTACTCTTGACGGTGGCGCGCACCGAGAGCTTGGGCGCAGGGCGGACCGAAATCTGGCGCAGGCGGTCGCTGAGCATGACCTCTCCAAGCTCAGACAGGGCAGACAGGCCCTCGGTCAGCAAGTGGAACAGGCTCTCGTCATCGCGCTCCTCAAACGCCAGGCCGCCCTCGCGGAAATCAAAGTACAGGGCAGCCGTGTCCATAACGCGAAACTCCGCCAGCGTATCGCGGGGCGGAACGCCGGGGCGTTGCTCTTCGAAAGGACTGCCCGGAGCACCAAGACTAAAGAGATCTGCCGACCAATCGCCGTAGGCCACCGTAATCTTGCAGGTCACAAGGCCATCGTCGACGCCAATCGCCATGGCAAAACTCGGCTCGGGCGCCACGGCGTCAAGTACGGCGGGAGCGGTCAGGTCGGTGTAGTCGCGCAAGATCGGCAGCGCCATGCGGCAGAACTCGCCCACCTGGTCGGCGGCGATATGGACCGGCATGCGGCAGGGCAACAAGTGCGATAGGAACGGCGCCGCATGCTGGGCAAACGCCGTGTCGGTACGGCGCGCGCGGCGCGTATCGACCAGATAGGCTGCGTCGCCTGCGACAAAGCAGTACGTATCGGCCGGCAGGCGCAAGTCGTAGCTGCCTCCCGCCGCCGGTGCAATCTTGGCGGCAAGGAGCGGCGGGCGCTTAGCCGGGACTTCGCCCTCCCCCTGCGGCGACGGCTCGACTGCCACCTCGTAGGCGCGATGCGTCGTCGTTCCCCGCGACCAAGCAGGCTCAAAGGACATGGTCCTGCCGCGCAGCAGGTCCAGCACGGACACGATGGAATGCTCGGATACCGGCAACTGACGCTCGGCGACAAAACCGTTGCGGACAAAGTCATACGACGCCGAGCGCGAGCTCGTAATATCGCCTAGGTAGGCGACCGTCATTGCGATAAAGTCGAGCAGCTTTGTCGACACGTCATCGAAAGCCTCGGGCACATGGGCAAACGTAAGCTTCTTGCCATAGGAGAACGTACCGCCGCGCACATAGGCATCGGCCATGCCGTCGATATCCTTAACCACGTAGGACACCGAACCGCTACGAATGCGAAACTCGAGCGCCCAGTTAAAACGATCGGCAAACAGCGGATTGTAGTACGGCACCAGCGAGGGCTCCAGCACCGCTTTGGGCGCATCGGGGTCAATGGTGCTGGCGAGCTTGCGACGCATGACCGCGAGCTCGTCCATGCGCGCGTCCGAAAGATCGGAAAGCGCCGCCACAAGGCTCGGGCTCGTGGGGACGGGCGCCGGGAAGGGAAAGTTGGGGTTGACCGCAGATGCGGTGGGCGCGGGGCGCGTGGGCTGCTTGGACTGTGCGGGCGGTACTGTAAACGTGCGGACCGGCGTGCGCAAACCCTCGACGGGCTCGGCGCCACTGGCATCCAGATACGCCAGCGCCGTGGCGATGGCGTGCTTGCACATGCCGGAATAGCGGAAGGCGGCGGGGCAATCGCAGTCGTAGTCGATAACCTCGTGCTCGTCCATGTCGAGCGCCACGTGCGTCTTGTACAGGTCGCCGCGCGAGCCACGCACTGCACCCTCAACCGTCACGTTTTTGGAGAAGCGCGAGCCGCTGTCCTCGATCGACAGCACGGCGCCGTTGAGCATGAGCGAACGCCCCTTCATAAAGGTGCCGCTCAGCGCCGCCTCTTTCCGGAGCGCCTGCACAAACGTCCCCTGTGCCATCACTTCCTCCAATCTCGCACCGAGTACCTCTCAGCAACGCCGTCCCTAGATCACCGTCACGCGACCCTGGTTACCCACAATTGCCTTGGCCTCGGCCAGCAGCGGAATCGAGCGCGCGTTGACCTTGGCAGGCACCTCGGCGCGCAGCACGCGTCCGTCCACCTGCTCGATAAAGATCTCCACACGGTCGCCGCCCGGGTTAGCGGTGAGCACCGTGGCAAGACGCGCCATGTTGCCCTGGCTAAAGCGGCTGTTGGGCACCATGACCTCAAACACCTTGGGCTTGTTGTTCTCCTCGTTGAGCTCCAGCGGCACGATCTCCTGCGCGATGATCTGGTCGCCGCGGTCCGAGCGCTCGAGTTTGCCCTTAATACGAACAAACGCATCGGACAGCTGTGCGCCGGTCTCGGGATCGACCTCGCCGTACAGGTACCCCTCGGCCTCCTTGTAGGTCTTGGGGAACACCACGACGGTGGCCTCGCCTTCCATGTCCTCGAGCTGAACGATGCCCATGGGGTCGCCGTTTTTGGTCACGCGCTTGGACACGCTCGAGACCATGCCGGCCCACCACAGTGCCTTGCCCTCGGGGATCTCCTGGTTGATGGTGCCGCCCGTGGGGTTTTGCACTTCGTAGCCGGTATCGATCTGCGAGAACGAGAAGTCGCGCGCTTTGCTGAGCGCGTACTCAAACGGGCGCAGCGGGTGGTCCGAAACATAGATGCCCAGGACCTCCTTCTCCTGGCTCAGCTTGAGGTGGCGGTCCCATTCCTGGCCGTCCGGATCGGGCACGCTGACCTCGAAGCCCGAGCCCTCAACGTCGCCAAACATATCGAAGAACGAGGTCTGGCCGCTCGCGCGGTCCTTCTGGCGCTTTATCGCGGCGTCAATGATGTTCTCGGGGTTGTTCTTGTCCACAAAGTGCATCATCTGGCGACGCGGATACCCCGTGGAGTCAAAGGCGCCTGCCTTGATGAGCGATTCGATCACGCGACGGTTGGCCTGGCTCGAGTCCACGCGCTCGACAAAGTCGTGCAGCGTCTTAAACGGACCGCCCGCCTCGCGCTCGGCGATAATCGCCTGCGCCACGCCGGTACCCACGCCGCGGATGCCGGCCAGACCAAAGCGCACGCCTTCCTTGGTAGCCGTGAACTCGGTGCCGGACTCGTTGACATCTGGCGACAGCACGGGGATGCCGTCGTGACGGCATGCCGAGACATAGTGCACGATCTTGTCGGTCTTGCCCGTATAGGACGTCAGAACGGCCGCCATGTACTCGTGCGGATAGTGCGCCTTGAGCCACGCCGTCTGCATAACCAGGATGGCGTAGCCGGCGGAGTGCGACTTGTTGAAGGCGTAGGATGCGAACTCGAGAACATCGTCCCAAATCTTCTGGGCGACCTCGCGCGTGTAGTTGTTCTTGATAGCGCCGTTCATCCAGTGGTCGTAGGTGGTCTCGTCCGAGCCATCCTCCCAGTGGAGCACCGTCGACGTGAGCAGCTTGATCTTTTTCTTAGCCACGGGCTTACGGATACGCGAGTCCGATTCGCCCTTGGAGAAGCCGCACATCTCGACGGAGATGAGCATAACCTGCTCCTGGTAGACCATGGTGCCGTAGGTTTCGCCCAGGATGTCGTCCAGGCGGTCGTCGTAGGAGACGGCCGGCTCCTTGCCGTTCATACGGTTGATGTAGGACGAAACCATGCCGGCGCCCAGCGGGCCCGGTCGGTACAGGGCGATCAATGCTACGACGTGCTTGTACTCGGTGGGCTTCATGTTCTTGATCGTGGCCGTCATGCCGGCGGACTCGACCTGGAAGACGCCGGCGGTATGGCCGGAGCCCATGAGCTTAAAGATCTCGGGATCGTCAAAGGGAATCTCTTCCTCTTTGATGTCGATGCCGAAGTTCTTTTTGATGTTGGCCTTTGCCTTGGAGATAACCGTCAGCGTACGCAGGCCCAGGAAGTCCATCTTGAGCAGGCCCATGTCGGCAACGGTATGGCCCTCGTACTGGGTAATCTCGACGCCGCCCTTGGTGTCGAGCTTGGTGGGCACGTGCTCGTTGACGGGGTCGCGGCAGATCAGAACGGCGCACGCGTGCACGCCCTCGCCACGGGTGAGGCCCTCGATCGAGAGCGCCGTGTCGATGATTCGGCGGGCGTCGTCGTCCTTTTTATAGGCCTCGGCAAAGTCGGGGTTAAACAGATCCTCTTTGCCGGGTTGTTTGTCGAGCACCTGCTTGAGCTTGACCTTGGGGTCGCTCGAGACCATCTTGGACAGGCGCTGGCCCATGTAGACCGGGTAGTCCAGGACGCGCGCGGCGTCGTTGATGGCCTGCTTGGCCTTGATGGTCGAGTAGGTGATGACGTGGGTGACCTTTTCGGGGCCGTAGAGCTGGCGAACGTGCTCCACGACCTCGAGGCGCCGCTCATCGTCGAAGTCCATATCGATATCGGGCATCTCGGTACGCTGCGGGGACAGGAACCTCTCGAACATCAGGCCGTTCTCGAGCGGGTCGAACGCGGTGATGTTCATGGCGTAGGCGACGATAGCGCCGGCGGCAGAACCACGGCCGGGGCCGACGCCGATGCCGTTGTCCTTGGCCCATTGCACGTACTCGGCAACGATCAAAAAGTAGGCGGCAAAGCCCTTGTCGCAGATGACCTTGTATTCGTACTCAAAGCGCTCTTTGATGTTGACGCCACCGATCTCGCGCGTGGCCCAGTCGTCGCCGTAGTGCTGGCGCAGGCCCTTCTCGCACTCGCGGCGGAACTGGCTCTCGTGCGTCTCGCCGGGGTCGAGCAACGGGAAGCGCGGCAGGATGATGGAGTCCCAGTCCAGCTCCACGTAGCACTTGTCGGCGATCTCGAGCGTGTTGTCGCAGGCCTCGGGGCAATACGGGAACATCGCCCGCATCTCCTCCTCGGTCTTCATGTAAAACTCCGAGCCGGTCATGCGCATACGGTTAGGGTCGTCGACCTTGGCGTTCATGCCAATACACATGATGACGTCCTGCACGGGGGCGTCCTCGCGGCGCAGGTAGTGGAAGTCGTTGGTGGCGATGACCTTGACGCCTACCTGTTTGGCAATGTCGATGAGCGTGCGGTCCATCTGCTCGTCGGTCAGGCCGTTATCGGTGGTAATGCCGTGTTCCTGAATCTCGATGTAGAAGTCGCCGGGGTCGAAGGTGTCGCGGAAGGTCTCGGCCCACTTGATGGCGCCCTCCATGTCACCGCGGTCGATGTACTTGGGGATGATGCCGGCGATACAGGCGCTCGTGCAGATCATGCCCTTGGCATGGCGACGCAGGTTGTCGAGCGTCACGCGTGGCTTGTAGTAAAAGCCCTGCACGGCGGCCTCAGAGACCGTCTGCATCAGGTTAACGTAGCCCTCCTGGTCCTTGGCCAGAAGGATCATGTGGTAGAGCTCGGGCTTGTGGTCGCGGGCGAGCGTCTCGTCCGGCGTAAAGTAGACCTCGCAGCCAAAGATGGGTTTGATGACCAGGGGCGGCTTGAGCTCGTCGATGTTGCCCTTCTCGTCCCACATGGCCATGTCCTTCACATACTGGGCATGCTCGCGCGGGTTTTCCTCGGGATCGGGCTCCACCAGCTCGTCGCGGCGGTCCTTTTCCAAGAAGGCCTTGTCGTGGCTCCAGGTTTTGTACTCGGGCGTATTGTGGTTGACGGCGTCGCAAGCCAGCGCCAAATCGGGCACGCCATACATGTAGCCGTGGTCGGTAATGGCCACGGCGGGCATGCCAAGCTCAACGGCACGGTTGACCATATCTTGGATACGGGTTGCGCCGTCGAGCATGGAGAAAACAGTGTGATTGTGCAGATGGACGAATGCCATGTGATGAGCTCCGATGCGGGTTCGTGTTCTGACTGAACGATTTTACCCCACGGCACGGACAGCACCCGAACCTAGCCAAACCCACACGGGTAGTCAATTTGGGACCTTCAAAAAGGGGAATGAGGGCATCCAGATATATCGAGTATTACTGGAACCCCGGCGATGCGCGGAATGATTTGTGACGAATAGTCATGTCCATCAAGAAGGCTCGACGCTTCGGATAGCTCGTCAATCGATATATCAATTCTTGGAGACCTGTATTCCAACCATTTTTAATGAAACAACGGCGGTAATTGCTATCGCGATTGCACCAATAATACCGAGCGCTATCTGAATGGGATATAACCCCAACACATGTCCAAATATGGAGAAAAACACTGCAGAAAAGAGAGCCCTTACCAGAGACGCGACGGAAAGGATCGTCGCGCGGAGATCGTCCGCTATCGCATCTTGGATTAAGTTTTCCGAAGTGATGTACACCACTTCTGGGAGAAAACAAAGCACCATGCTAAGGCCAAACAAACACAGCGGATTTGAAGCGAACCACGGAAGAATCATGAAAAGGCCAGCCTCGATTAGCATCGAGCCGAGCATGGTATTTCTTTTCCCGAAACGCAATGAGAAGAAATCTGCTGCAATGTAGGCCGTCGCATTTACTGCATAGGATGCACCGAAAAAGATTCCTATTATGGAGACGGGAGCATCAAATGCGTCGAATACCAACTGATTCAAGTTGTAATAACTCCCATAGAATCCATCGAGCATGCTTGTGCCGATTAGAAGAAGCAATACCGCAAAAGCGGATTCTCCAACACGCCAGGTTTCGCGTCTGAACATCTTGGCCGCGTCAAACCTTCCCTTTTCAGAGCTTTCAGAACGGGTCGCTTCCGTCCTCTCAATGGGATACAGAAGGAAAAGCTGCAGGAGATAGAAAACGGAGACACATACGTAGAGGGCGCTCCAAGATACTTGGGCAATGAAAGATCCGAGCACAATCGCCATTCCCGTAGCGATTGATTGCGCGGCAAGCAGCCGAGCGTTGATGGTGAGGAAACGCTCTCCTTGACCGGCATTCCGGGCAATTTCATATAAAAGTGCTTGTTCGGATCCCGATTGAAGGGAGTAGGCGAGTGCCTCAACAAGGGAAAGCACGACAAGAAAGGGACCTGAGAGCAACAGCATGCCAGCCGTATGGAAGAAAAGCAGCAGCACGCCCACTTGAATCGAAAACTTCTTTCCAAAGAAATCGCCTATCAGCCCTGTTGGCAGCTCGAGGACGACCGTTGCAATGTTAAACAGGGCTTGATAAAGCGCGATTTCCGTGACAGACATTCCTTTCTCCGCAAGGAAAAGTAGAAACACTCCCCGATTTAAAACAAATCCCGCGAGAACGAAAAAGACGGAATAGATGTGCAGTTGCGTAGCGGCATTCTTATTCATTTGGCACTTCCATCAACTAATTTTGTCGGGCCGCTCGCTACTGACTCGAAGCCTGAAGTGTTCACAGCTGATGTGAAGAGTGGTAAAGCTTTTGCACAGGGTATCAATGGAATACATCCGAAGCGTTTTCGGCAGTATCATCGGCGAAGGCGGGATTAGCCTTTACGCGGCGCTCACCCTCGATGTATTTGACGATTTGATCAATCGTCTGGTTGGCGTGGCTCTTGAGCTTTCGCTCATAGAAGAAGAGGCCAAGCTTGCCGCGCGTGCCAGACGTGTTGCCACCCACACCCTGAAAATCCTCGGTATAGGTGAGCTCGCAGGCACCATCGCCAGCAGGTGCAGCCTCATAGCGCATGGTATTGATGCCCGCCGCATACTGAAAACGGACCTCATAGAGGCACGGGTAGTCAAAGTGCTTGATCTTAACCTTGATCGCCGTGCCCTTGGCCTTGCCTTTTGCGGACTGGGCGCGCTTCTCGTACTTATAGCCGTTGAGCTTGTTGCGGCTGGGACGCTTGCCCGTGGCGTTCTCGATATCCTGCATGATGAACCCCGCCAGAGCGTCAAAAAGCTCCTCCGGCGTCACCTTAAGCATTTTGGTGAGCTGCATGATGGCTCCTTATTCGTTTGAACCGTTCGAGTCATTGTACCGCCCCAGGCTCTCCCATGCGTTGCGGTGAAATGCGGACTGTTTGGCGGCTTTTTTGGCCAAAACAGTCCGTATTCCACCGCAAGTTATCTGAGGGCTAGAAGTTGTAGGTGACCACTTGAGGTTCGGCAGGTTTGACGAAGAGGGTCGGATCGGCCTGTTCCACGCGAACGAACTTGACCGTCACCGTCTCAACGCCCGCCTTGTGCAACACGTCGGCGTAGACGCGCGCCTGCAGGGCGTGTTTCTCGAGCAGCTGGCCCGGCGTCTCGTCCGGCGTGCCGCCCGTCTTGTAGTCGATGACCAGTGCGCGCGACGGATCGGCCGGGTCGGTGGCCAGTGCATCGATGGCGCCCTCGGCATAGGCACCGTAGCGGGCAATGTCCTTGTCCTCGCAGCCCAGCGAGAAGAACGGCACTTCGGCACGGATGCACGGCCACGCGAGCAGCTCGGCACGAACCGACGACTTGAGCCAGCGATCCAGGGCGGCATCGAAGCGCTGGCGCTGCTCCGGCGTCAGGTGCCACAGGCGAGCCAGGGCGTCGGCACGCTCAGCGGGCAGCGCATCGGCACCCATCTCGATGAGCCACTGGCAGGCGGCATGGAACGCCGAGCCCAGCGCCATGGGATTGCCGGCGGGCTCGACAGCAGCCACGTCCGCATCCGTCATCTCGGAACCATCCGACTCCGCATCATCGCCGGACTCGTCCATGGGAACATGAGCCTCGGCGGCACGGTCTTCCGTCTCGGCATGGAGCGCCGCGGCGATCGACGAATAGCTGTACGAATCACGCGCCGGGAACGGACACACGCCCATGCGCACGCCCGCCGCCTGGGGATACACAAGCTCAAACGAATCGGGCTTGGGGTCGGCAGGACCGGGCACGGTTGAGTGCGCAGCATTATCGGCGACATCGGTTTCGCCACGAACGAGCCTGCCCTCGGCATCCAGCGAAGCGTTGGCCTCAAACGCCTGCTCGCCAAAGGTAAAGTTCGCCAGCGTGATGAGCTCGTAGTCGCCCGGCTGGGAGTTGTCGAACACCAGGCGGTCGGCATCGAGCTGCGGCATGCCCAGAGCGTCGGTCGGCAAAATACGGCGCAGCACGTCGTAGGTCAGATCGGTCTCGACGTCGAAGGTCGGCGCCGTCACCTTGCCACGGCTCACGCCGGCATCCATCGCCAAGATCACCAGCTCGCGCGCACGCGTCATGGCGACATAGAGCAAACGAGCCCGCTCTTCGAGCGAAAGCTGAAGGTCGTCGTTGCGCAAGCGAGCAAATGCCTCGGCGGGAGAACCCGTCGCACAGACGTCCTCCATGAGCTCCGGCGGCAACCACAGCGACGTGCCCTTGCCCTTAAACGCGTGCTCAAACTGCTTTTTGACGTCGTCGCCCTTCACAAAGGTTCCGTCGGTGAGCTTAACGCCGTCGAAGCGTGCCGGCAGCGCCACGACCTGCGCTCCTCCCTCGACGCGACCCATCTGTGCCGCACCCGAGGGCTTACGCACGCCAAAGCACTCGGCGACCGCCACGACCGGATATTCCAGACCCTTAGATGCGTGAACCGTCATGATGCGCACCGCGCCGTCGCCCTCCTCGTTGAGGGCACCCGGGGCTTCCTTGCCCGCCAAGAAGCGGTCGAAGGCCAGCGCGATGGAACGCGGCGAGTTACCGAACTCGGCCTCCGCCTCGGCCACGGCGTCGAGCGCCTTGAGCACGTTGGCGGCAATGGCCTTGCCTTCGGGACCGCGCTGTGCCAGACGCACAAACCAGCCGGAGGCGTTGACCACGTCGCGCGCGATGGCGGCGAACGAATCGCGGCCCACGCGACGAAGCGCATACCGCAGCACCTCGCGGGCGCGCGTCACCAGCGGCAAGTCTTGCAAACCCGGCACGTCGAAATCACTCATGATGCCCGCATCGATGTTGCGGCGCGACGTCTCGCCTGTCTGCTCGTCGAGTTTGGTCGCCAGCGCCAGGAACTCCTGGGCGCCGAGCGCAAACATCGGCGAGGCGAGCAGCGGCATAAGGCCCTGCGCCGTATCGGCCGGATTGGCGAGCGCGCAGACCAGGGCACGCACCGTCTGCACCTCGGCAGCCTGGGCAAAGACCGAGCCGCCCGCGATGACGCAGTCGAGCCCCTGATCGCGGAAAGCCTGCGCGTAGACATCTGCGTTGGTCATGCGGCCCAGCAGCAGCACCATGCCGCCCTGGGGCTGGCCGGCATCGGCAAGTGCGCGGAAGCGTTCGGCGATCGCACGGGCCTTGGCCTGCGTGCGCTCCTGCGTACTGCCGCCGGCAACAAAGAGGGCCTGGCGACGCGAGGCGTCCGCCACCAGCGTGTCCTTGCGGCCGTCGCTCGCCTCAAGATCCAAAAAGCCCTGCATCAGGCCGCCGTCATCGCCGTCGAAGACGCGTGCCACGTAACGCAGCACCTCGTCATGGCTGCGGAAGTTGCGCACGAGTTTAACGAGCTCGCCAGCAGGGGCGTCGGCCGCGGCAGTCGCCTCGGGCGCGGTAGACGAGCCCACCTTGCGCTCCTGGCGACGGAAGACCTCGACCTCGGCGCCGCGGAAGCGGTAGATCGACTGCTGCGCATCGCCCACGGTACAAAGCGCACGCTCCCCCGCGCCGGTCAGGTAACGGATCAGGTCGACCTGCATCTGGTCGGTATCCTGGAACTCGTCGATCATGACCATCTTAAAGCGGCCCTCGTAGGCGGCTCGGATGGCGGGATAATCGCGCAGCGCCTCATATGCCATGCGCAGCAGATCGTTATTGTCGAGCGCGGACTGGTCGGCCTTGAGCGCACGGTACTCCGCCTCCACGGAACGGGCCAGGCCCACCAGCGCATCGAGCGCCGGGCCACCGCAGGCAAGCACGATATTGATAAACGCATCGGCGGCCTCGGCCTTGAGCAGCTCGGCTTGCTCCTTAGGGAATGCCTTGCTCGCGCGCGGCATGGTGCACGACATCATGAGTCGCGCCGCATCGGCCATGGTCTTGCCGCTCGCCTCGAACGCGTCGATGGCATCGAGCGCCGCCTGCGCCTTCTCGGTCGAGGCCTTGCTCGCACCCAGCGCCGCGCGATAGGCATCGGCGAGTGCCGAGGTATCGGCCTGGCCGCGCGCCACGCGCACGTCGTCCATACCGCCCGGCAACTGGCTCGACAGCTCCAGCAGGTCGCGCACCAGACCCTTGATGGTCGTACCGCCGCCAAAGGAACCGCCCTCGCCCGCCATGGGATACCAGGCATAGAGGGCCTTGAGCGATGCCGCGAGCTCGGGGGCGGCATCGGGTGCCGTCGCGCGACCCAGCACATGCTCAACAGCCTGATCCATGAGCTCGTCGGTATCGGTGAGCACCGTGAACTCGGGGTCGATGCCCAGCTCCAGCGCGTGCGCGCGCAGGATACGCGAGCACATGCCGTGAATGGTCGAAATCCACGCGTCGTCGACGGTCAGTGCTTCCTCGTCCATACCCTCGTCGATAAGCGCACGGCGCACGCGGTCGCGGATCTCGGCCGCGGCATCCTTGGTAAAGGTGATGGCGAGTACCTGGTCCAGATGCTCGACGAACGGACCGGATTCGGGCGAGAGCGCATAGACGATGCGGCGCGTGAGGGTAAAGGTCTTACCCGAACCGGCGCCCGCCGAGACAAACAGCGGGCGGTCGAGCGTTTTGACGATCCGCAGCTGTTGCGGCATCAAAGTCGAAAGATCCATGGTCTACACGTCCCTCCTTACAAACGTTCCTTCGTGGTTATACGAGCAGCGGGCATGCGCGGCCTGCGTCGACGCCGGGTCGACAGCAGCGACGTTGCCCGCCTCGAGTTCGCGCAAGCGCTCGGCGATGCCGGCCTCCACGCGATCGAGCAGGGCGTCGAAGTCCATGCTGCCACCCTCGCCGGGGAAACCTTTCTTAAGGCCCGGGATGCGGCCGTCGCCGCGCTCTTCCTCGAGCAGCTCGGCGCTCGCGGCACCGCGCAACGCCGGCTTGCCGCCCTTGGTCGAAAAGTAGAGCGCCGCGCGGGTGTCCAAATCCAGCGCCCGGCGCATGGCCTGGGCGTAGATAAGCGTTTGGGTATGTGGTGGCAACCAGCGCGGATCGTCGATGGGTGCCGTGCCCGATTCCTCGTCGCGCACCGTAGGGTCGGCGAGCTTAAACTCCTCAACGCCCGTGCGATGCTTGTAGTCGATCACCACGGCACGATTCTCGGCGTCCACGTCCACGCGGTCGATGCGCCCGCCAAGCGGCCAACCGGCATACTCGACCTTGAGCTCGTTGAAGGCGAACTCCAGGTAGCGCGGGGCAAAGGGGGCAAGTGCCTCGGACTCGTAGGCAAGCACACCCTCCAGCTGCGGCAAGATCTCGGCCACCTGGCGCTCCTCCACCGGGGAGAGCGGCACCAGCGGGCCCTCCGTGCCGCGCTTGCCAGCGTGCTCGGCCAACGTCTCGTCAAAGACCTCGTGCAGCAGCTCCTGTGCACGCGGCAGATTCTCGGGCGTCACGCGCTCCATGCCTTCTTGGGGCAGACGGGCATGCAGATGCTCCAGCACGTCGTGGACAAAGTTGCCCTTCTCCATGTTGTCAAAGCCCGCGTCGATAGACTGGGGCTTGACGCGATACGACACGAACCAGCACAGTGGACAGGTAGAATAGGCCTCGATCTGCGAGGCGGACGTCAGACGCGGCACGAGCGGCGCGTTCTCGCCCTCGCCATCGCGACGGCGCAGAACCAGATACGGAATGGCTTCATCGCTCAGGTGCTGAGGGGCTTCGCAGGTCACGCGCTCGCGCTTGAGGCCTTCACCTGCCGCGGGATCAAAGTCGGCGATGATATCGCCCTCGCCCACGCACGTGGGCTTGGCAGCGCCAGCGGCCTCGGCATGTGCCCGCAGCTCGGTCCATACGGCTGCCGGGTAGCACTCTCGCGCCTGGCGATCGTGTGTCACGCGGGCAAGCGCGACCGGACCGCTCGTCGCCTGCATTGCACGGCCAAAGCGCACGCGCAGCAGGGCGGCGGGCTCCAAAGACACGCCGTCGCGGCGCAGCTCGGCCATCAACGTGGCAAGCGGGCCCTCTTCGTGCGAAAGCGGATAGCTGTCCAGGTCGACATCGGCAAACAGCACGGCATCGTAGCCGCCAGGACGCAAAACCGACGCATCGGCAAGCGACACGAAGCGCACTTGTGCCCGTGGCGTGCGATCGACCTCGTAGGTCGCGTAATCGTAAGCGGTACTGCGCTTGTCCACCTTGGTTCGAACGCCGTCGAGAACCGGCACGGTCGCGGCCTGCGACACGTCGAGTGCGCGAGCATCGTTCATAAGGATGTCGATGGCATGGCGCAGCAAAGCCGTCTCTGCCTGGCGACGGGCCTGGCCGTCAAGGCCGCCTAGAGCGCGATCGGGCAGCGCCTCGGCAACGGCGAGCATGGCCTTGAGCGCCGTCACGGGTTTGTCGCGCCACAGCGCCTGGAACACGTCCGAGACCACACACGGCACGTTCTTAAACCAGTTTTCGTCGCTCGCCGCCTTGCGCGCGCCCCTCACCTGACCCTGGACGCTCTGCAGCAGGCTCTTAACGCCCGCAGTGGTCTTGTTGCGCGACAGGCGTATGTTCTTGTCGAAGCCGCGGGCGCTCGCGGCGTCGGCACCCGAAAGCGGACTGTAGATCCAGTCGGTAAGCTCCGGCGCGGGCCACCACTCGGTCTTTGACGCCATGCCCTCATCGGCGGCCTTCATGCACTCGATCAGGCCGGCAAGCGCCGCAAACTGCCTGCCCGCAATGGATTGAGAAAACGCCGTGAACTCAGTCGTCTCGGCCGCAATGTGACGCGCCGCCAGACGAGAGGCGAGTTCGCCGAACAGCTGGGGTGCCCGGGCAGAAACAACGAGCACGCGCACGGGGTCGGCAGAAGCGCCGTCGACCTCGGAACCCCGGCACGTTTTTACCAGATCATCAATTGCGTCCGCATAAGCATGAGCACGGGCATGGGGGCCAGCGACCTCAATAAAGGCAGGCTGAGCGGCGGTCCCGTAAGCGGCATCAGACGCGCCGACACCCTCCCCTAGCGGCGCGATCTCAAACAACACATCGCGGGCATCAAATGCCGTGGCAAGCTCCTCGCGCATCGCCGCCTGCTCGCGGGCAAGCAGCACGACGACCTCTCCCCCATTGTTCGCCACGGCAGACAGCAGCTCGAGCAGACCGTGCGTAAACGACGTGATACCGCGCACGCATACGGCGCGAGTGCACGCCGGCAGGCTATCGGCCAGGACACTGGTCATAATGTCAGCTGCCTCGCAGGGCTCAACCATATCTCGACGGTCCAAACCGCCCGCGTAGGCGCGCAAAAGCTCGAACACACGAGCCTCGGCATCGCTTTTTGGCTCAGGCTGGCAGTTGTCGCCACGGCATCGTTCGGCACCCGTCCCCGCAACGCCCGGCAACACGTCGCGGGCCATGCGCGCGAGCATGCGCACTGTGCCCTGGCTGCGCGAAAGCGGCTGCAGGTCGGCATCGTCGAGACGCGTGACCATGTCCGAGAACAGCATCTGGCGCTGCAGGTTGTCGACGAAACCGCGCCCGTCGCCCAAAAGCTCCCAAAGCGAGCGAAGCCACGATGTAGACGTCTTGTAGTCGATACCCAGCGAAACGCCGGCTTCCGCCGCATCATGACGGCACAGGTCGAGCTCGGCAAACGTAGGTGCCAGCAACACGGCACGCCCGTGGCGGACAATAAGGTCGGCAAGCAGCGCCGACTCGGCATCGCTCAAATCCGTGCCGGCATTGGTGGTATAGATTCGAACAGGCATGGTCCTCCGCTCAAACTGTTCGCAATAATCAATGCATCCATCCTACCCGCCCACGCGGACAGATTTGCCCCACGCCAACAGATTTGATCCCTTGAGGACGGAGGAAAATGGATCACAGAGGGGGTCAGTCTAACCCGGTGATCCGTTTTCCTCCGTCCCCAAGGGATCAAAAAACCGCCCCCGGAGGGACGGTTCTTCGTAATTCAATGTTGTCGCCGGCCTACTCGCCATCCTCCAACTTAATGAGGATCTTGCGGTAGCCACCGTACTCGCCGTTCAGCGCCTTTGAAACGCGGCTCACCGTGGTGGACGAAGCGCCGGTACGGGCCTGAACCTCAACATAAGGCTCGCCCTCGTCCAAATAGCGCGCAACCTGCAAACGCTGAGAAAGGTCGCAAATCTCGCGCGGCGTGCAGATATCGGTCAAAAACGCTTGGATATCCTTCTCGTCGTCCAAAAGGCTAAATGCGTGGACCAGCTGCTTGACATCAGGCTTGTCAAACATGTTCTCGATATTCATCGATCACCGCCAAACCCGCCAAAAGGCATCGAAGTTGATACTGACATCGGGCATCGTTCGCCCGTTCTATGCAATAGGGCAACGCCTGTGGCTTTTGCCCGTAGCAGTGTAGCACACCACCAAACTAAAGCGACAAGACTCTCTGCCAGCGGCGCGTTTTTCAGGACGAACGCCGTTTAGAAACCGAATGCGCACGTAAGCTCCACGAATATTTGAGACAATGGGCGCCCAAACACCGCGGCGCGCCCGCGCAACCATCCAGGTCGCCGCCGCAAGCCGCTTCACGCGACGCCAGCAACCCCGGCGCAAGAAAGGATTCACGCCATGCGCTTTATGCTTAACTGGCTCTTCACCTCGATCGCCATCGCGATCGCCACGTTCCTCGTCCCCGGTATCCAACCCTTCGGCTTTGCCGAGGCCTGGGTCTGCTTTGCCTTCGTGGGACTGTTCCTCAACATCGTCGACTCGCTCGTCAAGCCGTTCCTGACGGTCATCTCGCTGCCGCTCACTATTATCACGCTTGGTATTTTTCAGCTCGTAGTCAACAGCTTTATGCTCGAGCTGGCCAGCTACCTGTCGGTCAATCTGCTGGGCGCGGGTATCTCCATTGCCGGCTTTGGATCGGCCTTTATGGGCAGCATCCTGGTATCCATCATGCGCAGCATTCTCGACAGCATCGCCGAGGGCTAGAACTGTTCAATACGAACCGTCATATCGACCCAAAACGAAGGCCGCCCATCGCAAAAATGGGCGGCCTTCTTATTTGTCAAGTCTCAAAGGACGAGAGAGTCTACCATTTCCACCCCGTCCCCAAACGCAGGTGTGGGTTAGATGACGTAGTCGTAGCCATGGTTGGGAGCAACAAGTTGATCGAGCGTCACACCGTCGAGGTAGTCGTTGATGAGCTTGTCAAGGTTCTTCCACACGTCAAGCGTGGGGCACTCATCCGAACGCGAGCAGCCTTTGCAGTCGCCATCCAGGCAGGCGACCGGCGCCAGACTGCCCTCGGTCAGGCGCAAGATCTCGCCCACCGTGTATTGCTCGGGCGGGCGCGTGAGCACATAGCCGCCGCCCTTGCCGCGCATGCCCGAGAGCATGTTGGCGCGCACGAGCGTAGCCAAAATGTTCTCGAGATATTTCTCGGAAATCCCCTGTCGCGCCGCGATCTCTTTGAGCGGGATGCGACCGGCTGCCTGGTGCTCGGCCAGATCGACCATAACGCGCAGGGCATATCTGCCCTTAGTAGAAACCAACATGTATAGTGCTGCCTTTCGGTCATTTAGTCCGTAGAAATTCTAGCCGAAAAATTGGTTTTGAAAATACCCATTCCCGTCAAGATGGTTAATCGACTCGTCATAATCTTCTATTTCCTATTGCGTTACTAGGCTTTAGCGTCTACTATGCTTGCCAACAGCAAAACGAACAACCTATAAGGTTTGTGGGTTTCGCTGCTACACACACACCGTAAAACCACACGGCATCCAGTCATTTGAACACTTTGGAGGTTCACCATGAGCAATGTTTATACGTCCATCGATCAGCTTATCGGCCACACCCCGCTTCTGGAGCTCACTCACTTTGAGGCCGATGAGGACCTCAAGGCCCGCGTGCTCGTCAAGCTGGAATACTTCAACCCCGCCGGCTCCGTCAAAGACCGCGTCGCCAAAAACATGATCGACGAGGCCGAGAAGGCCGGCAAGCTCGTGCGCGGCGGCGACTACACCATCATCGAGCCCACGAGCGGCAACACCGGCGTCGGCATCGCCTCGGTGGCGGCTGCCCGCGGCTACAAGGTGATCATCACCATGCCCGAGACCATGTCCGTCGAGCGCCGCAAGCTTATGCAGGCATACGGCGCACAGCTCGTGCTCACCGACGGCTCCAAGGGCATGAAGGGCGCCATCGCCAAGGCCGAGGAGCTGCAGAAGGAGACCCCCAACAGCATTATCGCCGGCCAGTTTGTGAACCCCGCCAACCCCGCCATCCACAAGGCCACGACCGGCCCCGAGATCTGGGATGACACCGACGGCGAGGTCGACATCTTCGTCGCCGGCGTTGGAACCGGCGGCACCGTGACCGGCGTGGGCGAGTTCCTCAAGGAGCAGAACCCCGAGATTAAGGTCGTCGCCGTCGAGCCCGCCACCTCCCCGGTGCTCTCCAAGGGCCAGGCCGGCCCGCACAAGATCCAGGGCATCGGCGCCGGCTTTGTGCCCGACGTCCTCGACACCCAGGTCTATGACGAGATCATCCCCGTCGAGAACGACGACGCCTTTGCCACCGGCCGTGCCGTGGGCCACAAGGAGGGCGTGCTCGTGGGCATTTCGTCCGGTGCCGCCGTGTGGGCCGCACTGCAGCTGGCCAAGCGCCCCGAGAACGAGGGGAAGACCATCGTGGCCCTGCTTGCCGACACCGGCGAGCGTTACCTGTCCACGGCACTGTTCCAGGACTAAGGGCCTGTCGCCCATAGGTTGAGCCCACGGACGAGCCGGTCTCCTCTCTCCCGGCAGCCTGAGCCCATCCAATCAGGGTGTCCCACGAGACGTCCGAACTTGCTACAATGTCTGCGGCGCGGAACCAGCCTCCCGCGCCGCTTTTCTTTTTTGGCCACATGCCACCAAGGAGAACCTCCCCATGCACAACAAGCGCGTGCTCGTCGCCATGAGCGGCGGCGTCGATTCCAGCGTGACCGCGTACCTGCTCAAAAGCCAGGGCTACGAATGCGTCGGCGCCACCATGCGCCTCACCCGCCCCGCGCCCGATCCCGTCACGGGCATGAGTAAGGTCGACCGCGACATCGCCGATGCAAAGGCTGTCGCCGAGCGCCTGGGGATGCCCCACCATGTGCTCGACCTGCAGCAGGCCTTCGACCGCAACGTTATCGAGCGCTTCGTGACCGCCTATCAGGAGGGGCTGACGCCCAACCCATGCATCATCTGCAACCGCCACATTAAGTTTGGCGCATTGCTGGATGCGGCGCTGGATATGGGCTGCGACTACATCGCCACGGGCCACTACGCCAAAACGAGCCAGGCGTCCGACGGAACCTGGCAGCTGTACCGCGGCGAGGACCCCAAAAAGGACCAGAGTTACTTTTTGTATTCGCTTACGCAGGAACGCCTGGCGCACACGATCTTTCCGCTGGCTGGGCTGGACAAAGAGCGCGACGTGCGCCGCATTGCCGCCGAGCAGGGCTTTACCAACGCCAAGAAGGCCGAAAGCGAGGACATCTGCTTTATTCCAGACGGTGACTACGCGGGCTATATCGAGCGCCGCTGCGGACATCCCGCTGCACCGGGCGACATTGTGTGGCGCGACGGCAGCGTGGTCGGGCGCCACAACGGTGCGCTGCGCTACACCATCGGTCAGCGCAAGGGCCTGGGCGTCGCGATGGCGCATCCCGTGTACGTAACGGGCGTCGACGCCGACAGCAGCACCGTGCATCTGGGCGAGGCCGAGGACCTAACGGCCACAGCGCTCACGGCCAACGACTGGATCTGGAGTGCCCCTGCCGACCGCATGAAGGCAGAGCTCACGTCCGGTGGCATTCGCGTAGGTGCCAAGTACCGCTATCGTCAGAAAGACCAGGCAGCGACCCTTACGCGCGGCGAAGACGGGCAAATGCTGCTGACTTTTGACGAGCCGCAGCGAGCCATCGCCCCCGGCCAAGCCGTTGTAGTCTACCGCGGCGACATCGTCCTCGGCGGCGGCACGGTAACCGGCGCACTTAAGTAGCCGCGGGTTTATCGCTGCACGTGTCGAAGTACCTCAACGGCGGCACTAACCTCGATTACGCGACGCTCGAGGCCACGGCAAATGGCCTCGAGTCGACCCTCCGCCGTCGCCCATTCGCTCTGCGAAAGAATCTCGATCGCCTCATCAACAAATCCGTCGAGTCGCGATGCGTCGAACCAACCGAGTGAGTCCGCAAGCGCCAGCTGGACGGAAGGGTCAGGCCCAAACGGCTTAGCGGAAAACCCAAACTCCCCAGCTGCGAGCACGGCAGTTGGCACGTTGTACCACAGGCAGTTGCCGCTATCGAACAGCGGAGCAGGTTTTATCTCCAGGGTGTCGACATTGCGGATGATGCCGAAGTTTCGCCAATGGCGGTCGCTGTTGGCCAAAAGGGCATCGCAAACGATCATCTGCGACATAGACCTTCTCACGGCAGCCTCGTCTGCTCCATGCTTACCAAGGAAGCGGCAGTACCGGTCGTACGTCGAGTTTCCTCGCTGGCCGCCAAGGGCGTTCTTAACGTAAACAGCCGGAACATATTCCTCGCGGCCGTCAAGAAAGTCGTCGCACAGACACACAGGGCCATCGAACATCCGCTCAACCGTATAAGGAACAAACTCGCCCTCCGATAGCAGGCGGCGATGCAGTGCCGTTGCGACCGCCTCGTTAAAGGGACGTTGATCGTCCATGCCGCACCCCTTGACCAGAACGCGAACACCGTTGCGAATCATCCACGATTTAGGGAGCTCGCCCTCGGACGTGTTATCCGGATTATTAAGACCGATGCCCTCCAGCCAACCCGAACGCCCCTCGGGCGCCGATCGCTCAAATTCGTTCTCAAAGTAATTGATGTTTTGCCATTTGAGTTCGTCGCAATCGGCCGGCCGCAGCCAATAACAATCCGAAAGCGATAGGCCCAGGCACCGAACCGGAACCTCGATGCCACTGGCAATCCCCAGTTCACGATAGCGCGAGATAAGCCCAGGGCGAACATCGGGCACCAACCGATGCCCCCACCACGCGTTGAGCTCCCGCTTATTCACCGTTGGAGAAGAACTCGAGCATGTGCCGAACGGCATTCGTTGCGCATCGAGGACCTCGGCGATTTCGAAGGAAAACTCGCGCGTCGGATCAAATGAGACATGCGCGACCTCATGGTCGGCCGACATCAGCGTAAACTTGCGTCCCACATCGGCCGCAGGACGGCGTCCTCGCTTGCGGACCTTTTGATAGGCGATCGCAGAATTGTACTCGACCATCTTCCGGCCGCCCACAATATCGCACACAAGCGTCCCCGATGCGGCAAGTTGCGATATGCGGGCTTTCGTAACGCCCAACAGGTGGGCCGCATCACCCATAGATAAGTACTCAGATGTATTCATATGCCGCATCACCTCGTTAAGTATTCCAAACGTAAAGTTAATTGGTTACATACAGCATAATACTAAACAGACTGAAGCGAAAAAAGGCCCGAGCAATCGGGCCTTAGAGCAATTGGTCAGCCGAGTCGCAAGCTGCTCCCCTAGCGTTGTACGTAGGCTCGGACCAGCTCGTAGGTGTTGCGCACGCCGTCGATGTGGCTGCGCTCGTAGTTGTGGCTCGCGTACACGCCGGGGCCGATCAGGCCGTGACGGATGTCGTAGCCGGCAGAAAGCGTGGCCTCAACATCGGAGCCGTAGTGCGGATACACGTCGATGGCGTAATCGAGCTCCAGCTCGCGCGCGATGTTGGACAGCGTGGTTACCAGGTCGTAGTTGTACGGACCGCCCGAATCCTTGGCGCAGATTGAAACCATGCGCTCGGTGCAGCCCAGGTCGTCACCCACGCAGCCCATGTCCACGCTAATCATCTCGCGCGTGTCGGCCGGCACAAAGGCACCGCCGTGGCCGACCTCCTCGTACACCGTAAAGAGCAGCGATACCTTGCGCGAAAGCGTCACCTCGCCAGCGGCGACGGCACGCGCCAAGCCCAGCAGAATCGACGCGGACAGCTTGTCGTCAAGGAAGCGACTCTTGATGTAGCCGCTCTCCGTCACCGTGGTACGCGGGTCCATAGCGATGATGTCGCCGGTCTGAATACCCAGCTCGAGCACATCGTCCTTGCTGTCAACGTTCTCGTCGAGCAGGATTTCCATGTTCTTCTCGATGGTCTTGACCGGCTCATCGGCCACATGCGCCGAAGGCTCGGTATTGAGGACCACGCCCGTGTAGACATTGCCGTCACGCGTGTAGACGGTGCAGTTCTCGCCATCGGCCGTAGACCACTGGTGCCCACCAAGCGTCGTGGGACGCAGGCGGCCATTGTCCTTAATGGAGCGCACCATGGCACCCAGGGTATCGACATGGCTCGCCAACACAAGCGGCTCGCCCTCGCCACCAAGCTCAACGAGCACGTTACCCTTATTAGAACGCTCAGGCCCAAACCCCATATCGCGCAGGGTCTCCATCAGATAATCAGTCGCCGCACGGGTATAGCCCGTAGGCGAAGCAATCGAGGTAAGCGTCTTCAACTGGCCAGTAATATAGGAGAGCGTCTCCTCTAGAGAAGCATCAATATTAGAAGTCATATGCATCCTTCCAAGTAAAACTAAGACCGAGTCCCGATTTTAACCGTTCTGCACGTGCAATGCCCCAGGAGCCGAGCCGCCTCCAGACGTCCCCGCACCGGTTTTGTGCACGTGCACGGTTTACAATCTCAATCTTGCATAAATCCTATCGGTATTTGCATAGAAATGAGGTATCTTTTTGCTTCGTCTCAGGGTACCCCACCTTGGACCGTGCAAAAAACGGAGTATTCAGCACCGTGGGCCCCAACGGCCCCATCACGAACGACAAAACGACGCGGTTACAGCAGTGTTGCAGGTCGTCGCAAAGCAGAAACTCAGTAACAACCCCCTCCACTCATCGATAGCCCGCCCACAATGGCTGTCGATGGGCGCCTGCGGGTCACTACCGCCCATTCACAACGTTATGCATTTTTAAGAGCTTGTTGAATACTCCCAAAAATGCACGCAGGGAAGTGCACCACCTATCCGCAGCGGACAGTAAGCCTTGGTTTTGTCCGTCTCAGGGCATCGACGCAGCACAAAAAGCCCCGCCGTGCGTAGCACGGCGGGGCCAGCGGCAAGTCAAAAGACCATACACCTACGGACGAAGGGCCACCAAACTGAGTTAGGCAGCCGGGCAGATCTTCTTGAAGAGCTCGATGACGTCGTCGAGCGTCGCCTCGCGCGGGTTACCCGGGAAGCAGGCGTCGGCCATGGCGTCCTTGGCCAGGACCTCGATCTCGTCAGCCTTCATGGCCTCGCAGACGTGCGGGATGTTCACGTCGGCGGAAAGCTGCTTGACGGCGGCAATAGCGGCGTCGGCAGCCTCGTCGGTGCTCATACCCGTGGTGTCAACACCCATGGCGACGGCAACCTTGGCCAGGCGCTCGGCGCAAACCGGCTTGTTGAACTCCATGGCGATCGGCAGCAGCATGGCGCAAGCGACGCCGTGCGGGGTGTCGTAGTGAGCAGACAGGGTGTGAGCCATGGCGTGGTCGATGCCCAGGCCAACGTTGGAGAAGCCCATGCCGGCGACATACTGGCCAAGGGCCATGCCCTCGCGGCCGGAGCCGGGCTGACCGGACTTGGCCTCGGCGACGGAGTCACGCAGGTTCTCGCTGATCAGCTTGATGGCCTCAAAGTGGAACATGTCGGAGAGCTCCCAAGCGCCCTTGGTGGTATAGCCCTCGATGGCGTGGGTCAGAGCGTCCATGCCGGTGGAGGCGGTCAGGCCGGCGGGCATGGAAGCCATCATGTCGGGGTCGACGACGGCGACCTCGGGGGCGTCGTTGGTGTCGACGCACACGAACTTGCGGACCTTCTCGGGGTCGGTGATGACGTAGTTGATGGTCACCTCGGCAGCGGTACCGGCGGTCGTCGGCACGGCGATGGTGAACACGGCGTGGTTCTTAGTGGGAGCAACGCCCTCGAGGCTGCGGACATCGGCGAACTCGGGGTTGTTGATGATGATGCCGATGGCCTTGGCGGTGTCCATGGAGGAGCCGCCACCGATGGTCACGATAGCGTCAGCCTCGGCGACCTTGAAGGCCTCGACGCCGTCCTTGACGTTCTGAATCGTGGGGTTGGGCTTGATCTCGGAGTAGAGGCTCCAAGCGATGCCGGCGGCGTCGAGCTCGTCGGTCACCTTAGCGGTAACGCCAAACTTGACCAGATCGGGGTCGGAGCAGACGAAGATCTTCTTGTAGCCGCGACGCTGGAGCTCGCCGGGGATCTCCTTGATGGCGCCGGAACCATGATAAGAGATGGTATTGAGAACGAAACGATTAGCCATTGATAGCCTCCCATCGTGTGCGGGGCATCCATTACGCCCCACGCTATGAGTCCCATCCTAACGCTTTTGAAACAAAAAACGCGTGAGAACGTCAAACTATTTAAAGCGTTTCAACAGACGATGAAAAATATTGCGGCAAAGGGACAGCCCCTTTGCCGCATTCGGTTACTTTCGGCAGCCCTCTTTCCAAGCCTCGGCCGCAACCTTCCAGCGTAAGCGCAAGTCGCGCTCGCGGTCGATGAACATGATGGCAAACGCGACAAACAGCAGCAAGCTCGCCACGACGATGGCGTGCAGGCCCATGCGCTCAATACACCAGTTGCCCAACACGGCGCCAAACACAAAGGTAAAGATCACGCCAAAGTACAGCAGGCCGTTTTCCAAAAAGCCGCGCCTGTGGGTGATGATGTAATCGTCCACGTTTTGCAGCGCGTTGCGCAAGTTGCCGATGCACATGGTCGTAGCGATGCCGTGACCGTGGATCTTGCGGAAGCTCTCGACCTGCATGCCGCAGGCAAACGAGGTAAGGCAGTTGGCGAGCAGGTTGTAACCGTCACCGGGGATAAAGCTCACGCCCAGCAAGATGACGGCTTCAAAGAACACCGTCACCTGACGCCAGTGGATCACGCTGCCAAACCGCTCGTGCACCAGGTCGGCAAGCATAATGCCCACGGCAAACGACACCACGGGGAAGAAATAGCGTCCCGCCAGCACCCAATTGCCCTCCGAAATGCTCACGCCCACAAGCAGGATGTTGCCCGTCTGCGCGTTGGCGAAAACATGGTCGCGCCCAATGTACGAATACACATCCATAAAGCCACCGGCGAGCGCCAGGATAATGCCCAGTTCGATGGACTCCGATATCTGTTTGGCACGCTGCATCGTCGTGCATCCTCCTTGTTGACGACCCTCTCGTGCGTTGGCGGAAACATAACCGCCGTTCATACTGTAACCCATTGACAACATGGCGTGCGCGCGAGACGGGTTCTCCAACGCGCAGATACACAGTCTGGAAACAAACGACTGGCTCAGCGACGCTCTCACTCACCAGCTCATGTACTCCCCCAGTCTTTTTAGCCCCGCCCCAAAAAGACTGGTTACAATTACGTGCAGCATACAAACACCGGGAGGGATCGTGGCAAAAAAGCCTCAGCACGCTCAGAACAACCAGCGCAGTCAGCAGGGCAAACAGGGCCAGCAGCAAAAGCGTGGCGGCAAGGCCCAGGGCGGCCACGCCGCTCATACCCCGGCAGCGCCCGCCCGCCCCTGGCGCCCGGGCCGCGATAAATTCCTCCCCGTCAGTCGAGCCGACATGGATGCACGCGGCTGGGACCAGTGCGACTTTGTCTACATCTGCGGCGACGCCTACGTGGACCATCCCAGCTTTGGCATGGCCATCATCAGCCGCGTACTCGACGCGCACGGCTACAAGGTGGGCATCATCTGCCAACCCAACTGGACCGACCCCGCCAGCATCACCGTGCTCGGCGAGCCGCGCTTGGGCTTTCTCGTCAGTGCCGGCAACATGGACTCCATGGTCAACCACTATTCGGTGACCAAGCATCGCCGCCACACCGACGCCTACACGCCCGGCGGCGAGGAGGGGCGCCGTCCCAATCGCGCCGTCACGGTCTACGGCAACCTCATCCGCCAGACGTTTAAGGACGCTCCCATCATCATCGGCGGCATCGAGGCGAGCCTGCGCCGTCTGGCCCACTACGACTACTGGCAGGACAAGCTTAAGCGCTCGGTACTGCTCGACTCGGGCGCCGACATCCTCATCTACGGCATGGGCGAGCACGCGATTGTCGAGATCGCCGACGCACTCGACGCGGGGCTGCCCGTCGATCAGATCACCTATATCAACGGCACCGTTTACCGCACGGGTTCGCTCGACGAGGTCTACGACTACGACCTGCTGCCCAGCTGGGACGACCTTGCCGCCGACAAGCTCAACTACGCCCGCAGCTTTAACGTGCAGCAGCAGAATATGGACCCCATCACCGGGCATCGCCTGGTAGAGCCATATCCCAACAGCGTGTACGTGGTGCAGAACCCGCCGTCGGCAACACTCACCACCGACGAGATGGACGAGGTGGCCGAACTCCCCTACGCACGCGATTGGCATCCCGACTACGACGCGGCAGGCGGCGTGCCGGCCTTTGCTGAGATCAAGTTTTCCATTAGCTCCAACCGCGGCTGTTTTGGCGAGTGCTCGTTTTGCGCGCTCACCTTCCACCAGGGCCGCGTGTTGCAGATGCGCAGCCACGACTCGATCATGCGCGAGGCCGAGCTGCTCACGCGCGATCCCGAGTTTAAGGGCTACATCAACGACGTGGGTGGACCGACGGCCAACTTTAGCCGCCCCGCCTGCGACAAGCAGCTCAAGCACGGTGTGTGCAAGAACAAGCGCTGTCTGTGGCCGAGCGTATGCAAGAACATGGTGGTCGACGAAAGCGGCTACACGCAGCTGTTGCGCGACCTGCGCCAGCTACCGGGCGTCAAGAAGGTCTTCGTGCGCAGCGGCATCCGTTTTGACTACACTATGGCCGATGCCTCGGACGAGTTTTTGCGCGAGCTGCTGGAGCACCATGTCTCGGGCCAGCTACGCGTGGCGCCCGAGCATGTGAGCGACGCGGTGCTCTCCGTGATGGGCAAGCCGAGCCGCGCCGTCTACGATGCGTTCTGTCGCAAATTTGAGCGCCTGAACCGCGAGTATGGACTCAAGCAGTATGTTGTGCCGTATCTGATCTCGAGCCACCCCGGTTCAACCATGAAGGAAGCCGTGGACCTTGCCGAAGCCGTGCGCGACATGGGCTACATGCCCGAACAGGTGCAGGACTTCTACCCCACCCCGTCCACCATGTCGACGTGCATGTACTACACCGGCGTGGACCCGCGCACCATGGAGCCGATCTATGTGGCGCGCGACCCGCACGAGAAGGCCATGCAACGCGCGCTTATCCAGTATCGCAAGCCCGAGAACTACAAGTTGGTGCGCGAGGCACTGGAGAAGGCCGGCCGTCGCGATCTGATTGGCTACACCAAGCATTGCCTGATTCGCCCCGTGCCGCCACGCCCGGGCGAGACATCGGCCAGCGGCGGACACGGCACTGGCAAGAAGGGCAGTAAGGCCCACGGTGGCGCCGCCGGCAAGGGACCCAAAGGCAGCAAGGGCCACGGCGGCATGTCGCGCGCGCAGAACACCGCCGGTCGCAATCGCGCGGCCCAGGGACGGCAGGGCGCCAACGGAGGCGGACGCCGCAACTAGCGCGGCGAGGGCCGGCCGGCGTCTCCTCATCGGCTAAGCGTGTTTTCCCTAGGGGAAACACGCTTAGGCTGTCTCTAGTCGTGATTTCCCTAGGGAAAACACGTTCAGACGCACCTAACCGTGTTTTCCTTAAGGGAATCACGCTTGCTGGCAGGGACGATCCGTCTGGCACGTCAGCTTGAGCGACCGCATCGCCTCCACCAGAATCACGCCGGCGATGGCAACCGTGACCACCACGTCGAGCGGCGTGTTCACAAACCACAGCAAACCCATGAGGTACGACCCGGCGTTAAAGGCAAAGTGCAGCAGGATCGTGTAGCGGAGCTTTCCAGTGGTCACGAGCACCCAGCCAAAGACCAGACCGGCGGCGCCGGCGTAGCAGCCCTGCACCCAGTTCATATGCATAAAGCCAAAGACCGCCGCCTGCAGCACAATCGCCGCGGCGACGCCCCAGGTACTCGGGGCCGCCCAGGGCACCATGGCGACGTCTTGCGCCCGTGCGCGACGCCGGCGTTTCCAGAGCGGACGGCACTGCGGGTTAAATGCTCGGAGCGAAAACTCAAAAATGATACCGCGTACCAGCAGTTCCTCGCAAAACGGAGCGCCGAGCACCGTGGTCAGGACGGCCAGATAGCTCGTGTCGCCCATGCCCGTCTCCTCGACAAGTTCGCTGTAATCGGCCGCCGCCTCGGGTAACAGCGACAGCACAGCGTCGGTCACGTAGCCAACGACCACCTGCAGGGCAAGGCCGATCACGATAACGCAGGCGATGCGTTTCCACGCCCCACGCGCTCCCCCGCCAAGCGGATGCTCGCTTTGCCGGCGTGCCATAAACGAACGCGGCCACAGATAACGCCACCACAGTAGCGCCATCAAAAACGATGCCGTCTGCGCGACGGCCTGAAGCAATTGAATGTCGAGGTCATCGATCGAAAAGCCCATGAACACCGATGCCACGCCAAGGGCGGAGAACAAAACGACACTCAGGGCAATATCGGCAGCGACGACGCCAAAACAGGCAAGCGCCCAAATCATCGCATTGAGCATGCCAACCTCCTCCCGACGACTAGTCATTGGGGACGTTCTTCAACGACTAGCTGTTGGGGACACTCTTTGCCAAAGGCCCCGTTGGGCGAAATGTCGAACGGAAAGGTGCCGCAGCGATTGAAGGCGGCGATAAACATGCGGATGGCGTTGGACGGCGTAGTACCCACGAGCTGGGTTGCCGCCGCGAAGGCCGCCTTTTCCTCGGGCAAGACCTTCGCGACAACCGGGGTCATGTGTTCTGCCATGGCGCTTCCTTTTTGAAACGACGGTGGTGCGGATGGATGCGGGCCACGCGGCTGGGCGACGGGCTGTGAAGGCAACCCGATTGGCCCGCATCTGGAGTTTGTTCTACGGCGTTGGTATTACTTGGTATTCCTAAGTATTACCCCACAGATAGAATACCATACCCGACCCCATGGGGACGGAGAAAAAACGGATCAATTTGTTGCTGGGTAAGTATTTAGAGCGTGATGATGTCCGAGATATTGAGGGCCCGAGCGTCAGCGGAATCGTGCGTGGCAAGCAACAGCATACGGCCGTCGAGCAAGTCGAGCACGACCTCGGTGCATGCGTCGCGCGCAGCGATGTCTAGACCGGTAAAGGGCTCGTCTAGAATCACTGCGCCGCCCGGACACAGCAGGGCTCGGGCAATCTCGACGCGACGGCGCTGCCCGCCCGAGAGCTCGGCCACGCGGGCATGCACATCGATCCCCGGTACCAGCAGGCGCAACAAGGCAGCGGCACTCGAGGCATTCACGCGTGCATCGGCGCACACCAGCACGTTATCCAAAGCAGAGGCGTCCTCGACCAGGTGCACGTCCTGAAACACCATGGAGCACGGTACGCACTCCCCCGCCACCAGCGCAAGCAACGTCGACTTGCCCACGCCCGAAGCGCCCATCACACAGGTGCGTCCACCGGCGGGCACATGAAGCACCAGTCCGTCGAGCGCCGGCGACCAGGGCGCCCGGTCGCCCACGGCAAGCGCAAGCTCCGCTGCAGCACCATCGCTCGCAGCCCCTGTACGCCCGCGCAGTCCATGCCCATGTGCCCGCACGGCCGCGCGCCACGCCACGGGTCCCGAAACCCGCAGCAGCCACACCAGCACGCGCTCACACGCCCACGAGGCGGCAACGACCAGCACGGTCCACGCCAGCAGATCAGCCGTCTCGATGAGCAGCTTCGCCTGATAGATGCGTTCGCCCACGGTGTCCGTCGCCATGCCGATGAGCTCCGCCGCCACGCCAGCCTTCCAGCTCATGCCGATCACAGCGCGGGCGCACGAAAGCACAAACGGCAGGACTTCGTGCCAGGTGTGGGCACAAAACAGTCGCCAGCCCCGCACGCCATGCAGGCGAAACATCTGCTCCAGCGGCTTATCCACTTGTGCCAAGCCCTCGGTCAGCGAAAAATACACGCCCGGCAGCGCCATCAAAAAGACTGCCGCGATGCCCACGCGTGCCGACCCCAACCAAATGAGCAGCAGGACCACCACGCAGGCAACCGGTGTCGCCTTAACAAACGAAAGCGCCGGGGCAACCAAGTGGGCAAACGTCAGCGATCGCACCGAGACTCCCGCCAGCACGCCGCCGCACACCGCGGCAAGCGCCAGCCCGCCCAAGATTCGCGCACCCGAGCCCACCAGAATCGCCCATGTGCCGGCATCGCATACCAGTCGCAGCAACGCCACCACGACAGCGCCCGGCCCCGGCAAAATCAACGGCTGCGCCACGAGACCCGCCACCAGCACCCACACGGCAAGCCAAAAGGCGGCAACGGCACCTGCTGCCGCCACCGCCTTCATACGCTCTGTCATTTGTCGAGCAAACGCACGCACGGGCTACTCCATGTAGTAGAAATCATCAGCCGGGAGCTTGCCGCCCACGGCGCTCGCGTCCGCATCGGCCAGCACCTGCAGGTACCCACCGAGCGCCGCCTTCATATCCTTCCCCGTCTGGCACACGAGCATGCACCCGGGAATCGCCTTTTCGGCAATCGTGGCGTTATCCACGATGCCCGCATCGACCACGGCCTGTGCCCAATCTGCCGGCGCCGCATTGACGGCCTTCACGCTCGCCTCATGGCAGCGCAAGAATTCCGCCACGGCCTCGGGATGTTCCTCGGCAAACGCGCGGCGCACTACGGTCACACCCGTCAGCAAGCGCGAGCCCGTGTCACCTGCCAGCTCGTCCCACACATCGGTCAGGCTTACCGGAGCCGACAGCTTGCCTTCGCTCTTGGCGATGGCAGCGGTCTTGAACGGCTCGGGCAGCACGCCCACGGCGGACGGGTCGGCAAGCAGGGCCGACAGCACCTCGGTGGGCTCGCTCTTAAACTCGAGCATCACCTGGCCGGTCAGGCCCGCGCGCTCCAGCAGGTAGTTCATGACGTACTCCGGCGTGGTGCCCTTGCCCGTCATATAGACGGTACGGCCCGCCAGATCGCCAAACGAGGCCACACTCGCGTCGCCTGTCACCACATTCAGCACGCCCAGCGTGTTGATGTCGATGACCTGCACCGCGCCCTCGGTCTTGTTGTAGAGCACGCTCGCCACGTTGGCCGGCACCAGGGCAATGTCGATATCGCCCTGAATGACCTTGGGCACGATCTCGTCGGCGGCAGTATTGATCGCAAAGTCAAACTCATTGTCCGTCTCGCCATCGGCCGCCCGGTCCATAAACTGCACCAGACCAATCGAGGTCGGCCCCTTGAGCGAGGCGACGCGCACCTCGACCGGCTCGGCAGCGGCACCGTCAGCGGCAGACCCGGCAGCCGAGCCCGCGGCGGACCCGGCACCGGCAGCCCCGCCGCCACAGCCCGCGAGCGCAAGCGACAGGGCACCCGCGGCGAGCGCCGAGACAAACCCCCGGCGCGACATCTCAACATCAAACGCGCGCATCGCTAGCACGCCTCCTCGTTAGGCATCGTCCATGCGTGATGGTCGGTATGCAGCAGCTCCTCGGCCAGCGGCGAGAGCGGCTCGCCCAAGAACTCGCGGTAGCACGCCTGGACATCGGGATTCTCGTGCGAGAAGCGAATGTCCGCAGCGGCATCCAGACCCCACAGCACCTGACCGCGCTCGGCTGCCAGCTCGCAGCCGTCGTGGATGGGCTGGCCGCCGCCACCGACGCAGCCGCCCGGGCATGCCATGACCTCAACGAAGTCATAGCTCACGCGGCCGTCGCGAATCGCGTCGAGCAGACGGGCGGCATTGCCCAGCCCGTGTGCCACGGCGACGCGTACCTTGGTGCCATCGATATCGGCCACGGCCTCCTTCCAGCCGTCCAGCCCGCGCACATCGGTAAAAAAGTCGGCGTCGGGGTTCTTGCCCGTCACCAGGTAATAGGCCGAGCGCACGGCGGCCTCCATCACGCCGCCCGTGGCGCCAAAGATCACACCCGCGCCCGTGCCAAAGCCCAGCGGCGTATCGAGCGGCTCCTCAACCAGCGTATCCACGCTCACGTGGCTCGCGCGGATCATACGCACCATCTCGCGCACCGTCAGCGCAACGTCAACGTCGGGCGTACCGTCCTCGCCCACCATGCTCGGTAGCGCGCACTCGGCCTTCTTGGCCGTGCACGGCATCACGGACACCACAAACAGACGCTCGGGCTCCACGCCCAGCACCTTGGCGTAGTAGGTCTTGGCGATGGCGCCGAACATCTGCTGCGGCGACTTTGACGTGGACAGGCTGTCGACAAACTCCGGATAGCGCGCCTTCACAAAGCGCACCCAGCCCGGGCAGCAGCTCGTAAACATGGGCCAGCCGCGGCTGTCGCCCTCGCCCTTGGCGGCCTTACCCAGGCGTTCGAGCAGCTCGGAGCCCTCCTCCATAATGGTGAGGTCAGCCGAGAAGTCGGTGTCGAACACGTACTCAAAGCCAACGCGGCGCAGTGCGCAAGCCAGGCGCTCAACGGTAGCCTCCTCGCGCGGAATACCGAGCTCCTCGCCCCAGGCGCTGCGCACGGCCGGCGCGATCTGCACCAGCACGATCTTGTCGGGATCGGCGAGAGCATCGAACACGGTCTCGGTATCGTCACGCTCGCGCAGGGCGCCCGTCGGGCAATGCGTGATGCACTGACCGCACGCGACGCAATCGGTCTTGCCGATCGGCGCACGCCCGCGGGTGCCCACGGCGGTATGCGTGGCGCGGTTGGTCAGGTCCCAAATCCCCAAGCCCTGCACGCTCTCGCACACCTTGATGCAGCGCATGCATTTAATGCACTTGTCGTTATCGCGGATGATGGGAAAATCGAAGTCCCAGCCCTCGCGCGCCAGGTGCTGCTCGTACGGCAGATAGAAAATACCCAGGTCGTTGGCGATGGCCTGTAGGTTGCAGTTACCACTGCGCACGCAGCTCGTACAGCGCGAATCGTGCTGGGACAGCAGCAGCTGCACGTTGGTGCGACGCGCCTCGCGGGCTTTGGGGCTGTTGGTGCGGACCACCATGCCGTCGAGCACGTAGTTGTTGCAGGCGGCGACCAGCTGGTCGCAGCCCTCAACCTCGACCACGCACACGCGGCAACCGCCGATCTCGTTTAGATCGCGCAGGTAGCACAGGGTGGGAATCTGGATGCCGACGGACTTGGCCGCGTCCAGGATCGTGGTGTGCTCGGGAACCACGACTTCGCAGCTATCGATAATGAGCTTGACCATATTGTGCGCTCCGTTTTCGGTGTTGTCGCTGACGGTGGTTTTGTTGGGCTCTACCATTCCAGGTTCCTCCCTCCGCGGAACGCGCCAAATCCAAAGTGGTCGCAACGCAGGCAGCGGCTTGCCTCCTGGCGTGCCTCCTCCTCGGTGAGGCCCTGTTCGACCAGATTCCAATCGTGAATGCGCTCGCCGGCCTCGCGCTCGCCCAGCTCGCAGCGGCCGCACTCGTGCTTGCCCTTAAACTGAACGGTCGGCAGCTCCACGTCGAGCTTAATCTTGTGGTCAAAGCCCAGGTAGCGGTCGATATTTGCCGCAGCAACGCGGCCGGCGTTGATGGCCCGGATGACGGTAGCGGGACCGGTCTGGCAGTCGCCGCCGCTAAAGAGGCCATCAAAGTTAGGCACGGCGCCATCCGAATCGGTGACCACGCAGCCCCACTTACAGGCGATGCCCATGTCCTCAAACGGCTTGGAGTCGATGTCCTGACCAATGGCCACAAACACGCGCTCGCAGGGAATGACGCGCTCGGGCGTGGCGGCGGCACGCGGGGCCGGACGCCCACGACGGGGCTCGCCGATAATCTGCGGCTGCACGCGCAGGCCACTCACGCGACCTTCCTCACCCGTCTCGATAGCGAGCGGTGCGGTGAGCTCCAAAACCTCGCAGCCCTCGGCCTGGGCGCCGGCGATCTCGGCATCCTGGGCCGTCATGTCGCAGATGCGGCGGCGGTAGACGATGCTCACCTTTTCGGCACCGCAGCGCACGGCAGAACGCGCCACGTCCATGGCCACGTTGCCGCCGCCGATGACGCACACACGCTGACCGCTCAGGTCGGGCAGCTCGTCGTCGCCGATGGCGCGCAGCATCTTGACGGCCGACTCCACGCCGGGCGCCTCTTCGCCCGGAAGGCCGAGCTTCTTATCGCTGTGGGCGCCAATGGCCAGATAAACGGCATCGAACTCGTCGCGCAGGCGGGCAAGCTCCTCGCCATTGACGGAGTGGTCGAGTTCCACGTCGATGCCGGCGCTCAAGATCCAGTCAATCTCGGCCTGCAGGCGCTCGCGCGGCAGACGGTAGCTGGGAATGCCATAGCGCAGCATGCCGCCCAGGTGGTGGCGCTGCTCAAAGATGGTCACCTTATGGCCCATCACGGCCAGGTAGTAGGCACAGGAAAGGCCGGCCGGGCCGCCGCCGATCACGGCGATGCGCTTGCCGGTGCTGTCGGCCACGCTGGGCTTGTAATCGTTGAGGTCGCTGTGCTCAACGGCAAAACGCTTGAGGGCGAGGATGTTCATGGGATCGTCGACCATGCCGCGACGGCAGTGCATCTCGCAGGGATGCTCGCACACCAAACCGCAGACGAGCGGCAGCGGGTTGTTCTTGCGGATGACCTTGACGGCATCGGCATAGCGGCCGGCCTCGACCAGCGAAATGTAACCGGGAATGTCGACGTGCGCCGGGCAGCCCGAGACGCACGGGACGCGGGCCTCGCGGTCAAAGCCACAGGAGTGCTCGCGGATATGGTGCTCAAAATCATCGCGGAAACCGCGGATGGCGGTGAGTGCCATGGCGCCGGCCTCGTAACCGATGGCGCAGTCGCTCGAAAGATAGATGGTGCGGGCGGTGCGCTCAATCAAGTTGAGCGTGGACTCGTCGGCGCGGCCCTCGAGCACATCGGCGAGCAGGTCGCTCAGCGCGCTCAGGCCCACGCGGCAGGGCGTGCACTTGCCGCAGCTCTGGGTGGAGCACAGGTTGACGAGCGCCGCCGTAAACTCAACGGGGCACGGGGCGAGCGAACTCACCGCCAGACGGCGCCCAAGCGCATCATGTAGGTCGTCCATGACGGCCTGAGCGTGGCTGCGTTCCATTACGTGCAGTCGTGCCATAAGATCCCCTCTCATGCGGCAGCCCGGAGGCGAGGCCGGGCGAAGTTGCTACACGCACAACACTGACCTAAAAAGTTGTTAGGTCTCCACACGGTTCGGCAGGCGGTATAAAATGCGACCCTCAGCGGTGAAATAGAACATTACCGCAGATAAATGCCATATTTGATAAAACGCGTTACCAAACGACAATGCCCCGCCCACGCAATCACGTGGACGGGGCATTGCTCCAGGTATGCGGTCAGCGACCCTGTTGTTTTTACTTAAGCTCGGGCCAGTAACCCTTATTGGCCTCGATCATGTCGTCGAGAACCTCCTTGGCGACCTTCATCGACGGCACGGTCTTGTTGAGTGTAAAGGCCTTGAGCGCCTTCTCGTACGAACCCTCGATCGTAGCCTCGACCACGAGCTTCTCGGAGTTCAGCTGCTGCATCATGAGGCCCTGCTGGAACAGAGGAATGTTGTCACGGCTGATGACCTCGGGGCCGTTCTTGCCAATGTAGGCAGGCAGCTCGACCATAGCGTCGTAGGGCATGTTGGGGATAGCGCCCTTGTTCTCGCAAATGACCAGGAAGCGCTGCTTGGTGTCGTTCTTCAGAGCGATAGCCAGGTCAGCAATCCAGTCGCCGTGGCTGCCCGCATAGAACGTGCTCTCGTCGATCTCGCCCGTCTTCTCGTAGTGATCGATGCCGTCGAAGAGATTCTTCTCGCGCGTCTCCTCAACCTCATTCGCACGGGTGCGCTCGGGGTTGGAGTGCTCGACGAACTCCTTCTGCTGCAGATAGTAGTTCAGATACGTGTTGGGCAGGTACTCCGGGAAGCACTCCATGATCTCGTACTCGCCCTTCCAGACGTAGTACCAGCTGCCCTTGGTGTGGCGGTTCTGCTCGGGGTGCTCGTCGACGGCCTCCTCGGGCTTCTTTGCCATGAGCGAGCCCATGCCCTTGAGGTAAGAGTCGGGCAGCAGAATCTCATGCTCCTTGATGTACTCGCGCAGCTGCGGGAGCACCTCCTCGCCCTTGTGGCGGATCGAGGTGAACCAACCAAAGTGGTTGAGGCCAAAGTAATCGTACTCGACATCCTTCTTCTCGATATCGAGCGCGGCGCAAACCACGTCGATGATCGCGATCGGCATGTCGCAGATGTTGATGATGCGAGCGTTGGGGCGCAGCACACGGCAGCCCTCGGAGACGATGGCGGCAGGGTTGGAGTAGTTGAGAATCCAGTAGTCCTTCTTGGCGTACTTCTCAACGTCATCGATCAGCTCGACCATGGGGAAGATGGTGCGCATGCCGTAGGCAAGGCCGCCGCAACCGCAAGTCTCCTGACCCACGCAGCCGTGACGCAGCGGAATCTTCTCGTCCTGCTCGCGCATGGCGTAGCCACCCACGCGCATCTGGGCAAACACGAAGCTCGCGTCGGTAAAAGCCGTCTTTTTGTCGGTGGTCACCGTGAGCTTGATGTCCAGGCCGAGGTCCTCGTGCAAAATCCAGTCCACGAGCACGCCGATCTTGCGCTGGCGCTCCTCGTTGATGTCGTACAGACGAATCTCGTCAACGTCGAGCTCGTCCTTGCGCAGGGCGATGGACTTGACGATGCCGGGGGTAAAGGTGGATCCGCCACCACACAGAGTAATGATCATTGTTTACTGCTCCTTCTCAATTGCGTTTTCGACCTTGTCGCGCATCTCGGCGACCTTCATGCCGAAGATGATCTGGATATTGTTGCCGTTGCGGTTGATGCCGCTGTTGGGCACGTGGTTGATGAGGTCCTCATTGATGAGGTCCGGGTTCTTAACGTTCACGCGGAGACGCGTAAAGCAGTTCTCGAGCTCCTCGATGTTGTCCTTGCCGCCAAGACCTGCGACCAGGTCGGCAATGCCCGCATCGACGCCCTCTGCGGGAGCTGCGGCAACAGCGCCCTGCTTCACCGCGACAGACGCGGCGGCCTCGCCCTCGGCAACGGACTCAGCAAGCTCGGACTCTTCCTCGCGACCAGGCGTGTGGAGGTTGAGCTTCTTAATAAGGAAGGTGAAGAGGAAGAAGTACAGAGCGGCGTTGACGACTCCGAGCACCAGCATAACCGGCCAGTTGGTCTTATCGACACCGAGAACCAGGTTGGAGACCACGATGTTGATGATGCCGCCTGCAGTCGAAGCGGGCACGGAGAGGACCTTGAGCAGGACCAGGAAGATGCCGGAAAGAACCGAGTGAACGACAAAGAGCACGGGAGCGGCAAAGACAAAGAGGAAGTCCATGGGCTCGGTCACGCAGGAGAGCACGGCGGTGATGATCAGCGGGATGATAACGGCCTTGGTCTTATCCTTGTTCCCCTTGTAAGCGGTGACGATAAAGGCGAGACCGATACCGATGTAGGGCCACAGGTTGTTGAAGGTGTAGCTGTTGAAGTAGGTGCTATCGGAGAAGGGCTGGCCCGTCATTGCCATCTCGGCAACACGGATGGGGTAGGCACCGGCGATAACCTGATCGCCCAGCGTCAGGGTGCCACCCACATCGGAGAACTGGAACGGAGTGTAGATGAGGTGGTGCAGACCGGTGGGAACGAGCAGCTTATTGAGCATGCCGTAGATAAACAGACCGATGTTGCCCGACTCCTTAATGATGCCGGCAACGGAGGAGATGGCACCCTGGACCGGAGGCCAAACGATGCAGAAGCCCGCGCCCATGATCCAGGAGATGATGATCATGATCAGGAACGGAAAGCGAACGCCCGAGAACATCGAAAGGGCAATGGGGAACTGCTTGTTCGAGTACTTGTTGAACACGGCACCGGTGATGCAACCAAGAATGATGCCGCCGAACACGCCGGTATCGAGCACCTGGATGCCCATAACGGTGGCCTGGCCGGTTCCGGTAAGGCCGAGCATGCCGCTCGCATCGGCAAGAGAGCCGGTGGCGTTGAGCACGATGTTGTTAGCCTGCAGGAACAGGAAGAACGACATCAGGGCGATCAGCGAAGCATGGCCCTTGTTCTTCTTTGCCATGGCGCCGGCGATGCCCACGCAGAACAGAATCGAGGGGTTGTTGATGATAAACATCAGCGACTGGTAGACAACGGCGCCCACAAGCTGGAACGGACCGGAGCCCAGTACGGGGACCAAAGCGCAAATGGTCTTGTTGGTCAGAATGATGCCCACAATGAGCAGGATGCCGGCAACCGAGAGATACATCATCGGCTGGACGATCGACTTCGCGAACACCTCCAACGGCGCTTTGTAATTGAACTTCTTTTTTGCGGTCATAGCAGTACTCCTCTTCCTTCTCCGCAAATTAAGACAAATGTGCCCTAGACAAGACCGTGAGCCTTGCCTTATATCAATCGATGTGTGGGCACGTTATGCCTAGAGACCAGGTTCTCCAAGCAGGTTAACAATGTGATATGCGAGATAGCTCTTCTCGGCATCGGTAACGACAACGTTATAGGTAGACGACAAGTGGGCGGCTATGGCGTCCGCGCACGAGAATGCGCACGGATACGCCGTTTCATCGATTCGGAACAGCGCGTCGCCATTGATTTGCCCGGCCGTGGGGTCAAGCGCCCGCTGTGCGAAAAACTGCAGGTGGCGGACGAAACGCTCATAGGGCAACGAGGTGTCATCGAGGGTCGTAGCATAGCGCTCGGAAACAATCGCGAGCACGTCGCGAACAAGCTGGACCGAAACAATCAAACGGTCGGAGCGTTGCGGCATGGTGGCGTTGACGATATGCAGCGTAATGAAACCCTGCTCTTCTTCGCTCATCTGGATGCCCATATACTCCTTGATAATCTGCAGCGCACGGCCCGCAAGTGCATACTCCTTGCGATAGAACTGCTGGATCTCGAGCAGCAACGGATTCTCACAGGAGACGCCCTTGCGCTCACGTTCCAAAGCAAGGCTGATATGGTCTGCGAGAGCAATGAGAATCTTGTCGTTGATATCAACATTGAGCTCTCGACGGAGCATCTGAACAATGTCCTCGGCAATCACGAGGTTGACGGTGGGGATGGACTCCAAAAGATGTGCCAAGCGGTCAATCGTACGCGAGTCCTGAGAAGTTCCCTCCTGCAACGCGTAGGTCTTTTCGATCGACGCCTCGTCGATGGCATCGCCGGCATGACGGCCAAAGCAGAGGCCTCGACCGATGACGATGAGCTCGGAGCCATCATCCGAAGTGACCATTGCGACGTTGTTGTTAAAAACTCGCTTGATAACCACGGTACCCACCACAAGAATTTACTCGGAAAGCCAGACGACAGGCTCTTTAACAGCAACAGGGCCGGAAGCATGCTCACGAAGAGTCGAGTTCTCCGAGCGCTCGCACACGATAACGAAGACCGTGGGATCGAAGCCGGCGGCGCGGACCGCGTCGAAATCGACCTCGACGAGGGGCTGGCCCGCGTCGACATGGTCACCCTGGGCAACAAGCGCATGGAAGCCCTTGCCCTCAAGCTTAACAGTATCGATTCCGATATGCAGCATCACCTGAGCAGAGCTGTCGTCGGACATGATGCCCAGCGCGTGCTCAGTCGGAAACAGCGCCGCAACGGTGCCGGAAACAGGAGCGCACACCGTTCCCTCTTGGGGAACCACGGCAACGCCATCGCCCACAGCACGGCTGCTAAAAGCGGGGTCATTGGTATTTTCTAGATGAACAAGCTCGCCGGAAACGGGAGCGAGGATTTCGAACTCGGAAGCTGCAGTCTTCTGCTCATCCGAACCGCCCATCAGGCGAGAAAAGAAACCCCATGGTGGTATGTCCCTTCATAAATATAGCCCAACCAAAATCAAGCGAATGCATCCATAGAGACACACCCGTTCAAAGACTTTGGTTAGGCCCACGTCCGAGGGACTCGGTAACCTTCCGCATTTCTTTTTACGGGAGATATTGTAGACAAGCCCAAAGCCGGAACAACCATTATGACCGATGAACGGTATTTTTTCTTCGATAAACGGTATTTAGGCGATACTTAGGGACGTTCCATTTCTGCCGGCACCCAGGGACACTCCTTGTTTGGTGCATTGGGGACAGGCTACTTTGCACCAATCATGAGTTGCGGTGAAATAGGGACTGAAAAGCCGCTCAAAAGGCCAAAACAGTCCGTATTCCACCGCAACTTCAAGACGTTGGTGCAAACCAATCTGTCCCCTTGCACCAAAAAGGGCTCCGAGCAAAAACATGCCCGGAGCCCTCTGGTCGCCTCGCTCTATCGTACGATGCGCGTGCTACTTGCGCTTGCCGCCACCGTCGCCGGGACGACGGGAGCTGCCGCCGCGCTTGCCGCCGCGATTGTTACCATAGCTGCCACGGTTATCGCGACCGCCGGCACGACCGCCACGGGAGCCAGCCTGGTTGCCGCCACGCCCGCCGCGATAGCCACCACGGCGCTCCTCGCGGGTGTCGTCGTAGTTGCGCCAGTCATCGCGACGATCGCGGCTAGCACGCGGGTCGCGACGATCGCGCGACTCATTCGAACGACCGGCGCCACCGCGTTTGCCGTTGCCACGAGCACCCTCGCGACCCCCGCGCTCGTCGAAGCGCTTGCTGCCGCGGGACTCGCCGCCGCGGGTACCGCGCTCGTCACGCGAACCACGGCCTTCGCCGCCACGGCGCTCATCGCGCCCGCCGCGCTCGCCATCGCGACCGGAGCGACGACGGTCACCCGAGCCGCGCTTGCCGCCGCGCGAACCACGGCCTTCGTCCTCGCGCTCAACACGACGACGACCGCCACGGTCCTCGTCCTCACGACGGCGGCGGTGTGCCTCGCCCTGGAACTGCTTGGCGCGACGCTCGGCACGGTTGCCGCGCGGGCCCTGCTCAACAGCACCGGCACGCTCCTCGGCAGCCACCTCGCGAGCCACGCTCTCCACGGCCTCATCCACGCGAGCCTGAACGCCCTCGCGCACGCGGGTCTTGCCGCCGCGCTTGGGACGACTCGGACGCTCGCCGTCGCCGCGACGCTCGTCGCGACCGCGGTTGGAACGACCGGCCACATCGCCGTAGTCATCGCCGTTGCGCTTGCCGTCGCGACGTGCCTGCTCAAGCTTCTTCTTGCTCTTGGACTTGCCGCGCTTGGTCTTCTTCTTCACCTTAAAGGCCGCAGGATCGCGCTCGGGGTCAACCGCGGGCGGATTGGGGCCCACATGCAGGTCGCCGGCGTCATAAATGTCGGCCGTCTTGTCCATGAGCTTCTCGATCTCGTAGAACTCATCGACATCCTGCTCGGTCACAAACGTAATGGCCCAGCCCAGCTCGCCGGCGCGGCCCGTGCGGCCGATGCGGTGGATGTAGTCGGTCGGCTCGGCCGGCACGTCAAAGTTCACGACGTAGCGCACGTCGCTGATGTCGATGCCGCGGGCGAGGACATCGGTTGCCACCAGCACGTCAACGGTGCCGTCGCGGAAGGCCGAAAGCGCGCGCTCGCGCTGGGCCTGGCTGCGGTTGCCGTGAATCGCGGCGGCCTTGATGCCCTTGCGCTCCAGACGACGGCAGCAGCTGTCGGCACGGTGCTTGGTGCGCATAAAGACGATAGTGCGCTCCGGGCCCTCCTTCTTGAGGAACTCGGGCAGCAGGTTGTTCTTGGCCTCGATGGACACCGGGAACACAAACTGGTCGACGGTGTCGGCGGTCGACGTGGCAGGCGCGATCTCCACGCGGGCCGGGTCGCTCACCAGGTCGGTGATCTCGCCCACGGCTTCCTCGTCGAGGGTCGCCGAAAACAGCAGCGTCTGACGCTCGGCCGGCGTCTCGCGCACAATGCGGCGAACGGCGGGCAAAAAGCCCATGTCGAGCATGCGGTCGGCCTCGTCGAGCACCAGCACCTTGACCTCGTCCAGGTGGCAGGCGCCCTGCTCGATCAGATCGACCAGACGGCCCGGCGTGGCGACCAGAATGTCGCAGCCGTACTTGAGCGCCGCGGTTTGCGGCTTGTAGCTCACGCCGCCCACGACGGTCACGGCGACATGGCCGGTGACGTCGGCAATCTTGCCGGCGACCTCGTCGATCTGCTGGGCAAGCTCGCGCGTGGGGGTGATAACGAGCATCACGGGACCGCGGCCGTTGCCCTCGGGCTTCTTGGCACCGCGACGGCGGTTGCGGCCGCTACGCTCGCGCACGGGCTTGGGCGGAGCAATGTGCTCCAGATTGTTCATGGTCGGCAGCAAGAAGGCGGCCGTCTTGCCGGTGCCGGTCTGAGCGGCGGCAAGCAGGTCGCGGCCCTCGAGCACCAAGGGGATCGAGCCGGCCTGAACGGGCGTCGGCGCCGTGTAGCCCAGGTTCTCAATAGCACGAAGCATCTCGTCGGAAAGCCCCAGCTCGTCAAAGGCGGGCAGGCTCTCGGTAGCGGACTCGACAGCCTGGGCAGCATTTGCCTCGTCGGCGGCATCGAAGGCAGCCTGGGTCATGGCCTCGCGGGTCTCGTCCAGAATCTCGGCGTCCGTGACGTCGGATACAGAATTACGCATATGTTGTTGTTCCTTATCTGCACGCGCAATGGGCACGGCATGCGGCCGCGCGGGCGTGCTTGGTAGTGCGCTAATACATACAAAAACGGGTGCGCACAGAGAGGACGTTGCTCAGCACGCTGGCGATCGCTTTGGCAGCCCTATCACGCGCCGTCCAGACGCAGCAGCTCTAAGCGATGGAGCAGATTCGCCGCCGGTTAGTATACCCGCACTCCGTATGCCCCCACGTAAACCACAGATGACGAGGCGGACGGGGCGGGCCCGAGATGGACCCGGCTGATTGTCTCAATCTGTAACAGCTACCGAGTAAAATCGGTCCTAATTGTTATAGATCAAGACAGAGGGGGATTTCCGTTCAGTCCAACCAAAATCTCTCGGTCTTCCTGCAATTTCGAACATGTGGCCTATAATGTTGCTTTGGTTACGCTATATATTGCGCAGCCATTTAATACGTCGCCCACCGGGGGCCATTAATTCCTATCGCCATATTGGCTAGGAAGCAATCAAAGGAGGTATCCGTGGCAGCAGAAACGCCGTGCTCGGTCCTCTATAACGATATTCGCTCGTTCGGCGGTCTTAAACATCTCGAGATCGCCCGAATGCTCATCAATGGAAACTCTTATCTCGGCAGTACTCTGCTCGAGAAATGCTCTTCCAACCGCTCGTATCTTACCCGTTACATCGTCCATCGCAAGCCTGACCAGTGCGCGCCCGCCATCTACAGTGACTTTACCGTCACCACGCTCAACCTTTCCGCGGCAATCTGCAGCAAGCTCGGCGGCGGCGAGTCCGCCTATCAGGCAATCGCCGAGCACTATCGCGGTCCGGCCGCCAACGAAATGATGTCAGCTCTCGCCAGCTACAAGCTGGACAGCCGCCTATATGCAAACGCCCTCAATCGCATCGACAACTTTGACGGCAATGCCGTGCGCGAGAAAAGCACGCTTTACCTTATGCTCTTTGTGGCAACGGGGGCGCTCGCCGACCCCGTTCAGGGCGTGGCCGCCGTCGAGCGCTTTTGCGACAGCAAGACGGGCGGGCACTTTGGCACCACCGAAACTACCGTCGGACGCGGCTTTATGGGCAGTCTGGATCAGCCGCGCGCTGTCGCCCCCAACCTCGGTCTGCTCAGGACACATGCCGACAACTGCGTCGACATGCAAATTCATCCCCTCACACGCGATCCACGCGGCACCGTGATTGGTTCTTTGCCCAAAACCTCGCCCAGCATCACCGATGTGGGCGCCGACGCATCGCGCGAGCATCTTCGCATTTGGCTTGAGGGTGAGCACTGGTACGCCCAGGGCCTCGGATCGACCAACGGCACGGTGCTCGAATCGGGTGCAGGCGACGGCGATATCGTAATCGAGCCGCCCCGCGACCAACGAGAGCCCGGCAAAGTCTATCCCCCCGTGGAAATCGCCAACAGCGACAGACTTCATTTGGGTCTCTATACAACGTTTCTCGTTATTGTGGACTAGCGCGGACGGCGATTGAAAGACGGTCACCGTCCGTCTTTCGTCTTCTACCTTCTGCGTCGTAAACGACAATACTCAGCGGTATGCGTGGGCAGTGCGGCTATCATGGTACTTTACCGATATCCGCACTGCCCACGCATACGCGCGGCAACCCATGCCAGACAAAGGAACGCCATGGATACTACCGATAGCGCCTATGGCGACAAACTCATCCATCTCGACACGTTCGATACCGCCGTGGCGGTCGACCCCAGCGCCGAGGATGATGCCAAGCGACGGTTTATGACGCTTATTCTTCAGACGGCATACCGCGACGACGGCAATATCGGGCACGTGCTGCGCGCGACCAACACGAGCGGCGAGGTCTTTGCCGTCAAGCTACTCAAGGACAACGCCATCCTTTCCGGCCAAGCCCCCGATCGCTCCGCCGAGCAAGCGGCTGCACACCTGGCCAACACCACCGCGCTGTTCGAGGAGTACCGTCATCTGTGCACTGTCTCGCACCTGCGTGGATTTCCGCGCGTCTATGGCTATGGGTCGTGCGAGGACGACCCGCTCATCCTCATGGAGTGGGTCGAGGGCACCTCGCTCAAGCAGGCGCTGCCCTTGCTTCCGCACCATGCCTCGGGCGGGCTAACCACCCAGATGGTGGCCGCCGTCGGAAACGCCGTGCTTCGCGCACTCCTGATGACCCAGGGGCTCGTGAATCCGGTCGTCCATCGCGACCTGTCGCCCGCCAATATCATGTTCCGTACCACCAGCCGAACGCTCGAGCAACAGATTGCCGATTGCTCCTTTGACCCCTGTCTCATCGACATGGGCTCCGCGACCATTGCCCTCGGCGACGACACGATCACCCGGCGCGCCGACATCTGGCGCTTTGCCACGCCCGCATACGCCGCGCCCGAGATGCTCACACAGGATATCGAAGGCATCGCGGCCCTTCGCCGCTCGCCCGCCATCGACGTCTACGCGCTATCGAGCATTCTGTACCAGCTCTACAGCGGTCGTAAACCGTTCGATGTCGAGTCGACGGGCGCCGCGGCAACCGGCTCGTTCTACCTCATAAAGACCAAGACCAAGCCGGCACCGCTCGAGCCGCGATGCAGTGACGACGAGGCGCTCGTCCAAATCATCATGAAAGGCATCTCAGTCGAGCAGTGTGATCGTCCCACCGAGCAACAGATGCTCGAGGTGCTCTCGGCATACCTCACCGATGCCGAATCCGAGGGCCGCGAAGGCGCAGGAGACGAGGCCGCGATTGATATCGATTCTGGCACGCACCTTAAGGTCGATGTCGCCGGCGAGCGTGCGCGAGAGATCCTGGAGCAGGCCCGGCACGATGCCATGACCCGTCGCCGCTTTATTATCGGTGGCGTTGTCGCGGCCGTTGCGGGGCTCGGCGTTATCGGGGCGGCAACCCATGGCTTTGGCATCCCCGACTACCTGGACGGCATCCGCGGTTCACTTGACGACTACACCTGGGATCAGCTTCAGGAGATTTCGCTCAAGATTAAGGCCGCCGAGACCCGTAGCGAGGCACGCGAGATTGCCAAGCGCTATCATCTGCTCGATGACAACGGGCATATCCCCTATCCATGCACCAAGCGTGTCACGCTCACCAACGGGCTGCACGTCGGCGCGCAGCTTGTGGGCATCCGTCACGACGAGCTTCTAGACGGGACGGGCAAGGCCGGACTGACGTTTATGTTCGATGCGGGTATTGCCGAGCGCAACGCTGCGGCTGAACCGCCGAGCGCCGGCTGGGCAGATTGCGAGCTGCGGGAATGGCTCGATAGCGACGGCCTTAAGCTGCTGCCCAACGAGCTGCGCGCACTCATCAAATCTGTCAAAAAGATCTCGAATAACGTTGGCGCCGCCAGAAGCGCATCGTGCCTGAGCGAGCTGCCCGCAACCCTTTGGCTGCCCGCCATGGTCGAGCTGTGCGGTACGCAACCGCCCGATTCGTTTGCCGAGGGCTTTCACTACCTGGCAGATATCTACAACGGCGAGGGCAAGGAGTATCAGCTCTTCCGCGAGCTCAAGGTAAGTCCGTATACCACGAACGAGATGTTGGTTCGCCAGTGGAAGGGCAAGGACACCTGTTGGTGGGAACGAACGGCGAGTCCCGACACATCAGAGAGCGAAGGCACGCTCTATATGAACCGCGTGGGACGCGACGGCGACGTCTTTACGTACGCAACGCCTGCAGAAAAGCCAAACAAGCGAACCTGCGTGATCCCCGGGTTCTGCATCTAGGCAGCGGGCACCTTGCCGTGACGGGACCCCACCCCGGCAATTGTCTTGATCTGTAACACTAGCTCGGCAGATACGGGTCTAGATGTTACAGATCGAGACAAACCCCAACCCCGCGAAACAACATCTCAATCTGTAACAGTAAGGGGTCAAAAACCTCTCTAGATGTTACAGAACGAGACATTTGAGTTGACCGCGGACGGTCCGTCTCGATCTGTAACAGTTGGAGGTCATATTTCCTGCCAGATGTTACAGATTGAGACATTGAGTTTCCTGCCAACTGTTTGTCTTGATCTGTAACAAATACTCGGCAAACCGGGGTCTAGATGTTACAGATCGAGACGTTAGTTTTCGGCCGAAATGTTCGTCTAAATCTGTAACAGCTATGGTTCAAAAACCGGTCCAGACGTTACAGATTGAGATGTTTGGCAGAGACGGCCACCGATTGAGCAGCCACCCTCATCTGTAATGAAAAGTCATACATTCCAACTATTACTAGACACCCCCAGGGGGTATGGGTGTATAGTATCGGTAGGTTAACAATTCCAACACCGAACTACAGAAAGGAGAAGCCATGGCTCAAGATAAGTTCGACGTGGGCGGCATGACATGCGCCGCCTGCCAGGCGCACGTGGACCGTGCCGTGAGCAAGCTCGACGGCGTCCAAAGCGTCGCGGTCAACCTGCTCGCCGGTTCCATGATGGTCGACTACGACCCCGCGCAGGTCACCCCCGACGATATCTGCACCGCCGTCGACCGCGCGGGCTACTCGGCCTCGCCCGTCGATGCAGGCACCAGTGCCGCCGGCTCAAACGGCAGCGCGCAAGCCGGGTCTGGCGCCGCCCATATGGAGTCGCCAACCAAAAAGCTGGAGGCCGCCGCCTCTGCCATGCGCACCCGCCTCATCGTCTCGATCGTCTTCCTCATCCCACTGTTCTACATAGGCATGGGACACATGCTTGGTTGGCCGCTGCCTGGCATTTTCACCGACCATACCCACAGCATGACGCTCGCCCTCACCGAGCTCGTCCTGCTCATTCCCATCGTCTATGTCAACGACGCGTACTTTATCAATGGGTTTAAATCGCTCGCGCACGGCGCGCCCACCATGGACGCCCTCATCGCCGTGGGCGCCACCGCCTCCATCGCCTGGTCGCTCTACGCCATGTTCATCATGGCCGACCAGCTAGCCGCGGGTCAGGTACACGAGGCCATGATGACAGGCATGGACAATCTGTATTTTGAGAGCGCCGGCACCATCCTGTCGCTCGTCACCGTGGGCAAATACCTCGAGACGCGCAGCAAGTCCAAAACCGGCGGCGCCATCGAGGCGCTGATCGACCTGGCGCCCAAGACTGCGACCGTCGTGGCAGAGGACGGCAGCGAGACCACCGTCGACGTCGACAGCATCCTTCCCGGCCAGGTCCTGCGCGTGCGCCCCGGCGAGTCCATACCCGTCGATGGCGTGGTGCTCGAGGGCAGCTCGGCCGTGGACGAGAGTGCACTCACCGGCGAGTCCATCCCCGTGGAAAAGACCGCCGGCGCCACCATCAACGCCGCCACCGTCAACCGCACCGGTTCGTTTACCTTCCGCGCCACGCGTGTGGGCGCCGAGACATCGCTCGCCAAGATTATCCAGCTCGTCGAGGATGCCAACGCCACCAAGGCGCCCATCGCCCGCATGGCTGATAAGGTCGCCGGTGTGTTCGTGCCCGTGGTGTTCGTGATCTCGGCCGTGACCTTCTTGGTGTGGATGGCACTGACCGGAAGCGTCAACGAAGCGCTCACCTCCGCCGTCGCTGTGCTGGTGATCAGTTGTCCGTGCGCGCTCGGCCTGGCCACGCCCGTCGCCATTATGGTCGGCACCGGCAAGGGCGCCGAGATGGGCATTCTGTTTAAGAGCGCCGAGGCGCTGGAGAATCTGCGCAGCGTGGGCACCGTGGTGCTCGATAAGACGGGCACGGTCACCCGCGGCAAGCCTGCCGTGACCGATATCGTGGTAGCCACGCGCGCCGACGGCTCGCCCGTCATAAGCGAAAAGGCGCTGCTCAAGCTTGCCGCCGCACTAGAGCGCCAGAGTGAGCACCCACTGGCCGAGGCGATTATGGCCGAGTGCGAGGCGCGCGGAATTGTCGCGCGCATGGTCGAGGACTTTGCCGCCGTGCCCGGTCGTGGCGTGACGGCGCGCGAAGGGCAAAACGCCATTGCAGCCGGCAACGTACGCCTGATGGACGAGCTGGGCGCGAAGGTGCCTGCCGGCCTTGCCGAACAGTTCGCCGCCGAGGGCAAAACACCGCTGTTCTTTGCCAAGAACAGCGAGCTTGTCGGTACCATCGCCGTGGCTGACGAGGTCAAAGAGACGAGCGCTGCTGCCATCGCCGCGCTGCGTTCGCTCGGCGTCGACGTGCGCATGCTCACCGGCGACAACCGTGTGACGGCCGAAGCAATCGCCCGCCGCGTGGGCCTCAACCGTGCGCAGGTCATCGCCGACGTCCTCCCCGCCGACAAGGAGCGCCATGTGCGCGAGCTACAGGACGCGGGCGGCAAGGTCGCCATGGTGGGCGACGGCATCAACGACTCCCCCGCTCTGGCGCGCGCCGACGTGGGTCTGGCCATCGGCACCGGTGCCGACATCGCCAAAGAAGGGGCAGATGTGGTGCTCATGCGCAGCGACCTTATGGATGTTGCGCGGGCCATCGAGCTTTCGCGCGCCACGATCCGCAACATCAAGCAGGACCTGTTCTGGGCGCTGTTCTACAACGGCATCGGCATTCCGCTCGCCGCGGGCGTGTTCTTCCCGCTCACGGGATGGCAGCTCTCGCCGATGTTTGGCGCCGCGGCCATGAGCCTGTCGAGCGTGTGCGTCGTAAGCAATGCCCTGCGCCTGCGAATCTTTAAGCCGAAAGTGGCAAAATAGGCTCACCATTAAGTCCATTTAGAACGGGTTTTCCAGGTGCCCGAGATTGACCTGAAAGAGGAGCGACGCGTACTTTGGTACGCGAGCGACGGCTTGAAGGTCAAGGTCGGGTGCCTGGGAAAGCCGACATAACAGAAAGGAATACCCATGCGTTACACAATTAAAACGTCTGGCCTCATGTGCGGCCACTGCGACGCCACCGTCGAGACGGCACTGCTCAACGTGGCCGGCGTGACCGACGCCGACGCCGATCACGAGACCCAGACCGTCCAGGTGGAGTGTGCCGACACCGTGACCGCCGAGCAGCTCGCCGCCGCTGTCGAGGCCGCGGGCGAGAAGTTCCATGCCCTTTCGGTGACCGCCGCGTAACGACCCGCACGTACCCCCCCCCGACCAGAAACGAGGACCCGCCATGATGGCAGACCACAAATCGGTGACCCGCATGCTCAAGACGGCACGCGGCCAGATCGACGGCATCTTGCGGATGGTCGATGAGGACCGCTATTGCGTCGATATTTCCACGCAGCTCATGGCCACGCAGGCGCTCCTCGCGCGCATTAACGCCGACGTGCTCAAGGCGCATATCGAGGGCTGCGTGACTTCGGCAATCGAATCGGGCGACGAAGACCTCAAAGCCGCCAAGCTCGCCGAGATCGAACGCGTCGTCGACAAGCTATCCAAGTAATTGGGGCATTGGGGACAGACTTCTTTGCACCGTCTTGGTATTCCGGGGACAGGTATGTTTGCACCGCATTGGTACAGATTAACCTGTCCCCCTTGCTCTAAATCGGGTATAAAGGCGTGCAGCATATCGAACGAAAGGCAATTTGCATGAATGACTTTATGAAGGGTCGCAATGGTGCCGATGAACTCACCATCGTGATGGGTTTTGCGGGTATTGTCATCGCGATGATCGGATCGATAGCCCGCATCCAGTGGCTCAGCTGGATTGCCATCGCCGTAATCGTGATTGGCGTGCTGCGCGGCCTGTCCAAAAATATCGATGCACGTCGCAAGGAGAACGAGGCCTTTGTCGCCACGACCGCCAATGTTCCCGGCTTGGGCAAGTTCGTCGCCAGCTTGGGCGGCGGGGCCGCAGCGGCCAGCACCTCACGCGCGGCCGGCACCAGTAAGGAAGACTTTGAGCGTGCCAAGCGCACGGCCAAGAAGATGTGGAAGGGTCGCAAGACCACGGCATATCTCAAGTGCCCCAACTGCGGCCAGATGCTCTCCGTCCCCAAGGGCAAGGGCAAGATCCGCGTCACCTGCCCCAAGTGCCACGCCAAGATGGAGACGCGCTCGTAGCCGCCACACCATAGGACAAAATAAAAGCCGAGGCCTCGTGTTGAAACCTCGGCTTTTTTGATTATGACAAAGGGATTGCCCCTTTGTCGCATCGTCATATCGCACGCTTACGCCACGCCGTCGCGGGCGAGCTCCTCGGCCAGCGCCTCGGCCGGCATGGCCATAATCGCGTCGAGCTCGGCGTCCACCTCGGGAATACTCTTCACTTTCAGCTTGCGTGCCAGGTTGCCGCGGCACATCACGTGCATTGGCTTACGCAGAGCGCGCAGGTCATCGAGCGGATTCTCGCGCGTCACCAGGATATCGGCGGCCTTACCGCACTCGATCGTACCGGTCTCGCCGCCCAGCCCCAGCAGCTCGGCATTGACTTGCGTAGCCGTATGCAGCGCAAACGCATTGCTCACGCCCACGTACTTGGCAAAATAGGCCACCTCACGCCACATGTCGTACTGCGTCACAAACGGGCAGCTCGAGTCCGTGCCCAGGCCCACCCTAACACCAGCTTCCAGTGCGGCACGAGCGCTCTCGATGATGCCCGAGCACACAATGTCGCCGTTCTTCTTTTGCGTATCGGTCGAATGGGTCTTTTCCGGGTCGAGCAACACAAACGGCAGCGCCGGGCTGATGGTGCAGGTCACACTCGGCGCACGCCCCTCAAGCTGCGTACCCGCGGCGCCGCGGTATAGTTCCAGGATCTCGGGCGTCAACGGAGCGCCGTGCTCAATCGTGTCAACGCCGGCCTCAAGCGCGGCCTTCACACCTTCGGTGCTCTCGACATGGGCCATGACCGGAAGGCCAACCTCGTGCGCCGCCTTGCACGCCGCTGCAGCAACCTCCACGGGCATACGCAGCACGCCCGGCTCGCCCACCTCGGTCGCGTCGAACACGCCACCCGTAACGAAAAGCTTAATGACGTCGGCACCGCGAGCATACAGGTCGCGCACCTGTTCGGCTGCCTCGGCGGGGCTGTTGGCCACCTGGGCGAACAAGCCCGCACCATGGCCCCCCGGCACCGTGACGCCCGTTCCCGGCGCCACCAGGCGAGGACCTTGATACTTACCGGCATCGATAGCATCGCGCACGGCCAGATCGGCAAATAGCGGGTCGCCCGCACCGCGCACCGTGGTCACGCCACTTGCCAGCTGTTGTTGGGCGCTGCCCTTAAGAATGTGACGCACGATGGCGCGCCCCACGGGATTATCGAGCTTTTTCATCAGCGCGCCCGCATCGCCCGCCGAAACCGGCTTGCCCGAGCCGCATAGATGCACATGCATATTGATGAGGCCTGGCATGAGATACGCCCCTGCCAGGTCGATGACCTCGGCACCTGCAGGCGCCTGCGCCACGGCACTCGGCCCCATCCACGTGATGAGACCGCGCTCAACGGCCACGGCCATGTCGGGCTGCGGCTCCATATGTTCCGAACCATCCAGGACGGTCGCATTGATAAACAACGTGGAACGATCGGCAGACGCCATATCGATCTCCTCCCTCACGATTAACATGAACATTTGTCCATTATCGCCCAGGGATGGCTACGCGTGGATCACGTATCGGTCAACGGAAAGGAGACGAGCACGGAAAAATGGGGCCGAGCAGCTGCACAGACCATGCGCCAGGCAAATATCTCAATCTGTAACAGGTACGGGATAAAACGTCACCTTGCTGTTACAGATTGAGACATTCCGGCAAAGTCGCGTCCTTCAGTCTCGATCTGTAACAGGTAGACGGCTCAAACCCTTCTAGTTGTTACAGATCAAGATCTTTCGACAACAGCCCCTTCCTTTGCCTCAATCTGTAACAGGTAGACCGGTTTTTAGCCGATAGATGTTACAGATCAAGACAAACCAGCGGCGCCCAACCTTCCATCTCAATCTGTAACAGTTGCCGGGCAAAACGGCCCTCAGTTGTTACAGATCAAGACAAACTCGACCAAAACAACCACAGGCGTCAGCTACACCCCTCAGCGACCGCACCACTGACGTCTCCATTCCTCAGCCAAATCAGCCCGCTGAGGAATACCCACCAGCCTCATCTTCTCGACCAGCTGGGCCGGATTCTTGAGCTCATCGAACGTAAACCTCAGCACCTTGTAACCGAGTAGCGTCAGATGAGATTCCCGCTGCCGTTCCGCCATGAACGGGACGACCGACTCCCAACCCTCACCGTTGCGCAAGGCATACTTCCCCTTTCCGTCGAGCTCCCCAATTACGCACACCCCATCCTCGAGCCGCCAAAAATAGTCGACCCGAAACACCCGAGTCGGATCGAGCGGATCATGAAACTCCACCTGCAACTGCGGCACCGGAAAGCCGTACGCGATGAAGAACGCCCGGAAGCGCGACTCGCCGCCGTTTTCGGACAGTCCGTCCGCATGCGATGCAATCACCTGCGCCCTGCGATACCCACGCCGACCTTCGCAATCGGCGCGAAGCCGCTCACACAGTTCATCGCGCGACGAACCCTTCGCCCGCAAGGCAGAATCGGCAATTGCCAACCCATAGGAAAACGGCGCACGCAACAGGCAATCCTCCACCGTGCGCCAAAACGGCGTCACCCGCACACTGTCGACGCGCTCAAGTGCATCCGCCGTCTGCGGACGCAGCAACCTGCACCCACTGCTCAACGCCGCAGAGCAGCCCGTCTTAACAAGAAAACGCGGGCCGAGCAAATCATTGGGCACCTCCAGCCCCCACAGAAGTGCCGCGTCGTATCCCCAAAACGCCCAATCGGGATGAAACTTCGCAAGCCCCTTGATGGTCCGCAGCGCCCGCTCCGACGGCGTCAACAAATCCCAATCATGTTGGAAGCAGAACAGGTACGGCTCGGGCTCCGCGATATCATCGGTCCCCACATGGCGCCTCAGCCACATGAGCTCGGCATTGTCGTGAGTTGCAAGCAGCGTACCTTGCTCCCCTGCCTCCGTGAGCCGCGCGAGCATCCTATTCCGCGCCAACGTGTTGCGAGTCGCATGTTTGTGTTTGAGAACGGTATTAGACACTTTCGTCACCACCACGTCAGACAAATGGACCATCGTCACCGTTGCCTCCGCTGACAAATGTCTTGATCTGTAACAGGAAGACAGTCTTTGAGCCTCTAGTTGTTACAGAACAGGATCTTTCGGCAGCCGCCAACCTTTGTCTCAATCTGTAACAGGTAGGTCGAATTTGGGCCTGTAGATGTTACAGATTGAGACATTCCCCCAACCAGGTGCCAAACGTCTCGGTCTGTAACAGTTAGACGTTCTCCAGGCCCCCAAACGTTACAGATTTATACAAACCAGCGGCACCCAAGCGTTCGTCTCGATCTGTAACAGGTAGACCGGTTTTTTGTCCCTAAACGTTACAGATCGAGACAAATAGACACGCGGCGGCGCTGCGACAGCCCATCCCCTACTCCCACTCCTGCTCGTAGATGTTGAGGGACTTTACGTAGCGCCCCTGGGCGCCCATGATGTCGCGGACCAGACGCAAAAAGAAACTGATGCACGAGGTGTCAAAGCCGTCCTGCAGATCCTCGGGATGCACCGCACCCGGTCCATCGACCGCCGTGTCACTCAGGCGCGCGATGTCATACAGGTAGAGCTGTCCCGCCGTCAGCCAGACATCGTCGACGCAGGCGAGGCGCACCGCAATCGCGCCGTCGCTCCAATGCTCCTTTTGCACGATATGCGGGTCGTAGACATCAAAGCGACGGTCGGTGCGCGTGTCCTTCAGCGCGACCATACCAGTCACAGGATCCTTGTCCAAAATGCCAAAGCGCGAGAAATACTGCGTGTCGCGTACCTGCTCGAGCCGCTTGAGCGAGGCAGGCGAAAGCGATGTCGGCGGCTCTTCAACATACAGCTCGAGCAGCGTCTTGCCATGGCGATAGGGGCGCTCGAAGAGCAGCCAATCGGTAAATGCCATGTTGTAGGCCATGATTTCGTTTTGCGAAGGCTCGGTGCAATAGCTGAGCCACGGGTCGACAATGATCTCGAACTGTTCGCGCGCCGGCTCCAAAAACTGGAACTTCCGCAGCATCCAAAAATGGGCCATGTCGGCAATATCGTTGCCGACGGCTTCGGCTAGCTGCGCTCGGTCTAAAGCGTGGTCAGTCATGGCATCCTCCTCAAACTGATAGACCTCAATTTGAGCTTACGAGGAGGGTGGTCGGCCACGACCAGCGCGGGCAAAATAGGCCTCCGGCTGCAAACCAGATGCTGACCAAACACTTGACGAAAAGGTTGACCGAATATGCGCGCCGCAAAGAAACGGCAGGCAGGCATAGACAACCGACCCGCCATTTTGAGCCAAACGCCCGCTGCCACCACAGAAACAGCAGAGCACCACAGGCGCAAACGTCGGCGAATGAACGCTCGAACGTCAGCAAACGAGCAAATCGGTCGCAAACCCGCAAGGAGTGTCCCCAACGACCAGACAAAAAAGAACGTCCCCAACGACTAGTCGTTGGGGACGTTCTTAAATGACTGCTTTACAGCTCCAGCGCCTCGGCGACTTCGGCTGCGCAGGCCAGGGCATCGGCCATGGCGTTCACCACGAGCGAGCTGCCGTTGCGAGCATCACCCGCCACATACACCGGCGCGGCATCCGCGGCGACACCGTCCGTGCGAGCCGCGAGGTGCGAGCCCTCGACAGCCATCACGGGCAGCGGACGGCCAGCGGTGGCGACAGGCACGCGAACAGCGTCGAACACGCCATGCTCGGGACCGGTAAAGCCGCAGGCGATGAGCACCAGCTGCGCCGGCACCTCGTGCTCGGAGCCTACAATGCGCTCTGGCTTTCCTGCCGACCAGTCCAGATCGACCACGCGCAGACCCGCGGCCGCACCCTTCTTGTCCAACAGCACCTCGAGCGTATCCACGCCCCAGGCACGCATCTCGCCGCCCATCGCGGCGATAGCCTCCTGCTGGCCGTAGTCGGTCTTCTTCACGTTGGGCCACTGTGGCCAAGGGTTACTCGCTGTGCGCTTATCGGGCGCCGCCGGCAAGAACTCAAACTGGCGCACGCTGCGCGCACCTTGGCGCACCGCGGTACCCACGCAGTCGTTGCCGGTATCACCGCCGCCAATGACCACGACATCCAGACCGCGCGCGTCAATGGCGGGCTCGCCGCCGTCGAGCACCGAGACGGTCGATGCCGTCAGGTAGTCCACGGCGTATACCACACCCGGGGCATCGATGTTCGCAGCCGAAAGCCCACGCGGGGCACGGGCGCCGGCAGCCACCACGACGGCGTCAAAGTCGTCGAGCTTGGCGGCAACCTTAGAATCGCTCACGTCGGCGTTCAGCTCAAACACAATGCCCAGCTCACGCATGAGCGCCACGCGGCGCTCGACCACGGACTTCTCGAGCTTCATGTTGGGAATACCGTACATGAGCAGGCCACCCGGTCGGTCGTCGCGCTCAAACACCGTCACGCGGGCCCCGCGGCGAGCGAGCTCCCACGCGGCCACCAGACCGGCAGGGCCGGAGCCCACCACGGCAACCGTGGGCGCGCCCTCCCCCGCCGGCTCAAAGCGGCGCGGGCCGCCGTTGGCCCACTCGTGGTCGCTGATCGCGCGCTCGTTGTCGTGAATCGTCGTGGGCTGGCCGTCGACCGAGCCCAGGTTGCACGCGGCCTCGCACAGTGCCGGGCACACGCGGCACGTGAACTCAGGCATGGGCGAGGTGAGCGAAAGGCGCTCGGCTGCCTCGTCCCAGCGACCGCGGTACACCAGCTCATTCCACTCGGGAATCAGGTTGTGCAGCGGGCAGCCGCTCGGGCGCGCCTTGCCAAAGCTCGCGCCCATCTGGCAAAACGCCACGCCGCACATCATGCAACGGCTCGCCTGGGCACGGCGCGCGTCGTCGTCGAGCTCCACGTACAGCGGATCGAAATCGCGGCTGCGCTCCTCCACGGGGCGAAGCTCGTGGGTCACGCGATCGATATCAAGAAAAGCACCGGGCTTACCCATGGCACTTACGCCTCCTTCTTGGTCGAAGCAACAGAGCTGGCAGCGGCAGTCGCAGCGTCAGCGGCGCCACCCGCCACATCAAAGCGAGCGACATCCTCGGCACTCGCGCGACCGGTCACAATGTCAAACGCCAGCTCCTCGGCCTGCGCGTGCGTCTTGCCCGCGCCCTCGGCGGCGGCGACAATCGCCAGCACGCGCTCGTACTCGGTCGGGATGACCTTCACAAAATGCTTGCTCATCGTCTCAAAGCTGTAGAGCAGCTTAATGCCGCGCGGGCTCTGCGTTGCGTCCACGTGCTCCTGGATAAGCTTGCGGATCTGCGCCAGCTCGTCGGCCGTCGGGGCCTTGAGCTCAACGCTCTCGTGGTTCACGCGGGCATCGAGCGTGCCGTACTGGTCATAGACATAGGCCACACCGCCCGTCATGCCGGCGGCGAAGTTCTGCCCGACCTCGCCCAAAATGAGCGCCAGACCACCCGTCATGTACTCGCAGCCATGGTTGCCGCAGCCCTCGACCACCACGGTGGCGCCGGAGTTGCGCACGCCAAAGCGCTGACCAGCCAGGCCGTTAATGAAGCCGCGGCCGCTCGTGGCGCCAAAGAACGCAACGTTGCCCACGATGATGTTCTCGTCGAACTTGTAGGTTGCACGCGGGTTGGGGCGCACGGAGACCTCGCCGCCCGAAAGGCCCTTACCAAAGTAGTCGTTGGCGTCGCCGCACACGTTGAGCGTCACGCCGCGCGGCAGGAAGGCGCCAAAGCTCTGACCGGCCGAGCCATCGCAATCGATGGTGATGGAGCCGGCGGGCAGGCCCTCGGGATGTGCCTTGGTCACCGCATTGCCCAAGATGGTGCCAACGCAACGGTTGACGTTGGCGATGTCGGCATGGAAACGAATCGGACGCAGGTGCGCACGGGCATCGGCCGTATAGGGGACAAACAGCGTAGAGTCGAGCGTCTTGCCGAGCTCGCTGTCCGCAGCCATCTGGGGCAGGAAGTGACGGCCGTCGGCACCCGGGATGTGGGCACCAAACTCACAGGTCGCGCTCGCCAGCACGGGCGACAGATCGAGCAGGTTGGCCTTGCGGTTGCCCGGCACCTCAATCTGGCGCAGGCACTCGGGATGGCCGACCATCTCGTCGATGGTGCGGAAGCCCAGGCGTGCCATGACCTCGCGCAGCTGCTCGGCCACAAAGAGCATAAAGTGCTCAACGTGCTCGGGCTTGCCGCGGAAGCCGTGACGCAGACGGCAGTTCTGCGTGGCGATGCCGGCCGGGCAGGTGTCCTGCTGACAGTCGCGCTGCATGAGGCAGCCCATGGAGATGAGCGGCATGGTCGCAAAGCCAAACTCCTCGGCACCCAGCAGGCAGGCGACGGCGACGTCGGTACCGTCCATGAGCTTGCCGTCGGCCTCGAGCACCACGCGCGAGCGCAGGCCGTTTTGCAGCAGCGTCTGCTGAGCCTCGGCAAGGCCGAGCTCCAGCGGCAGGCCGGCGTGCCAAATGGAATCGCGAGCAGCGGCACCGGAACCGCCGTTGTGGCCACTAATCAAGATCTTGTCGGCAGCACCCTTGGCAACACCGGTAGCGATGGTGCCGACGCCGGCCTCGCTGACCAGCTTGACCGACACGCGTGCGCCGGGGTTGGCGTTCTTAAGGTCAAAGATGAGCTCTGCCAGGTCCTCGATGGAGTAAATATCATGGTGCGGCGGAGGTGAGATCAGGCCGATGCCGGGCGTGGACTGACGGACCTCGGCGATCCAGGGATAGACCTTCTTGCCGGGCAGGTGACCGCCCTCGCCGGGCTTGGCGCCCTGGGCCATCTTGATCTGGATCTCGAAGGCGCTGCACAGATAGCGGCTCGTCACGCCAAAGCGCGCGCTTGCCACCTGCTTGATCGCGGAGTTCTTGGAGTCGCCGTTGGCCAGCGGGGTCTCGCGACGCGGGTCCTCGCCGCCCTCGCCCGAGTTGGAGCGTCCATGCAGACGGTTCATGGCGATGGCCATGCACTCGTGCGCTTCCTTGCTGATGGAGCCGTACGACATGGCGCCGGTGTTAAAGCGGCGGACGATGTTGAGCGCGGGCTCCACCTCGTCGAGTGCCACCGGGGTGCGGCCGCTGGCATCAAAGTCGAGCAAGTCGCGCAGGCGCACGGCACGGCCGGTGCGGTGCAGGCGGGCGCTGTACTCCTTAAAGGTGTCGTAGCTGTCCTCGCGGCAGGCGGTCTGCAGCAGGCAGACGGTCTGCGGGTCGATCAGGTGATCCTCACCACCGAACGGGCGCCACTTGGTCAGGCCCAGTGTGGGCAACTGATCGGGAGCCGGGCTCTTAAGAATGGCGAGCGCGGCGTCATAGCGCTCATTCTGCTCGCGCTCGACGTCTTCGACGCCCATGCCGCCCACACGGCTCACCGTGCCGACGAAGTACGCGTTGACGAACTCCGGCGTAAAGCCCACGGCCTCGAAGATCTGCGCCGAATGGTAGCTCTGTACCGTGGAGATGCCCATCTTGGACATGATGGAGACGATGCCCGCCGTCGCGGCCTTGTTGTAGTTGGCGATGCCCTGCTCGGCCGTCACATCCAAATCGCCGCGTGCCGCCAGATCGCGGATGCACGCATGTGCGTTGTACGGATAGATGCCGCTCGCGGAATAACCCACCAGCGCCGCAAAGTCGTGCGGGGAGACGGCGTCGCCGCACTCCACCACGATATCGGCAAAGGTGCGCACGCCAGCGCGGATCAGGTGATTGTGCACGCAGCCCACGGCAAGCAGCGACGGCACGGGCACCTCGCCCGCAGCGGCACGATCGCTCAGCACCACGATGTTCACGCCGTTGCGGACCGCAGCCTCAACGTCCTCGGCAAGCTGCTTGAGCGCAGCCTGCAGTGCGCCCTCGCCGGCGTCGCGGCGGTAGACGGCACGGAAGCGGCGAGTCTTAAAGCCCACGCGGTCAATCGCGCAAATGTGGTCAAACTCATCCTCGCTCAGCAGCGGGCGCTCCAAGCGCACCAGCTGGCAGGCCGTGCGGGAGTCCTCGAGCAGGTTGCCGTGGTTGCCCAGGTAGAGCGTGGTCGAGGTGACCATATGCTCGCGAAGGGCGTCGATGGGCGGGTTCGTGACCTGGGCGAACAGTTGATAGAAGTAGTCAAAGAACGAACGCGTCTTCTTGGACAGGCAGGCCAGCGGCGCATCGATACCCATCGAGGCGAGCGGGGCCTTGCCCTGCTGGGCCATGGGACGCACGACCTCGTCAACATCATCCCAGTGATACCCGAGCTTGGCCATGCGCACGGCGGCGGGCACCTCGGCGTCCTCGGCGGGCGTTGTCGCAACGGGCTCATTGAGCGCGGCAACGGTCAGCGTCTCCTCGGCAATCCAGTCGCGGTAGGGCTTTTCCTTGGCATAGCGGGCGCGCAACTCGTCGTTGTAGATCACGCGGCCGCGGGCAAAATCGACCTCGAGCATCTGGCCCGGCCCCAGACAGCCGCTCGTCAGGATGTTCTCGGGGCTTACCTCGATGGTGCCCACCTCGCTTGCCAGCATAAAGCGACCGTCGCGCGTCACATAGTAGCGGGCGGGACGCAAGCCGTTGCGATCGAGGGCGGCACCCAGGGTACGGCCGTCGGTAAAGACGATAGCGGCAGGACCGTCCCACGGCTCCATGAGCATGGACTGGTAAGCGTCGTAGGCGCGGCGCTCCTCACTCAGGCTGTCGTTGTGATCCCACGGCTCGGGCAACAACATGGACGCGGCACGCGTGAGCGGGCGACCGTTCATGACCAGGAACTCAAGCACGTTGTCCAGAATCGCGGAATCGGAGCCCTCGCGGTTGATGATGGGCATCACGCGCTCAAGATCGTGCTGCAGCACGGGACTGTACAGGTTGGGCTCGCGGGCGCGGATCCAGTTGACGTTGCCCTTGAGGGTGTTGATCTCGCCGTTGTGGATGATAAAGCGGTTGGGGTGCGCACGCTCCCAACTGGGCGTGGTGTTGGTGGAGTAGCGCGAGTGGACGAGCGCCACGGCCGTCTTGACGGCGGCGTCGTTGAGATCGATGAAGAAGCGGCGCATCTGCGTGGCGACCAGCATGCCCTTGTACACGATGGTGCGCGAGCTCATGGAGCACACGTAGAAGATCTTGTCGCGCAGGGCGAACTCGGCGTCGGCCTTCTTTTCGATGGTGCGGCGGCACACATACAGACGGCGCTCGAAGGCGTCGCCCGCCGCCGTGTCGTCAGGGCGGCCCAGGAAGGCCTGCAGGATGGTAGGCATGCAGGCGCGTGCTGTCTCGCCCAGGTCGTGCGGGTCGACCGGCACCTCGCGCCAAAAGAGCAGCGGCACGCCGGCCTCGGCGCAGCCCTCCTCAAACACGCGACGGGCATCCTCTACGCCCTTGTCGTCCTGCGGGAAGAACAGCATGGCCACGCCATAGTCGCCCTCTGCCGGCAGAATCTGGCCGCACTTTTGGGCCTCTTTGCGGAAAAAGTGATGCGGAACCTGGAACAGGATGCCAGCGCCGTCGCCGGTGTTCTTCTCGAGTCCCGTGCCGCCGCGGTGCTCCAAGTTGACCAGAATGGACAGCGCATCGTCCAGAATCTGGTGATGGCGCTCGCCGTTGATATCGGCAAGCGCGCCGATGCCACATGCATCGTGGTCGAATTCGGGGCGATAAAGGCCCTGCTGCTGAGCGGAATCTGCCTGCATCGCGATCCTCCCCTAGATATTTAGACAGTCAGTTGACTAGGCATACTAGGAGCATCGCCGGCCCGTTGTGTTTCTCACCCGTTTCGAAACAATCGCGTAACGCACGCAACAAATGGTCTCCCGGGGACGGCAGGGCTGTGTATTGTCTCGATCTGTAACACGAGGAGCCCATTTGGACGTCTAACTGTTACAGATTGAGATTTTCTGCAGGACGGATGCCGTTTGTCTAAATCTGTAACAGATAGAGCCAACTTCGGCCCCCAGATGTTACAGATTGAGACAATTCCCTTGGTGCAAAGGGGTGGTGCAAAGGGGTCAGGTTTGTTTGCACCACGTTGGTGCAGATTAACCTGACCCCAATGCACCAATCTGGCCTGCCTGCGCTACAAGGCCTTTTTGGGGCAGACCTTCGTGCACTCCATACACAGGATGCACTCCGTGCCGTTGCGACGGTCGAGCGAATTGTCCGTCACGTCCACATCCATCGGGCAAATCTTGCGACACTTACCGCACGAGATGCATTTGTCCTTATCACAGGTAACGCGCACGACCGCCCGCTTGGACATGGGCTTTAAAAACACCGTCACCGGGCAGATGTACTTGCAAAACGCGCGATTGTCCTTAAGGGCAAACGCGAGCGCGATGCCCACCACGTAATAGATCACATTACCCACGATAAAGGCAATCCACATAATGTCGGCGAGGTTGGGAACGCCCAGAAGAAACAGCGCACCCACAAATGCGAGCGACGCCACAAAGGTCACGTAGCGCAGCCAGCCAAACGACCGACGCTCGTGCGTTGCAGGCACCTTGTACGGCAGCAAATCGAGCACCATCGCCGTCCAACACGCATAGCCGCACCAACCGCGGCCAAATACAAGCGGCCCAAAGACCTTGGCCACGGCGTAATGAATGGTCGCCGCCTCAAAAGAAACCAGGAAGAGGTAGTACCAAAAGCCCTCGATCTGCATATTCTCATGACACAGAAAGCCCAGGTAGACGAGCATATATGTGCCGATAGCAAACTGAACGGCATGACGCGCGTACCTCCAGTTGGCAAGGTAGAGCGCCGTGCCCGTGGCCAGCGCCGTGCCAATGTAGGAGAAATTGCCCAGATAGAACAGGTTACCCGTGGCACGCCACAGCACGATGGCGACCGCCTCAAACACAAGCCACAGGAGCGCGGGAACCTTGTACTTTGCAATGCGATTCATCCGAGGGCCTTTCTGCGTCGTAACCTTTCCTGCCATTATGCGCGCGGTCGGCTGAAGTGCGGGCGCAGTTCGATGACTCGGCATGTAAGGATTTTGCAGACAGCATGGGCGCGCCGACATGTGCCGCTTCCCTCCCGCCGAACATCTCGATCTGTAACAGTTAAGCCCAATTTCGGTGTCCAGATGTTACAGATCGAGATGTTTTCGAGAGACGGTTCCGAATGTCTCAACCTGTAACACGAAGAGCTAGTTTTTGCTGCCAACTGTTACAGATCGAGACATTCCGTCCCCACTCCCATTTGGTACAAGGGGGTCAGGTAAATCTGCACCACCTTGGTGCAAACAAACCTGACCTCCTTGCACCAATCTTGGCTAAAACCACATTTTTGTTAGTCTTGGTTAACTTCCTAGCCTAAAACGGGTATCCTTTGCGGCGTCAAGCAAACGGCACGGACGCCGTACCAGATCAAGGAGGCCCCCATGGCGCACCAAACAGACCAGCAGACGATGCAACTCATCCTTATCCGTCACGGAGAATCCGAGTGGAACAGGCTCAACTTGTTCACCGGCTGGACCGATGTCGAGCTCACCGACACGGGCCGCGAAGAGGCAGCAGCAGGCGGCCGCGCCCTCAAGGAGGCTGGTTTTGACTTTGACATCTGCTACACCTCGCGCCTCAAGCGCGCGATCCACACCCTCAACATCGTGCTCGGCCAGATGGACCGCGAGTGGCTGCCCGTCATCAAGTCCTGGAAGCTCAACGAGCGCCACTACGGTGCGCTGCAGGGTCTCAACAAGGCCGATGCCGCAGCCGAACACGGCGACGAGCAGGTACTCATCTGGCGCCGCTCCTTCGACGTCTGCCCGCCGGCGCTCGAGCCGGGCGACGCGCGCGACCCCCACGCCCAGGAGCAATACCGCGACATCGCGCCTGACCAGCTGCCCTACACCGAGTGCCTCAAGGACACGATCGCCCGCGCCTGGCCCTATTTTGAGGACGAGATTCGTCCCCAGATGCTCGCCGGCAAACGCGTGCTCATCGCCGCGCACGGCAACTCCCTGCGCTCACTCGTCATGAAGTTCGAACATCTCACACCCGAGAAAATCCTCAAGGTCAACATCCCCACCGGCGTACCGCTCGTCTATACCTTCGACACCGATTTCAACGTTCTCGATAAGCGCTACATCGGTGACCCGGCGACCATCGCCGCCAAGATCGACGCCGTTGCCAATCAGGGCAAGGCGCACAAGTAGCCCCATCTCGAACCATGCGCGCGGCGCCGTACGACCCCGGTGCGACGCCGCGCCGCCCGCACGCAGGAGCTCACCATGCTCAACCATCTCAAACATCATTTTGGCTCCCGACGCACCGGCGGTCACGGAGGCCTAGACATTGCACGGCATATCGGTCCCGGACTGCTTGTCACCGTCGGCTTTATCGATCCGGGCAACTGGGCCTCCAACATGGCCGCGGGCTCGCAGTTTGGCTACGCGCTACTGTGGGTGGTCACCCTGTCCACGATCATGCTGATCGTCTTGCAGCACAACGCGGCGCACCTGGGCATCGCCACGGGCGTCTGCCTTGCCGAGGCCACGACCCGCTATCTCCCCCGCATCGTCGGACGCGCCGTGCTCGCCAGTGCATACCTCGCAACCGTCGCCACCGCCATGGCCGAGGTCCTGGGCGGCGCGATCGCACTCCAGATGCTCTTTGGGCTACCCGTGCGCGCCGGCTGTGTCATCGTGGCGGCGGCATCGATGGCGATGCTCATGACGAGCTCCTACAAACGTGCCGAGCGCTGGATTATCGCCTTCGTCGGCATAGTGGGCCTGTCGTTTTTGGCCGAGCTCGCGCTGGTCAAGGTCGACTGGCCGCAAGCCGCCACAAGTTGGATCACGCCCGGCATACCCACCGGCTCAGCCGCCATCGTCGTCAGCATCCTGGGTGCGGTCGTCATGCCCCACAACCTCTTTCTGCACTCCGAGGTCATCCAGTCCATGCACTTCGAAGGCCAAGGCGAGCAGGTTATCGAGGAGCGCCTGCGCTACGAGCTCTTCGACACACTCTTTTCGATGGGTGTGGGCTGGGCAATCAACTCGGCAATGGTCATCCTAGCCGCGACGACTTTCTTTGCCCACGGCATCGTCGTAGACGACCTCGCCGTCGCGGCCGCCACGCTCTCCCCCATCCTGGGCCCGGCAAGCTCGATCATCTTTGCCGTAGCGCTGCTGTTCGCGGGCCTCTCGAGTAGTGTGACGGCGGGCATGGCGGCTGGCACCATTACGGCCGGCATGTTCGACGAGGAATACGACATCCACGACCGACACTCATCGATTGGCGTGGCGCTCTGCTTTGCCGGCGCAGTCGCCGCCTGCTTGGTCGTTTCGAATCCTTTTGAGGGTCTCATCTGGAGCCAGGCGCTGCTGTCGCTCCAGCTGCCGATCACGGTCTTCGTACTTATACGACTCACCAGCTCGCGCCGCGTCATGGGCAAATACGCCAACTCGCGCCCGCTCAACGCGCTGCTCATAGGTATCGGCGTCGTCGTAACGGCACTCGATGCCGTGCTATTGACCGGGATGTGACGGACGGCGCATTCGCTCAAGAAAACATCTCGATCTGTAACATCTAGATCCAATTTCGGTGTCCAGATGTTACAAATCGAGACAATCGGACAAATACGATCCCCTTGCACCAACCAATACAAAAGGACCCCGGCCGCATATTCGACCGGGGCCCTTGGACAGAGCCATGTTCGGCTAATCGCCGTGTATCTGCGAGTTACTCCTCGACGAGCTCAAACTCATCGGGACCGACGCCGCACACCGGGCACACGTAGTCCTCGGGCAGCTCGGGCGTATCGACCTCGACCTCGTAACCGCAAACGGTACACACAAACTTATAGGTCTTCTTCTCCTCAGCCATGATGTTCTCCTCTCGAACGTGACTGCTGATGTACTTCGCTTATTAGTATAGGTTCTCAATAATATAATGCAAGTGTTTTTAGAGCATTTCTATCCCTGATACGAAGATGCCTTGGGCGGCGTCTTGCCCTTCAGGACCTTGTGGTAGTAATCGTAGGTAAGCGGTGTCTCGTCGCTCAGGCGCTCGGCATCCTCGACCTCGCCGATAAACAGCAGATGCGTACCCACATCCACAGTGTCAATCAAGCGGCAGCTAAACAGCGCCGCCGCGTGTTCAGGCACATAGGGCATGCCCAGAGCCGTCTCGCGGGTCTCATACTTGGCAAACTTGTCGTACTCGCTGCTGGTGCGGAACCCAAAGTTACCGATGTAGAGCATGTCGGCCGTCTGATCGATCACAGTCAGCGCGAAGGCCTTGGCCGATGCGATGACACTCGAGGTGACGTTGTCCTTGTTTACGGCAACCGAAATGCGCGGCGGCATGGACGTCACCTGCACCGCCGTGTTGATGACGCAGCCGGCGCGCAGCCCGTCTGCCGCGGCGCTCACCACGTACAGACCGCTCGGCATGGTAAAGAATGCAGTTTTGTCCATAACAATCACTCCCCTAACCCGGGTTGGAACCTCATGGATGTATGTACCCACAAAAAAGGCGACGCCCATAACGGACGCCGCCCCATACACATATGTGCCAAGATTGCAGGTCAGCCAAGTCCCTCCACCAAGTTGCGGTGAAATAGTTCCTGCTTGTCGGCTATTTGGCCTCAAACAGGAGCTATTCCACCGCAACTTATGAAGGGTGGTCAGCGATTACGCTCCTTAAGCGCGCGGTCAATCTCGCGCTGAACGTCGCGCTTGGCCATGTCTTCGCGCTTGTCGTAAAGCTTTTTGCCTCGACCCAGGCCCAGCAGCAGTTTTACGCGGCCGTCGGTATTAAAGTACAGCTCCAGCGGCACCAGGGCATAGCCGCGATTGCGTAGCTTACCGTCGAGAAAATCAATCTCCTTGCGGTGCAGCAGCAGACGTCGACGGCGGTCGGGATCGCGATTCCACACGCCACCATGGCTATAGGGATGGATATGCAAGCCCACGAGCCAGCACTCACCGCCACGGATGAGCGCAAAGGTGTCGGTGATCTGGCAGGCGCGCTCGCGAATCGACTTGACCTCGGTGCCGCTCAGTTCAATGCCGCACTCAAAGGTCTCATCGATAAAGTACTCGTGATGTGCCGAACGATTCTTGGAGATGAGCTTGCGCTCGCGCTTACTGGGCATCGCCGGCCTCCTCGGCACTGTCGACGTTCTTGCTCGCGGCCTCGCGCTTCGCCTTGCGCTCGGCGTTGAGCTCGGCATCGCTCTCGCGCACCAGCTTGATAATCGCCGCGCAGGCCTCCTCACCCACCAGGTCTCGGGCGCGAACCGTCAGACGCGTCGCCTCACGCTTGTCGCCGTCGTTTGCGGCGTCGGTCGCGCACATAATCAGGCAGATCGCAATCTCGGCCGAGGGCGAGGTCGGCACGCCTTGCAGGGTCAGCTCGCCCATCACATGATCATCGCTCTCGTCAGCGGCATCCGGATAGGTGGTATGAATCTTGTTGAGCAGGCGCGTCGTATGCGCATCGTTGGGCGCCAAGCGCAGCGCCAGGCGCGCACAGCCCACGGCAGCCGAGACGTTCTCGGTCTCGGGCTCCAAGAAGTACTGGCCCAAGTTGGCGTAGGCGCGGGCGGCGCACTTGCCATCGCTCGCGCGCTCCAGCACCGAGAACGAGAGCGAAGCCCACTCCTGCTTGTCCTCGAGCGCGCGGAACAGCTCGGCCAAGTCCAGACGATAGTTGCAGTTCATGGGGTCCCAGCGCACAGCCTGCATCAGGGCATTGCGAGCGCTCACATAATCCTGCTGGCGAATGTAGGCAAACGCCATATCGGAATACAGGCGATCAAACGGCACCTCGACCTGCACCAGCTCGCGCGGGTCCTTCTCCACGCGGCGATAGGCCAAACGCTCAAACTTGCTATCGAAGCTAAAGTACTGGCGCTTCTCCTCCGCCTTGCACTCAGCGTCGATATACTCCTCGGCGAGCTCCACCAGACGCTCCAGCAGCGGCGTCGCCGTGGCCAGGTCGCCCTGCGCCAGATAGTTCTCGGCATACGTAATGTCTTGCAAGCTGATGGGCAGGTCCATGGCTACTCCTCGAACGGGACGAAACGCGGCAAGCGCCGCTTGCGGTCAATACACAAAACCCGGGTCTCTTACGAGGCCCGGGCGTTCAATTTTGGTAGCCCGTACCAGATTCGAACTGGTGATCTCCGCCTTGAGAGGGCGGCGTCCTAAACCGCTAGACGAACGGGCCATATGTAGCAAATGCAATGGCTGGGATGGAGGGAGTCGAACCCCCATTGACGGAACCAGAATCCGCTGTCCTGCCATTAGACGACATCCCAATGACTGCATCGCTGCGCTCGGCTGTGCCTTTGCGCAAGAAAGAAATATACGGGAAGTCCCGCCGTGACGCAAGCCCTAATTTTGACTTTTTTGAAATTCAGTCAAATACGGCCAACACGTGAAGGACCTGTGAAGCACCAGCGACACGTACGGCGCCAAAGCCCGTAAAACATCCCACATCTACCGCTGGTAGATTACAACAATGCAGCACTCACGGCTGATGGCACAATCGAACCGTCATCATTGCACGGATATCGAGGCGCCATGGACGAAGAGCTTGATTACCTATGGGAGACCCTGGGCCTCGAGATCACTGCTGACCTTTGGCCCGAACGGGACAAAATCCATTCCACACTGCGCCCCGCCATCACGGTGATGCAGGCAAAATACCGCCGTGCATCCTTTTTGATCATGCGGGTGTCATGGCACGCGGGACTCCCCGACCTTAAGCGAATCCAGGCAAGCCTCGTCGAGCTGTCCGGTATGCCGACCGTCATATCCGAGGCGCACCTGGAGCAGCGCCAGCGCGAGCGACTGCAACAGCAGCGGATTCCCTTTATCTGCCCCGGCGTTCAGGCATATCTGCCCTTTATGGACGAGGAGTACTGGAGCGGCAAGCCCAACAAGCACGTAAAGGTCTACGATCCGCACGAATGGGCACAGCTCGAGGATTGAGCCGAGCGAGCCCGCCGATGGAAAACACATCCCACCCCGATCACTCAAAACGGGTCGCACTTTCCGGAGCCGCTACAGCAACGCCTCGGCCCAAGCCGCTTCCCTAAAGCCAGGAATCGCAAAGTCGTCGCCCACCAGCAGCGGACGCTTGACCAGCATGCCGTCGGTCGCCAGCAGCTCGCAGCACTCCTGATCCGTCATGCCCGCATCCAGACGCGCCTTCAGGCCCAGCTCTCGATATTTCATGCCCGACGAATTAAAGAAGCGCCGCACCGGCAGCCCCGAACGAGCAATCCAGGTCGCAAGCTCATCAGCCATGGGATTGTCCAAAACGATATCGCGATCGATATACTCTACCCCATGTTCGTCCAGCCATGCCTTGGCCTTCTTACAGGTCGAGCACTTGGGATATTCAACAAACAATACCGCCATGGGATTTCCTTTCTTAGAGAAAACAGGTGTCTGGAAAACTGCACATCGACGACCACTCGCGATTGCAGCCGTTATTGTAGTCAATGTCGAAGCATAGGCAGTCGCGATGTCTCGTCTTAAGGCTAGCGCCTCGCATGGGCGCCGATCGGCCGAGTCACATGGCGCACCAACGCCGCTGCCAGCAATACCAGCAGCATCGCGGTGACATAGCCCGCAGCATCGAATCCTAAGTCGATAACGTCGAAATGCCTGCCGGGAACAAAGATCTTATGCACCTGATCGCCAACGGAGCAGACGGCACAAAAGAGCAACACGGGCACGCAACGGGAGCATACGCTCCACGGACGCCTGGAAAAGCAAACCACGACCACCGAGGCGAACAATCCGACGAAGAAAAACTCTACGGTATGGGCAACGCGACGGACGTTCGTGCCCACCCACATGCGAATGGAAGCAAGTCGGCCAGACCGGACATTCGAAGCAGCCGAATCGGTGCCCCCGGTCATCCCGTTCTCGGTCTGAGCTTCACCCGCGACATCGGCAGCCTGTACGCCCGTAGCTTGACCCTCCACCACACGCGCGGTGGACTCGCTCAGCAACGACGTCTCCACCGCATTTTGCTCCGTCAGCACCCAGATGCCCGCCAGCGTTGCAGTAAACAGAACGATCGCGGTCCATCCGATTATTTGTTTTACGCGCGCCAAGGGCCTACCTCCTTTTTTGAATATCAGCGAGTGTAGCCCCAAATGGCATCGTCACCGTGTCAAAATTTGAATCGCAACAGGAAGCGCCAAAGCGGCGCAAACCCCTACCCCGCCTCGCGCATCCAGCGATCGAACGTCCCCACGCACACGCCCAGGCACTTTGCTGCCTGGCCGCGGGTAATATCGCCTGCCTCATAGCTATCGCGTACCAGCTCAAACTGAGGAGGGCACGGCTTGCGAGGTCGACCGAAACGGACCCCTCGCGCCCGCGCCGCTGCAATCCCCTCCGCTTGGCGCCGATGAATATTCTCGCGCTCCACCTGCGCCACGTAGCTCAGCAGTTGCAGCACAATATCGGCAATCAGGGTATTGGTCACATCCGGCGCGCCGCTGGCCCTGGAGCGCGTGTCAAGCAATGGCATGTCCAACACCACAATGGCAACCCCGAGCTCCTTGGTAATGCGTCGCCATTCCTCAAGAATCTCGGAGTAATTACGGCCAAGTCGGTCGATAGAAAGCACCACCAGCACGTCCCCGTCTCCCAGGATGTGCAGCAGCTCGCGATACCGCGGGCGATCGAAGTCCTTGCCGCTCGCATGGTCGGCATAAATATTCGCCGAGCCCACGCCATAGGCGCCCAGCGCATCCAGCTGCCGATTAAGATTCTGATCGCGCGAACTCACCCGCGCATATCCATACACCGTCGCCATCTCATCCCCGCTTTCTTGTAAACCTGCCAAAAAGGGACAGGTTTATTTTGGTAGGTTTTACCTCTCGAATAGCAGGTAAGCGGGCGGCCGAGCAGACGGCAAGGTAGCCATGATCCAAATGCGGAGGGCGGCCCCGAAAGACCGCCCTCCGCTCTCCCGCCATGAGTCGAGATTTGGCTAATGGATAAGCTTAAAGTCCAAGTGCCCACGCGTGGTATTGACGCGCGAGACCTCGATAATCACGCGCTGGCCCAGTTCATAGCGAGTCCCCGTGTCGGCACCTGTGAGCGTGAGCGCATCCTCGTCGAACTCGAACCACTCGTTGCCCAGGCTCTTGATCGAAACCAAGCCTTCGACCTGCGTCAGGTCCAAGCGCACAAAGAGGCCCATGCTGCTAACCCACGAGACGGATCCGGCATAGCGCTCGCCCAGACGGTCCTCATAGTACTGGGCAATCTTGATCTTTTGCGTCGCATGGCTGGCGGCATCGGCCGCGCGCTCGGCATCGCTACATGCGCGGCAGATCTGCGGCAGAATGCGCGGCAGCGACTCGCGCCCCTTGCCGATCAGTCGCGGCGTACGGACCAAGGCGTCCTTGCCGCCAAGCTGTTCATAGGCCAACTGCAGTTTGAGCACGCGGTGCACCACCAGATCGGGATAGCGACGGATGGGACTCGTAAAGTGACAGTAGCACGGCGCGGCGAGCGCAAAGTGGCCCTCGTTGCGCGGCTTGTACAGCGCACGCTGCATGCTGCGCAGAAGCAGCGTGTTGACGAGCGGTGCGTTTGCCGTACCGGCGGCAGCATCAACTGCAGCCTGCAGCTCATCGGGACTCCCCAGGGCAATACCGGCAGCACGGCGATCGTCGATGATGCCCAGCTGCGCCAGCGCAACGGCGGCACCGTGCAGGCTATCGGGGCTCGGATCCTCATGCACGCGATAGCAGGCCTCGATATCACGGTCTGCCAGCCACTCTGCAACGCACTCGTTGGCGAGCAGCATGGCTTCCTCGATAAGCGACGTGGCACACGAACGCTCGCGCGCCACAATCTGCACGGGTACTCCGTCCTCATCCAATAGAGCGCGAATCTCGGCCGTGTCAAAATCGACTGAGCCGCGGACGCGACGAATACGACGGCGAAGTTCGGCGAGTTCGTTGGCGGCGACAAGGAAATTGCCGAGGTCGACGTTGCAGCCGCGGGCGGCCTTCTCGCACGCAAGACCGCGCTCAAGCGCCTCCTCGCGCGAGGCCTCAGCAGCCGCAACATCCTCGGCCGCACCCTCCAGCACCCCATACTCCACCGCGCCGGCACGCACCAGCAGCGCCTCGGCGCCGTCATAGTCCATACGCACACGCGAGCGAATCACGCTGGGGTACGGATCGTAATGCCGCACGCGACCCTGCGCATCGAGTTCAATGTCAACGGTAAACGCAAGACGGTCCTCGTCAGGGCGAAGCGAACACAGGTCACAGGACAGGCGTTCGGGCAGCATGGGAAGCACGCGATCGGCCAGATACACCGATGTCGTACGATGGCGAGCCTCAAGATCGATATGCCCGTCCCAAGCCACATAGTGAGAAACGTCAGCGATATGCACACCCAGCTTGTAGCCACCCTCGGGCGTGCGCTCAAGCGAAATGGCATCGTCAAAGTCGCGCGCGTCAACCGGGTCGATCGTGATGACAAAGCGGTCGCGCAGATCGCGGCGGAGCGGGTCCTTAAGCGCCGCGGACACATCGAGCGAAAGCCCCTCGGCCTCGTCCAGCGCGGCCTCGGGATAGCTATCGGTATAGCCGTAACGCGCCATCACGTATTGAACGCCCAAATCGGGCGCGTCATCTCCGCCAATGCGGCGTTCGATCGTCACGGTGCCCGATTCCAGGCGCGTCGGGTAGGTCAAAATGCGCGCGACAACGGCATCACCCGGGTGGACGCCCAGACGATCCGCCGAGGTATCCTCGGGCAGAATGAAGAAGTCGGCCTTCAGGCGCGAATCGAGCGGCTCGATCACACCGAGCGGACCAGCGGTCTGGTACGTACCCACCACGCTTATGGCTGCGCGCTCAACCACGCCCTCGATCACGGCGCGCCGCTCACCGTGCGGGCTGTTCTTAATGCTCACGGCAACGGTATCGCCATCCATGATCTCGCGCTTACCGCGGCCCATAACCTTGTAGTCGCCGCTCTCGGTTATGACATAGGCGCCATGCTCATGGAGCTGCACGCGCCCGGTCAGGCTCGGACGGCGTTCGCTGCGCACCGGCCCGCGCTTATTGCGGGCACCGCGCTTATGCTTGTTATTGCGCCCCATGGCGCCTCCTTGCTATCGATGACGAACTCCAAAGAGTCTACCCAAATGATTCGCTTTCCTGCCGTCCCCTAGAGATCAAAAAACGGGCCGCCCCATAAGAGACGACCCGTTGGAAGGGATGAATTCCAGACATGCCTACACGCGCAGGTAGCGGCGCATGGCTATGGCAGAACCAAAGAGACCGATAATCACACCGACCAGAATCAGCGCAGCATAGGTCACCAGGTAGTACTGCATCGGCAGGGCAAACGACATCCAGCCGATGCTCTCCTGCAAACGCGGAATCATCAGATTGCGCAGCAGCTCCAGAACGCCGATGGAAAGCAGCGAGCCCAAAATGGCCTGCAGTACGCCCTCGGTGATAAACGGGCCGCGAATGAAGCCGTTGCTGGCGCCGACCAGACGCATAATCGCAATCTCACGACGACGCGCCGTGATGGACAGGCGAATCGTGTTGTTGATGAAGATGAATGCGATAAAGGTCAGAAGGCCAACGAGCACCACGGCGGCGATGCGGATGTAGTTGGTCACCTGGAACAGGCGGATCACTTCCTCCTGGCCGTACAGCACGCTCGCGTTGACGTCGCCGTCATCCGCGATCTTCTGGAAGTCGGTGTTCTTCTTGAGCTTCTCTGCCGTGCTCTCGACCTTGGACGGATCGTCCATCTCAATTGCAAACGAAGCCGGCAGCGGGTTCTGGCCATCGAGCGCGCTCATGGTGGCGTCGGCGTTGCCCGACATCTTGCTCGTATACTCGGCCAGCGCGTCGTCCTTGTCCTTATAGGTCACGGACTTGACGTTATTCCACGTCTTAAGCTCGGCCTCAAAAGCCTGAACATCGGCCTGATCGGCGTCATCGCTAATGAACGCGTTGATGACAACCTGATCCTCGACGGTGCCGATCACGGAGTTCAGCATCGCGGAGCCCATGATGAACAGGCCGATGATAAACAGCGAAAGGAAGATCGTGATGACGGCGCCGAGCGAGGTAGTCCAGTTACGGAAGAAGTGGCTGATTGCCTCTTTGAAGGAGTAGCCCACGTTAGTTGGTGCCATAGTTGCCGTAACCTCCCCTCTCCTGGTCGCGGATAACGTGGCCGCCCTCGAGGGCGATCACGCGACGGTGCATGCTATCGACCATCTCGCGGTCGTGCGTGGCGACGATCACGGTGGTGCCGGTGCGGTTAATACGCTCGAGCAGCTTCATGATGCCCAGCGAGATCGCCGGGTCGAGGTTACCCGTGGGCTCGTCGCAAATCAGCAGCGGCGGACGGTTGACCATAGCGCGGGCGACGGCAACGCGCTGCTGCTCGCCACCGGAAAGCTGGTCGGGCAGCGAGTCCATCTGATCGGCCAGACCGACCAGACGCAGCACCTCGGGCACCTGGCTGCGAATGACGCCCTTGGGCTTGCCGATGCACTGCAGGGCAAACGCCACGTTTTCGTAGGCGGTCTTTTGCGGCAGAAGCTTAAAGTCCTGGAACACGGCGCCAATCTGGCGGCGCAGGAACGGAACCTTACGGTTCTTGATCTTCATGAGGTCCTGACCGGCAACCAGGATGCGGCCGCTCGTCGGCTTGACGTCGCGGTTGAGCGTCGACAGCAGCGTGGTCTTACCCGAGCCGGAGTGACCGACCAGGAAGACGAACTCGCCCGGATAGATCTCGATGTTGATGTCGTCGAGTGCAGGCTTGTTAGGCTGTGCCGGATAGATCTTGGTGACATGCTCCATAAGGATGACGGGCTCGACACCGGCCTGCTTGGCCATCTTCTTGCGGCTGGCCTGCGGATCGATGGGCGCAAACACCGACGTAAAATCGGGGTTGTTGAGCGCGTTATCGAGGCTTGCGACCTCGGCTGCCTGATCGCTCTCGACCACCGGGGCAGCAGGCTGCGTGGGGTCGGGAATAGCGGCAAAGAGACCGGACTGCGCAGGCTGAGGAGCCGGCGTCGCAGGGGCCAAGGGGTCGGGAATGCCGGCCATGGTAGGCTGCGGCGTGGCGGCACCAGCCTGAGGCTGCTCCACGCGAGCGGTCACGGCCTGAACGGGCTCAAAACCCGCCGTGCCGGAAAGCGCGACATCGCTGGTTGGATTGTAGGCAAAGGGATCGGATGCCGGCTGTGCCTGATCTGCCGGCTGAGCGGGGGCCTGAGCAACAGGCTGGCCCTCTGAATCCGGAGTGGCGAAACGACTGCCCTGGACGCCTGCCTGCGTCTTGGGGGCATCATCGCCCGCACCGGAGGTACGGAAGTGGTTACCCACTGGTGCTCCTTATCGTCGTGCGTTTAAACTACATGAGCGCTTTGTATTTTAGCAGCATTAGCTTTGCTGCACATAAGAAGCATGGCGTGCTTAGGGATCCCGTCGGCCGTGCACAGGGTTACTCTCCAAATCGTCCTCGGACATGTCGGAGCCCCCGCTGCGCACTACGTGCGGCGGGGGCTCCTCCGTCCTGCGGAAAGATTTGGAGAGTAACCCTGTGTCCGGCCTGCGATAACTAAGGGGTCGCTGCGTTTTACTTGGGGTGCTGCATATACAAAGTTGGAAGGGTCTGAATTGCGCTTTGTCGATATATGCCCTTTTCCCTGATGGGACCGTGCTTGAGGGGCGTCTTCATAAGTTGCGGTGAAATAGGGACTGTTTTACCAGTTAAAAGGTCTAATCAGTCCTTATTTCACCACAACTGAAACAGGGGCGCTCTCCAAGAGAGCGCCCCTGCCGGGTTTCCATAGTTCTGGCGAAGCAGTCCTTGAGATCCGCCTTGCCTTATGCCAAGAACTCCTTGGTGGTCGCCACGATGTTGGCGGCGTCCAGGCCATACTTGTGCAAGAGCTCGGCACCCGGGCCGGACTCGCCAAAGGTGTCGTTGACGCCGATCTTCTTGAGGGGCGTCGGGCACTGCTCGCACAGGACGTCGGCAACGGCGCTGCCCAGGCCACCGATTACAGAATGCTCCTCGACGGTCACGACGTGGCCGGTCTTGGTGGCGCTCTTGACGATCAGGTCGGCATCGATGGGCTTGATGGTGTGCATGTTGATGACCTCGGCGTCGATGCCCTCGGCAGCGAGCTGCTCGGCGGCCTCGAGAGCCTCGCCGACCATCAGGCCGCAGGCGATGATGGTGACGTCGGCGCCCTCGCGCATGACAATGCCCTTACCCAACTCGAAGTTGTAGGTCTCGGGGTCGTTGATAACCGGCGAGGCCAAACGAGCGAAGCGCATGTACACCGGACCGTCGCACTCGTAGGCGGCGCGCGTTACGGCGCGGGCCTCGACGTCGTCGGCAGGAACGATCACAGTCATGCCGGGGATGACGCGCATGAGGGCAATATCCTCGCAGCACTGGTGCGTGGCGCCATCCTCGCCCACCGAGATACCGGCATGCGTGGCACCGATCTTAACGTTGAGATGCGGGTAGCCGATGGAGTTACGGACCTGCTCAAAGGCGCGGCCGGCGGCAAACATGGCAAAGGTGCTCGCGAAGGCAACGCGGCCGGTGGTCGCGATACCGGCGGCGACGCCCATCAGGTTGCTCTCGGCAATGCCCACATCGAAGAAACGATCGGGGCAGGCGGCCTTGAACTTGCCGGTCTGCGTGGCGGCGGCCAGGTCGGCGTCGAGGACCACAAAGTCATCGTGCTCGTTGGCGAGCTCGACGAGGGCCTCGCCGTAGCTTACGCGCGTGGCGATTTTTTTGACGTCTGCCATCCTAGAGCTCCTCTCCGGCGGCCGTGAGCTCTGCCATGGCCTGCTCAAACTGTTCATCGTTGGGGGCCTTGCCGTGCCAACCAACCTGGTTCTCCATAAAGGAAACGCCCTTGCCCTTCATGGTCTCGGCGATGATGGCGGTCGGCTGACCCTTGGTGGCGCGGGCCTCGGCAAAGGCGGCGCGGATCTGATCGAAATCGTTGCCGTCGGCAAGCTCCACCACGTGGAACTTAAAGGCGCGGAACTTGTCGGCGAGCGGCATGGGGTCGTTGACCTCCTCGACGGGGCCGTCGATCTGCAGGCCGTTGTGGTCGACGATCACGCAGAGGTTATCGAGCTGATGGTTGCCGGCAAACATGGCTGCCTCCCAGACCTGGCCCTCCTCGCTCTCGCCATCACCCAGCAGGGCGTACGTGCGGTAAGTATCGCCCCAGTGCTTGGCGGCAACCGCCATGCCCACGGCGGCGGAGATGCCCTGGCCGAGCGAGCCGGTGGACATATCGACGCCCGGGGTGTCGTTCATGTTGGGATGACCTTGCAGGTGGCTGCCGATATGGCGCAGCGTCTCGAGATCCTCCTTGGGGAAGAACCCACGCTCGGCGAGCACGGCGTACAGGCCCGGAGCGCAATGGCCCTTGGAGAGCACAAAACGGTCGCGATCGGCCTTGCGGGGATCGGCCGGGTCGACGTTCATTTCCTCAAAGTACAGATAGGTCATGATGTCGGCAGCGCCGAGCGAACCGCCCGGATGGCCGGACTTGGCAGCGTGCACGCCGGTGACGATGCCCTTCCTTACCTCGTTGGCAACCTTTTTGAGCTCTTCGTCGCTCATTGTGCCTTCCTTTCATCCTCATTAGACAAAATGCGCACGGCACGGAAAGGTAATCCCAACACAGCCGCAATGCACGTACGTCATTCATTATGCTGGAAACTGATGGCTTTACCAGAGTTTTTATCATTATTTGAACAATTTAGCAGGCAGAACCGCTGATGAAACGGTTTATCAATGTGAACGTCTTTTGGATGGAACGCGATCGACCCTACGCGCTAATGTCCTTGAATCCCTCGCCGAAGGCTTCCGTAACGTCGGCAACCGTCACGATGGCATGAGGATCGCGCTCGCGCACGATCGTCTTGAGGGTATTGAGCTCTCGACGGCTCACGATGACCATAATCACTGGCTTCTCGGCACCCGAATACATGCCAGTCGCCTTAAACTTGGTACAACCACGACCCAGGCCATACATGATATCGGCAGCGATATCAGGGAACTTGTCCGAGATGATGAGTACCATACGGCGTTTGTTGCCACCATCGACCACGGCATCGATCACGTAGCCGCTAATGACCATCGAAAGGCCTGCATACAGTGCGTTTTCGATTGAAAAGACCGGAGCCGATAGCGCGCATACGGCAACATCGATCGCCATGACGGTCGAGCCCACCGGCAGCGAGGTGTTACGCGAGATGATTTGGCCAATCGTGTCCGAACCGCCGGTGTTGGCGCCGGCGCGCAACACCATGCCGTAACCGATGCCCGTAATAATGCCGCCCCACATGGCAGGGAGCATCAGGTCCGCATCCGCCAGAGGTGCTACAAACTGGGCGAACAGATCGGTAAAGAAGCCCAGCAGCACAAAGCCCGTCGCGGTCTGCACCACGTAGAACATGCCGCCCTCGCGCATAACGACCAACAACAGCAAGGCGTTCATCACGATCGTCTGAATACCAACGGGAAGCGATAGGCCGCGCGCCGCGCCGACCGCCTGGATAATGGTGGCAAGGCCCGTAACGCCACCGGCGGCAAGACCGTTGGGAATCAAAAACAAGTCGGTCGCGATGGCGGCCAAGGCACACCCCAACATGATCTGGGGCAGGTCGTGAAAGAAGTTCATCGAAAGAATGCGCTTGATGTCCAGACGATATGCCATGCTGCCTCCCTCAAAAAAGCGCACCCAAACGGATGCGCTTTGAACTTCTTCTTGTATTCGATTCTACCGATTCGCCGGACAAAAACCACCCCTGCGCAGGGTTTGCTCTGGATACAAAACCACACCGCTCGGAGGGTTTTAATCCATTTCCACATAAACCCGGGCGGTTTAAGCAGACGGGGTCTCCGCGTCAGCGTTGCCGGTAGCCCAGCGATGGTAGCCAATAACAAACGGGTCCAGGTCGCCATCGTCAAGGACGGCCTCGACATTGCTGGTCTCCACGCCCGTGCGTAAGTCCTTGACCATCTGGTACGGGTAGAGCACGTAGCTGCGAATCTGGTTGCCAAAACCAATCGTGGTCTTGGGTCCGCGGATCTCATCGAGCGCCTCGGCGCGCTTCTCGAGCTCAATCTCGTACAGGCGAGCCTTGAGGATCTGCATGCACGCGGCCTTGTTCTGAATCTGGCTGCGCTCGTTTTGGCAGGTGACCACAATGCCGCTGGGAAAATGCGTCACGCGCACGGCGGAGTCGGTGGTGTTGACGCCCTGACCGCCCGGGCCGCTCGCGTGGTACACGTCCACGCGGATGTCATCGGGACTGATCTCGATGTCGATATCATCGGGTAGCACGGGGATGACCTCGACGCCGGCAAACGTGGTCTGGCGGCGCTTCTTGTCGTCGGTGGGGCTAATGCGAACCAAGCGGTGGACGCCGGCCTCGGCGCGCAGCATGCCAAATGCGTCCTTGCCCTCGACGGTAAAGGTCGCACGGTCAATGCCGATGACCTCGGCCGCGGGACAGTCGTTGATGGTGACCTTCCAGCCGCGACGCTGGCAGTACTTCATGTACATCTTAAAGAGCATGAAGGTCCAGTCCTGGGCCTCCAGACCACCCTGTCCGGGCTTGATGGTCACAATGGCATCGCCGTGATCGAACTCACCGGTAAACCAGCTCGAAAGCTCAAGCTCATCGATGGCACGGGCCAGGCGCTCAGCCGTGGCTGCAGCCTCCTCGCGAAGGGCGGCGGCGTCGGGGTCATCCCCCATCTCCTCGGCAAGCTCCAGCGCGGCGCGGGCATCGGAAAGCTCGCCGCGCGCGGTGTCCACGGCAGCGATATCTTCCTTGGTACGCGCGATCTCCTCCATGGTGGCACGGGCGGCGTCGGCGTCATCCCAAAAGCCAGGGGCAACACTTTTGGCCTCGAGCTCGGTCACGCGCGTGCGCTTTTCGTCCAAATGGAGATACGACTCGACCTCGCCGAGCCGGTCCGCGAACGCGTCCAGCTCGGCGGGCGTTACCTCTAAAGCCTCAGCCATTAACGATTCCTGCCGTGGCAGTACTTAAACTTCTTGCCGCTACCGCAGGGGCACGGGTCGTTGCGGCCCACGTTGACGTACGGATCGTCGCTCTCGGACTTGCGATAGGTGGTCACCTTGCCACCGTTGTTGACGGCAGCCGGTCCGCCTTGGACAGCCGTGCGGGCCTGCACCTGCGCCTGCTTGCGCAGCACCGAGTCGCCGTTGTCACCATCGACCTCGGCAGGACCGGAGAAGCGCGCGCCCTCGAGCGCGGGCTCCTCCTTGTGCTCCACGGCACGCGGGGCAGCCTTGATCTCGATGCGCAGAACCGTGCGCAGGTAATCCTCATACATGGTATCGACGAGTATCTGGAACGCGCCGTAGGCCTCGGTCTTGTACTCGACCAGCGGGTCGCGCTGGCCAAAGCCGCGCAGGCCGATGCCGGTCTTGAGGTAGTCCATCTCCTGCAGGTAGTTCATCCAGCGGGTATCGATGACGCGCAGCATGACCTGGGTGTTGAGCTCACGCATCAGGTCCTCGCCCAGGCGCTCGGCCTTCATGTTGTAGCACTTCTCAACGTAGGCCAGGACATCGGCAGCCAGGGCCTCAAAGTCCTCGTCGGGGAACTTCGGCGTATCGATATGCCCGGTGAGCTCCACGACCCACTTGCGCAGGCCCTCAAGATCGCGCTCGCCATCGTGGCTGTCCTTGGTGCAGAACTCCTGGACGCAGCGGTACACCGTGTCGTGCATGACCTCGGTGATGTGGTCGGTCAGGTCCTTGCCATCCAGAATCTTGTTACGCTCGGCGTAGATGACCTGACGCTGTTTGTTCATGACGTCATCGTACTCAAGGACGCTCTTACGCATGGAGAAGTTGATGCTCTCGACCTTGTGCTGGGCGTTCTCGACGGCCTTGGAGATGATCTTGTGCTGGATAGGCATGTCGTCGCCCATGTCAGCCGTGACCATCATCTTGGAGACGCGGTCCATCTTGTCGCCGCCGAACAGGCGCATGAGGTCGTCCTCGAGCGACAGGTAGAACTGGGTCTCGCCCGGGTCGCCCTGACGACCGGAACGGCCGCGCAGCTGGTTGTCGATACGACGGGACTCATGGCGCTCGGTGCCGATGACGGTCAGGCCGCCGGCGGCAAGCACGCGCTCGCGCTCGGCCTTGCAGGTCTCCTTGGCCTCGGCGTTAAACTGCTCGAGTTGCTCGGGCGTCACGTCCTCCATGGTCAGGCCCTCATACTCCAGGCGCTCGCGCACCAGCTCGTCGGGGTTGCCGCCCAGCAGGATGTCGGTGCCACGGCCGGCCATGTTGGTGGCAATGGTCACGGCGCCGTAGCGTCCGGCCTGGGCAACGATATGGGCCTCGCGCTCGTGATGCTTGGCGTTGAGGACCTCGTGTGCGATGCCGCGCTTGGTAAGGGCGGCGGACAGCTTCTCGGAGCTCTCGATGGAGACGGTGCCCACCAGGACCGGTTGGCCCTTGGCGTGGCGTCGCTCGACGTCGTCGGCAACGGCGTTGTACTTGGCCTGAATGGTGCGGTACACCAGGTCCTCGTGGTCCACGCGCTGCACTGGCTTGTTGGAGGGGATGACCTCGACGGGCAGCTTGTAGATCTCGCGGAACTCGGCGTCCTCGGTAAGTGCCGTGCCGGTCATGCCGGAGAGCTTGTCATACAGACGGAAGTAGTTCTGCAGGGTGATGGTGGCCAGGGTCTGGTTCTCCTCGCGTACGAGCACGCCCTCTTTGGCCTCGATGGCCTGGTGCAGGCCCTCGGAATAACGGCGGCCTTCCATAATGCGGCCGGTGAACTCGTCGACGATCTTGACCTCGCCGTTGGTGACCACGTACTGCTTATCGCGGTGGAACATGTACTGGGCCTTCAGCGCCTGCTGCAGGTGGTTGACCAGCTGGCCGGAGAGATCGGCATAGATGTCATCGATACCCAGGCGGCGCTCGATTTTCTTAAGGCCGCGCTCGGTGGCGGCAATGGTGTGCTTGGCCTCGTCCATGACGTAGTCGCCCGTGGGCTCCACGTCCTCGGTGGCGGTGAGCATGTCGTGCGACACGTCCTCGCCGCGCTCAAGGCCACGCACGGCACGCGCGAAGTCCTTGTAGGTACTGGCGGACTTGGTGCCAGCGCCCGAGATGATCAGCGGGGTACGCGCCTCGTCGATTAGGATGGAGTCAACCTCGTCGACGATGGCGTAGTTGTGGCCGCGCTGCACACGCTGCTCGGGGCGGGTGACCATGTTATCGCGCAGGTAATCGAAACCGAACTCGGAGTTGGTGCCGTACGTGACGTCGGCCTGGTAGGCCGGGCGCTTGAGCTCGAGCGGCATGTTGTTCTGGAGCAGACCGACGGTCATGCCCAGGTACTTGTAGATGCGGCCCATCCACTCGGAGTCGCGCTTGGCAAGGTAATCATTGACAGTAACGACGTGCACGCCCTTGCCGGCAATAGCGTTAAGATAGCCGGCCAACGTGGAGACGAGGGTCTTACCTTCGCCGGTCTTCATCTCGGCGATGTGGCCCTCGTGCAGTGCCATGGCGCCAATGAGCTGCACGTCAAAGTGGCGCATACCCATGGTGCGCTTGGAAGCCTCACGCACGGTGGCAAAGGCCTCGGGGAGCATGTCGTCGAGCGACTCGCCGTTGGCGTAACGCTCGCGGAACTTATCGGTCTGGGCGCGGAGTTCCTCCTCGGTCATCTTCTCAAACTGGGGCTCAAGACCGTTGATCTGGTCGACGATCTTGTAGTAGCGCTTAAGGTCCTTATCGGATCCAAAGGACAGCAGCTTTGACATGAATCCCATGTGGTTTTCCTTTTTGGCCATCGCCCACGCCGTGCAGCTGCGGGCGAGTTAAACACAGATGATTGTACTTTAGCCAAACAAGGCGCGGCCTATACGGTCGACCTCGACCGCCACGTAATAACTACGACCCGACCGACCTGCCAAAAAGGGACTGGTTTATTTTGGCAGGTTTTATCTGGGAAAACGCCGTCACTCTGCCATTTGGTGCAAACCAACCCGTCCCCTTCGCACCAATCTGGTGCAATGGGAACGGGTTAGCCTGCACCAATAAAAAGAAAAGGGCCGCGCACCCAAACGGATGCACGGCCCTCATGCCATGAATGCGAGTGATTCCGCGGCGAGCTATTTACTCAGCAGCCTCGGTGGTCTCGGCCTCGGCAGCGGCCTCCTCGACGGGAGCCTCTGCGGGAGCCTCGGCGGCCTGCTTGGCAGCCTCCTCGGCAAACTTAGCAGCACGCTTGGCCTTCTCGGCAGCCTTAGCCTCAGCGGCGGCCTTGCGAGCGGCCTCGGCCTCAGCAGCCTTGGCAGCCTTGGCAGCCTTGGCCTCCTCAGCCTTCTTGAGCTGGGCGGCAGCGGCGCCACCGAACTTGTCGGCGAAGCGCTGGACGCGTCCACCGGTGTCGACGAACTTCTGCTGGCCGGTGTAGAACGGGTGGCACTCGTTGCAAAGCTCGACCTTCATCTCAGACACGGTAGCGTGCGTCTTGAAGGTGTTGCCGCAGGAGCACGTCACCGTGCACTCGACATACTGGGGATGGATACCCTGCTTCATGGTAGGACTCCTTATTGGTCAGGCGCTGGTTACCGATCAGCGCATAAGGCGTCTTGGTTTCCGACCAAGACAACAAACTTGGCTATGGTACCACGGCGTCGCGCGTCCCACAAAAGGTTCACGGTCTTTGTGCAGGGCGGCGTGGCCAACCGCAGCGAGCACGCACCCCGACGAGCCTTCACCCATGTTGCAGACGTGTAACGCCGCAGTAAGCACACCCCTTTTGGCGCCAGACAGGTACAATGATGAACACTGTACCGTAGCGGAGCGCCCCGCGCGCGCCGCAATCACGCGAAAGGGTTTCCCATGGCCGAGATCTCGTCCTCCCGTATCGTCATCACCGTCCTTGGCAAGAACCGCCCCGGCATCGTCGCCGGCGTCACCCGCGTTCTGGGCGAGGCCAACGTCGACATCCGCGACATTACGCAGTCCATTATCGAGGACATCTTCACCATGACCATGCTGGCCGACACCGCCGAGTCCAAGCTCGACTTCGCCGAACTGCAGAAGGCACTGGCCGAGGCCGGCGAGCTTTCGGGCGTCAACGTGTCCATCCAACGCGAGGATGTTTTTAACTTTATGTACCGCCTGTAGCGAACAGGCCGTGCGGGAACAGGCCGGCGCATCTGCACCCAAGCACGCCGCCCCCACACGGCCCCGAGAGGAGCGCGCATGGCTTACGACGCCAAGAAAATCTACTACCGCTTCGATGACCACTTGAGCCGCCTGGTTCTGGATTACGAAGCAAGCCGCCAGATTTCGCCTGAGAGCGAAAACCTCTACCACGGCCTGCCGACCGACCCTTATGACGAGGGCCTGTTTGTCGAGCACAATGTCAAGCGCGGCCTGCGCAATGCCGACGGCTCGGGCGTGGTCGCGGGCCTCACTCGTATCTCGGATGTGCACGGCTACAACAAGGTCGACGGAAAGGTCGTGCCCGATCAGGGCAAGCTCACGCTTCGCGGCTACAGCATCGAGGATCTGGTCAACAATGCCCAGGCCGAGAATCGCTACGGCTACGAAGAAGTCGCCTATCTGCTTATCACGGGTTCGCTGCCCAACAAGGAAGAGCTCGACGGCTTCTGCGAGCGCCTGGGTGCCTTTAGACATCTGAGCGACGAGTACGTCAAAGAGTTCCCCATGACCACGGTGTCGTCGAGCATCATGAATGTGCTCCAGCGCGCCGTGCTGCTGCTCTACGCCTTCGATGCCGAACCAGACGTGATCACGCCCGAGCACGAAATCGACGTCGCTATTTCCATGCTCGCACGTCTCCCGCGCATCGCCGCCTTCGCACACATGGCCTCGATCGCCAAGCTTCGCGGCTCCGAGGTTCACGTGCCGCACCCCACGCCCGGTCTCTCCACCGCCGAGACCATCCTACAGGTCCTGCGCGGCGGCATGGCGTTCACCCGCGATGAGGCGATGCTGCTCGACGTGATGCTCATGCTGCATGCCGAGCACGGCGGCGGCAACAATTCTACGTTTGCCTGCCGCGTGCTGTCCTCCTCGGCCACCGACCCGTATTCCGCCTACGCCGCGGCTATCGGCTCGCTCAAGGGTCCGCGCCACGGCGGCGCCAACGCCAAGGTCGTGTCTATGCACGAGGACATCCGTGCGCATGTCTCCAATTGGGAGGACGAGGACGAGGTCGCAGCCTACCTGGGCAAGATCCTCGACAAGCAGGCCTTCGACGGCACGGGCCTCATCTACGGTATGGGCCACGCCGTCTACACGCTGAGCGACCCGCGCGCCGAGGTGTGCCGCCGTTACGCGCGCACGCTTGCCGCCAAGAAGGACTTGGGCGAGGAGTTCGCGCTCATCGAGCGCATCGAGCGCCTGGCCCCGCAGGTGATGCGCGATCACGGCATGACCAAGCCCATCTGCGCCAACATCGACCTGTACACGGGCTTTATCTACAAGATGCTCGGCGTGCCCGAGACGCTCTTTACGCCGCTGTTCGCCGTCGCCCGCATGGCCGGCTGGTCGGCGCACCGCATGGAAGAGCTCTTCTGCGCGCATCGCATCATCCGCCCGGCCTATCGTCCGGTGATCGAGCCGCTGGAGTATAAGCCGCTCGCCGACCGCTAGGACGCGGACCGTCATAGAACCCGAGCGTGGCCAGGGCATCACCGCCCTCGGCCACGCTTTTTATGCCAGTAGAAAGGATCGCAACGAATGATTGTGTTTTCCGATATGGATGGAACGCTGCTGACGAGCGATAAGCAGATGAGCGACGCCACCTGGGCGATGCTCGACGAGCTTGCGCGCCGCGGTATTGAGTTTGTGCCCTGCACGGGGCGCCCGCTGTCGGGCATCTTTGAGCCCATCCTCGCTCACCCCGCCGTACACTACGCGGTCTGCGCCAACGGTGCCAGCGTCTGGCAGCTCGACGACGGTACGCCCACCGATACTTCACGTGCTACGTGCATTTTGAGCCGACCGCTCGACCGCGCCATCGCCCACCGCGTCCATAGCATTGCCGCCGGCCATGACGTCACCTTCGATATCTTCGCGGACGGGCAGTGCTTCCTCCCCCGCTCGCTCTACACGCGCCTGGACGAATTCTGCGGCGGCGACCCCCACATCGCGGCTTCGCTCAAGCGCACACGAACACCGATCGACATGGATATCGACAACAAGATCGACGAGGTCGAGACACTCGAACGCATCGCCATGTACTGGCACGACCCAGCCGATCGCGACGCCATCGCGGCGGAGCTCGACACGCTCGGAGGCATTGAGGTCACGCGTTCGTACGCCATGAATATCGAGGTCATGGGCGAGGGAGCCACCAAGGGAACGGCACTCACGTGGCTGTGCGAGCACCTGGGCGAGCGTCTCGCCGACGCCTGGGCGTTCGGCGACAACATCAACGACATCCCCATGCTGCAGGCAGCGGGCCACGGTATGGCCATGATCAACGCCGAGCCCGAGGACCGCGAGGCCGCCGACGCCATCACCGAATACGACAACGACCACGACGGCGTCGCCCGCGCCATCATGACCGCCCTCGCCTAGTCATTGGGGACGTTCTTAGTCATTGGGTGTTCTTAAATGACTAGTCGTTGGGGACACTCTTCGCGAAAAAGCTGCAAGGACTGTCCCCGGCTGCCGGCAGAAAAGGAACGTCCCTAACTGCCGGATTAGGCGAGGCTCTCCAGAACACGGCGAAGTTCCTGCTGGACGGCGTGGTCGCGGTTGCAGCCCACGACGCGATCGGCAACCGCTTTGAGCGCGGGGCGCGCGTTTTCCATCGCACAGCCCGTGCCGACAAAGCGAATGATCTCGTAGTCGTTCATCGAGTCGCCAAACGCCATGATCTCGTCGCGTCCAATGCCGTAATGCTCCGCAAGCTGTGCGATGCCCGAGGCCTTCGACACACCGGGCTGCATGGCATCGATCCATGCGTTGCCCGAGGGCGCAAAGGTAAAGAGCTGACCGAGTTCTCGCTGTAGCACGTACGCACTGTCCATAACGGCACAGTCATCGCAAAAGATACTCGCCTTGATGATATTTACGCTGGGATCGGGCAGTTCCCAAATGCGCTCGGCATTGGGAAGGTCCTTATCGACCTCGCGTACGAACTTGCACTCGTCATCGAGCAAGAAGGATTTGGTTCGGTCAAAGAGCGCAAGATGCAGATTGGGAAACGTCGCGACAGCCTGGGCGAGCCTTCGAATCGCCAGGTGCGAATACACCTCACGGTCTACCATTTTGCCGTCGGCGTAGACCTGGGCACCGTTAGCGGCGACAAAGTCCATCTTGTCGCGAACGGGCGCAAAGAACTCGCACAGGCGATCGTAGCGACGACCTGACGATGCGGCGAAATGCACGCCATGCTCGTGTAGCGCCAGAATCAGTTCGTAGGTCTCGGGAGGCACCTGGCTGTTTTCGTCAAGCAACGTGCCGTCCATATCGGATGCAATCAGTTTAAACATAGAAAAGCTCCCTTCGGGCTTGTTGGAATCGAACGTGTATCCAATTCCAACGTACCCAAAGGGAGCTCAGGTAAGACTCCGCGGGCGCAAACGTTACAAGGACCTGGCAAATAGCTCACGCGCACCAGGGGTCCCACATTCGCAGCGCCAGGCAACACGTCAAAGAGTGTCGCAGGCGACTAGACGTTTAAGAACGTCCCCGATGACTAGTCGGCGTAGGTGAAGGTTGTGACGTCGAACATGCCCTCGGGGCGGATGCGGAGCGTCGGGATAACCGGCAGGGGCAGGAAGATGATGCCCATGATGGGGTCGAGCGGCGGCTCGATGCCCATGGCGCGCGCCTTGACCATAAAGTCGTCGTGCTGCGCGGCGACATCCTCGGCCGTGCCTTCGCTCATCAGACCGCCGAGCGCCAGCGGAATGCGCGCCACGACCTCGCCGTTGCGCACCAGCACGTGACCACCCTGGCCCACAGCCTCAACAGCAGCCATCATATCGGCAGCGTTATCACCCACGACGCACACGTTGTGCGAGTCGTGGCCGATCGTGGAGGCAATGGCGCCACCGGTAATGGTGAAGCCGCGCACCCAGCCGCGACCGATATGCTTGCCGACAAGGCCCAGGCCCGCAGGACCATCACCGTCGGCGCCCTCGGCCTGCAGCGACACACCGCGGCCGTGGCGCTCGATCAGCATAATGCGACGCAGGCCCTCGGCGCTCTCGGGGCGAACCATACCCGTGATGGCCTTACCCGGCACCACGTCGATCACGGCCTCGCCCGGCTTAAAGGCATAGTCGAATACGTCGAGCGAAAGCTTCGGCAGCTTAACGGACGCGCGCAGCTCGTCGGCAAGGGCTGCGACCTCGGCCATCTCGGGTGCGATCTCGCCCACAAAGGTGCCGTCCTGCGCCACCAGAGCACCGGCGGCGTATACGCGATGCGGAGCCGTGGTGAACGTCAGGTCATTGAGCACCAGCAGGTCGGCACGCTTGCCCGGGGCGATGGCGCCACGCAGTTCGTGCGGGTCGCGGCAGCCGTGATCCAGGCCAAACGCCTCAGCCGTGGAAAGGGACGCCATGGAGATAGCGACCACCGGGTCGATACCGGCCTCAATCGCCACGCGGCAGGCGTTGTCGATCATGCCGGTCGCAAGCGCATCGGAAGGGGCGCGGTCGTCAGTCGCAAAGCAGCAGCGGCGGGCACGGGCAGGATTCTCCAGCAGCATCGGCGACAGGTTGGCCAGGTCATGGCTGCACGTACCCTCGCGCAGCATCACATACATGCCGCGAGACAGCTTGTCGAGTGCCTCCTCGGGAATCGTCGACTCATGGTCAGCGATAATACCTGCTGCGGCATAGGCGTTGAGGTCCTTGCCGGCAACGAGCGGCGCGTGACCGTCAACCTGCTTGGACGGCGTCTGGTTGGCAGCGTCGATTCGAGCGCAGGTCTCGGGATCGGCCATAAAGACGCCCGGCAGGTTCATCATCTCGCCCAGGCCAAAGACATCGCCCGGATGCTCGGCAAAAAACGCCTGCATGTCAGCGGCGGTAATCACAGCGCCTGCTTGCTCATCGGGCAGCGCGGGCACGCACGAGGGCATCATGTACTTGATGGAAATGGGCGCGCGACGACCGTCCTCGATCATAAAGCGCAGGCCGTCCAGGCCGGAAACATTAGCGATCTCGTGGCTGTCGGCAATAGCGGTGGTGGTACCGCGCGTCGCCGCCATGCGCGCATACTCGGCAGGGCGGATGTTCGAAGACTCGATATGCAAGTGTCCGTCAATAAAACCGGGGGCAAGATAGCGGCCCTGGCAATCGATGACCTCGGCAGCCTCATACGTACCGGCGGCATCGTCGCGACCATCGTAGAGCACGCCGACGATCACGCCATCCTTGACGGCAACGCTACCGGGCGCCACGCGCTGGCCGTACACATCGACAATCTGCGCGTTGGCAAACAGCGTGTCAACGGGCACACGACCCTCGGCGGCCTCGATCACAGATCTCATGACCTCAACGGACATACATACTCCTTTAACCGTAGAAAAAAGCTGCGGAGCGGACAGGCCTTCACCGCAGCAAACCAATAGCCATTGTATGCCCAAACGATGGGTCAGCAATACGCCTCCCCGCTTAACGGCACCGCCAAATGATCCCTTGGGGACGGAGGAAAAAAGTTGCGGTGGAATAGTTCCTACCTGGGCGCCCGTATGGCATTTTTAGGAACTATTTCACCGCAACTCAAAAGGCCGCAGTCGGGATTCCCGGCTGCGGCCTTGTTGCACTTGTGAGGTCAACTTGCTCGTTAGACCAACTTGAAGCCCTTGCGCTTGCCCACGGAGAGGGTGTCGCCCAGCTTGAGGGCACTGGGGTCGATGTTGTAGCTCTTGGGAGCCACGGCCTTGCCGTTGATCTTGACGCCGCCGCCGTCGATGTCGCGACGGGCCTGGCCGGCGCTGGCCGAAAGGCCCAGGTCCTTGAGCAGGCCGGCGAGGTAGATCTGGCCCTCGTCGTTAACAGTCAGCTCAACATGCTTCTCGGGGAAGTCGGCGAGCTGGCCCTCCTTGAACACGCGGTCGAACTCGGCCTGAGCCTCGTCGCCGGCACCGGCGCCGTGGTAGGTGTCGCACAGGTCGCGGCCCAGAGCGCGCTTGAGCTCATAGGGATCGGCGGAGCCGTCGGCCAGAGCAGCGTCGATCTTGTCGACCTCGGCCGGGGTGAGCGAGCTCGCCAGGCGGTAGTACTTGCCGATCATCTCGTCGGGGATGGACATGGTCTTGCCGAACATATCCTTGGGCGCGTCGGTCAGGCCGATGTAGTTACCGTAGGACTTGGACATCTTACGGACGCCATCGGTGCCCTCGAGCAGCGGCATGGTGAGCGCGATCTGGGGCTCCATGCCCATCTTCTCCATGAGCTCACGGCCGGCGAGCAGGTTGAAGAGCTGATCGGTGCCGCCCATCTCCACGTCGGCCTTGATCTGCACGGAGTCGAAAGCCTGCATCACGGGATACAGGAACTCATGCAGGGCGATCGGCGTCTGAGACTGGTAGCGCTTGGTAAAGTCGTCGCGCTCAAGAATACGGGCGACAGTGAACTTGGAGCACACCTGCAGCAGACCAGCCAGATCCATCGACAAGATCCAGTCACCGTTGTGCACGATGGTGGTCTTCTCGGGATCCAGGATCTTCATGGCCTGGCTCACGTAGGTCTCGGCGTTGGCCTCGATCTGCTCCTGCGAAAGCTGCGGGCGGGTGGAATTCTTGCCCGAAGGATCGCCAATCAGCGCGGTACCGTTGCCGATGATGAGGGTGACGTTGTGGCCCAGGTCCTGGAACTGGCGCATCTTGCGCAGCGGCACGGCGTGGCCCAGGTGCAGGTCGGGGCTGGTGGGATCGACGCCGAGCTTGATGTTGAGGGGCTCGCCCTTCTCAAGCTTCTTGCGAAGGTCGGCCTCGGGGACGATCTGCGCGGCGCCCGAGGTGATGATACGCATTTGCTCGTCAACAGACAGCATTGGGTATCCTCCTTTTGCTATAGCACCCTCGCCGAAAACGGCGGTGCTGGAAGTCCATAAACTCTCTTATGATAACAAACTGACGCGACGCAGCATCTACGACAGGAAAATCCTCGTCCTGCCGCATGCGTCGATGGCAACTGGCAGACGCGTGCCGTCACGCTCGACCAGATAGCGCACCTGCCGACGACGCAAGCAGTCGCGGCAACGGGCCTGCCCCGTCGCATCGGTGGCGCAGACGCCCTCGGCGGTCAGCAGGCAGTGCTCGCACACCATGAGCTCGGGACGGTCGGTGTCGACCGGACCCAAGACGCCGGGTTCAGCAGCCAGCTCGGCAATACGCTCCCTGTCATTGCTGAGCAACTCGGCAGGCAAGTATACCCACCCCGCGCCAAGCCCGCGCAGCCAGGCAAGCGTGGCCCGATTGGCGCAGAACACCGGCGCCGCCACGTCAAACGTCGTGCCCAGCTCGCGGGCCATCGCCACCTGCCCCAGGTTGCGGCAAACAATACGCCCGGCACGTTGCATAAGCGCTCGAGTCCGCTCGGCGTCGCCTGCGCGGCACACTTCGTCGAGCACCACCGTCGCATCGGACAGATCCCACTCATCGCGCGGATCCAAATCCATCAGCTCCCAGGCAAAGACCATACGAGCAAAAGCCTCATGCTTTGCCGGTTCCGCCGGTCCCGCCAACTCCGTCGGTACATCGCCATCTGCCAGAACGCCCTCAAACGGCAGCACCTCAACGGACTGCTCAGCAGGCGCGACCGCATCTGCCTCGACCCGCATGCGCTCCAACACCGTTGCCGTCTGCCCCAGCACGCCGGCACTGCGAATCAGATAGACCTCGCAGCCCGCGTCCACCTTGCGTTTGCAACGCACGACGATGCGCTCTCCCGCAGCGGCATCCACGGGGCAAGGCACCTGTGGCCAGCGCTTGGGCACATCGGGACGCGCGTCGGCACCCGGGTAAAATCGGATCTCGAGCGTATCGCCCGCCGCCACGGCGGCATCAAGCTCAACCGTCACCTCTTCGTGACCCACCGCCACCAAGTGGCCCACGCGCACACCCTGGTTGATCGCGCGCTCAAAGCTCATGAGCTCGGCGCCCGAACGACCCCGCAGATACGCATCGGTAAAGCCACGGTTGAACGACCTTCCCAGCTCGCGCTCAAGCGCCGGCACCGCATCGGCATCCCATGTGCCGTCGCGCAGCATATCGAGCGCCCGACGCCACACCCTCACCGCGTTAAAGACGTAGTCGGGATTCTTCATGCGGCCCTCGATCTTGAGCGATGCCACGCCGGCGGCAACAAGCTCGGGCAGATGCGCGATGCCCAGATAGTCACGCGGACAAAGCAGGCGATCCCCTTCGACAGCGACAACACTCTGCCCCGCCTCGTCCACCAGGTCATAGGACAGACGGCACGGTTGCGTGCAATCACCGCGCATCGCAGAGCGGCCACGTCGAAGGGCAGAGAACCCGCACGCACCCGAGTATCCAATGCAAATAGCGCCGTGACAGAACACCTCGATGGGCACGCCAGTAGCGCAAAGCGTCTCAATCTCTGCCACGCTCAGCTCGCGCGCAGTCGTCACGCGCTCAACGCCCAACTCCTTGGCAGCCAACTGCACGGCACCCTCGCTATGAGCGCCCGCCTGAGTGGACAGGTGAATCTCGACCCCCGGAATCGCCGCACGAAGCGCACAGGCCAGCCCGGCATCGGCCACAATCAACGCATCGGCACCCAACGCGTGCGCATGCGCCCCCAACGCCACGGCGTCGGCAAGCTCATCATCGAACACGAACACGTTGAGCGTCACGTACACACGCACGCCATGGGCATGGGCCACGGCACAACCGCGCGCGAACTCATCATCGCTAAAGCCATGCGCGCTCACTCGAGCGTTGAATCCGTCCAGCCCCGCATAGATGGCATCGGCACCCGCCGCAATCGCCGCGAGCATCTGGTCGAGTCCGCCAGCAGGCGCCAGCAGTTCGGGCAGCGCCACTTCAGCCGCCGCCAGCTCGCTTTCGCATTGTCCGCTCGGTTCCACCGGCCGAATCGCCATCGGTAAACTCCTTGCCAAGGTGTGCTTTCACTCTGAAAATTGCTGCCAACCAGCATACACGAGGCCCCGCGTGCCCCGATTGGTTTATCGTGTAATAACTTATGTCCATCCTGCCAGGCATAACACCTGCCGCCTGACACGACATACCTGGAGGTCAATATATGGGTCCTCGCCAACGACAGGGGCGCGGTCGCTCTAAGACGCATGCCCTTCCCATGATCTTACTCTCGTTTTTGGGCTTTCTGCTTATCGCGGGCGTAGCGTTTGGCATCGGCATGATCGGCAATGTCAACCGCTGGCTGTCCGATCTGCCCGACTACACCGATGCCAACGCGTATCTGGTGAGCGAGCCCACCGACATCGTCGACTGCAACGGCAATACCATTGCGAGTTTCTACACGCAAAACCGCAAGTCCATCACCAAGGACCAAGTGTCCCCGTACGTGCTGCAGGGCACCGTCGACGTTGAGGACGAGCGCTTCTACGAGCATGGCGGCATCGACCTCTGGGGCATTGCACGCGCATCGGTGGCAACCCTCACCGGCGGCCACGAGGGCGCATCGACCATCACCCAGCAGCTGGTTCGCAACACCATCTTGCAGGAGGAACAATTCGACTCGACCATCGAGCGTAAGGTGCGCGAGGCCTATATCGCCATCAAGATGGAGGATATGTACTCCAAAGACGAGATCCTCATGATGTACCTCAACACCATCTACTACGGCCATGGAGCATATGGCATCGAGGCCGCCGCCGAGACCTATCTGTCCAAAACCGCCGCCGACCTCACCCTGAGCGAGGCCGCGCTGCTCATCGGCCTTCCCAACTCGCCCTCGCAGTACGACCCCACGGTTAATCCCGACTTGGCGCTGTCCCGCCGCAATAAGGTTCTGGACAACATGCTGCGTCTGGGCCACATCACGCAGGAAGAGCACGATGCCGCACAGGCTGAGCCCATCACGCTTAACGTGACCGAGATTTCGGGCAGTGGCGTCGATGTGTACTCTCAGCCCTACTTTGTCTCCTACGTTAAACAGTTGCTTGAGCAGGAGTTCTCCACCGACGTGCTCTTTAAGGGCGGTCTGACCGTCAAGACCACCATCGACCCCACCATGCAGCAGGTGGCCGAGGAGGCTGTGCGCTCGCAGCTCGACACGCTTTCGCTCGACGGCCTGGACATGGGCATGGTCGTCGTTGACCCCAAGACCGGCTACATCAAGTGCATGGTAGGCGGCTACGACTACAACGCCGACGAGAATCACGTGAACCACGCTACGGCAAAGCGCCCCGTGGGCTCCACGTTTAAGGCCTTTACGCTGGCGACTGCCATCCAAAACGGTATGAACCCCAACGTCACCCTCAACTGCAACTCGCCGCTCAAGGCCAAGGGCACCACGACCGAGGTGCAAAACTACGGCAACCAGAGCTATGGCAACATCACGCTTAAGCAGGCGACGGCATACTCCTCCAACACCGGCTACATCCAGGTGGCGGAAGCCGTCGGCAACAGCAAGATCATCTCGCTCGTCAAAAAGCTCGGCATCGATCCCGCCAAGGACAACATCGAGGACGTTCCCGTCATGACCCTCGGCACCGGCTCGATCTCGCCGCTCGAGATGGCCGCCGCCTACGCGACGTTTGCCAACGGCGGCTACTATCGCCAGCCGATCGCCATCACCGAGATTGACTCTCGTACCGGTTCGGTGCTGTACCAGCACACCGACAATCCCTCACAGGTGCTTACCGAGGGCGAGGCCGCCGCGGTCACCGATGTTCTGTCCGGCGTCATGAAGGGCGGCGGTACGGGTGCTGCCGGCGCCCTGAGCGTCAACCAGCCCTATGCCGGCAAGACGGGCACCACCGACAACACCACCAACCTGTGGTTCTGCGGCTATACCCCGCAGCTGGCGTGCGCCCTGTGGACCGGCTATTCCGCGGGCGAGATTCCCATCCAAAAATACGGCACAGACCTGCTGGGCGACAGCACCAACCTGCCTGTCTTTAAGCGGTTTATGAACACCGTTCTGACCGGTACCGAGCGCGAGGAGTTTGCGACCGGAACGGCTCCCACCTACAAGAACAACAGCGTCTGGAAGTTCTACGGCACCAACAACACCAAGAAGACGGAGAACGACGACAAGGACGAGAACGAGGACGAAGAGGAAACCACAACGACGACCACGACGACCACGACCACCGAGACCACGGGCGGCGACACCACCGGCGGCACCGGTACGACCGGTGGCTCGACGGGCGGCTCCACTGGTGGTTCGACCGGCGGCGATGGCGGCACGCCTACGCCTACGCCTACGCCCACTCCCGACCCCTCGCCCACGCCTGACGATACGGTCGGCTAGAAATCATCCGGCCATAAGCAACAAGGCCCCCGAGCAGCCTATTTGAACTGCGTCCCAAATCTTGGACGCCCTAAATAGCGACTAGGCCGCGAGGGCCTGATTCCGGAACTCCTCCGGGGTCAGGCCCTTCAATCTTACCTGCCTCCGGCTCGTGTTCCAGTGGACTATGTATTCCTCCAGGTCG
>JAUMMZ010000026.1 GCA_031296755.1 Collinsella sp.
CGGCCGAAGAGGCGTCAGCAGGTCAGTGGGTCATCGTCCCGGCATTCAGCATCAGGGTAGCGCTGCGACGCGGAAATCGCGCGCCGTTGCCGCGCCCCGCAGTGCCCGCTTCCCCCGAGAACAATTATCAGTGCAGGTAGACGACTTGCGCATTCAGCGAAATGCAGGGTATGGACGGCCGGTCCGGGTCCAGCCCCGTAATCCGGCATAGTTTTGAAATGACACTAATTCACTAGCAGGAAAACTAGGTCGTTTTAGCGCCTTGTCGCCGGCTAATTTCCGATTTCCAACCAGTTGCACAGAACATTTGCTCGCAGTCGCGTCTCGGCGCGCTTCATTGCCTCGGATTTGGCTTTATATCGAATCCCCAAACGACTGCAGACGCTTTTGACTATGGCGTCTAGCTGTTTTTTGTCGTTAAGCATAGCGTGGGTTACCAGGAACACATCGAAACCCATGCTCTGGAGCGCAGTCATGCGCTCCGCATCGTGGTCAAGTACCGCGCCTGACCCATGGATGACCTCACCTTGGATTTCGATAATTGCTGCCTTCATTAGGATTGGGTTTACAATCACGATGTCACCGTAGCAAACCTTTTGACCTGCGATGCTTTGGGCTTCCTCGGATAGAGGGGTTAAATCGTTGAGGTATACGTATCTGAATCCTGAACCACCTAGACGTCGAGAACGACTTAGAAGCAGGACCCCCGCGACCTCGAGTGGAGATGCAGCAATGCCGATAACCTGCTGAGCGGCATCATAAAACTGCTTTCCCCACATTTGACTTTTGACCTTTTCGGCGAATCGATGCAGGTCGCTCAGTTCGATGAGCGGCTTTCTCATCCAAAGCGAAGTACCTTTGAGTTTCGTAACCTCTCGTCCATCCTCGCGATTGTTCGTTTGACCTTCATTTTCTGGGACCTTTACGGTTGTGCGGGCATAAACTCGTTTCCAAGGAATCTCGTCCTCGCCTTCTCCAAGTTCGAACAGATCCTGCGTGCTGGAATTGCGGTTCTCCTTTAACGCGATTTTTAACTGCATTTCGACAGCGGGGGTCGGCTCGAAAACAGAAAACCAGCCGCAAAGTTCGTACATAGCCAGTACGAGATCTATTTGGGACACAAAGCGTGTCATAGTAAATAACGTGTTAAGCGGATTGGTGACGCTAAAGCCTAAATGAGTGTCGATTGTTGTGCCGGTATCCGAAGTCCCTTCCCAGCGAATAGTGGAGCGCAATCCCGAGTGGTGATTACAACAACCTGGCGAAGCAACAGCGATAATCGGGGTCTTGAGGACGTCGGTTACGAAAGGGGCTTGGGATAGAGCTCGCCAGCCTTCTTCGGAGTTGGGTAGGCGCGGGTAGAGGTCGCGCACCTGCGGTGGGCAGCGCCAATAGCGGAATGCGGTGTTTGCGCAGACGATTTCGTCCATTTGCGCCTCCCCTGGTATCGGCCGTAGACCATGCAGTTGTGGTCGTGGACGATTATCTAACGGGGCATCATGCGGGTAAGTACGGGAGGCTGACCAAATGCTGACCAAATATTGGATGGGATGTGTTGAAAGGTTGATCGAGCCATGAATGTGCTGGTACGAGCTATGCGCCAATGATCTCTGTCTCCACAATTGCACATAGATTACGCACGGAATTCAATGAATGAACGCAGACGCATTTTGCAAAACGCGCAATGACGACACCTAAGGTGAACTGCGTAACATATAACGCCTTAGGTAACTTCGCTTCGATTTTGGTGTCAAAAAGAAAAAGGTCAGAAGCTTAACACCTCTGACCTGCGCTTTTGATGGTGGGCGATACAAGATTCGAACTTGTGACCCCATCCGTGTGAAGGATATGCTCTACCCCTGAGCCAATCGCCCGTCGCCTTTCGGCAAAAGAGATACTATCATAGCCGCGCGTGGTTTACCAAGAACTTTTTGCCCCCGATTTTAAATTCGTGGATGCTAGCCAAGCCAAAACAACCAAAGCAATCGGAAAAACTGCAGCTCAACCACCCTTTACCGCTTGATCCACGACGTTTCGGGGCGGCAAATAAGTCGCGCGTTGTTGTAGGCCATGTCGAGCGTGAGACAGGTGCGCGCGGCGTAGAAGCCGTCTTCGCGCTGGATGGTCAGCGCCAGCTCGGGCTTGTCGCCGGTCAGGCACAGCGGCAGCAGCAGTTGGATTCGGCTGCCGTAGAACTGCGGCACCGCGAGCGTGTAGTTGGCGGCGGCGCGGCGGGCGGCCTCGACGACGGCGCCCTCAAAGGCGCGACGCAGCAGCAGCGAGTTACCCTCCCCCATCAGGCTGGCGGGAATGCGCGTCAGGTTCTCCTCGTCGCCCAGAATGTGGTCGATGTTGGAGCGGATGGGAAGGCGGTAGTCAAAGACCAGCTCGGAGGGGTCCTCGGCAAAGCGCACGCGGCACGGCAGGTACTCAAATGAGACCAGCATGGGGTCGCTCTCCTTAATAGAAGCCCTTCAAAAACCAGCGCTGGCGCGCGTCGGGCTTGGTGTTGGGCTCAAACAGGCCGTAGATGGTCTCGTAGCGGCGCGTGTACAGGCCGGTGTTGAATAGGCAACGGTCGTCGTCGAACACCAGCGGCAAGTTGGACGGGGCGGTCTGGTCCACGTCACGCTCGGTCAAGAACACCGCGCGGCTAAACGAAAACGACAGGTAGTTTTTGAGGATGCGGTTGCCGGGACCCCAGTCCTCGGGGTCGGCGAGGTCGGCCAAGCGCTCGTAACAGGGCTCGGGGCAAAACGCAAAGTCGTATACATTGCTGCACAGGGTGTTGGGGATCTCCATGTGACGTCCAATCCATCTCATAGCTGGCGTGCGGATGCTTTGATTCTATACGTGCGAAGCGTCGTCGGAGATCACGATGCAATGGCACCTTAGCTCGTTGGCTAGATCGTCGAGCGTGCGGCGTCTAGCAACGAGGTCCTGGATCCAGGCGTAGTACTGGTTGTCTTTGGGTTCGGGGCTGTCGGACAGCACGACCGGAGTGCCGGCAACCTTAGGACGGACAACGCAAAGACAAGGCTGGTTCGCTTGTTGCCGTCCTCGAAGATGTGGTCCTTGACCATGTGCTCGGCGACGTAGGCGACCTGGTCAAAGATGTCCGTGAAACGATCGGCTGGCGATTGGCCGAATATCGTGCAGAACGCGCCCGCAAACACGGACTCGATGCGTCCGAGCTCGAGCATAGCCCTGTCGCCCGCGGCATCGGTCGTATAGCAGCGTCCGATTGTTAGCAGCGTATTGTGAAGGCGCATGACGGCGCCGGCCATGGCTTCGAGCGAACTGGCATCATCGAGCACGAGCGGCGGGAACGGACGAGCACTCTGCCGCGTAGCCGCCATCATGAGTTCTCCAAGAGCCTGAGCGCGTTGGGCATGCCCGTAATGGTTAACTCAACTGCATGGTCGATCGACGTAGAGTCGTCGAGCGAAATCGGTAATGTTGAATTCTTCTCGTCCGCTATTGAATGATTTTCTTGTGCAGCTCGACCAGCGCCGTCATCTAGCTGAACATAGCTCCAAAGCATTGCTACCTCGTTTACAACTTATTGAGTTAAATGCCTGCCCCCAACGCGGGATGAATCGCACTAGTTACCCGACCCAAATACGTCATCTACAAGATCAGGCAAGTCTGTCCATACTTGATAGGCGACAACGTTGTCCGGATTCATTTCTCTTGCACGACGTTTATTGTCCGTATTGTGCTTTGCGGCATTGGTCAAAGCCTGGCCCTTGTTGCCATCAATCATTTCGAGATTTACCGACTTGAACTTTGACGCGGAGGACCTGTTGGGGTCAGTAGATTTTAGAACGCCAAGGTCACGCGCTCTTTTCTCACATTGTGGCGTCGATGCAAAAGTTTCCGGGCATGGTGAGACATGATCGATAAGCAATACTTCAAAGCATGGATTGGAGATCGCGAGCCTAACTCCTTTTGTCTTTGCTTCTCGTTCTGCTGCGGTTAGGTTTCTGAACTCATCTGAATCGACTACGATCCATGCGGAACTCAATGCTTCGATTTCGCCTGCTTTAACGGCCTTTTTATCTGAATCGAGCTCTCGCGAAAGCTGCTTGGCCACCTTCAAAGGATCTCCGTCAATATGCCGATACCGCACGCTTCCGCGAACGTCCATTTCATTAATAAGGAAGTTAAAGTATTCGGTTTCGGTCACCTTTCCATTAGACACAATTAGGTGGCGCTTTCTTTTGGCTCTTGTCTGCTTTTTGCGGCCGCGAGCAAGTCCCCTCCTTTCTGTTTTAGCCATTTATGTCAGCGCCTTCCTTCATGTGCTGTGTCACAAGTTGATGAAAACTTGGGTTGGGCAGCGGCACATAGACACCGTTTAAATAATTGCGCCCCAGATTCTCATTTGCGCGAGGGGAATATTCCATAGCAGCAATCAATTGCGAAGCACCTTCAGAGTCCTTTTCTACAAACCAGACCTGATCTCGTTCAAGCACCTCTTCCATGGGGCTCGTGCGCGTCATCAAGGTGACATCATGAGTTGAGAAGATCAGCTGCGCACCCCTTGGATTAGTGCTGGGATCGGCAAACAGTGAGACAAAGTCGCGCAACAGCGTGGGATGAAGGCTCGAATCAAGCTCGTCAATTACCGTTGTGGCCCCACTGCTTAAAGAACGTAAGGCTACCGAGAAAAACGCTAGCGCAGCTTTTGTGCCCTCCGATTCATGGGCGGAGTCCAGCCAAAAGCCATCTCCCGAGCCTTTATGGTGGAAGAACAGGTCATAAGCGAACGACCATTTAAAGTCTTCTGCAATTTTATTACGTGCCACTTCCGGAATCTCTTCGAGTCCAATGAGTGAGTCTTTTAAGCCCATGACGCCTTCCGATTGGCGGACATCCATGCCGTCAATTCCAATGTCAGCATATTTAATGAGCTGAGATAGCATCTGAGCTCGTGCGTCATCGTTGATAAACAGCTTTTTAATGGTGGCGAGCTCTGCAAGATAATGCGTTGCATCATAGAGTTTGATGTCATTGGCAAGAGCTGCGAATGCGGGTTGAATTACATCACTACCAGCCGCCGCGGCGGCAGATAAGAACAGAGAATTATTTCGCGTGATATCCCAAAGTTGTTTTTTGGCGCCTGTAAACGTGCTACCAAATTTAATCGACTGTTCCCCGTTTACCGAAGAGCGGTCATAGAGGAGGGACGGTTGTTTCGATCGGTATACGGTGAGGTTCTCGTAAGTAACCTCATTTTTGTTTACACCAAATGAGAACTCATACTTCAAATTGCTGGCTGTAAATTCAATCGAGAACTCGGTATCACTTGATCGCGACTTTGAGTCAAGTAAAAAGGGAATGATAGGTATATGAGATTTCGAATCACCTGTTGCGTAACCGTTGCGAATAAAAAACGAGACAAAGTCCAGGGCGTCTAAGAAATTTGATTTGCCTGACGCGTTTGCTCCGTAAATCGCGGCTACTCGCACGGGCCCAAATTCCTTTTTGCTCGAAATCGGTTCAAACGAGAACTGCTGGGCATCTCGAAAGCTCTGAAAGTTTTTAAAAGAAAAATTGAGGATCATCTTCAGAATCCTTTTCAAAAAAGTCGATTTTTCCCAGACATCCTTAAATAGCAAGAACAATTATATAGTTTTATAGCCGATATTTGTTAGCTTTGAACAAATATCGGCTATAAATTGAGAATATAAGTAATAGACCTTGTAAGTACGTATAACATAATGATTGAAGCATGCTTCTCTACGCTGCTTTTAAGAGCGATCTTCAGTGACGGTGTCTCTTAATCTCATTCACTATGCCGGCACATCTCTTCTCAATGCTGTCGGGAAAGAGCGAAGCTTCGGTAATGCCAAGTTTACTCAACTCGTTCAGTATTGATGCTTTCCTATCAGATGGCACTATGCAACGACCGGCTATTACGGGGCTGTCTTTGGGTAGTGGACTTATGAATTCCTCAAACGATAAATAAGGATCTTCACCACGAATGTCATTTGGGAAAAGGATATATTGCCCCGACTGAGCGGCTTGCCTATCGAGATATCTAGTTCCGTAGACAAATAATGTGTCTTCGCAGCACTCCTTAAACCATTTTGCCTGATCAGTTGGTTTAGGGAAATTTGAAAGCACTAGATCACGTTGATAGTCAAAGTATGGTCTAGATATTGCAAGTGAAGCAAAGTCCGATAACACTTTAGAGTTCATAAACAGATGCCATGAGTCTGCGATTGCCTGGCAGATGGGATATTCCCGCTTATCCCCTCCCGGTCGCCTAAAGATAAATACTTCGCCCACGTCATCGGGATTGCCGCAGGCGAAATAGAGGGCGGCAAGTGCGTTTGAAGTGACATCTAATAGTCTGGAGGGGACTCCGTAGTGCTGGAGACAGGCTAAAAGATCAATCGGAAGCAAATCTCGTTTAAAAATATTTGGCAATATACGGCAGGCGGTTTCAATAATATCCGCCTCGTGCTTAAGTGTGCCTATGATAGGAGAAATGGCGTCAGATCCCGGTTTACGCCAAAGACTGTCTCTTCCGATTGACGGAACAAGATCAAACTTAGTGGATCCTTGTCCACGAAACACAAATGTAGACTCAATTGTTTGGGCGTCACCATCTATTGTTGGTGAAAGTTCGTTGATGTATTTGATATACGAGGCTACATCTTCAACCTCAATTCTAGTTTCATTAGACATATATCAATCCTTTAGTGGAACAAGAAGCTATATTAACGGCAGCATTTGGATTGCAATTATCTTATCGCTCGAGCAGATGGAGTGTAAGGCTCAACAGGGGTAAGTGATTGTGAAGCTGCCAAGCAAAACTAAAAAGTGCCGTCGCAGCGATAGCTGATACGGCACCAATCTCTAATAATTTGATTCAGTAGAAGGCTAAAGACTTCTGCAATGGCTGTATTCACTTCTCCCCTGGTCTCACTTAAACGAGGCCTTAGCAGCGACATGCGGCAGCTAGAAACACTGTACCAAGCAGGAAAAGCGTCACGGAAGCGGCGATCCAATTGTTGTCGCTGGTCTTGGGGAGAGACGTGGAGGTCGCAGTTACAGTCTTGGGCTTTGAGGCCTTAACGACCGTGGTCTTGGTTACTGTCGTTGTTGTCTTGGTTGTCGCGGCCGCGGGTTTCAGCGCGGGATTTGCCGTGGGTCCTGTGGTGGGTTCTCCAGCAGCGGGGCTTGCATCGGCGGGAGACTTGTCCGCGCTATCGCCCGGTACCTCGCCCCCGTCGGTCTCCCCCGCCGGAGCCGTGGTGCCCTCGGGCTCAACCACCACATGCGCAGCCACGGCCCCGCCAGCATCCACCACGCTACCAGCATCAAAGGCCCCGTCGGCAGGCGTCACAAACCGCGCAGACACAAGCGATCCGCCCGTGCACGCAACGCCGCCGTCGGCACCGGCCGCATCAAGCCACGAGGCGTCGACGGAAAGCCGACAGCCGGCCGCACCATCGCCAAGGCCCGCATCCTGCAGATACACGCCATAGGCGCGCACGCCCGCTCCGAACCCGGCGCCCGCGGCAACGACGCGTCCGCCGCCGCGCACAGCCATGTCGCCTGCGATCACGCCGGCAACCGCCTCGTCCGTGATATCTGCCCCGTCTGCCCGGGCGTCGACGGTGCAGCCGTCCACCACGAGTGCCTGCGAAACGTGGATCCCGCACTGCGAGCCCGTCGCCGTTAGGGTCCCGGTACCGCGAAGCGTCAGGCTGCCCCACACCTCCATGCCGCACAGCGTGATGTGCGCATCGGGCGCATGCGACTCCGTCACGGAGTTCTGCCCGGCAAGCGTCAACACCAGGTCGCCCTCGGCGCCGATGGCCTCGCCCGCGTAGCCGTTAAGCTTCAGATGATCGGCATCGGTCCAGGCTCAGCCGGGGCCCTACACGCCCGGCTCGTAGTACGTCGCGTCCGCGATGATGAGGCTCTCCGCGCCCACTGCATAAGAAGGCCCACCCACCAAAACGCATAGGCAAGCAGCGGCGGTAAACATCTTGCCCTCTCTTTTAATGAGAAGGCAGATCGCTATAACCGAGTTTGTCCGAACATCGCGTAAGGCATGAGTCAGGTCGAAGGTGTTCATCGAGACGACAGGGACAGAGATGCCTTAATAGGTCGTCTCGATCTGGGCGAACCCCTCGTACCTAGGATCGACGCACCTCGATAGAGAACGCGGGGGCGCAGTTTGCCGCATTCCGCTCATCGACAGTGTTGGGCTATCGCTTTAAGGAACCTGTCGATGAAAAGGAAGAGTCTGGTAGCGTATGGCCACACGCAGGATCTACCGGCGAGCGCATTGCGCAACCTTTTGCAGAGCAAACCGCTGCCAGGGCCTGGTTTGGAGACGATATTCCAGCCTAGGATGGGAGGTAATCATCATTGCGCAGCTAAATCTCCAACAATGTTGAACAAATAGGATGTCATTTGCTTGAAATCCGGATAGCTTTGGTGGTGTCGATATTAAGGGAGCTATCGGAACAGCTCATCATGGCTGCCGGTGCGTTCAAAGAAAGCTACCTCTTCGTTTGATGACCATATGACAAGCCAGTCGCCAGAGTTTGCTACGTGACATTCGTTTCACCCTGCCCAGTTGCCGCTTAGCCGGTGCATATTATGACGTCGTTTTAATATGTCCATTGACTCGGGTGTATTCTGTAGCACCAGGTCAATTAGCTTTTGAAGCTCGGATAGATCCCATTTACGGCGCTTTGCTTTTTTCTTTAAATCGCGGGAGAAGGCTGCAGAGAACTCTGCGGTTAACGTGCTCATTGTGCCATCGCCGCAGCGATAAGATCGGCGCCATTGTCAAAACGTCCTTTTTTGCCAGATGCAAGAAACGCGTCCCCCTCGCGAATGGCCTCAAGGCTTTCGGCATTGGGCTCCTCAGGGGCAAAAGTCAACGGGATGCGATGGGTGTTGACCATTTGCTTGAAGAACGCGCGCGTCACGGACGACAAATCAAGTCCATAGTAATCAGCCACTTCTGCCGCCTCGCGTTTGAGGTCGTCGTCAACCCTGATGGTTAATGTTGAGCTTGCCATTTTTAGACCTTTCAATCGCGTGAGTGCAACCTTAGTATAATGCACATACAATAGTAGATTATTTAATTACAATCAATTAACTAAGTTATTTAGTGGTATGGCACGTCATACATTGCATGCACGAAAAAAAGCATCGTTCCTTTTCGAAAGCCTTGTCTTTAAAGCTTCAACAGGGTTCTTGTATTGCAGCTAGGTATACCGCGTACCTCAACAGCGATATGCGGCAGCTAGAAGCACTGTACCAAGCAGGAAAAGCGTCACGGAAGCGGCGATCCAGTTGCTGTCGCCGGTCTTGGGGAGCGACGACGTCGTTGCCGTAGCAGGCTTGGGCTTGGCCGTCTTGGCGACCGTGGTCTTGGTTACTGTCGTTGTTGTCTTGGTTGTTGTGGCCGCGGGTTTCAGCGAGGGATTTGTATCAGGCCCTGTGGTGGGCTCTCCGGCAGCGGGGTTAGCATCGATGGGAGACTTATCCACGCTATCGCCAGGCACAACGACCCCATCGGTCTCCCCCGCCGGAGGCGTGGCGACATCGGGCTCAATCATCACATGCGGTGCCACCGCACCGGAGGCATCCACCACGTCACTAGCACCAAAAGCCCCGCCAACAGGCGACACAAAGCGCGCGGACACAAGCGACCCGCCCGCGCACGCAACGCCACCGTCGGCGCCGGCCGCATCGAGCCAAGAGGCGTCGACGGAAACCCGGCAGCCGGCCGCGCCATCGCCGAGGCCCGTATCCTGCAGATACACGCCGTAGGCGCGCACGCCCGCTCCGGACCCGGTGCCCGTGGCAACGACGCGTCCGCCGCCGCGCACGGCCATGTCACCCGCGATCACGCCGGCGACCGCCTCGTCCGTAATATCGGCCCCGTCTGCCCGGGCGTCGACGGTGCATCCGTCCACCACGAGCGCCTGTGAAACGTGTATCCCGCACTGTGAGCCCGTCGCCGTCAGGATCCCGGTGCCGCGAAGCGTCAGGTTGCCCCACACCTCCACGCCGCACAGCGTGATGTCCGCATCGGGCGCATGCGACTCCGTCACGGAGTTTTGCCCGGCAAGCGTCACCATCAGATCGCCGTCGGCGCCGATGGCCTCGCCCGCGTAGCCGTTAAGCTCCAGGTGGTCGGCATCGGTCCAGGCCCAGCCGGGGCCCGACACGCCCGGCTCATAGTACGTCGCGCCCGCGATGATGATGCTCTCCGCGCCCGCGGCATAAGAAGGCCCGCCCAGCAAAACGCATAGGCAGGCCATGGCAACAATCGCAATGTAATGACGGCTGGTGTAGGACTCGGCAGCAAACATACCCGCTCCGATCTTCGCAGGAGCCAATAGAATGTGCACCAGAAAATGCCCTGGTAGCAGCAGCTATTAGTTTAGCGAGATCAAGCCGCAATCAAAGGAAATGCCCCTGAGCAGCGCCAATAATTAGGTGTAAATCGTTTTGTCAATCGGTGAAAGGAGGGGCTTCCATAAGCTAATTGGTCGTCCGTAAAATCCAAGCCCATATCGAAGAGGTCAACGAATCTCTAAGCAGAGACGAGTTAAGGCTACTCGTCACCCGCATTCACACGCATTGCTCTTTCAGTTTCGATCATTTTACGAACGACAAACTTCATTTTCTCATTCTTAGAAATAATAATTTCCAAGCAATCTTTGAGCTCATCGTCATTTTGAACAACAAGGAGATTATTTTCCTTCGAAACTTGAATTTCCCCGGTATATAAATCCCAGGTTTGACAGAATATATCTTCATCTAAGACTAAATCGATTGGATAGACGGCGCCTAGCCTCATTGTCAGTACTCTAAATTTATACTCCGAAGTAAAAAGGTCGAAAGCATAATCTGACGGCGAATAAGAGTCGTTCGCATCGGTGAGATCCAGGGCGGTATTCTCTACTTTTTCCGTTTTTGGAATAGTGAGACGCTCCATTAATTCGCGTGAGGACCACATACTGCTAGTTGTTCTGGTGGTAAAGGCAAGTTTTACAAAACGAGCTTCGATCAGGCCACTGGACGCAGCTTTTACATCTTCGCACTGCCCCTGCATGATTGCTTCAACGTTCTCAGCAGATTTTTCTAAGGGCTGATCAATAATGTCCACCCAGAAATTTTCGCTACCTACCATGACACTTCCCCATTTCCATAGTTACCAAAAGTGGCAAATGGTCACTGTACTTTGAACACGGTCGTGAATTAATAACAAGTTTAGTATTACCAATTTGACGAAGGTAGCGGCAGTCGATAATGCAGTCCGCCAACTGCCAATCTACAACAATTTGATCGAGCGAATGCCAATAGTAGGTACAGTCACCGGAACCCAAATAAAATGAACCCAGATTAGAATTGGACTCTGATAGAAATTCAAGAGCGGGGTTATACATTACTGGGTATGACGACCCATCGCTCTCTCTTTCTTTCAGTCTCTTTGCAACCTCTTTGAAAAAAGGTCGAATTTAAGGAATCGAGTTTTACCATTTCGGGGTCAAATGGATTGCAATTGAAATCGCCTATCAGCATATTGAAGCTGCCGGGGTACGACGTCTTTGTAGTATTTAGCTCGCTAACGAGTTTTCTTATTATCCTTTCGCGATGATCACCTTGCGGATCGTTACGCTTGTCTGGCAGGTGAACAATTGAGGTATTCACGGGAACGCCGTCAAGAATTAATGTGCACGTCAGATTTTTAATAACCGCAGAGGCTTGCTGCGAACAAATTGAAGACTTGACGAGCAGCTTCGTTTTCGTTCTGCCGTCAATGGATTCCACTGTTCGATAACGACCTCCAAGTAAGTCGGTCAATCGCTGAAAGTCAGTTTGATCTGCCTCCGCAAAAGCCGCTACATCAACGTCATAAAGTTGAACGGCAATGTGGACAAGATCCGCAAGGCTCTTGCGAGCTAAATTCCAAAAGAAAAATCGCAAAACCTCACCTGGCTGTCCTCATGAAATCAAAACCTATCAACTTTAATATACTCTGCGCTTCTGTGTTATTCATTGACTAATTCATTGTGGTTTAACTGGCTTAGTTTGAGCCCTTATGCTGTCACAAAATAAATCAGCAAGTGAGTCACAAAATTCGTCAAACTGCACAACGTTCATTAATGGATATAACCTATCAGACATATATCAATTGAATGGCCTTTCGTTGGGATTCGCGCCTCTTGTCATATCAACTAATAGCCCAATTGAATGGTTATCTGCTACTAGTTCTAATGAATCAAACGTGTCGGTTGTCCGTGTTCGATACAGAGCGGAAAAGGTATCCAGAAATGCTAGACCCTCAACGGCTATATAGTCAGAAACGGTCTGATAGAAGGATGCAAAAGACAGGAGAGGCGTATCACCGTGTTGATATCGCTCTTGGCAGAATGAATCTAACCAGTCGAGCATGGTTCTCCCGTCTTGATTAATTGAAGTGCGACGAAACATCGATATATTGTTCCTATCACTAAAAATTCCAGATTCAAGATTAATCGCAAGTCCAAATGTTTGATCTTTTGGGGAATAATTAACGGGGCTAATGTAGCCGTCGTTATGTTTGCTTGCATTACGTATTGCCGAAAGAAGAACTACAAATGGCTCAGCTTCGAGGATCTCTTTTTGCTTAACCCAATCAGATGAATAGGCCTCATTTGCCAAAGTGCTGCTCAGTCTGCTAATACTGGTGGTGCATTCTTTTACTACCGCTGAAAAAAGAAGGGCTTTGGATATAAAGCCGTGGGCGTAGTAAACACAGTCGCGCATATAATCAGTGCAGTTGTCGTTATATCTCACTTTAATGGCCTTATCGCGTGATAAATCACATCTCATAAGAGATCCGTGCATGCGGTCGCATAATCTGACCAGCATGCAGCAATGCGTTCAAAGGACCCCTACATACGTCCCAATGAAATCAGACATTCAGTTATTGACGAGTCAAGAGAATCTCTGATTTTGGTGACGGGAAATCTGCAGTCGGTATTCGGCATATAAGAAACTAGGCTGCAGTTCGAAAATGAAAACTGAGGCACTTCGTTCCAGCGCCAGGAAGGAGCGACATACACTGGGCTTGTAATTATCTCGCTCGAATGATCCATGAAAGTGCTCCTTAACATCCATGTTTTAGCTAGCTCTATAAGCTAAGTAAAACTTGTCGTTCAGCTTCAGGAAAAGCGTGAGCGGTCAATTATTTACGCCAAACTAATGCTGTCATTCTCAGATGATGAGGTCGTCGTATTTGCTCGTACAACTTTACTCTTGGTCTTCACGAGCTTCATGAGGCCATGGATGACCTCGCGCAGAAGTTGTCTGAGTTGGACTTCACCGTCAGGCGGTAGACGCCTACGACCGGCTTCGGCTTGCCCTCGTACACGCGGTCCCACACCATCTGCAGCACCTCGTCGTCAACGAAGTCCTTGCGGGTGCGGTTGGCCTCCACGATCGCCTCGATTAGGTCCTGCGGTACGTCCCTGTAGTTCCCCAGCAGCTGTGGTGTCCACAGTAGACGACTACTAACGTAGTCGAAGCTGACTAGATGCTCCCTTACTTCTTCCGACCCCAAAACCGAGAAATAAATTGATAGCACACGTCAATACGCTTGAGGCACATGAGGGTAACGACAATAAAATTGCAGCATAGAGCTAGGGAGAAAGCTGTAAATAGGTTATTCACAGCTGCGATATCGTTAATCTCGCCGGATATAGCCATACAACCAACCGACAGAAAGCCGACAACGACTGACCACAACACGTCAGAGAACAGCTCATCAATCAACTCGATTTCATGAGCGTTTTCTCCCAGTTCGCCATTACTTTGGTTCAAGTTAATCCTAAGCTCAAAGATCATTATTGCAAGACCACACATGAAGCCCGAAATAACCGATATAGCAGTCATTGCATTTGCAAAATATGCTCGAACAGCAGCGGCACTATGGGTATCAATGATTGCCCAAATAAACAATCCAAAAGGAATAGCAAAATGAACGAAAACATCTGGGATATAAAGGGAGTCGTCATCAACCGAATGAAGCGTTCTTAAATAGCGGATAAATAAACCCCTAAGCGAAATCTTCCCCATGCGAAACCGCCATTCATTAATCAAGCCCGTCCAAGACGATGCTCAATGATCTCGCACTTATCATTGCATCTCTTTACAAAGGCCGAATCACTTAGAACCGCTTCGCCACGGTCGTTAAGGAGCTCTCTGATTTTCATATCGAACGATGATGAAATGTCGAACTTTACGGTTCGGCCATCTTTGCTATTTGCTCGAACAAATACATCGACCTTGTTATCAGTTATGTCAGACTCAACAAGGCCAAAGATTGTTTTTGCTTTGGTGAAATCAGATAGAGCTTCCTTAAGTAGGGCGATTGGAAAAGGCTGCCTTCTCTTATGAGCCAGCTTATAAGAAATGTAATTAGCGCCAGTAATTAAAGAATCCGCCATGTCGCTTGACCTAAGATATTTACGAACTTCGAAATCTTCGATGCTTTTAAAGGCATCAAGCGATTCTTCTTCTGCAACAGGTTCCCAATCTAAAAGACATCCTGGGACCGCCGCTTTTAACCAGTTCTTAAATGGCGTCTTCAGAAACGTGTCGCCGGCGGATCCCTTCACATGTTCAACGCATAAAATCGAATAGTTCCCAACAGGATTTCTAAGATATACCCTCGAGCGAACCATGGGTGCCTTTTCGCTATCATATTCGCCAACTATGGAATCTAATCCAGGGTCAAGAATGGAAATATTTTCGCCATTTGATCCCGATTGAAGTTCAAGCAATACACCTTCATCTTGAACTTTTGGCTTTTCAAGATGACAGTATTTTCCAAGACCCTTTTGCTGTATTGCGCTTTGATCTGATCCGCAAAAATCAACGAACGCTCGGGTGAATCCACCTTTATAAAGCGAATCGAGCTCAAAAAGCTTGTCGGGCTTGCGAGCTTCATGACAAGTCAGTTTATAAGCAACAAGTGTCCTTCGAGAAGTAACAGGCATAGAATCACAACCTAGTGCTTAATTCGCCCCAATTCAGCATCAACGGCAATTGCTAAAAACACACGTTGTAGCGATATAGATTCGGGCATACGGGCTAAAGAAACTTGCAGACAATATCGTACGCTTCTTTTTCTTTGCGTAAGACATCCTTTGAAAATGAGACCTCGTATTCACAAGGCGGATCTAGTTCAAAAAGATTGAAGAACTCGTTCGGCTTGTCACAGTACACTGGGCAATCATTCTTTAAGGGATGCGGCTCAAAGCGAAACTGGTCCCCGGTTATATCGATTACGGTGCCATCGGCAAGTTCAAGCCAAGCATGAGACTGCGAATCATTTGTTGATGGGTCGCGATACGTTCCAGATACATACCATGTTTTTATGCCATGCTCGTCAAGATACCTTTGCAGTAAGTCGCTTGTATATCCGCAACAAGCTCTTGGAAAGGACGCGATTACAGTTCGAGAGAGTTCTCCGGACTCTTGGGCACGGCTAATCGCCATGCGAAAGGCGATTGCAAGTGATCGCACATACTCAACTTGATTGTCTAAGTTGTCGCTCAATGAATGCCCTCCTCAAATGAAAGCATGACCCGTTTGTTAACCGTGTCCAGTTTAATTCTAAAATCGGTCCAAATTCGTTCTTAGGTTGGACGCAAAACACCAACTATTATCGAGCAGTCTTCTGCTTGGCTTTTCAATGATTCATCGATAGCCCTTTCGATACTGTACGGAATCTAAAGGGGCCTAAAGCAATCCCTTCTCCTCGGCTTTTTTCTTGATCTCCATAAGCACTTTCTCTTTCTCAGAGTCATCTGCACAGCACTGATCAATGTAGTAATGAGGGTCAGAGACTATATCCTCCGCCAGCCATGAGCCCCAGGTTTTGGCGGCCGCAACAATTCGAGGCAAATCGCATGCGAACAGCCGTGGCAAGACGGCCCGATCTTTAGTCTGGTTTTCATAAAGCATCTTCTTGAGGATCTTTCTACGGGAATTCCAGTTGCCACCATCTAGGTATTCGTAGACAATGTCCAGTGGACCGATTAGCTCACATTCAACAAGCCTAATAATGGTTGGTTTATCATAATTAACCTCAAGAAAAGCATCGTGGTCCATGACGATGGGAAAAGCGTCTTCTTTAATATCCTTTAGGCTGCACATGATGCTTAACAGCTCGTGAGAAGATAGGTGGGCCCTATATAACAATCCATTAGCAAACTCAGTCACTTCCGAATTTCTATTGGATAAATCGTTGGGCATTTCGCTGATATTTCCTAGCCTCATGAATCTATCGAATAGGTTTAGATCACGAAATACACTATCGACATTTTCGAGCCTCAAAATGTAGATGGCATTTCTATATGTCTTTGCAGCTTTTTTATTGAGAATGAGCTGGCGTATTAATGCTCGTCCCATCACATTAAGCTCGTCGATCGAATCAAGAGGACAGAAATCATCCAGGTTAACAGCTTCAGCATCCGGATTAACTCGTTCGATTATAGTTCCAGCAAGACTGTCGACGTCAGCAGATTGCCGCCATGACTCAACTCCTCGACAAAGCCCGTTAAAGACAAAGGGCGCAAGCTGTGTAGCGGTGTACTCCATAGGTCCCAGGGCATTTAAATACGAAGCCAGGGCCTCTTCAGAAGAAATAACCTTTTCATAGACAACGGGATAAACCTCATCGAGCGTGTCTAGCGTTGGCACTCGGCTAGTTTTGCATGCGAACAACAAATTGGCTCGTGTAACATCATAGTTTCCGAGGTCGACAACGGACATTCCAAGCTGATCACCAAGAGAGCTAAGTTCATGGATGGTGACTGCACATTGTTTGAGATAGTCTGCAATCGCGATAGCCCTCGTTTCGCCTACGACTATGCGAGCAATTGACATTGATTCGATATTCTTTGAAAGCCAAGGCGAACTTAATTCATATGTATAAGAACAATCTGTGTTTATGTTCGCAAGGGCATAGGACATAAGCTCATACTGAGATCGCTGCGAACAAGTGTCTTTAGACGAATCGACAAGGATGTCGAAAGCGCGTTCGGTTTGGGCAAGCAGTGTCGTAATGAGCGTCTGCACTTGGTTCCGGTTGTTTGGATAGCCCTCAAGCAAGCGCTCTATAAGCTGCTTACCGGATCCAGGAAAATTGTCGATTATGCCATTAACCATTGTGGTGATGGCGTCTTGAGCATTGATAGATGACTTCACCACCTTTCTACTCAGAACATAATCAAACAGGTAGTGATTAAAGCAACAAGATTTGGCTAGATGGGTAGTCGGAATGATATTTAAGACGGCTTGACAGTCGTCGTTGTCCATTGCGTAGTCAAGATCTTGAACGCCGCGCTGATAACAGTGGTAGACAAAGTTCACAACACGGGGCTTAGCATCGGAAGGATATTTGGATATGTAAAGATCGAAATCTTTCCCAATGAAGCCTTCAAGAATTAGTTCAGATATAAGCCCCTCTCCCATTATTCGATTTACGATTGAGGAAAACGGCTCTAGGAAATATCCTTCTGCAGAATTATTGGTTGGGCACACCATTTCTGGTTTAGTGAAAAAGTCGGCCGTTCTTATAGATTCTATTTCTAGATCAAAATCGATGATCGCAAGATTGTTAAGCCCCTTGTTCAGGACATCTCTAATTCCAACGTTAGGTATATCGACATTTATCAAGTTGAGAAACTCGGTTTTAGATAGCATCACTCCTGCACCGCTTGCTGAATGGCTTTGACCAATATAGAGACAGTCGGCAGGGCTAAGCGTGAGGAACCGATTCCAAAATTCTGGTTCAAAAATGCTATTTGAATTATTCCGATTGGTATAGAAGTAATCTGAGTCTATCGTAAGGTGCGAATTTGAACTAACGCGTTTATCAAGCGCTTCTTTAAGCTCACCTCCAAGCGCTTCAGCTACATCATCCGTTACCTCATTAGAGTCTTTGTAGCGTTGTAGTAATTTTTTTGCAGCTGAAAGCTGGGAAAGCAAGCGATTAATGCCACTTTGATGGATGTCATACAGCTCATTTAGCTTTCCCTTGTGAATACGAAGGTCTTCATATTCCAGAGGATACAAATTCTTATAGATGGCAATTGCCAATATTCCAGTGCAGGTTAACCCCAAAGAAGATGGCTTATCGAAAGACGGGGAACCCATCTCCTGAACCATGACCAGGTAGTCATTGCGAATGCTAATCATCAAGCGCATATCCGCAATATAGGGAGCCGCAAGCAAAAGCAGATCGGAAAAACGCTGACCTTCTTTTGTGGACTTGGCTTGCTCTAGCTCCGACTCAAATACCTTGGCAAACATCTCGTTGGCATTAAACTTCGAAATGAATGGGATAACAGAAATTATCATGTCAAAGAATTTCACACGTCCCGAACCAAGAACTTCTCTAGAGTCTTGGTCCAACTCCCTGTCTAAAGCGAATATGCTGTCTTTTACGGCATATACAAAGCTAACAACTTTATTGCCTTCTTTGCCAACAACGCCGGGCGCCATATTCAAAAGATCGTTCAGTTTTCGAAGCTCTTCGAAAATAGCAAGATCATCGAATCGATCAATGTCTTCGAAAATCACCGTGTCGAAGTTGTTCACTTCAAACAGGTAAATCAGCTCATCTCTGTATTTATTGAAATATGAGGCGCAGTCTTCGTCTGCGGCAATGGATAAAGTAATGCCCGAAGCGGAAATTGACTTAATGCGCGCCTTATCAAAAACCCAGAGGACGTATCCACATATAAGCGAAATAGCTGAGTAGGCAGCAGCTAATAAGAAGACAGCAAGTGTCATAAGCATTTGGAGTCGTTCTTTGCCAATGTCAGCTATGAACGTAAGACACGACGCAAATGTGACAGTTTTTGAAAGATGAAATATCAAAGCACATATAAGGGCGATAAAGATAATTAGAGAGACGGGCATCGACGATTTAACCTTGCACCACAACGATGCGTTATGTATTTGATTAAAGGAAGACTTAGGCGCTTTAGCAGGATCTCCTTGATAAAGAAGCTGGCCTAAAATCTCACGCTCAAGCAATGCTGTTATCGAAGAATCCGCACAATCCCCTTGCCGATATGGATCAACATTAAAAGTTGCCAAACTGACTTTAGCGACAGAGTGGCCATCCTCCTTAGCCTCTTTAATAAATTGTTCCAGAATGCTACTTTTGCCGCTTCCGTAAGATCCAGAAAGAGCCACACTCTTACAATTCTGCTCATAAAGAGCGTTTCTAAGACAATTAACGTATCGTCTATGCTGACTCTCATCGTATTTTGGAGTCATTGGTTTCAGCTCGCATGCATTATCGTCGGACGAAAGCTGAGATTTGTCTGAAATGCTCAAGTTGAATCAAACCTTCCGATGAAGAGCCGCCGTTACTCAATGCGTGGGCTGTAATTTCATGCCATAAAGCGTTATTGCCGATGTAACTGACACACACAATGGCAGTCACTTAATTGAATTCAATGGTACCAGCTAGAAGTCAAATAGCGGAGCGTTCAATTGGCTTAGACAATTGAGCGGCAATTTATTTGCCTTAAAAGGGATGAGGGTCTATCGGCGTTAGCCGATAGACCCTCATCCTCAACACAGTTATATAAACGGGAGGCGATATGCGCCCGTCTCAAGCGACCAGCTACTCTCCCCTAGCCCCGCTTAAACAGACCCCTCGTATAGACCTTGTCCTCCACGGCCGCGAGCTCGTCGCTCCAGCGGTTGGCGACGATCACGTCGCAACCGGCTTTGAAGGCCTCCAGGTCGTGGGTCACCTCGGAGCCGAAGAACTCCGGCGCGTCCAGCGTGGGCTCGTAGACCACCACGGGCACGCCCTTTGCCTTCACGCGCTTCATGACGCCCTGGATGGAGCTCCCGTGAGGAATAATGAGGTTTGATTCATCATAAGAAAGTAGGCATTCGCGACCGAGAATAAATCAGAAGCGTCTTAGCTTATAGAGTAGCTGTAAATTGCATTATTTAGAAGAAGGGACGCATCACCATCAACCTGCGCACTCCTTCCGGATGATTATTTAATTAGCTAAAAATGAGTTCTCGCCAAAGATTCAGCACGCTCTCAACAGGCATCACTGAATGTCCCAAGAGAATGCATAGCGCTCAACGATATTTTGTCGGCTGAAAAGCTGAAACCCTGACTACCTTACAAACTCTAAGTACTTTACGCTCTCGCCGCGTTCGAATGCGCCTATAACTTCACAGGTGGCTTTGGTGATGTCGCGATCAATGCCGCCTTCGCGGCGAAGTGCCTCTTCACCTGTGGTGCCCTTCTCGACATCGGCGATCATTCTTAGGAAAGAAACCCATTCAAAGCGAATACCTTCACCGTCTAGCTGATAGAAATAACGTCGGTTATCGGCTGGATCCTCGTAACGGATTTCGAAATAATCAGTCTTCCACCAGGGCGCAGGAACATATATGTAGCCCTTTGTGCCCGATACAACTAGACTGCCCTCAGACTTGGCGCCTGAGCCAACCTTTGCTGTTGCCACGGCGTTTGGAAACTCAACGTCAAGCCTCGAGAACTCATCAAACGTCTTGTCGTTTTTCTCGCACAATGACGAAATGCGTACCGAGTTAGGTTTAGTACCTAGTATCTGGAAGATTGGCAATAAGGCCGTTGGACCCCATGCCGTCATGCTGCTCCAAGCAGTGTCGCGGCGCGTATCAAAGGGAGCGCGATTGGTCTTAAGATTGGTTATAGTGGCGTCGACCGAAACGACCTCGCCAATACGTCCACCGGTAACCAACAACAGCATGCGTGCGTAGGCGGTTGAGTATGCCGTGCGCAGCGAGTCCATCAGTACAAGGCCTCGCTCGTCGGCTAATGCGAAAAGCTCGCTGCATTCCTTAGCGCTCTTTGCGATAGGCGCTTCGCACATCACATGCTTGCCGGCATTTAAGGCTCGCTTCACCTGTTCATAATGCCGATCAGGATGCGAGTGAATATACACCATATCGACCGCATCCAGTAGCTTACCGTAATCATCCGTTACGAGCTCAGCTCCAAGTGGGCCTTCATCTAGCAAGCTGCAGTCTTCAACACAAATGCCGGCAACCTCGACACCATTTACCAAACCGCACTCAGCAAAAACGCGATTCATATAGTCCGTATATCCAACTAAACCGCAGCGGAGTTTGACCGAACTTCGGATTTCCGTAGAAGAGACACCACTGGTGCGCTCGAGGTACACAACCTTGCAGTACTCATTCAGATAGTCGAATTGGCCCTCCCAATCCGACCCCACAGTAAAGATATCGACTCCATAGCGCTTGATGTCGTCGATTTTCTGGCCTTCGTACTCCTCGACGATAATCTTGTCGGCAAGTCCCGTTGATCGTACTGCGGCAATGCGCTCTTCGAGCGGCTGCTGAACGTTAATCTTGCCACGCTGCTTATCAAAGTCATCCGACGTAACGCCAACAATTAGATAATCGCCTAGGGCCTTGGCGCGCTCTAACAGGCGGACATGTCCGCGATGAAGATGGTCGTAGGTGCCGTAGGTAATGACCTTAGCCATGGTTAGGCCTTATCCAGCTCAATCAGCGCTTCCATGAATCGCTCCATCGAATGCTTAGGACCAGTGGTAACCCTCAGACAGCTGCCAAAAGCGCCAATACCGTCATACTCCTTAATGAGGATGCCTTTCTCGGCCTTCATGCGGCGAACGATTTCAGACGCATCGCTAAACGGCTTAATGAACATGAAATTGCCTTCACTGCTTCGATATTCATAGCCATTACGGTCAAGTTGCTCAACGAGCCACTGTTTGCCAGCTAGCTGATTCTCGATCATGGAATCGAGCATGCCTTCGGTTTCCATGATTTTCTTTGCAAAGAGCATAGCGAACATATTTACATTGTGGGGAGTATTCAGCTTCTGAACGAGGGCAACTCCCTTAGGCCATCCTGCTACATAGCCTAAACGAGCTCCAGCAAGCGAGAAAAGCTTTGAGAAAGTACGAGTTACAAATACATGTTCATGGGTAAGGGCATAATTAATGGAAGTCTCGGGGCAGAAATAATGATATGCCTCGTCGACAAGAACGGTAATTTGACGTCGTTCCGCTTCCTCGAAAAAGCGTGACATCTCAGTCTCGCTCCAGGCGTTGCCCATGGGGTTATTCGGATTAACAAGAATAAGCAGCTGTGTGTCATTACTAATCTTAGAAATCACATCATCCACCGTGATGGTTAGGTCATCCCTATAAGGAACCGGCACAAAATTACGTCCATACATCTTCGAGTAGACCTCGAACATTGCATAAGAAGGCGATACACAAACGATCTCGCCGTTAGGCGCAGTGAAGGCCTCAATGATGTTGCGAATTCCTTCGGAAGACCCGTTAACAAGCGACAGATGCTCGATGTCCGTACCAAGTCTTCCAGCGAGGAATTCGGTAAACTCAAGAGTCTCCGGGTACTGGGCCACCATTTCGGGCGTCACCCCCGAAAGAACCCCGTCGATGAACTCTTGAGATAGCCCCTCGGGGTTCTCGTTCAGATCAAGTCTGAGGTAACCCTCGCGCTTGTTCTGGTCAAAAATGCGGTGTAGGTTAACTAACCTCTCGTTGATGTAATACATGAATAAACACCTTTCGCCTTTGATTAAAATTGTTAAGGACTGTAACGAATGAGCTGTCTGTCGATATTTCCACTGAGGGTTTGCCGTGTGAGTGAGCTTTGCACTACAAGTGTCTAAACGAAAAGCAGTTACCGTCCATGTCCGTAAACCATACGAACAAGCTTCCAGGGAAGCATTCGCCTAATTCTTGCCATCAAACTAAGCTTTGGTGCCAGCAGCTTTTCGAATGCCAGCTTGTGGTCACCAGCAGAAATCGCTCTTTCGACCTCATCGGCCAGCCTCTCGTCATCAGCAGAACGAGAGGCTGGCTTGACGAGATTTGAGTTATTTGCAGCAACGCTTTCAACGGTTGATTTAATCCACTTACATTCATCGGCACAGCACTCATTAAAGAAACGCTCGCCATTACTAGTGTTTATTAGGACCGCGGAAACGCCTCGTCCGTCAGAAAAGCCGGGATGAACGGAATCGATGCCCCAATAATCTCCTATCGTGATGTCTCCAACACGTTCGAGTCTTGCAAAGGGACACTTGTAACAACACCTCCGATAGATGACCCCTTTCGTAAAAGCTGCGAAATATGGGTCATCACGGGCGGGCCCCAGCACCTCGTGTTTTCTACCTCGACGATAGAAGTAGTAATAATAATTTAGTCCCCACCCCATCTTTTTGCTTCTAAAAGCATAGCCATGGATGCCGTCATCGGCTTTATTCTTCGTGGCGAGCCATTCAAGATATGCAGAAAAAATCTCCTGCTTTGGTGTTCCGTGACAGATAAGATCGACGCACAGCAAGTTGTTTGCAACGACTTCCTTCGGAACTGATTTTTCAAGATATTTTCGAAGTCCCGCTATCTGGCATGGCGTACCGGAATATAGCACTACGGTGTTCTTGCAAAGAAGATGGGCACACTCTTCATATGTATCTGCAACGTTGCTCTTAACGTATTTAGATCCTTGGAGTTTACACAAGTCATCAATCCGCTTTATGCAAATATGACGGACAGTGCCGTTGTCGAGAAGGGAAGCTCCAAATACGGCACCACCAACACGAAGAACAGAGCGGGCAAACAAAGCAAAAGCGCCACCAGAAGCGGACAACTCAAGGCTTTTCGAATCAGAGTCCTGAAGTGCCACAGCATAACGAGCTTTTGCGAACAGCATGTCGAAAGAGTTCGATGGAAGTTCGTCTTGCAACCTAACGCCTCCTAACCAATAACATTCCAAAAGCCTTACGTCGCTCTTCCCCATCGAGTAGAAGGAGGGATAGCTCCGTATAACCGATTGCTGCAGAAATAAGACAAGAAATCAGAAAGCACGCCCACGAAGAAAACGGCAACGCTTTCGAAAGAATTGCAAATGTTGCGAGAACGACGAAAAGCCCCACAACTTCTTTACCAAGTGGTTTATAGAAACTCGATCCGCGCAGACCTAACACATGAGCAGCATAAACGGGCTGTATAAAACAATGTCTAAACGTCATGAGAACGGAGCTGACAGAAGCGATTACAAAGAGGCCTTCAAGCTCTGTAAAAAACAGAAGGGACAATTCAATTGCGACGACAAGTAAGCTGAAGCCTAAAGTAATAAGAACTGATCCCTTTATCTTATTAGTAAGGGTATTGGCATAGTAAAGAGGCTCAACGAGCGCGCTCGCGAGTAACGAGACAACAGTCAGAACAGATAGTCTCTGAATCAGAAGGAGCTCCGATACGTCTCGCCCGGGAAGCCATAGTTCGTAAAAATGAAGACCATATGCAACAAAGCCCGCGAGCGGCACAATCATGACCGCAGCGGTGAATCTCATTGCAAAGCCAAACTGTTTAACAAGCTCGTCAGTTTTCTTTTTGGCATAAAGCTCGGCGCATTTGGGATAGAAAAGGCTGGAAAGACTATTTGAAACGGATAACAAAGCATTGGGGATCGTCTTAGCAACTGATAAAATCCCCATCTGGTAGGCACCAACAAAGAGATTCGAAATCCACAAATCAAGACCGGTAAGCAAAAGCTTGTTTATTGACTCGATGCTGACCCATAAGCCACTTTTGAGAATTTCGAGTACTCTATGAATTGAAAAACAGGTCGCTTTCACCCGGTATTCTGGAGCAATACGTCTCGTAGTCCAAATCTGCAATGCGAGGAATGCGACCGATGCGACAACTGCAGCTGCGCTGTAATACCACATATGTGGAACTACAGTCAAAAAAAGAACGCACAGCAACATCGCCCTTATGACGGAGGACACAAGTTGGGCAATGGAGTTGAGGTATAGCTGGTTCTTGATAAATGCGGCAATTCCGAAAACAACAACAACAAGACTAAGCGCGCAATTGAAAAATGCCAGCAAAATCATAAGCTGGAGATCTTCAACTAGCCCAGGCGAAACCGACACGACTGATTCGATATTTGCCGCAAGAAGAACGGATCCAGCCAACACGGCGACGGCCATTACACAGTTTGCAAAAAACACGGAGGAGTAGTAGGACTCCGCACCCTCTTGGTCCCCGCTATGGTGCGCAATCGTGATATAGCGACCTGCGAGCGAATTTAAGGCAGTAGTAATTACAGCCACATAGCTTACAAAGTTGTTAACAAGACCAACAAAGCCATAGGCTTCTGCCCCCATTTTCTCCAGAACAATCGGGGTCAAAAACAAGCTGATGACCATCTGAGCAACAATAACAGACACTTGCGAGATAAGGTTTATCGCAAAAGCGGTCTTGCCCTGTAATATTGGAAGCGGTTTGATCTGTTTAGTCATCACTCGGCAACGCCTCCATTTGAGAGATATGATCTCAGATAGTTGAGCGAGCGTAGCGACTCAGAGCTTCGAATCTTGTCTGAAGATTCGAAATCTGGTTTGATTTCGAGAACCTTGCCCAATTTATCAATTGAGCTGAGTCGCCGATCAGAAAGATTGAGTCCGTCCAGAAGCGAGGTTAGTTTCTGGACATTGCCTCCTTGGCCGTTTCGGTCTCCACGGGGAATCGTCACAAAAGGCGTATGGGTAACGATAGAAAATATGCTTCCATGGAAGGTGTCGGTTAACACATAATCAGCTGCTCGAAAATATGGTAAAACCTGGTCAGGGCGGCATCGAATATGGCGATCGCGCACGGGCTGGTCCTCACCTAATGCGATGAGTTCAAGCCCGTGGGAATGAGCAAATTCGAGAGCCTCTCTGCATTCATCCTCGGTAAATCGGAAGCTGTAGCCGTAAAGAATCATGAATCCACTCTCGTTGCAGGGAGACCAGTCTTCGTTCTCCACTCCACCGACGAGTACAGGATCAAGATGCATGATTGGGGCTTTTCCCGTAAGCCTACTTACAGTGTCAACGGAATTCGTGTCACGAACTGAAACCCCCTCGAAACAATTAAGGCAATCCCCTATTTCCCTAGCCACCCCATAGTGGTCAAGTTTTTCATACGTCGTATTGCCGAACGAAGCGGCATAGCTTATCACTTTACCTGCATTGGCGCGCCTCCCAAACAATTCAAGGGAGTAACCGATATTGGAACCAAGCTGGAGGCAATTAAACACTTCATCGCTGCCTATGACCAAGACGTCGCATTTCGTGTTGTAGTGTCGTCTATCTGTGATTCCAAGCATATCATCGCAACTAAACATTACGGAACGCGATGAGCCGGCATCCCCCTTGAGAGCCTTTTTTATTGAATGACCCAATGATGAGGATTTAAACCACTGTCCAACTTGCCTCATCTCGCATCGAAGGGTTTCCTTTATGTCCCCTTTATGCAAGATATCGGGCTCAATGTGATAGTCGACAAAAACCACCTGATGACCCAAGGATTCAATCATTCTTTTTAGTGAATAGGCTTGCAAGAAAGACCCGTAATTGGGAACTCGGTGCATTGTCATAATTCCAACGAGCATATTATTTCTCCGTAGCATCAAAACCGTGCAAAGCTCCGCAAACCAAAGCAATGCCAAAAGCGAATTGGAAGGAAAGGTTGATCTCCACAGATGAACCGAGAACCATGCAAAGCAAAAAGGCGTAAATGCCAAAAAGGTTTTTGTTCTGAACCGGTTTTCCGAGAAGAGACGTAAATAAACCTGCGAAATAGACCGTAGTGCCCAAGATTCCACACTGGGTTATAAGGTGAAACAATCCGTTTTGCGCGTTACCGTAGCCAAAAGTGATTCGGTAAATATCGGTAAGGTATCCCCACCCGAAAATAGGCTTCATTGCAACCAGATCAAAAGTGACGGCGTATAGCTGCTCACGTCCAGTCATATTTGGATTCTTATGCAAAACATTGACTACAAAATTCTGAAACTCAGGCATTTGGAATAGATTTGCTTGTCCCCAAATGAGAATGTTCAAAACAACAACAGAGGCTGCTAGAAACAAAGGGTTCGCGATAACGAATCGAGTTTTAGCGGGAACAAACGTCAAAGCAAGCATAGCGACCATCATCATGGCACCTGTGCTTGAGCCAGAAAAATACGACATAAAGGCGCCTATGATCACGATAATGCGATTTAAAGTAATCTTATCTCTGTTGCAAACGAGCATAAGACCAGAAAGCAGACAATGCGCGTAGGATACTATGAACTTATTTCCGATTAGGTACACCGTACTGGAATCAGAGCGATTGTAGGGCAAAACAACCATCATTAAATCGTTGAGTAAGATCGCAACAATAAAGATGACGAGCACGCGTTTCAGAACAATCTCGGTGGAAAGGCGACAGCACGCATCAACATAGACAAGAATGACGGCAACGATTCCCATTCCAAACATGAATCCGGAAAAGGACCAAGTCGGACTATGGGTATTAATCCAGGTCGAGTACGCCATAAGCGCAGAGAATGCGCTAAGGAGCATCATGACAATTGGAATGCTCTTACAACAAAGAATGTTCTTTAAGACAAGATACGCAATTAAGCCATAGCGAACCAACGAGTACGCTCCGCCGCCACTGCCATCCGTCGGAGCGAAAAAGAGTAAGGTCGCTAACACGATGTCTATATCCTTGATGGTGACATCAGCAAGAGTTTTTCGCTTAATGGAAACGGTTGCAGCATCATTACACATAGCGCTTTACCCCGTTTCTAACCTGACGGGCTAGCCAGAATAGGCGGTAAAGATGCATACGAGTGGCAAAGACGCGCGCAATTTCAACTTTTTTGTGTCCACCAAGCGTAACGTAGCTTTGGAAACAATGACGGAATAGGCCCCAATAAGCGCTGTAATCCTCGCCCCATTCTTTTCTCGCTCCCGGGGAGCAAATCATGCACTCAATCATTCCTGCCATTTGTGCGCAGCAATAGGAGTTGATGTCCATAGAAAAATCAGGCTTGTTTTTCTCTACCCAAGCTGTCATCTCCCGACAGTTATGCATAACATCAAATTTTTTATGGCTGTAGGTTGACTTGCTGATACTTCCGGTACGAAAAACGTAGTGGTACAGACATTTCCCCACATGAACGACATCGCTACAGCGATCGAGCAGTTGCAAAATAATGGCTGCGTCCTCGCTTATGCGTCCATAGGGATAGCGGATTTCGTCAAACAGCTCACGACGATAAAGTTTATCCCACGCAGATACATCAATAATGTTACCGAGTAAAGTCTCCTTCATAGCGTCTGCGGAATTAAACCTCATCACTTCGGGTGTTGTGTATTCATTTTTAACAGTGTCTCCCATATGCACATATCTACCACATGTGACCATAGACACTTCATCATCGACCATTCCGGCCAAAAGTGTTTCGTACATATCGGGCTCGATATAATCGTCGCTATCAACAAAACCAAGGTATTTACCCTCGGCAACATCGATACCGGCATTTCTGGCAGAGGACAATCCGCCGTTCTGCTTATGTATAACGCAGATGCGGGAATCACGGTCTGCCCAGGCGTCACAAAGCTCACCACTCAAGTCAGTCGATCCATCATCAACAAGAATAATTTGTAGATCACTGATCGTTTGACCCACAAGGCTCTCAACGCACCTATTTAATTCCTCCTCGACGTTATAGACGGGAACAACAATTGTTACAACGGGTCTATTATTGTTCATATTCATGGTTACTCTACTTCGGCCTTGTCGCAGCAGGCAAGGAACTGCTCAAAGCTATTAAATTGTCTCGGTGTTGCTAAAATCGCTTCGCTTTTGTCGTAAGTTCCCATGAGACTCATTTGAAAAACATAGCTGTCGTTAAGTCGATCAGGGGTGGCCCACAAAAAGAAATACTCCTTCATTTCCTCTGCATGAGGATCGCGCTTGAAACGACGACGAAAACGGGCTACGTAGTCTTTCGCCTCGTCCAGTTGGGCTGACGCACGCTTCTCACGGTAGCGCTCTAATGAGCAAACCTTCTTTGCGGGAACGCCTGCATAAACAGAATCGTGCTCTAGCCTCCCGCTGACGACGGAGTGCGCTCCGACGATCACGTTGTCCTCGATGGTCGTGCCGCACAAGATTGTGGCACCCCATCCAATGAATACATTGTTCCCAATGGTCACATGTTTTTGGTTTCCGAAAACCTCCCCCGTTTTTCCCTTAATTACCCCCCAAGAATAATCATGCGTCAGGATTGTAGATGGACCCGTAATCTTTACATGGTCACCGATGGTGATTAGATGTGGATTTTGAATATCAACCGTCATTTCTTTGGGGCAATAAAAAGTCACATCGTCCCCAATGGCAACGCCTAATTTTCTCAAACGGCTAATCAGTAAATCGTTATTGAGAAAAATAGAATTATATAAAGTCTTTAGTCCATCAATTAAAGCCATGTTCGAGCCTCCAATCTAGAAAACCCCAGACGAAGCGGCCATATAGAGAATACTCGCGGCACGCCGCCTCAGCAGTTCCACAAAGACTCTCTGTGTAAAGCCGAGTCTCTCGCATGGATAGTCGCTTATCACCTTTGACAGGCGACTATCACTCGCCATTCTTCGTATAGCATCGCAGGCATCACGTCGGCTCTTGCCGCTAACGCGAGTCACTTCCTGCGAGATGCACATCTTCATATTGATGAACAGGGTCTTTTTTAACCTCATAATGCATTCCGCTTCTGAAGGCGAGTCCGCCACAAGTCGAAGGGCGTAGTCGTAGAAGAACAGGCTAGCGTCGAAGCGATCCGGTCTATAAGAAGTGCTGAGTGACGAGAGATTCGTGCGGTACGAATATCCCACGCAACTCGTCGTCACCACCTTGCTGCTAGTTTGGAGGTACTTGTATTTAAAGACAAAGTCCTCGCTGATCACCTCACGCTCCGAGGGAAAGCGCAGGGCATGTTCGTCTATGTTCATCTTTGCGAATATAGACGAACATGCCGACATTGGAATCGAGTCGGACGCCTCGGGCGCGCTGCCGCACACGCGGGGGACGAGCCTCTTCGCAAGTATTTCGCCCTCCCACACGGCATCCTCGAGCTTGAACTCGAACTGAGGGTTTCCCTCTCCGTCGCGTTTGGTGAACCCACCCAGAACACAATCCGCCCCTGTGTCCTCGATGGCGCGGACGAACGTCTCGACCATGCCGGACTCGAGCCAGTCGTCGGAATCAACGAACATAACATGTGTGGTCTCTGGAAGCAGATTATCGAGTCCCGTGTTGCGCGCGAAACCAAGCCCTGCGTTCTCCTTATGCACTGTCCGCACGCGATCGTTCTCAAAGGAGAGTCGATCACACAGCTCGCCCGACCCGTCGGTCGACCCGTCGTCGATGAGCAGCACCTCGAACACCGAATACGACTGTTCCAGAATGGAGCGGACGCACCGTTCAAGATAGCGTCTAACGTTGTAAACGGGCACGATAAGGGTTATTTTCAGCTTTTGATCCACGTTTAAGAAGACTTCCTAGTCGTATCTCTTTATCAATCGAGCGGGCGCACCAGCGTACAGCGCACCCGACTCGTTAAGGTCGCACGTGACAACAGAGTTCGCCGAGACGAGAGAGCGGCACGCAATCGAGCAACCGCGCGTAACGACCGCATTAGCGCAAAGCCAACAATGCTGACCAATCGAAACCGGCGCGTGGATTAACTTTGAGCTAACCCCCCTACTGTCGAATTCGTGGTCGTGGTCGTAAATCTGGACATTGGGACCGAAGAGCGTGTCTGCACCGATGTGGGCGGATTCGACTACCGTCACTCGACAGCCCTCGTTCATGTAGACGCCGTCTTCCAGCACTAAAGTTGCGCCTTTATTGACCTGTACGAAGCACTCGGGGCTCAAATAAACGCCCGCACCGATGCTGAGGGATGCGCCCTCGCCCAATATCAACCGTGCGCCCTTGCCCAGGTACAATGGTTTGCCTGAGGCAATCTTGAGCCGATTTCCGGTCACAACTCGCACCTTGGCAACCCGCAGGGCGGAAGCGCCCCATTTAAGCGCCTTAGCAATCTTGTTCATCGGTGCTTCCGCTACTCGTAGGGTCGAAGTTGCTGGAAGCACCGACGCGCCAGGCCTTCAACTCATGCGCAATACGTTTGTCGGCAGGCGGAAGTGACATATAGTCCCCGTACATTATCGAGAGATAGCGATCCGCATCCTCAAAGCCAAAGAACCGTTCGTTTTCGAATTCGTATTCAACCAAGTTGCTAAACAGGCTTGCGGGGAAAACCTCCAGCGACTGGCTGACTGCCCAAGCCAGATTGGCAGCAGTGCCGATAGTCGAAAAGCAACCGTTATCCGTCATCGTTCTTAGCTTACCGAGAGCCCACTGTTGCAGAGGGGTGTGCCTGGCAAACGCGCCGAAGACGGTTTTGAAGCAGCCAGCAACTCCTGGCTGTCCCGAGCTCCATCTTGATGCTTGGAACAGGTACTTATATCGAACTGCTGCATCCCAGGCCTTGCTGGCTTCGGCTTCACTTTCGAAAGAAACAATCGGAAAGATATCGATCCACACATATTCGCGGATTCCCTCTGCAATGAATGCAGACTTTACCTCAATGCTGGTATCCACCAGTTTTTCAAAAGGAATTGCAGCTGAACCTTTAAGGTTCAGCTGACTGGCAAGCCCAACATGGGATTGCTCCGCTCCAGCACGGGAGGCGAAGCCAGCCAGAAACTTCCTGTAGTCCTCAACGGGCATGACGACATCGATATCATCATCCCAGGGTATGAACCCCTTGTGCCTAACCGCACCGAGAAGAGTGCCGGAACCCATTGAATATCGCAGATTATTCTCTCGACAATAGCAATCGAAAATGCGAAGGAGGCGCAGCTCGGCAGCTTTCACCTCTTGCATGGATAAATACTCGGTCGTCATATTACGCTCCTTTAGTCATATTCCTATAGCGATCAGAGAGCTGCTCGTAGAGCGACCTCGTGGTGTAACCCGCTTTATCAAGAAACGGAACATAGTCCGCCTCGGCAGTGAGTTCCCTTTTGCCGGCGCAGGTTACCAGCAAATCAGCCCACTCCCTGTCGGAAAGCGAAAGTGCTGCGCGCTTGAGAAGGCCCGTCAGATCGGCCTCCTGGGTAACCGCGTCAGAGCTGAGGATGGGCAGTCCATTTGCCTGGGCCTCAATGAAGGCAATCGGTAGCCCCTCGTGGAAAGAGGGGGCAAGCAGCGCATCCATGGCGCTGTAGTACCTCCAGATATCGTCAACGGTACCGATGAAAACCGCCGATTCGCCCAGCCCCAATTTAGCCGCCTTCTCCTTCGCAAGGGGAAGTTCCTCGGCTTGGCCGAAGAGCAGAAGGCGGGAATCGGCCTCACTGGAGCGCAGCTGATTGAAGATATCGAGGGCGCGCAGGGTGTTTTTCGCAGGAATGCCTGCCCCGACAAACCCTATGACGGTGGCATTGCCCGGGATCCCAAGCCGATGTCTAACGGCAGCCCGGTCAGAGGACGAGAATCGGAATTTATCGGAATCGACCCCGTTGTGCACCAAGGCATAGCCAGCGCCCTGAAAGAGATATTCACCTGCGACCTCGCTGCATGCCCAGCGCTCACTCGCCGACGGGAGAAACCTCTCTATCATGGCCACGTTGACCATATTCTTCAGACGCGAGGTGCTGCCAAGCGCGCTGTTATGGCAGTGTACGATGCGCGAGGGAACTCCTGCCTTTTTGGCCTCAGAGGCGAAGACGAAGCCGAGCGCATTGTTCGTGTGAATCTGAACGATATCGAAACGGTGCTTCGATAGAAAAGCGCCAAGGCGCTTCGCCCCCAGAGTGCCAACCAGTAGCGGGCTGTAGCTATCGATTAAAGGACCGAAGAATCGCTCTCCGAACCTATCCCCTTCGACTCTTCCCACCGACAGCACACTCTGCTCGATATCGGGAGCCGGGCAATCGAGCAGAGTGGAGACGAAGGTCCTCACCCCGCCCCTTCCGGGCCCTAGCTGTTGAATGATGTGCAGGACCCGAATCATCTCGACCGGCCTGCCAGCACGTCCGCAATCCGCTCGCTCGCATGCCCGTCTCCGTAGGGGTTGGAGGCGTGGCTCATGGCCTCGTACTCAGACTCGTCAGAGAGCAGGCGGCTGAACTCACGGTAGATGACGTCCTCCTCGGTGCCCACGAGTTTCAACGTGCCTGCCGCCACGCCCTCGGGACGTTCGGTGGTGTCGCGCATCACGAGCACAGGCTTGCCCAGACTAGGTGCCTCCTCCTGGATGCCGCCCGAGTCGGTCAGGATGAGGTGGCTGGCGGCCATGAAGTTGTGGAAGTCAAGAACCTCGAGTGGGTCGATGATGTGAAGTCGGTCGAAGCCGTCCAACTCCTCGTGCGCCGCCTTGCGGACGAGCGGGTTCATGTGGATGGGGTAGATCGCCTTGGTGTCGGGATGCTCCTCCATAACGCGGCGGATGGCGCGGAACATGCGGTGCATGGGCTCGCCAAGGTTCTCGCGGCGGTGGGCCGTGATGAGGATGAGGCGGGAGCCCTCCGCCCACTCGAGCTCGGGATGGGAGTACCCCTCGCGCACGGTGGTGCGCAGGGCGTCGATGCCGGTGTTGCCGGTGACCCAGATCTTTGACTCCGGCTTGCCCTCGTCGAGCAGGTTCTGCTTGCTCGCCTCCGTGGGGGCGAAATAGTACTCGCTCACGATGTCGACGGCCTGGCGGTTGAACTCCTCGGGCCAGGGGCTGTAGATGTCGTGCGTGCGCAGGCCCGCCTCGACGTGGCCCACGGGGATCTGAAGGTAGAAGCATGCAAGCGCCGCGGCGAAGCTGGTCGTGGTATCGCCGTGCACAAGAACGACGTCGGGCCTATCGTCCTCGAGGACGGCCTTGAGCTTGAGCAGCACGTCGCACGTAACGTCGAACAGCGTCTGGCCCGGCTTCATGATCGCCAAGTCGTGGTCGGGCGTCACGTCGAAGACGCGCAGCACCTGGTCGAGCATCTCGCGGTGCTGGCCGGTCACGGTCACGACGGTCTCGAACTCATCCGCGCGCGCCCTCAGCTCGTTGACGAGCGGGCACATCTTGATTGCCTCCGGGCGGGTGCCGAAGACGAGCATTACTTTCTTCTTAGTCATTGGCCTTGCTCCTCTTTGACTCCTTGCGGAGAAGCATGTAGAAACGGGTGTTGCCGACCACGTAGCGCTTCACCAGACGCTTGGGCTCCTGCATCATGCGGAAGAGCCACTCCAGGTTCGCTCGCTGCATCCACATCGGGGCGCGCGGGATGTTGCCGGAGACCACGTCGAACGAACCCCCCACGCCCACGAAAGCGCCCTTGGCGCCCAGCTCGCGGAAACGCTCGATCAGGCGTTCCTTCTTGGGCGAGGTGATGCCAACGAACACGATGTCGGGCTCGGCCTGCTCAACCTCGGCGACCACGGCATCGAACTCGTCTTCGCCGAAGTAGCCGTCACGGTAACCCGCAAGGACCATATTGGGATACCTCTCGGACAGTACCTCGGCGGTCTTTGCGACCACTTCGGCTTTGGCGCCTAGCAGGTAGACGCTGTGCCCCTCACGCTCGGCCAGCCCACACAGCTCCCACATGAGGTCGATGCCGGCCACGCGCTCGGGCAAGTCCACGCCCAGCTTCTTGGCGGCCATGACCATGGAGGCGCCATCGGCGTTCACGATCTCGCAGCGGCGCACGCACGCATCCATCTCGGGATCGTCACGCATCTGCAGCAACTTGTCGGCGTTCACGCCGATCAGGTGGGCGAAGCGCCCCTCCTTGATGAGGGCATCGGTCGCCTCGACGGTCTGCCCCATCGTCCAGGGGTCGACGGGGGCGCCCAGGACTTCGACTCGCCCGGGAAGATCAACCGCTGAACCGGTGCCTTCGTAATTCCCTATAGTCTCTTTAGCAAGCGCCATTTCCGCTAACAACCTCAATCACTGTGAGTAGGATTATTTTGAAATCGAAGAAAACGCCCCGTTTGGCGATATATTCCAGGTCGCGACGGACCATCCCGTCGAATCCAGTCGCGTTACGCTCAGTGACTTGCCACCAGCCGGTGATGCCAGGCTTCACGGCAAGACGCTGCAGGTCGTATTCCGTGTACTCCGACACCTCGTTCGGCAGCGGCGGGCGCGGGCCGACGACGGACATCTGGCCCAGAAACACGTTCAGGAACTGTGGGAACTCGTCAATGGAGTGCTTGCGGATGAACTTGCCGATCCTGGTAACGCGCGGGTCCTCCTTCATCTTGAACATGGCACCGGCGATCTCGTTCTGCTCCTTGAGATCTGCCAGGCGCTCGTCGGCGTCCTTGTACATGGAGCGGAACTTCCACATGCGGAAGGTGGACAGGCTGCCATCGCGGTGGGTCTGGCCCACGCGGATCTGGCTGTAGAAGGGGTTGCCCTCGCTCTCAAGGCGGATGGCCGCGGCAAGCACAAGGCTGGGAACGGCGATGACGGCCAGCACGCAGCCGCTGAACACGACGTCAAAGGCGCGCTTAACGGCGCGGTAGACCAAGCGCGAACGATCCCAGTCCATGATGGACTGCATGGCCTTGTAGCGGCCGGCGCCCTCGCGTCGGTCCATGGCCTGAGCAATGAGCGCTGCCCCCGCAGGCGCATCCGTTGCAAATTGAGTTTTATCCGACATGTTTTCTTCCAAGACTTCGTCCCCGGGTCGGGAATCCTCTCTGTTCTGTGTAGCGATCGCCTACAACTAGGCGATCGCCTTTTTAAGGTTGCGCATGACGCGCTGCTCGGCCGAAAGCACGGCGAGGCCAACGCGGGTGGTTACGCGTCGGCCGCACAGGTTGAGCTCCAAAAAAGCTGTGCTTTTGCGTCTGTTAATGGTTTTGATAAGGCCTTCGTGGCCCAGTAGCGGACCAGCGGTTACTACGACCTGGTCGCCGTCTTTTAGGGCCTCACTCATGGGCACTACGCGGTCTCCCCTATGCGTAAAGCTGCTTATGAGTTGAGCCTCTTCTTTTGCCAGCGGCACAAACTGACCGTCCTGGGAAAGCACCCGGGCAAAGTCGTCCATGCGCAGCAGATACTGTTGCACGGTTCGGGGATCTGTCGTGTCGCAGATAAGATAACCGGGAAAGAGCGGCTTGGTCGTATTGACCCATTCGCCGTGTATTTTGATCTCGGTTTGAAATTGGGGATAAAAAAGCTCCTGCATGGCACCAGCCGGCACCATGCGCTCAATGCGCTCGCGCATTACGTCTTCGCGACCGTTAATGACCTGGATCACATACCACACGAGCACCACCTCCTTGCTGTCTTACGTGTGGCCAACAGGGTTTGGGTATGGCTTCGCCAGGGCGCTTGTGCGCGAAGGCGCTCCATATTCAAACCCTGAGCCCAGTCAGACAAGCACGTGGCTCTGCCCCACCGTGAACGGTATGTATAGAAGCAGTTGCTAGAGTCGCGGACGTGTATCGCAAAAATGACCGCGACCCCAGCTGGCTGCGTGCGAGCCAGTCAAGCGGGAACAAAACTGGACCGCACGCAAACAGCTGTAGGACTGCTACGTTTTGGCATACAACAATTAATTATTTGCATTTGACATAATACTCACTACAAATAAATAACGTCGCATGACTTCTTTATTGGAGCTCGTGGTGTTTCTGGCACCGCCGTTACGGCCGGATGCTGATCGACCCTGCGCTTTGTGGCTTGCTAAAGCCGTGAGCACAGTTGAACTCATGTAACGCTAAGTATCCTAGCACAAGCTGGTAACGAAACTGATTTGGCTTGTGGTGGACAACATATCGTTCATTTAGCGTGTTCAAGGGTGTTGTTTTGGAATGTTGTTCACAATGATGCAGGTTATTGAGGTATTGGCGGTGATTAGGGGCGTTCCTTAAGCACAAATGGAACGGCGAGCTGCACTGGTAATTGCTTTTGTACAACAAACTATGTACAGACATGGGAAATAAATTGTGCAACTTTTTGTTGGCGTAGGTGGGGGTTGCAGCGCGTGGTGTTTTGGCATCAAAAAAAGGCCTTCGGAATTCCGAAGGCCTTTGCATTCACGATGGTGGAGACGAGGGGGATCGAACCCCTGACCTCTTGACTGCCAGTCAAGCGCTCTCCCAGCTGAGCTACGCCCCCGTGACGAGGAGATACTATAGGGGAAGACTTTCTTTGATGCAAGGACTTTTTTGGGTTGAATCTTTTACTTACGGGTTTTCCTGGGACGGGGCAGAAATAATCACTCTTCGAGCGCTTATTTCTATCCACCGTCCCGATAAAACCCTGATGCGATAGACCTTACTTGTAGAGATAAGCGATGGCGGTGCCGGTGTGGACTTGGATCGTGGCTGTTGACCTAACGACGTTGCTGATACCCGTGTCGGCCAACAAGCACAGGGGGCTGTGATTTAGTTCCCACTCCAAGCCATGTTCGCTTGCCACCGTCCCAGGAGCAAGAGCGATGATAGAGAACGCCTTGCCTTCGGCGCCCTCAATGGTCCACGATTCGCCTCCGTGCAGAATGAGGGCCGTGGTCTCGTCTTCGGCAATCCAGACTGGGGCGTCATCGTAGCCCGCGAGCAAGCCCAGTACGGAAAGCGCCATATCAGGACGGCCGCCAGTGGCGCAGGTCGCAACCACTTCGGCACCCGGCCAGCGACGGCGGACGGAATCGAGCGCCAACGCAAGATCGGTATAGTCCTTGTACGGGTCATGGCGCTCAACTTCAAAGTCGGTGGCGGCATCGACCAACGCACGACCCGCATCACTCACCGTGTCGGCATCCCCCACATATACGTCGCAGCCCAGGCCGGCGCCCAGCAGCGCATCGAGTCCGCGGTCCACGGCGACAACGTGGTCGCACTCCCCTGCTAGCCTACGCAACAGATCCGCGCTCGCCACCACGGGCGAGCCGCAGACCACTAATACCTTGCAAGCCACAGCCCTCGCCTATCCCTCAAACGAAAGCACGCAGGTCAAGTCCAGGTCCTCATAGCTATCGATAAAGATATCGCAGTTGGCACGCACATCGTCGCGCTTCATGCGGCCGTGCGGGTCATAGATGCCCACGCGCTTAAAGCCGGCGACCCCAGAGCTCTTAAGGCCAAAGACGGCGTCCTCAAACACCCACGCGCGCTCAAACTTGCACCCATGGCGCTCCTCCAGGCGGCGCAGCGCCAGCTCATACACATCGGGGAACTGCTTAGAGCGACCTGCCTCGCCCGTGGTGGTCACAAACTCCATGTAGGCATCGAGCCCGGCACCCGCAAGCGCAGACTTAACCAGCTCGGCTGGCGTGGACGTGGCAACGCACATGGCAATACCGGCCTCCTGCGCCTGCTCCAAAAATGCCAGGAGGCCCTCGCGCGGCGGCACCTTGGAGTACCCATCAATCAAAATCTCGCCCAGCTCGCGATACAGCTCCTCGCCATTCGCGCCAATGCCCCACGTGTCGTGGTAGGCCTGGCACTCATCCTCCAGCGACAGGTGCTCAAATTGGGCAAAGTCATCCACGGTGACGTCAATCCCGTGACGGTGCAATAACTCGGGCTGGGCATAGGCCCAAACGGGGGTGCTATTAACCAGCGTGCCGTCGCAATCGAAAATAAAAGCAACCTTGGGAGCGGCGGTATGGGACATAAACGAACCTTTCGATATCAAATGGTAAACATCCTGCTAAAAACGTTTTACCAAACGTCAGCCAAACAATTTTGAAACCCAAATTGGTAAAACTGTCAAGAGTTTTACCACGTCAAATCTGCCAGTGGTATAAACATGTCGCTTACCGATTAAACGCCCCCGCAAATCCGCTTTCGTCCATAAAACTAACGCACAGGTGCTATCGTAGTTTCTGCCGAAAGTTCCACCGAGCACGCGAGGTGGAACGAATCATAGAACTATCGCCGTCCCTTCGATTCGTGCAGCCTTGGACCTTTCGCATCTAGTCACCAAGGCAACACGCTGCCGCGTCATGATGGGATCAAACGTGAGCGATTCAAAGCTAAAGCCAACGGCTAAAAAGCCCGCAACCCGCAAACCGGCTCCGCACGCACCGGAGCTCTCCAAGGACGATGTCTACCTGTTTGGCATTGGAATGTGGGTGCGCAGCTGGGAAAAGATGGGCGCGCACCCCGACACGCAGAACCGTACGCGCGGCTGGCGTTTTTGCGTTTGGGCGCCCGACGTAAAGAGCGTCCATGTCATTGGTGAATTTAACGACTGGGATGAACAAGCCAACCCGCTGGTGCCCGTGCATACGAGCGCTATTTGGGAAGGCTTTATTCCTGGCGCCGAGCAGGGCCAGCTCTATAAATATCTCATCGAGACCAACGAGGGCGAGAAGCTCTACAAGGCCGATCCGTATGCCTTTAAAGCCGAGTGCCCTCCGGGTACCGCGAGCGTGCTGTGGACCCTCGATGGCTACAAGTGGAACGACGCCGCGTGGCTCAAGCGCCGCGCTGGTCACAATCACATGTCGCAGCCACTCAACATCTACGAGGTGCATATTGGCTCGTGGAAACGCCACGGCGACGCGCCGCAGGGCGAGCCCGACGAGTACGGAAACTACCCCGGTCCCATGGATCCCTTCCCCGCGCAGCGCGGTGAGTTCTACACCTACGACGACCTGTCGGTGGAGCTCGTGGACTACGTGCGCGACATGGGCTACACGCATATCGAGGTCATGCCGCTCATGGAGCATCCCTTCGATGGCTCCTGGGGCTACCAGACGACCGGCTACTATGCCGCAACGTCGCGCTACGGCAACCCGCAGCAGCTCATGCACTTTATCGATGCGTGCCACGAGGCGGGCATCGGAGTGATCATGGACTGGGTGCCCGGCGGTTTTTGCGCCGACTCCCACGGCCTTGCCACCTTTAACGGCCACATGCTGTTTGAACACGAGATTCACCCCAACTGGGGCACGCACAAGTTCGACTTCGCCCGCGGCGAGGTCCGATCCTTCCTGGTCTCCAACGTGCTGTACTGGCTCGAGAACTTCCACGTGGATGGCATCCGCATGGACGGCGTGTCCAGCATGCTGTACCTCAACTTTGGCATCGACGATCCGGGCCAAAAGAAGTTCAACAAGTACGGTACCGAGGAGGACCTGGACGCCAGCGCATTTATCCGTCAAGTTAATTGCGCTGTAGAGGCGCACTACCCCGACGTGATGATGATGGCCGAGGAGTCCACCGCATGGCCGCTCGTGACCTATCCGCCGCAGGACGGCGGCCTGGGCTTCCACTACAAGTGGGACATGGGCTGGATGAACGACACCCTGCATTACATGCAGACCGATTTTCCATGGCGCCCCGGCAACCACGGCCTGCTCACGTTCTCCATCATGTACGCCTTTACCGAGAACTTTATCTGTCCGTTGAGCCACGACGAAGTCGTGCACGGCAAGTGCTCGCTCATCGGCCGCATGCCGGGCGACTGGTGGCGTCAGTTTGCCGGCCTGCGCACGCTGGCCTTCTACCAGATGACGCACCCCGGTGCCAAGCTCAACTTTATGGGCAACGAGATCGGCCAGTTTATTGAGTGGCGCTACTACGAGTCCATCCAGTGGTTCCTGACCGAGGAGTACGAGACCCACCGTCATCATCAGGCGTTCATTAAGGCGCTCAACCACCTGTACACCGCCGAGCCTGCCCTGTACGAGCGCGGCTACACCGACGACGGCTTCACCTGGATCGACGCGGACAACTCCAAGCAGTCCATCGTGAGCTTTGTGCGTCAGGGCGAGGACGTCGATGACGACCTGGTGATCCTGATCAACTTTGATCCGGCGAGTTACGAGAGCTTCCGCGTGGGCGTGCCGCGCGAGGGTGATTGGGAGGTCATCTTTGATTCCGACCGTCCCGAGTTTGGCGGCAGCGGCTATGCCGGCGAGGAGCCCTACACCTGCTCGAGTGAGCCCTATCCCTGGAACGGGCAGATGGACTCCATCGAGATCAAGGTGCCCGGCCTGGCAGGTGTGGTGCTTAAGCGCCGCGGTCCCAGCAGCTACAAGCCGCCCGTGGTCGAGGAGCCCAAAAAGGCGACGCGCAAGCGTGCGTCCTCGGTGAAGCCCAAGGCCGCGGCTGCCAAGAAGGCTCCGGCCAAGGCGAAGGCCTCGACGGCTAAGACAGCCAAGGCTGCTACGAAGCCCGCTGCTAAGGCCACCGCCACCAAGAAGGCAGCCACCAAAAAGGCTGCTCCCAAGGCCAAAACAGCTTCTGTTAAGTTGCCTGCTAAGGATGCGTAACAAAGCCGTTACCACTGTAATTACCCGCCCCGCCGGGGCGTAGGATGTAAGTCATAACCGTTCCGGGAGATATCCCCGGGGGAAAGGAACGTATGAATAAGATCTTCGACAACAAGCAGGAGTTTACCGAGCTCTATCGCGATGCCGTCATGAGCATCAGCGGCAAGAGCATCGAAGCCGCCAGCGACCTGGACCGCTTTAACGCCCTGGCCAAGCTCGTGGCCGAGAAGGCACGCACCGTCGCCACCAAGAGTGACGCCCGTGCGGCCGCCGAGGGCAAAAAGCGCGTGTACTACTTCTCGATCGAGTTTTTGATCGGCCGCCTGCTCGATAACTACCTGCTCAACTTTGGCGTGCGCGACATGGTCGCCGAGGCGCTCGACGACATGGGCTTTGACCTGTCCGTCATCGAGAACCAGGAGCCCGATCCGGCGCTGGGCAACGGTGGCCTGGGCCGTCTGGCCGCGTGCTTCCTGGATTCCATGGCAGCCGAGGGCATTGCCGGCTACGGCAACGGCATGCGCTACCGCTACGGCCTCTTTAAGCAGGAGATCGTCAACGGCAGCCAGGTCGAGGCCACCGACGAGTGGCTCACCCACGGCTATCCCTGGGAGGTCCGTCGTCAGGATAAGGCCGTGACCATTAAGTTTGGTGGCCGCGTCGAGGGCTTTGAGGAGAATGGCCGCACGTTCTACCGCACGGTGGATACGCAGGACATCCTGGCCGTCCCTTATGACATCCCCGTTGTGGGCTATGCCGGTGAGACCGTCAACAAGCTGCGCGTCTGGGCCGCCGAGCCGGTCGAGGAGCACTTCGATCTGGAGGCCTTCAACCGCGGCGATTACGCCCTGGCCGATGCCGAGCGCGCCGAGGCCGAGGCCATCAGCGCCATCCTCTACCCCAATGACGCCGGCGAGCACGGCCGTCTGCTGCGCCTGAAGCAGGAGTACCTGTTTGTCTCGGCCGGCATCTACAGCCTGCTCGACACCTTTGAGAAGGAGCACGGCGAGAACTGGGAGCTGCTGCCGCAGTTTGTGGCCATCCACACCAACGACACCCACCCCGCCATGTGCGGCCCCGAGCTCATGCGTATCCTCATCGACGAGAAGAAGCTCGAGTGGGACGATGCCTGGAACATCGTGACGCAGGTCGTGAGCTACACCAACCACACCATCCTGCCCGAGGCTCTGGAGAAGTGGCCCATCGGCACGTTCTCCAAGCTCCTCCCCCGCGTGTACCAGATCATCGACGAGATCAGCCGACGTTGGCACGAGTCGTTTGACACCACGCAGGAGGGCTGGCAGGAGCGTCTGCGCCAGACTGCCATCCTGTGGGACGGCGAGATTCGCATGGCCAACCTGTCTGTGATCTGCAGCCATAGCGTCAACGGCGTGGCAAAGATCCACTCCGACATCATCAAGAACATCGTGCTCAAGGACTTCTATGCCTTAACGCCCGAGAAGTTCAACAACAAGACCAACGGCATCTCGCACCGTCGCTTCTTTGCCGAGGCCAACCCCACCTATGCCAAGCTCGTGACCGAGGCCATTGGCGACGGCTGGCTGAAGGACGCCTTTGAGCTGGAAAAGCTCAAGGAGTTCCAGAACGACACCGAGTTCCTGAAGGCCGTGGGTGCCTCCAAGCGCGCCAACAAGGAGCGCCTGGCCGCCTACGTTAAGGCCGAAACCGGTTTGGTCATCGACCCCAACACCGTCTTCGATGTTCAGGTGAAGCGCTTCCACGCCTACAAGCGCCAGCTCATGAACATCATGAAGGTGATGGACATCTACAATCGTCGCATCGCCGATCCCAACTTCCACGTGACGCCGACGACCTTCATCTTTAGCGGCAAGGCAGCCTCGAGCTACACCTTTGCCAAGGAGACCATCCGCCTCATTAACTCCGTTGCCGAGGTCATCAATAACGACCCGCGCGTCAACGAGGTCATGAAGGTCTGCTTTATCCCTAACTTCCGCGTGAGCAACGCCCAGCTCATCTACCCCGCCGCCGAGATCTCGGAGCAGATTTCCACCGCTGGCAAGGAGGCCTCGGGCACGTCCAACATGAAGCTCATGATGAACGGCGCCATTACGCTGGGCACCCTCGACGGCGCCAACATCGAGATCGCCGACCTGGCCGGCCGCGAGAACGAGGCCATCTTTGGCCTGACCGCTCCCGAGGTCGAGCAGCTCTGGGCATCCAACAGCTACTTTGCGTGGGATACCCTCAACGGCGACCGCGAGCGCCTGGGCCGCGTGATGGACGAGCTCAAGGACAACACCTTTGCGGGTCTTTCGGGCAACTTCGAGAGCATCTACAACGAGCTCATGAACAACAACGACCCCGACCTGGTCATGGCCGACTTCCGCAGCTACGTCGACGCCTGGGAGAAGCTCACGAACAGCTACGGCGACCAGGAGACCTGGAACCGCAAGGCGCTGCTCAACACCGCCTCCTCGGGCTGGTTCTCGAGCGACCGCACCATTCGCGAGTATCGCGACGAGATCTGGCACGCGTAAAGCGCGCGAGCTCCCCTATGCCAGCACGGCATTACTCGACGGGCGTGACGTCGCGCCGCGCCCGTCGCTAATGGGTTTAGGAACATCGATGACAGAAGGAGAAATCGATGAGTAAGAAAGAATGCATCGCGATGCTCCTCGCAGGAGGACAGGGCAGCCGATTGGGGGCACTCACCCAAAAGATCGCTAAGCCGGCGGTTAGCTTTGGTGGCAAGTTCCGCATTATCGACTTTTCGCTCTCCAACTGCTCCAACTCGGGCATCGACACGGTGGGCGTTCTGACGCAGTATCGCCCCTACCTGCTGCATGCCTATGTGGGCTCCGGCGAGGCATGGGATCTGGACAGCCGCGACGGCGGCGTGTCGATCCTGCCGCCGTACGAGACGCAGACCGGTGGCGCCTGGTATGCGGGCACGGCCGACGCCATTACGCAGAACCTCGACTACATCAAGGCCAACGACCCCAAGTACGTCCTGATTCTTTCGGGCGATCACCTGTATCGCATGGACTACCGCAAGATGCTCAAGACGCACATTGAGAACAACGCCGACCTCACGGTGAGCGTTATGCCTGTGCCGTGGGAGGAGGCCAGCCGCTTTGGCATCCTGACCACCGACCCCGAGGACGGCCGCATCACCAAGTTCACCGAGAAGCCCGATAAGCCCGATTCGAACCTCGCATCCATGGGCATCTACATCTTCTCGGCCGACGTGCTGATCGAGGCACTCGAGGAGGACGCTCTGGACCAGCGCTCGAGCCACGACTTTGGCAAGGACATCATCCCCAAGCTGCTCGGCGAGGGCAAGCGCCTGTACAGCTACGAGTTCCACGGCTTTTGGAAGGACGTCGGCACCATCGCCAGCTTCCACGAGACCTCGATGGACCTGCTGGGCAACAACCCCGAGTTCGATCTGTTCGACAAGCACTTCCCCATCATGTCCAACATCACCACGCGTCCGCCGCACTACATTGGCCCGGACGGCCGCCTGGACGACTGCCTGGTCTCCAACGGCTGCAAGATCTACGGCACCGCTCGCCACTCGATCCTTTCGACCGATGTCATCATCGAGGAGCGCGCCGTGGTCGAGGACTCCGTGCTGCTGCCGGGTGCGCACGTTAAGAGCGGCGCACACATCTGCCGCGCTATTTTGGGCGAGAACTCCACGGTCGAAGAGGGCGTGAAGCTCGGCTCTGTCGATACCACCAAGGATACGGCCGTCGTTGGAAATGACGTCGTTATCGGGAAGGGGGAATGATCCGATGATCAATCGCAAGGCCATCGGTTATATCACCGCTAACTACTCTTCGACCTACGGCAGCGTGCTGCTCAAGGACCGCCCCATCGCGTCCGTTCCGTTTTTGGGCCGCTACCGCTTGATCGACTTCCCGCTGTCCAACATGATGAACGCCGGCATCAAGACCGTCGGCGTCGTCATGCCGGGCAACTACCGCTCGCTGATCGACCACGTGGGCTCGGGTAAGGACTGGGGCCTGGACCGCAAGAAGGGCGGCCTGTTCATGGTGCCCGGCAACGCATATGGCACCACCAAGGGCGGCATGCGCTTCCTGCTGCGCGACATCATCTCCAACAAGACGCTGTTCCAGCGCTCGGACAAGCCCTATGTCGTGATGATGGGCACCAACATCATCTTTAACATGGACCTCAACACCATCATCGACGCGCACGAGAACTCCGGTGCCCAGATGACCGTTGTGTACTGCAAGGCCACGCGCAACGTCGATGACGAGACCAAGCTGCAGATCAACGAGAACGGCCGCCTGACGGGCGTGAGCGCCGGCGTCGTGTATGGCGACAACGCCTCTATGGACTGCTGCATCGTCAACCGCGAGACACTGCTCGAGATCATCGACCACTACCAGGCCGCCGACTATCTGGACCTGCTCGAGGCACTCCAGGGCGACTTTGGCAACATCGACGTGTGCAGCTACGAGTACAAGGGCGAGGTCGTGGGCGTGTTTAGCGAGAAGTCGCTGTATCGCCGCAGCATGGACCTGCTCGACCAGACCGTGGCCGACCAGCTCTTTGACCCCGAGCGCCCGATCCTGACCAAGGCTCACGACGTGCCGCCTTCGCGCTACGCCACCGGCAGCCACGCCTGCAACTCGATTATCTCGGCCGGCTGCATCATCAAGGGCACCGTGCGCAACTCGATTCTGTCGCGCGGCGTCGTGGTCGAGGAAGGCGCCTCGGTGACCAACTCGATCATCAACCAGAGCTGCGTCATCAAGAGCGGCGCCCGCGTTGAGAATGCCATCCTGGACAAGAACAACGTGGTTCCCACCAACACCGAGCTTCGCGGCACGCCTGAGAACATCCTGGTGCTGGGAAAGGCCCCGTTAACTTCTGATATCACCAACGCGAGCTAGCTTTGGCACCGCAACATCGCTCGTAACACGTAGAATAGCCGCCCGGTTTGCGCCAGGCGGCTATTCTCGAATAACAACATGGGAGACAATATGGCTGATTCCAGCAAAAAGATGCAGATCGTGTTTGCCTCGGCCGAGTGCGCACCGTTTGTGAAGACCGGTGGCCTGGGCGACGTGGCGGGCTCGCTGCCCGCGGCGCTTGTGCGCGCCGGCGCCGAAGTTATCGTTATGGTACCCAAGTACGCCACCATCAAGGACGAGTACAAGGCGCAAATGGAGCACTTCTCCGACTTTTACGTGAGCCTGGGCTGGCGCAATGAGTACTGCGGACTTGAGAAGCTCGAGCACGACGGCGTCACCTATATGTTCATCGACAACGAGCGCTACTTTGCGCGCGACTATCCGTACGGCTTCTTTGACGACGGCGAGCGTTTTGCGTTCTTCTCCAAGGCCATCACCGAGAGCCTGCAGCACCTGCCGGCCGGCTTTGAGTGCGACATCCTGCACTGCAACGACTGGCAGACCGCGCTGGCGCCCGTGTTTTTGCGCGAGTTCTACCAGGGCCTGCCGCTGTACGAGCGCGTCAAGACCGTGTTCTCGATCCACAACGTGGCTTTCCAGGGCCAGTTTAGCGACACCGTAATGGAGGACATCCTGGGCGTAGCGCATATTCCCGCGGCAGCTACGCAGCTGCGCTGCGACGCCTGCAGCATCAACTACATGCTAGGTGCGCTGCACTATGCCGATGCCATCACCACGGTGAGCCCCACCTATGCCAACGAGATCCAGACGCCCGAATTTGGCGAGGGCCTGGACGGCGTGCTGCGCGAGCGTTCGTACGCGCTGCAGGGCATTTTGAACGGTATTGACGTCGCGGGCTTTGACCCGGCGACCGATAAGCGCATTGCCGCCAACTACACCGTCGAGGACCGTTCTGGAAAGGCCGTGTGCAAGGCCAAGCTGCAGGAAGAGCTGGGGCTCGAGGTTCGCGACGACCGTCCGCTTATGGTGATGGTCACGCGCCTGACGCGCCAGAAGGGCATGGACCTGGTCATGTACGCGCTCGACCGCATCCTGTCCGGCGGCGTTCAGGTGGCCGTGCTGGGCACCGGCGACCGCGACTACGAGGACGGTCTGCGCTACTTCCAGGACAAGTACCCCGGCACCATGGCCGCGCGCATCGAGTTCGATCCTGCGCTGTCGCAGCGCATGTACGCTGCCGCCGATATGTTCCTGATGCCTTCGAAGTTTGAGCCCTGCGGCCTGTCGCAGATCATCGCCATGCGCTACGGCACCCTGCCCATCGTGCGCGAGACCGGTGGCCTGAAGGACACCGTGCAGCCGTACAACGAGTTTACCGGCGAGGGCACGGGCTTCTCGTTTACCAACTTTAACGGCGATGAGATGGGCGACGCCGTGTTCCGTGCGGCACGCCTGTTCTGGGACAACCGCGATGCCTGGAACAAGCTGGTTACGCAGGCCATGAGCCAGGACTTTAGCTGGACGCGCTCGGCCGACAAGTATCTGGACCTGTACTTCTTTATGCACCCGGAGATTGAGAGGCCGACGGCTGTTGTCGACGAGCCTATGGTTGTGGCTGAGCCCGAGCCCAAGGCCGAGCCGGTTGTTGAGGCACCCGCCACTGTTGAGGAGCCCAAGGCTGAGGAGAAGCCGACTGCGAAGCCTGCCGTCAAGAAGGCTACGACGCGCAAGACGACGGCCAAGAAGGCTACGACAAACAAGGCCGCTACCACCAAGACAGCCGCAGCAAAGACAACTGCTGCCAAGGCAACGACGACGCGCAAGCGCACGACCGCCGCTGCCAAGAAGGCCGCCGAGGTCGAGGCTGCTCCCGAGGTAAAGGCTGAAGCCGCCGTCGAGGCCAAGCCCGCCGTCAAGGCACCGGCCAAGACCGCTGCCAAGAAGACGACCGCGACCGCCAAGAAGGCGGCGGCCGCAAAGTCGACGACGACCAAGGCTGCCGCTACGAAGGCCGCCGCGAAGACGACCACAAAAGCAGCCACGACCAAGGCAGCCGCAAAGCCGGCCGCCAAAGTCGAGGAGACACCCGCCGAGGCCAAGCCGGCCGCCAAGACCACCACGCGCAAGCGCGCCACGACGACGGCCAAGAAGACCACGACCAAGGCTGCTGCTTCCAAGGCGGAGGCCAAGGTCGAGGCTAAGCCCGCAGTAAAGGTCGATCCGGCTCCGAAGGCCGCCGAGGTCAAGACCGCTCCGAAGGCTACGGCAAAGACCGAGTCCGCCAAGGAGACCCCGGTCTCCCCTGCCGCCACGACCGTGGAAAAGGCGCCATCCAAGAAGACGTCCGTCCGCAAGGCAACGGCCACCCGCAAGCGCCGCTAGCCCACAGACGATCTAAAACCTAATCAAAACCCTAAACAAGGGGCGCTCCAACCGGGCGCCCCTTCTCTGTAGATAGTTGGTAAAACGATTTTCTAGGACAACCGTTCGCCGATGATAAACGGATGTTGTTTATACACCCTGTGTACAACAGATATACTTACATTTTGTGCGTAAAGCCCATGGCCTGCAGGCCGTGATTCTATTGAACTGGACCGTACTATGAGATTGATACACAACAGCCGTCTACCGCAGTTTCGCACTCCGTTTGGCGCTGTGACCACAGGAACTACCGTTGCACTCTCGGTGATTTTGGAGGATGCCGATCCCAACCAGGCAACATTCACCCTACGTACCTGGGTCGATGAAGTCGGCGAGACCCTGATTCCGATGGAGCACGAAGGCGATGGCATTTTTACCGGCGAGCTCAAATGCACTGAACCGTGTCTTGTGTGGTACAGCTTTATATGCAATATCGAGGGCCAGCCCGAGGTTCGCCTGGGCGCGCCGCAAGGCCGCACCGGCGGCGAGGGCGTGACCTACGACTACGCCGAGGTGCCGTCCTTCCAGATTACTGTCTACAAGCACCGCGAGAACCGCCCCACCTGGTACGAGCGCGGCATGGTGTACCAGATCTTCCCCGACCGCTACGCCCGTGACGAGCATTGGCGCGAGCGCACAATGGCCCAACTCGAAAAACCGCGCAAGGGCATTCAGCGCCGGATGGTCGAGGACTGGAACGAGCCGCCCGTGTACGAGCGCACCGAGGACGGCTCCATCAAGACATGGGACTTTTACGGCGGCTCGCTCAAGGGCATCCAGGAAGACCTGCCCCGCATCGCCGAGCTGGGCTTTACGGCCATCTACCTCAACCCCATCTTTGAAGCCGCGAGCAACCACCGCTACGACACGGCCGACTACACCAAGATCGACCCAATCCTGGGCACAGAGCAGGACTTTACCGAGCTGTGCCAGGCAGCCGAGAAGCTGGGCATCTCCATCATCCTGGACGGCGTCTTCAACCACACGGGCGACGACTCGATCTATTTCAACCGCTACGGCAACTACCCCGGTGTGGGTGCCTGGCAGAGCGAGGATTCGCCGTGGCGCGATGCGTTTACCTTCCACGAAGACGGCTCGTATGACTGCTGGTGGGGCGTGGGCAACATGCCAGCCATCAACGAGAAGTCCGAGCTGGTGCGCGAGAGGCTCCTGGGCAAGGACGGCGTGATCCGCAAATGGCTGCGCGCCGGCGCTCATGGCTGGCGCCTGGACGTCGCCGACGAGCTTTCCGACGACTTCCTGGCCGAGATCAAGAACGCTGTGCTCGCCGAAAAGCCCGACGCACTGTTGCTCGGCGAAGTCTGGGAAGACGCCTCCAACAAGATTAGCTATGGCCATCTGCGCCGCTACCTGCAGGGCTCCGAGCTGGACTCTGCTATGGATTATCCCTTCCGCGACATGGTCATCGGCTTTTTGATGGGCTACAAGAACGCCTACCAGGCAGCCGAGGATATCGAAACCCTGCGCGAGAATTATCCGCGCGAAGCCCTGTCCTGCGCGCTCAACCTGCTGTCGAGCCACGACCGCCCGCGCATCATCTCGGTGCTCGGGGGCGGCCCCGACGAGTCACAGCTGCCCGAGTGCGAGCGCAGCAAGTGGCGCCTGGACGAGAACTCGATGGGCCTGGCCAAGAGCCGCTTTTGGCTCGCCACGCTCATGCAGATGACCTTCCCAGGCGTGCCTTCGATCTACTACGGCGACGAATACGGCCTGGAGGGCCTGACCGATCCGGGCAACCGCCGCACCCTGCCGACCAAGGACCAGCTGCACGACTTCGACACGCTGGCTATTGTCAAGAACGCCTCCGCCGTACGCCGCGCACTGCCATTTATGATCGACGGCGAGATCAAGGCCTTCGCGCTCAACGACGAGGTGCTTGCCTACAACCGCACGGGCAAGGATGGCGAGTCCGCGACGGTTATCATCAACCGCAGCCTGCGCAATTCGCACCGCGTGACGATTCCGGCGCTCGGCGAATGTGCAAGTGACGTGATCAGCGGCCACGAGTGCGAGATCCACAACGGTACGATCACGCTCGATCTGTATCCGCTGGGCTCGTCGATCATCTATCACCATGCCGAGCAGCGCCTGCAGGAGCCGCTCGATCACGGCGCGGGCGTCGTGTGCCATATCACCTCGGTGCCCACCGACGACGGCAAGCCCGGCACGATTGGTGCGCCCACGCGTCGCTTTATCGATCATCTGGCCGCTATGGGCATGCGCTACTGGCAGCTCCTACCCGTCAATCCGACGGACTTCTTCCGCTCTCCTTACGCTGGGCCTTCGGCCTTTGCGGGCAATATTGACCTGCTGCCCGAGAGCCAAGAGGGACTGGCGGCCGACTTTGAGACTTGGAAGGCCCGTGGCGGCGAGGATGCAGATCCGCTGTACACGGCGTTTAAGCATCGCAACGCCGACTGGCTCGAGAAGTACTGCGTCTACATGGCCGTCAAGAAGTACTTTGAAGGCGAATCACGTCACGAATGGCCGGCCGATGTCGCGCGCTACAACGAGCATCTGATTGACGACAAGCGTTTCCACGACGAGGCAGAGCTGCAGGCGTACATGCAGTACCGCTTTGACCTGGCTTGGTGCGAGCTCATGAACTACGCGCACAAGAAAGGCATCGAGGTCATCGGCGATATTCCCATGTACGTTTCGGACGATTCGGCCGATGCGTGGAGCGAGCCCGAGAACTTCTGGCTGTCCGATACCGGCAAAGCGATTGAGATCTCTGGCGCGCCGCCCGACAATTTTGCGCCCGAGGGCCAGGTGTGGGGCAACCCCACCTTCCGTTGGGATCACATGAAGGAGAACGGCTACAGCTGGTGGATGGACCGTCTGCGTCGCGCGTTCTCGCTCTACGACCGCGTGCGCCTGGACCACTTCCTGGGATTCCACAGCTACTTTAGCATTCCCGCAGGCAAGGCCTGTGCCGACGGCCGCTGGCTGGCAGGTCCGGGCAAGGATCTGTTCCAGACTGCCTATGACGAGCTGGGGCCGCTCAACTTTATCGCCGAGGACCTGGGCTACCTGACGCCCGGCGTTCGCGCCATGGCTTCGACCTGCGGCTTCCCCGGTATGGACGTGCTGGAGTTTAGCGATTACGACGTCCGAAACGGCGTGTATCCCACGCCTGGCAAGATTCTGTACACCTCGACGCACGACACGTCGACGCTCGCCGGTTGGTGCACGCGCTCCTTTGCGGGCGGCGACGAGCCAAGCGGTGTTGAGGTGGCGGCCAAGCTTATGGGCGACGCGCTGGCAAGCGACGCTCCCCTAGTGATGATGCCGCTGCAGGATGTCCTGGGACTAGGCGACGATGCGCGCATGAACGTGCCGGGTGTCGCCACGGGCAACTGGACCTGGCAGGCCGATGAGGCCGACATTGCGGCCGCCGAAGGCAAAACTGCACAGCTCCTGCGCAACACCCATAGATTCTGGGGCGAAGCGTGATAAAACCCCCGATATAGGGTACAGTTACAAACGTTTGAATTTATGCGGGCAGAGCGATCTGCCCGCTTTGTGCTGAAAAGGAAGTAATATGGCGCGCTACGATTACAAGTGCTCGAGCTGCGGCAACGTGTTTGAGGTTGAGCATCCCATGTCCGAGACCCCCGAGGTCGTGTGCCCGAGTTGCGGCGCTCCGGCGGCCAAGACGTTCTCGGCCAGCGGCATCAAGTTTGAGGGCAGCGGCTTCTACAACACCGACCAGCGAAGCGGCGGCTCCAGCACCAACGCCACCAGTGGCTGCTGCGCCAATTGCCCGCATAGCCACTAGAAACCAAGCAGCCCCGCGACCGGCACCGATCGTAGGGCTGACTCTTTAGCTACCCAGGTTTCCTTGTGAGTTGCGGTGAAATAAGGACTGTTTGGCGGACAGAAGCGGCTTTTCAATCCCTATTTCACCGCAACTTAGTCGTTACTTGTGGACCAGTCTGGCGCAGAAGTGGCCGTCGTAGGAGTCGGCGTTTACGGGAACGCTTTGGAAGAGGCCTCGATCGTTCTGGCGTACGGAAACGAGCTTCTTGGCCTGATCGAACTCGGGGAGTTGCAGAATCTGTGCTTCGGAAAGCGGCGCCACGCTAAAGCCGGCACCCTCGGGAGAAGCAAGGAACGCGTCCACCACCTGTGTGTTCTCCTCGTCGAAGACCGAGCACGTCGCATAGATGAGCTCGCCGCCGGCAGCCACGCGCGCGGCAGCTTCCTTGAGCATCGTCAGTTGCAGTTTGGGCAGCTCAACCGTCACGTCCTTTTCGGTCAGTCGCCAAGGGATCTCGGGATGACGGCGCATGGTGCCGGTGCCCGAGCACGGCGCATCGATAAAAACCGTGTCGAACTTAACCGGCTCGCCAAGCATGGCATCAAACGATGTGAGCACCTCATCAAGCTCGCAGGCATCACCCGAAACCGTACGAACACCCTGAATACCGGCCTTATGCAGGCGAGCGAGATTCAGATCACACTTGCGATCATGCAGATCGAGCGCCGTATGCTGACGCTCATAGCCCGCACGCTTGGCCTGGCACATCATCACATAGGTCTTGGTGCCGCGACCGGCACCAATCTCAAGGCAGCTTCCAGGGCGCGTGGCAGCCGTGGCGATAAGCTGCGCGTTGAGATCAGATGCCACCGCGGCAGCACGCTCAAACACACCCGAAGCAACGGTAACCTGGGCATCAACCGGGGCATGGCAGCCCGGGAAGACAGGCGCGACGAGCTGCGAGATATACGGATCGGGCTTGGTCGCAAAGGCGTTCTCATGCAGGGCCAGCGGCGCGGGGGCCAGATTGCCAGCAAAGTTGAGCGCACCCTCTGGGGTATCGAACGAGGCCATAATACGAGCGCAAAGCCAACGCGGCAGACCCATCAGGCGCGACAGACGAACCAAGCGTCGCTCAGACTCATCTACATCGGACGCAGTGGCAAAGTTCTCAACGTTGTCCGCGACCTTATGGAGCACGGCATTGGCCAAACCGGCGGCAGACTTAGCTCCGCTGCGCACCAGCTCAACGCCCTGACTCACCGCAACGCGGCCAGGCGTATGCAGATAGAGCATCTCGAAGGCCGAGATACGAAGTGCCATGCGAACACGCGGCGCAACCTTTTTAGGCTTATCGAGAAACTGATCGAGCAGCTCGTCCAAAATACCCTGGGTAGCCGCAACGCCCAGTGCCAAACGAGCGGCAAAAGCGGAATCGCGCTGGTCAATAGCCTTGGCAGATGCGCGAGAGGACAGCACGTCGCGCGCATACATACCGCGGCGATCGGCCTCCATTAGCACATCGAGCGCAAGTTTGCGCGCGGGAGACAGCTTGCTCATGACAAAACACCCCAGATAAGATCGGCACCCTGCAGGCCGGCAGCCCAAGCGGAAGCGGCCATAGCACGCTTGCCATCGGGCTTAACCTCGAGCAACTCAACCGGGCCATCGGAAAGACCAAGGTAAACACGCTTGTTCTTAACGTCAACGGCGCCCTCGCCAAGCGACACATCAGCCGGCGCAGCATCGAGCACACGAACCGTCTTACCGGCAATCATGCAACGAGCAGGCGCGGTATCGGATGAGGCCAGCACATGACGCACGCAATCAAGCGCCGTCATTTGCGGATCTAGACGCATCTCCTGCTTGGAAATCTTGGCAGCATGGGTAACGAGCGCCTCATCCTGCTCGGTCCAAACCGCCGAACCATCGGCAAGTGAAGGAAGTGTATCGGCAAGCAGTTTGCCGCCAAGCTCACCAAGCTCCATGGTCAGCGCCTCAGCATGTTTACCGGCAACCGACGTGGAAGCCTGAGTACAATAAGCACCAGTATCCACGCCATGCCCAATGCGCATGATAGAAACGCCAGCAACCTCGTCACCAGCGAGAATCGCACGCTGAATAGGAGCAGCCCCACGCCAACGAGGCAGCAAAGACGCATGAACATTCACAATACCGAGCGGCGCCATATGCAGCATCTCATCAGGCAAAATGCAACCATAAGCAGCCACACAGAAAATGTCAGCCTGGGCAGCCTGAAGCGCCTCAACAACCTCCGGCGTCATACGATTAGCCTCAACAACCGGCAACCCCAGCTCAAGCGCCTTGGCCTTAACAGGAGACGGTTCAAGCTTCTTACCACGCCCACGAACAGCATCAGGACGAGTAATAACCAGCACAATTTCATTGCCAGCCTCAACAAGCGAAGTCAGCGAAGGCACAGCAAAATCGGGCGTACCCATAAACACAATACGCATAAAGATCGTCTCCTCTCAACCAAAGCCGAGACGGCTACAAATAACAGCGGAAAGCCAAGTACCCAGCCCATCCGCAATAACAATTCAACAAGAACAAATATACCCAAAACCAAAGAAAGAGCCGCAATAAAAGCAGCTCTTCCAACAAAGCATCTATCAGCGAAGACGCCCTTCCCTAGCCCGACGGCACCCGGGCGAACCGAGCCAGAACAACGCAGTCCCCGGTGCTGAGCGACCACATCTCGTCCCGCGCGCAGTTTCGCAGCGCAGCGAGAATGTTTGAGCACGGGAAGATATAGGCGGGCGCCCCGGGGACGGACAAACCTACTCCGTCTCGCCCGGTCGAGCGCCGCGGGCCAGGGCGTCCTGGTACTCCTTGACGGCCTTGAGCCTCTGCATCGGCTTGAGTCGCTCGAACATGGTGTTGCCGTGCAGGTGATCGATCTCGTGCTGCAGGCACACGCAGAACAGGTCGCCCGAGGCCTCATAGCGAATCAGGTTGGCGTCCAGGTCATACGCCTCGACGACAACGTGGTCGGGGCGCTCAATCTCGCAGCTAATGCCGGGGATGGACAGGCAGCCCTCGCTAAACGGCACCAAATGGTCGCTCTGCTCAACAATGACAGGGTTGATGAGCACGTACGGGTCATAGTCGTTCTTGTCGCTATAGTCGCAGTCAATGGTGACAAGCTGGATGAGCTCGCCGATCTGCGGGGCGGCAAGGCCGCAACCGCCGTTGTCGAACATCATCTTCTTCATCTTCTCGGCAAGCGCCTCGATCGCCGGGGTGATCTCCTCGATGACGGCGCACTCCTGGCGCAGACGAGGGTCGGGCGACAGTACGATTCCGTTGGCTTCCATGGCCATCCTTTCGGGTTGTTACATCAAATCATAGGCGTCGACGTCAACGCTCACGCTCACGCCGCGCACGGAGCCCACCTCTTTGAGGCAGGCGTCGATATCATCAGAGACATGGTACCCTACCGGCGACTTTACAAGCAGATGGAAGCGGTAACGGTCCTTGGCTCTCTCGATTACACACGAAGCCGGACCAAGCACCTGGGGCACGGCACTCCCCACCCGCAAAAAGTCGGGCGCGGCAGCATGCCAGAGACGCTTGAGGAACTTCGCGATGCGCCCGATATAATCCTGCGCATCATCCGCGTTCGCCGACCACACCAAAATGTTGACCAGGCGAACGAACGGCGGATACAGTGCGTCGCGGCGCTGGTCCAGGTCGTAGTCGGTAAAAATCGAGCGGTCGTGCTCGGCGACAGCGCGGATGACCGGGTCCTCGGGCAAATAGGTCTGGATGATAACCTCGCCGGGACGATCGCCGCGACCGGCACGGCCCGCCACCTGCTCGAGCAGGTCGTAGGCACGCTCCCCCGCTCTAAAATCGGGCAGCTTGAGGGCGAAATCGGAATTGACCACGCCCACGAGCGTGACCTCGGGAAAGTCGAGACCCTTTGCAATCATCTGAGTACCCAGCAGCACCGCGCAATCGGCGGCATCGAACTGTTCGAGCAGCTTTTTGTGTGCGTCTTTGCCGCGCGTGGAATCGGCGTCCATGCGAATGATAGCGACGTCGTCAGGCAGCATCTGGTGCAGTGCGTCCTCAATCTGCTGCGTACCCAGGCCCATTTTTGCCAGGTAGCGACTGCCGCACTTGGGACAGCGACTCGTGGGTGCAGGATAGGGCTGCACGCGCCAGGACGATCCGCAGGTGTGGCACTGCAGCGTGTGCGTGCGCTCGTGGTACGTGAGCGCGGTGGAGCAGTGGTTGCAGGTTGGCACGCAGCCGCATTCACGGCACATAAGAAACGGCGCAAAGCCGCGGCGGTTGTGCAGCAACACGGCCTTTTCGCGGCGCTCGACTACGCGCTCGAGGCCTTCCATCAGCGGTTTAGAGAACATGGAGCGGCTGCCGTGTGCGAACTCGCGGCGCAGATCGGTAATGCGGACCGCGGGAAGCACGGCGTGTCCCGGGCGCTCGGGCATCTCGACGCGCGTCCAGGTGGCGCCGCCGTACGTGCCACGGCGGCAGCGGTCGAGGGCCTCGGCAGAAGGCGTGGCGGAGCCCAACACGAGCGGGCACCGATAGCGGCGCGCCATCTCGGCCGCCACCTCGCGCGCATGGTAACGCGGACTGGAGCCCTGCTTGTAGCTGGTCTCGTGCTCCTCGTCGATGATAATGAGGCCCAAGTTGCTGAGCGGGCAAAAGAGCGCCGAGCGGGCGCCCACGACCACGCGGGCCGCACCGCTGGCGACCATATCCCACTGGTCCAGACGCTCGCCGGCCGAAAGGCGCGAATGGAACACAGCGACCGTCTCGCCAAAGCGCGAGCGGAAGCGGCCGACGGTCTGGGCCGTCAGCGAAATCTCGGGCACGAGCACGCAGGCCGAACGGCCGGCCGCGAGCACGCGCTCAATCGCCGAAAGGTAGACCTCGGTTTTGCCGGAACCGGTAACGCCATCGACGAGCACCACATCACCGTGAGCGTCCAGGCGTGCGCGCTCAATCTGCGCAAGTGCTTGCTGCTGGCCGTTCGTGAGCGCGACCGGGGCCTTGCCGCTCGCCGAGGACAGCGTGGTCTGCTCGCTGCAGCCACGCCAGGCGCGGCGCTCCTCCACCACCACGACGCCGCGTTTTTCGAGCGCCTTAATGGTCGCCGACATGCTGCTGTAGAGCAGGTTGAGGTCGCGCGTCGTGACAGGTCCGCACTGGAGCGCCTCGATGAGCTGGCGTTGGCGAACCGCGGTCTTGGGCGGCGTATAGTCGAAGCCCTCGGGCGTGAGCATGACCCAGCGGTTTTGGATGGGTTTGACGGCGGGGCGCTCAACGGTCCACACGCCGTCATCGCCCTTGACCACGCGCGGGCTTCCACCCGGGGGCAAGAAAAGGCGCAGGCACTCGGAAAGCGTTGCGACGTACTCGCGACTCATCCAGCGCGCAATGCGTGCAGCCTCGGCGGTAAAGAGCGGCTTGCTGAGGATGGCCTCGATAGGCTTGATGCGCGAAGGGTCGAGAGCGTCGTTACCTTGCAGGTCGCCCAGCTCGGGCGCGATGTCGACGATGTATCCAGCGGCCGCACGATTGCCAAAATGAACTAGGACGGTGGAGCCGATCTGGGCATCGTTGGCGAGTGACTGCGGAATGCCATAGGCAAACGGCTCGGAGAGCGCTCGGGTCGGGATATCGAGGACCACGCTCGCGTAGGCGGCGACGGGTTCGGCTAAGGGCTCGGGCTGCGCCGGGGCGGCAGCGGGCGCCGGCGCCGCCGGAGTCTCCTCCGGTTCCGGCGAACTAAACAGCGACAGTTGCTCGGCCATGGCCCCAGCACCTCCTATCCCATTCGTCTTTAGAAACAAGAGCCCCGCTCGGGTGAACGGGGCTCGGATACAAGCGTTTACGCAGCTGCTACAGCGCCATCGTCCGGGCGCGGTCGATGCGCGCCAGGCAGTCGTCGCGGCCGACGAGCGCCATGGTCTCGCCCAGCGGGGGGCTCACCATGTTGCCGCAGACGGCGACGCGCACGGCCTGGAACACCACGCGCTTCTTGAGGTCCATCTGCTCGGGCAGCGGCTCAAGCGCGGCGTCGATGTTCGCGGCCGTCCACTCATCCACGCCCTCGAGCGCAGCCTTGGCGGCGTCCAGAATGGCACCCATGCCTTCCTTGGCCAGGCCCTTGTTGACTGACTTTTCGTCATACTCAAGCGTCTCGGCCGTAGCAAAGATGGGGGCGGCGACGATTACTGCGTCGGCCGGCATCTTGGTGCGCGGCTTGACGATAGCGGCAAGCGCATCGATCCAATCCTCGCCGTACTCGACATTACCCTCGATGAGACCAGCCTCGTGCAGTTCGGGGACCATGATCTCGTCGGCAAACTGAGCATCGGACATGCCGTTGATGTACTCGGCATTGACCCAGTCGAGTTTCTTGGGGTCGAAGGTCGCCGGGTTCTTGGAGATGCGGTCGAGCGAGAACTTGCTGGCCAGGACGTCGCGCGGGATGATCGTGGTCTCGCCGTCGAGCGACCAACCGAGCAGCGCCAGGTAGTTGACGAAAGCGTCGGACAGATAACCGGCGTCGCGGTACTCCTCCACCGAGGTGGCGCCGTGGCGCTTGGAGAGCTTCTTGCCGTCGGCACCCAAGATCATGGAGATGTGCGCAAACGTAGGCACGGGCGCGCCGAGGGCCTCGTAGACCATGACCTGGCGCGGGGTGTTGGACAGATGGTCGTCGCCGCGGATGACGTGGGTGATCTTCATCATGGCGTCGTCGACGACGGTCGCGAAGTTGTACGTGGGCGTGCCGTCGGAGCGGAAGATGACGAAGTCGTCGAGCTCCTTGGCATCGAAGGTCACCTCGCCGTGGACGGCGTCGTGGATGACGACGTCGCCGCGGTCCTCGGGCACCTTGATACGCAGAACGTAGGGCTCGCCGGCCTCGATGCGACGACGGGCCTCCTCAGGATCAAGATCGCGGCAGCGGCGCTGATAGCCCTGGAAGGGATCCTTGCGCTCCTGGGCGGCCTTACGATCGGCGTCAAGCTGCTCCTTGGTGCAGAAGCAGGGATAGGCCTTGCCCTCGTCCCAGAGCTTCTGGGCGGCCTGCTTGTACAGGTCCAGGCGCTCGGTCTGGGCATAGGGGCCAAAGTCGCCGCCCACCTCGGGGCCCTCGTCCCAGTCAAGACCCAGCCAACGCATGGCGCGCAGGATGATCTGCGTGTTCTCGTCAGTGGAACGGGTGGGGTCGGTGTCGTCGATGCGCAGGATGAACGTGCCGCCGTTTGCGCGGGCAAAAGCCCAGTTATAGATAGCGGTGCGGGCGCCGCCGATGTGCAGCTTGCCCGTCGGTGAGGGTGCAAAGCGGACGCGAACGTCTGATGCCATGGAAATCTCCTCGATTGCAGGATGGATGTCTAACTGCACCAGTATAAAGCATCAAAGCAACCTCCGCACAAAGGGCACCGACCCAGTCATTGGGTAGCTAATTTTGGGACGGGGCTTTTTTAGCTACCCTATATCGAGATTGGTCTTAGGCTCCGAAGACTCCGGATTGGGTAGCTAAAAAAGCCCCGTCCCAAATTAGCTAACCAATGGCTCGGTGCGGAAAGGGTGTGAATGTTTGATTTACGCGCTATGATGTGCCCTTGCATAGAGAGCCTGGCGGAATGGTAACGGTCGCCGGGACACGTTTTTGAAAGGACAATCATGTCAGAAGAACTTCGTTCCATCCCGCCCCAGAAGGGTTCCTTTGTGTTTACGTCGGAGTCGGTGACCGAAGGCCATCCCGATAAGATCGCCGACCAGATCAGCGATGCCGTCCTCGACGCAATCCTCGCTAAAGAAATAGAGCTGCAGGAGCAGGGCTATATTGCGCCCAACGGCGTGCCCGCCAACGTGGAAAACGTCCGTTGCGCCTGCGAGACTCTCGTGACCACCGGCACCGTCATCGTCGCCGGCGAGATCCGCACCCAGGCATACGTTGACGTGCAGGAAATTGCCCGCGGCGTCATCCGCCGCATCGGCTACAACCGCGCCAAGTTTGGCTTTGACTGCGATACATGCGGTGTCATGAGCCTCATCCACGAGCAGTCCCCCGATATCGCCCAGGGCGTCGACGAGTCGTTTGAGACCCAGACCGGCGCGACCACCGACCCGATCGACCTGATCGGTGCCGGCGACCAGGGCATGATGTTCGGATATGCCTCCAACGAGACCAAGACCCTCATGCCCATGCCGCACTACCTGGCAAGCCGCCTGGCCGAGCGCCTGGCCGCCGCGCGCCACGACGGTACCCTGCCCTATCTGCGTCCCGACGGCAAGACCCAGGTCACCGTGCGCTACGAGGAAGGCAAGCCCGTCGAGGTCACGACCATCGTCATCTCCACGCAGCACGCTGCCGAGATCGAGGACATGGGCAAGATCAAGTCCGACCTCATCGAGCATGTCATCGCTCCCGTCATGGCTGCCGAGAACATGCCGTGGGACGGCGCCGACATCTATGTGAACCCCACCGGCCGCTTTGTCGTGGGCGGCCCCATGGGCGACACGGGCCTGACCGGCCGCAAGATCATCGTCGACACCTATGGCGGCTACGGTCGTCACGGCGGCGGTGCCTTTAGCGGCAAGGACTGCACCAAGGTCGACCGCTCTGCCGCGTATGCCGCGCGCTGGGTCGCTAAGAACGTGGTCGCTGCCGGTTTGGCCGACCGCTGCGAAGTCGAGCTTGCCTACGCCATCGGCGTATCCAAGCCCCTCTCAATCATGGTCGACACCTTCGGTACCGCACATATTGCCGAGGACAAGATCGTTGAAGCCGTAGAGAAGACCTTCGACCTGCGCCCGGGCGCCATCATCCGCGACCTGGACCTGCGTCGTCCCATCTACGAGAAGACGGCAGCCTACGGTCACTTTGGCCGCGAAGACCCCGACTTCACCTGGGAGAAGACCGACCGAGTCGAAGAGCTCAAAGCAGCCTGCGGCCTGTAATTGGGAACCACCAAGGTCACAACAACATATGCACTTTCAAAAGAAGTACCGGTCCCAACCGGTACTTCTTTTTTATTTAACCGGTGATGAAGATGAGCCACCGCGGGACATGGAATAGGTCACCAGCCAATGAATTTTGGAGCACACGCGCCTCTACCATGTATCCTTAGTCCCGAGGGCGGGGCATAAGGTCGATCGCGAGTTCCGCACGAGCCGGAGAGCACTTAATGTGCTCTCCGTGCGAGCAGGACTGTCCGAGCAGGCGACCTTATGCCCCGCCCCTCGGGACGATGGGATAGAACAGGAGCGCATATGGCAGGCAAGCCGCAAACACTAGCTACGACCTCGGCATTCGAGATCTTGGGCCCCGTCATGGTCGGCCCCAGTTCATCGCACACCGCCGGCGCCCTGCGCTGCGCCCAAGTTGCCGCCAGCCTGCTGGAAGGCCGCATCACCAAAGTCACCTTTGGCCTGTGGAACTCCTTCGCCCACACCTACCGCGGCCACGGCACAGACCGTGCGCTCGTCGCGGGCATACTGGGCCTCGACACCGATGACGAGAACATCAAGCAGGCCTTCGACCTCGCGCGCGAGCAGGGCCTCGAATATCACTTTGACATCAAGGGCGACGACGCCTCCATCCACCCCAACACCGTCGACATCGAAATGGTCGACGACACGGGCGCCACGGCACAGGTCCGCGGCGAGAGCCTGGGCGGCGGCAAGATGCGCATCAGCCGCATTAACGGCGTCGGCGTCGACATCTCGGGCATGTATTCCACGCTCTTCGTGGCGCACAAGGACGTCCCCGGCGTGCTCGCCGCGCTCACGAACCTGCTTGCCTACGCACACGTGAACATCGCCTTCTGCCGCACCTACCGCACCGAAGTGGGAGGCCAGGCCTATTCCGTCTTTGAGACCGACGGCGCCCCCGACGACACCGTCGTCCCCATGCTGCGCAAGCTCGACAATGTCGATTACGCCACGTTTATCGAGCTCCCGGGCTCGGCCTCGTCGCTCTCCCCCGGCGTCTCGACCAAGGAGATCTTTGACGACGGCGAGCAGCTGCTCGATGCGTGCGCCGAGCTCGGTTTGAATATCGGCGCCGTCATGGCCCTGCGCGAGGCGCGTCTGACCGGCGAGGCCCATGCTATCGCAGCCATGCGCCGCGTGCTAAACGTCATGCGCGAGGAGACCACGGCCCCCATCGCCAATCCGCAGCGATCGCTCGGCGGACTTATCGGCGGCGAGGCCAAACTCGTCGATGCCACCGGCCGCAATGATTTGAGCACAAGCCTAATGGGCACCGTTCAGACCGATGCCGTAGCCCGCGCAATGGCCGTGCTCGAGCGCTCCGCCACCATGGGTGTAATTGTCGCCGCCCCCACGGCCGGCTCCGCGGGCGTCGTCCCCGGCTGCGTGCTGGCGCTCGCCGATCACCTCCAGCTCGACGACGAGCAGGTCATGGATGCCCTCTACTGCGCCGCCGCCATCGGACTCAACCTCACCACGAGCGCCTGCGTCGCCGGCGCCGAGGGCGGATGCCAGGCCGAGGTTGGAAGCGCTGCCGCCATGGCCGCCGCCGCGCTGGTCCAGATGATGGGCGGCACGCCCGGGCAAGCGCTCGACGCCAGCTCCATCGCGCTGAGCAACCTGTTGGGCCTCGTTTGCGACCCTGTCGGCGGCCTTGTCGAGGTGCCCTGCCAAAACCGCAACGCCATCGGCGTGGCCGCGGCCTTTAGCTCGGCGCAGCTCGCCCTCGCCGGCATCAAAAGCCTGGTGCCGTTTGACCAGATGGCACACGTGATGCTCTCGGTGGGCCACGCCCTGCCTGCCACGTTGCGCGAGACGGCCAAGGGCGGCATCGCGCAGGCTCCGGCAGCGCTTTCGGCGTGCGCGAAATGCGGAATATGCGGTTAGCGAGCAAAAGCGAACGATAGGTGGGACATATGTCCCACCTAATCTTTATCGCCACCGTTTTCGTAACACAAGCAACTGCGTAATCGCTATAATTCAAGCCCAGTCAAAACACGATGAGCCGCAAGGCGAAACTCGAAGGAAATATACACGATGTCGCAAAACGACCGCACCCAACTGATCCCCGACCCGCAACAGCCTAGCAGGCATGCCGGTGGTGTCCAGTCGCCGCGTCCGATTGCACCGAACCACAGCAGGCAGCGCGGTGCTTCAAACGCCTCTCAGCGCCCGGGTCAGCAGCATCAGCAGCATCAACGACTCCAGCAGCACGCTGTAAACAGCAACACGCGCAGACAGGCGACCTCGCACTCACGCGCCAATCGCAACAACACTCAAAAATCGGGCGGCAGCAATAAGCTTGGCGGAAAGACGACTCTCTTTGTGGTCTTGGGCCTCGTCGCCATTGTCTACATCGTAGGCGTCGTGGCGTTCTCGCAGGTCGCATACCCCAACACCACGATTGCCGGCGTGGACATCTCGTTCTCAAACGCTTCGTCAGCCGCCACTAAGGTTAACTCGGCATGGAAGCACTACAAACTCACCGTGTCGGGCGACGACTTTAGCTGGACCTACCAGCCCAAATCCGATGAGCCCATCGTCGACGGCGAAACTGCCGCAAAAGAGATTATCAGTCACAATGAAGCCTTTATGTGGCCGGCTCGCCTTGTCGAGTCGTTAAGCGGCAAAACCAAGACCGCCGTCGCCACCAATGAGGTCAACCTCGATCAAGACGTCGACCTGTCCATGCTCTCCAATGCCTTTGATCAAAAGCAGTTCGAAGAGGACCTGGGCGCCGCCATCGATGCCTTTAACGAAGGTCGTTCCGGCACCTTTGAGGCCTCGAGCTCCTATGACGAGCAAGCTGGCAAGTTCACCGTGGAGAAGGCCCGCTCCAACGAAAAGCTCAGCCGCAAGCACGTGATCAAATATGCCGAGCTTGAGCTCGCATCGCTGGCCGAATCCGTCGATATCACCAAGATCGGCAACGACGCCTACGAGCCCCTCAACGGCACGCTCACCAACGACCAGATTCAAGCCGCATGCGATGCAGCCAACAACTTCCTGGGCGTCAACGTGACCCTCAAGCTCAACGGCGAGGATGCCGACAAGGTTGATGGCAGCTCCGTGTTGCAGTGGATCAGCTTTGCCGATCCGGCCAACCCCACGCTCGATACGTCGCAGATCAGCAGCTGGGCAACCGAACTCGCCAACGGCTTTAATACCGTGGGCTCCACTCGTTGGTGGACGCGCGCCGATGGCAAGCAGTGCGCCGTCGAAGGCGGCGACTTTGGTTGGTCCATCGACAGCAGCTCGCTCGCCAAGCAGGTCGAGGACGCCATTAACAACAAGCAGACCGGCGAGATCGAGATCAAGTACTCCCAGAAGGCCGACACCTTTACCGCAAAGGGAGAGCCCGACTGGAAGGCGTATATCGACGTCGACCTGTCCGAGCAGCACGCGCGCTACTATGACGAGAGCGGCAATATCGTGTGGGAGGCCAACTTTATTTCCGGCAAACCGGGCGAAGACGCCACCCCCGTGGGTGTGTGGCAAATCAACAGCAACGACGGCGGCAGCACCCTGATCGGAGCCAAGGACCCCAAGACCGGTAAGCCCAAATATGAGAGCCCGGTGAGCTACTGGATGCCGTTTGAGGGCAACATGATCGGCTTCCACGACGCCACCTGGCAAAACGACAAGAGCTTCGATAACGCCGAGTCGTACAAGTGGTGCGGCAGCCACGGTTGCATCAACCTGCGCCTGGCCGACGCCAAGGCACTGCACGATTGCATCAAAGTCGGCCTGTGCGTGGTTGTCCACTCGTAGTGCAACGCGCGCATTCCTACAACGTGGAACCGCTGCGACCAATCTAACAGTTCCGAAAGAAACCGTCCTATGCGCCCGCCCCAACCGGTGGGCGCATATAATTATCGAGGTTCTTTCTATAAAGGAGACGCTATGCCGAATGTCCCCACGATCACCCCGGGCCCAGATGATACCGAGCGCACGCCCGAAGGTGCCACCGAAACGTTTCCTCTGATTACAAACGTACATGCCGACAAGCAGAGCGGACGCGCGAACGATACGGCCGAGATTTCCGATGAAGAGGCATATGCCAAGCTCAAGGCAAAGCGTGCCGAACGCCGACGCAAAAAGCTGATTCGTCGCGGTATTGCCGCCGGCGTCGTGGGTGCCGTCGCGCTCATTGCCATTGTTGCAACCCTTGTTATCAATGTGCAGCCACAGGGCGCTAGCGGTCCTGTGACCGACATAGTGACCGAGGGCACGTTTACCACAACGGTCGAGGCGAAAGGCCAGCTCAAACCCATTTCGTCCTCAGTGGTCTCCCCTTCTGTCGACGGCACGGTCGATTCTATCAACGTGCAGGCAGGCCAATCCGTCAACGAGGGCGACGTGCTTATGACCATTAAAAACGACGAGCTCGATCGCAACGTTGCCGAGGCGCAGCGTGCAGTTGCTGCCGCTCAAGAAGACCTCGCCAACGCGCAGAAAGCCGCAGCTGCTGCGCAGGCCACCCCAACGACGGACGTCGAGGGAGCTTCCGCAGCGGCTGGCGTCTCCGCCGCATCAGTGGACACGAACGCCGTATCGGCCGCGCAGCGCAGCCTCGCATCAGCCCAGGCAAACCTCGACCAGGCGAACGCCAAGGCCTCCAGTCGCACGGTCACGGCCCCGAGCTCGGGTAGCATCGTGGAGCTCAATGCCAAAGTGGGCGCCACGGTTACAGGCGGCATGATCATGGGCGAAAGCGATACGAGCGGCGGCAAGCAGTGCATGCAGATCGCCGACCTATCTAAGATGAAGGTGACCGTGCAGGTGGGCGAAAAGGACATCGCCAAGATCGCCGTTGGGCAGAGCGCCAACGTCACGTATCCCGCGTTTCCCGATATCGTAAGCCAGGGCACCGTCACGGCTATCGCGTCGGTGGCAAACTCCGACGCCGCCAACGGTGGCGGCGGCAGCGTGACCTTTAACGTCGACATTCTCATCGAGGCGCCCGACGCGCGCCTGAAGCCGGGCATGACGGCCGAGGTCTCGGTGGTGACCGAGCAGCTCGACGACGTGGTGATGGTGCCGACGATGGCGCTCATGACCGAAGACGGCGAACACTATTACGTCAACGTCGCAACCGATGACGAGGGCAAGCAAACCCATCGCGTGAAGGTGACCGTCGTGACGCAAAACGACAACGAAGCCGTAGTCGGCAAGACACAGGTTAAGCGCGACGACCAGGGCAACGAGATCAACCCCAACGTTCCGGTTACCAAGCTGCGCGAGGGCGACACCCTCGTCATGGACACCGGAGCGGACGCAACGGCTGACGGCGGCTACGGTGCGGATTCGGGCAGTATGTCTGCCGACGAGGGCATGTAATGCGTCCCGTTATCGACATCCGCAACGTGCACCGCATCTTTGAGAGCGAGGCGGGGTGCGCCCACATCCTGCACAACGTGAGCCTGGCGGTAAATCCCGGCGAATTCGTCGCTATCACCGGCCCCTCGGGCTCGGGCAAGTCGACGCTCATGAACATCCTAGGCTGCCTGGATAAGCCGACGGCGGGCGACTACTACCTGCAAGGGCTCAACGTTGCCGAGCTCGACGATGACGAGCTCACCGAAGTTCGCGCCCTGAGCATTGGCTTTGTCTTTCAGAGCTTCAACCTGCTGCCGCGCCTGTCGGTTATCGAAAACGTCATGCTGCCGCTGGCCTACACCAATGTGCCCCGTAGCCAGCGCGAAATGCGCGCCGTGCACGCGCTGCAGGCCGTCACGCTGCCGGTCGACCACTGGGACCACCGCATATCCGAGCTCTCGGGCGGCCAGATGCAGCGTGTCGCCATCGCACGCGCCCTCGTCAATGACCCGCCCATCATTCTGGCCGACGAGCCGACGGGAAACCTTGACTCCGCCACCGGAGCGCTTGTAATGGAGACCTTCCATAGACTTCAGGAGCGCGGCAAAACCATCGTTCTTATCACACACGACCCCGGCATCGCCGCCGAAGCCGACCGTGCCGTGACCATCCGCGACGGTCGCATTCACGACGGCGCGTATATTCCACATGCACCGCGGACCCTGCGCAGCGCCGTAGATAGCCTGCCCATGATTTCCGCCTCCGCTAACCCGCCGAAAGGAGTGATGGGATGAGCGCCCGCGATCTCATCCAGGAAGCCCTTCACTCGCTCGAGGCCAACAAGGGGCGCAGCCTGCTCACCATCCTGGGCATTGTCATCGGCATCGCCTCGGTTATCGCCATGACTTCGCTCATCGGCGGCATCCAAAACAGCCTGGTCAACAGCCTGGGCCTCAACGCAGCTCGTATGGTTCAGATCTATTCGTCCCAAGAACTCACCGATTCTGACGTTCAGAAGCTTCAAAAACTAGTGCCGCAGATAGAGCAGATCGGAATAGTCGACAGCGCGTACACCGAGTACAAGACCGGCGATAAAAGCTATACCGTCATGGCACAAGGTGTCGATAGCGACATGCTCGACGCCGTGGGGGCCAGCAAGCTCGTTGCGGGGCACACCTATTCCCAGGCCGAGTCCCAATCAGTCTCGCGCGTGGCGCTCATCAGCCGCAACGGCGCCGATCAGCTTTACGGCAACGAACAGGACGCGGTAGGCAAGACTATTGAGGTCTCCAACGGCGAGGTACAGATTGTCGGCGTTATCGACGGCGGCAGCGACTCCATGGGCTCGCTCACGCTGTATATGCCACGCGAAACCATCTCTGGGCTGTTTAGCGACGAGAATCCTTCATTCCCCAGCGTGACGGCACTTGCCGCCGAGGGCACGGACATGGATGAGCTTTGTAAGACCATCGAGTCCAAGGTGCGCGCGATGAAGGGCATCGAGGAGGAGGATGAGTACGACAGTGTATCAGCAACATCCATGAAAAGCGCCATCGATACACTCAACTCCTTTATGGGCGCGTTCTCGCTCATCATGGGCTCTGTCGCCAGCATCTCGCTGCTTGTCGGCGGTATCGGCATTATGAATATGATGCTCACCAACGTAACGGAGCGCATCCGTGAGATCGGCATTCGCCGTGCCCTGGGCGCAAGTCGTCGCGATATCACCGCGCAGTTTTTGGCCGAGTCCTCGGCGCTGTGCGTCACCGGCGGACTGTTGGGTGTCCTGATTGGCTATCTGCTGGCATGGGGACTCACGTTCTTTGCCGCAAGCTCGGGCATCATGAGCGAGTTTGGAGCTACCGGGACGATCACGCCAAGCTTCTCCATTACAACAGTATTGATCGCGTTTGCCGTATCGGTCGGCATCGGCGTAATCTTTGGCTTCTACCCCGCTCGCCGTGCAGCAAAGCTCGACCCGGTGGAATGCCTACGCTACCAGTAAGCCACCACCAACAAGTTGCGGTGAATTAGGGACTGAATATGCTATTTAGCAGCAAAAACAGACGCTATTTCACCGCAACTTATTGAAGGGCTGCTTGCGCCAGTTCCGTGCGTCGTCCTCGAGCGATTGGCGGATGACAGGCTTGTACGGGTCGAGCTTGCTCGGGGCGCTCCTCCTCGCAGGCGGGAGGGCACGCATGCGCGGCGAGCGCCTAGCGCGCGAACTCCCGTAAGAGCGCGTCTTCCACTTCCCTAAGCGAAAGGGCCCCGCCTCCCTCGGCGGGACGGGCGACCACGATACAGCGCGCTCCCACGTCGCGCGCGGAGGCGATCTTCTCGGCCGTGCCGCCTACGGTTCCCGAGTCCTTGGTCACAAGCCACTGGGCGCCCACCTGCCGAAGCATCGCCTCGTTGAGCTCGCGGGTGAAGGGCCCCTGCATGCCGATGACGTGCGACGGCGAAAACCCCGCGTCGATGCACTTCGTTATAGCACCGGGCAGAGGGAGCACACGCACGAAGAAGCGCTCCGCGAAATCGGCGACGCGCGTGTAGGGAGCAAGCTCCTTGCTCCCCGTCGTGAGAAGCGCGCGACCCGGGTTCTCGGAGAGAAAGCGCGCCGCGCAGGCGATCGACGCGACCGACACGACGCCTTTGGGCAGCACCTCGACCGGGCGCGCAAGGCGCAGGCATCGTGCACCCACGGCGAGCGAAGCGGCCCGGATGTTGCCGCTTGCGAGCGTAGCGAAGGGGTGCGTGGCGTCGACGACGATGCGCGCGCCGGAAAGCTCACGCTCCATGTCGGCCTCGTCGAGCCTGCCCGCATGCACCTCGATGCCCGGAAGCTCGCCCAAAAGCTCGCCTCCGTACTCGGTTGCCGCGTAGGCACGGGCGGGGATTCCCGCCCCGCTCGCCCATTCGCACAGGAGGCGGCCCTCGGTGGTGCCGGCGAAGATGCGCAGCGCCGGCGCGGATGCGGGGGCCGTCACTTCGGGCCGCCTGGGCGCGTGATCTGGTAGAGCAGCGCGTTCATAATGGCGGCCGCCACGGTCGAGCCGCCCTTGCGACCCCTCGCGACGATGGCCGGCACGCGTCGCGCGAGTAGCTCCTCTTTCGCCTCGACCACGTTCACAAACCCAACCGGCACCCCAACGACGAGCGCGGGCGCGATCTTCCCCGCGTCCATGAGCTCGGCGAGGCGCAGAAGTGCTGTGGGAGCGTTGCCGACGGCCACGATGAGCGGACCCTCGATGCCGCAAGCTTTGTCCATGCTCGCAACGGCGCGAGTCGTGCCCGCGGCGCGCGCCGTTGCGGCGACATCCGGGTCGGCCATAAAGCACACGGCCTGGCAGCCGATCTTCGCGAGCGCGGGCTTGCTTATGCCTGCGAGCGCCATGTTCGTGTCGGTGAGCACCGTGGCCCCTGCGCGCAGTGCGTCGAGCGCACAGTGCGCGGCGTCATGGGTGAACACGAGGGAATCGGCGTACGAGAAGTCGGCAGTGGTGTGGATGACGCGCTTCACGACGGGCTCTTCGAGCGGCGGGAACGTGCGGCCGCCGAGCTCTTCGGTGATGATTTCAAAGCTGCGCCGCTCGATGTCGCCGGGCGCCATCTCCTTGGAATCCATCTAGTACTCCACTCCTTCCCTTGCACATATCCCCTGCTCGTAGGGGTGTTTCTCGCACCGCATCTCGGTTATGTAGTCGGCCTTCTCCACGATCTTGCGGGAAGGCGCGCGCCCGGTGAGCGCTACTTCGACGCCGCGCGCGGACATATCGAGCGCGCGGTCCACGAGCGCCTCGTCGACAAGCCCCTTCGAAAGCGCGTCGAGCGCCTCGTCGAGCACGAGCAGCCCCTCCTGCGCGCCCTCGAGCTCGGCGAGCGCGGAAGCGAGGTTCCCATCGTGCAACTCGCGCGTCGCGGCAAGTTCTTCCGACGTCATGGACCAGGTAAACTTGTCCGACGCCTTCCCCGCGAACACGGGCACGCCGAAATGCTCGGCGAGCAGGCGCGCCTCCCCGCTTTCGCCGTCTTTCAGGAACTGCACAACGACGACGCGGCGGCCTGCGGCGAGCATGCGAAGGGCGAGCCCCATCGCCGCCGTGGTCTTGCCTTTGCCGTCGCCATGATACACGTGGATCATACGCCCTCCTCGATAATGCGGTAGACATACTCCATGTCGAGCGCCCCGCGCACGGAGTCGGCCAGGCGGTCGAACTCGCGCGCACGGTGATCGGCCGCGGACACCGCGCCCTCAGCACCCACGACGCTCTCGGGCAGGCCGCGCATGCGCGCGAGCGAGCGCGCGAGGGCGAGTGCCACCCCCGGTTCGTCGAACAGGCCGTGGAGATAGGTTCCGAACACGTTTCCGCAGGCCGCGCCTTCTGGTTTGCCGCCAATCGTGCCCGCAGGGGCGCAGGAGACGGTCGTATCGCCGTCGTGAATCTCGTACCCGCGCGCCGTCATGCCGTTCCACACCGAGAACGCGCCTTGGGCGCCCGTGATGCGCAGCTCCGACTGGGCGAGGCGCTTTTCCTCCTTGAACACCGTATTTGCAGGGATGAGCCCGAGCCCGCACGCGGTGCCAGCGCCTTCCCTGCCGTGCGGGTCGGAAAGCTCGTCTCCCAAAAGCTGGTAGCCTCCGCATATGCCGAGCACCGGCGTGCCCGCGCCCGAAAGCGCGCGTACACAGGCTCCGATGCCGCTAGCCGCAAGCCAGCGCGCGTCGTCGAGCGTGGACTTCGAGCCGGGAAGCACCACCAGGTCGGGTCGGCCCAGATCGGTCGTCGAGGAAACGTAGCGCACGCCCATGCCGGGCACGCGCGAAAGCGGGTCGAAGTCGGTGAAGTTCGACAGATGCGGAAGGCGCACGACGGCGACGTCGATGACGCCGCGCGCCTCGCGGGCAGATAGGCGCGGCGCGAGCGAGTCCTCGTCGTCCAGGTCGAGCGTAAGAAACGGCACGACCCCCACGACGGGAACCCCGCACATCTTCTCGAGCGGGGCCAAACCCGGGCGGAGGATTTCCACATCGCCGCGGAACTTGTTCACAACAAGCCCCCGCAAAAGCGCGCGATCCTCGGGCGCAAAGAGCGCGACCGTGCCGTAGAGCTGGGCAAATACCCCGCCTGGGTCGATGTCGCCCGCGAGCAGCACGGGGGAGGACACGGCGCGCGCGAGCCCCATGTTGACGATGTCGTTTTCGGCAAGGTTGATTTCGGCGGGGCTGCCGGCGCCCTCGATGACGATGACGTCGTTTTCCTCCGCGAGCGAATCGAACGACTCCAAAATCTGCGGCATGAGCGCCTTCTTTCGCGCGAAGTAGTCCCTCGCAGCGAAGGCTCCCTGCGCCTTGCCGGCCACGATGAGCTGGCTTCGGTGGTCGCTTTCGGGCTTGAGCAGGATGGGGTTCATACGCACGTCGGGCACGATGCCACACGCCTCGGCCTGCATGATCTGGGCGCGCCCCATCTCGAGCCCGTCGGCCGTGACACCGCTGTTGAGCGCCATGTTCTGGCTCTTGAAGGGAGCCACGCGCAGGCCGTCCTGCGAAAGCACACGGCACAGCCCCGCCGCAAGCAGGCTCTTCCCCGCGTTCGACATGGTGCCCTGGATCATGATGGGCTTCGCCCTACCCACGGGTATCGACCTCCTTCGTCGAGCCTCGGCCATACGCGCCCGCCATAGCGCCGCTGCAAGAAGCGCAGCCCCGTTTGTCGGGTTCGCCTTCGCCCGATGCGCCTTCCACCCGAAGCGCGCGGCCGAACGCCATCGCAAGCCGGGCATTCTCCTTGCGCGTGCGCACCGCGACGCGGCACCAGAAACGGGACAGTACCGAAAACGAGTCGCACGTGCGGACCAAAACCCCCTGTTTATACAGGCGCTCGGGGATGTCTTTCGCCGGTGTCCGGACTAAAAGGAAGTTCGCATCCGACGGCACGACGGAAAGCCCGAGCGAGGAGAGCTCGTGGGAAAGCCACGCTCGCTCGCCCGCCAATACATCGCGCGTGCGCGAGACGTATTCGACGTCTTCCAGGGCGGCGATACCCGCGGCCTCGGCGACCGAGGAGACGGGCCACGCCTGCCCCGCCCGGCGAATCCCCTCGAGGAGTTGGGCGTTTCCGCTGATCAGATATCCTAACCGCAACCCCGCCATTCCGTAGAGCTTGGTGAATGCGGAGAGCACGGCCACATGGCGCGAACACGCGGCGCGTGCGGCCACGCTCCTTTCGCGGGCGTCGGGCGCAAATCCGAGGAAGCACTCGTCCACGACGAGCAGCGCGCCCACCTGCTCGCAGCGGCAAGCCGCGGCATCGATCACGCGGGGGTCGACGAGGCGCCCCGTCGGGTTGTTCGGATTGCAGATGTACGCCACGTCTCCCGGCCCCTCGATCGCGCGGGCGAAGGAGGCGGGCACGTCGAAGTCGTCCGCTTCGGAGAGCGGGAACTCCTGCACGCATGCGCCGTAGTACGATGCCGCCTCCGCATATTCAGAGAACGTCGGCGCGCACACGACGATGCGTTTCGGGCGCACCGCCGCGGCGAGCCGCCAAATGATGTCGGACGCGCCCGCGCCGCAGACGATAGTATCTTCGGGAATGCCCTGGGCACGCGCTAGGGCGCGAACGAGGGCGAGGCTTTCCCTATCGGGGTAGGCGTCGATTCGAGAAAGCGCCTTGCAAGCTGCGGCAACGGCGCGCGGCGAGGGGCCTGCCGGATTCACGTTCACCGAGAAGTCAATGAGGTCGGAGGCGCCCCCTTCGCAAGCGATGCCGAGCGATTGCGTGCTACCCCCATGCGCACGGGCGCGCAGGATTCCCCCGGCAGCCCGGGACGCGGCGTGGTCTTCCCTCATACCATCGCCCCCACGGCGAGCACGACCGCCGCGCGTGCGGCACCGAAGACGACGAGCGCGCATACGGACGCGGCGAGCATGAGCCTAGTCGCCCGGGCGATGTCGCCCCACTCGATTTCGCGGGACGCGTCGCCTATCGTCGGTTTCTCAACGAGCTTGCCGAAATACACCGCGGGTCCTGCCAGGCGCAGCCCGAGCGCGCCCGCACACGCTGACTCGGTCTGCGCCGAGTTGGGGCTCGCATGGCGACGCCTGTCGCGGCGCCAGATGCGCGCCGCCCCGCGAGCATCGAGCCCGACGATCGGGCACACGGCGATCATGAGCAGGGCCGATAAGCGCGAGGGAATCCAGTTCACCGCATCGTCGAGGCGCGCCGAGGCGCAGCCGAAGTCGATGTAGCGCTCGTTTTTGTAGCCCACCATGCTGTCGAGCGTGTTCACCGCCTTGTACGCCATGCCCAAGGGCGCACCCCCGATCATAAGGTAGAAAAGCGGCGCGATGACGCCGTCGCTCGCGTTCTCCGCCACCGTTTCCACGGCGGCGCGCGCAACGCCCTGCTCGTCGAGAACAGACGTGTCGCGTCCCACGATGAGCCCGACGGCTTCGCGAGCCGCGACAAGGCCGCCCTTCGAGAACGCGCGGGCCACGGCCAGGCTCTGGCGGCGCAGCTCGCATGCCGCGAGAATCTGATAGCTCGCCCATGCCTCGGCCACGAAGCGCAAGCCGGGGTGAACCATGCCGCAAAGATGCAGGATTCCCAAGGTCAAAAGCCCACACGCAAGCGGAAGCGCCACGGCAAGCACAAGCCCTGCGGCGCGCGTGCCCGCGGACGTTTGCGGGAATGAGCCCCGCAGGCGGCCTTCGGCCCACGTGATCGCGCGCCCCATGGCGACAACGGGATGGGGAAGCCAGCGCGGGTCGCCGAAGGCAAGGTCGGCTGCGAACCCGGCGGCGGCGGCAAGAATCGTCATCACCGGGCATCGCCCCCCGAAGCGGGGCGAACGTCGCGAAGGCAGCGCCCATCCCAGGTGGCGGCCCATGCGCCGCCCGGCTCGGTATGCACGTCGAAATATCCCATTTTCGGGACAGCTAGCTCGGAGAGCAGCGCTTTCACGGTACCCGCGTGAACGACGAAGACGGCGCGCCCACTCCCCTGGGCGCGCTCCGATTCGCACGCCTCCCGAAACGCCGCGACGACGCGGCGGGTGAAATCGCTCTTGCCCTCGCCATGCGGGCAGCGCGTCTCGCACCAGGAGTCTACCCAGGCGCGGTAGCGCACATCCTCTTTAAGCTCGGCGGCGCTTCGCCCCTCGAAGTCACCGAAATCCATCTCGCGCAGACCGGGGCACGCCATAAGCTCCGCGTTCGGGAAGAGGATGCGCGCCGTCTGGTCGGTGCGGGCCATGCCGCTCGTGATAACACGGAACACGTCACGATCGCACGCGAGGTCGCGCAAAGCGCGCTCGCCCGCGCTCGACAGGGGCTCGTCGGTGCCCGCCCCGCTGTAGCGATGGTCTTCCGTGCCCGCCGTGGCACCATGGCGCACGAAGACGACCTCCAAAGGCGCGCCCGCGCCCTGCGTCCCTCGAGGAGCATCGGCAAGGTTTCCTTTGATGACCTGGGGAATCCCGCACGTCATGCGCACGACGACGTCGGCGCGCGCAGCGAGCGCGCATCCCAGGCGCCCCGCGCGCTCGCGCCATTGGGCGTCTTCCGCATGCATAGGGACGACCCCCGAGCCGACCAAGGACAGAATCACTGCGTCGAAGCCGATCAGCCGCTCGAGCGCCCGGTCAGCGTCGAGCGCGCGTACGAGTTCCTCAGCATGGTACGCGACGCGGCCGGCAAAAGCCGCGGGCACGCCGCCCTCCGCAAGCTGCGCCGCGTCGACGAAATCGTCCGCCGCGAACCCGAGCTTTTCGCGCACGAAGGTCCTCTTCCCCGAATGCGCGCCGCCTACCACGAGAATCATAGGAGCATACCCCCCGCCACCAGCATGGCAAGCATCGCGAGCTCGGCCCATTGCAGAAACCATCCGGCCAAATCCCCCGTCACCCCGCCGAAGCGGGACAGGGCAACATGACGGTACCACGCGAGCGCCAAAAGCCCCGCCACCGCCATAAGGGCGCCGACGGCCCGAGCGCACGCGACCATCCCTGCAGCCGAAGCCGCAGCGAAAGCGCAAAGCGGCACGACGATCGCCGCGCGCTTCTTAGCAGGCGAGAGTCCCGCGGCCATGCCGTCCGCCCGCGCGGCAGGCCAGCATTCTACGGCGAGCCCCGAAAGCGCGCGGGAGAACACGAGCGAGCACAGAAGCGCGAGGAACGCCCCCGCCGTAAGCGGCAGCGCGGTGAACAGGGAAAACTGCAGAATAAGGTACATGACAACACCGATGACCCCGAAGGCGCCTGCCCGCGGGTCGTGCATGATCTCGAGCTTTCGCTCGCGCGGGGTCCAACTTGCAAGCGCATCGGAGGTGTCGCAGAGCCCGTCTAGGTGAATGCCTCCCGTCACCGCCACAGGCAGCGCCACGAGCACAGCCGCGACGATGGTCGCGGGCACGCCGAGCAGGTTCGCCACGTGCCCCCACGCCGTCATGAGGAAGCCTTCCGCAAGGCCCACCAGGGGAAACGCGGCAAGCGCATGGGTTGATCCGAAATCGGTCCAGGCCGATTTCGGGACGGGGATGCGCGAGAACGTTCCGAACGCCGCGCCGATTGCCTCTGCTATCTTCACCTTGTAGGTCCTTCGCCTTTCATCCACACGGGAATCCCGCATACCACTTCGACTGCGCGGTCGGCCAGCGCCGCCACGCCCGCGTTCACGCGCGCGAGCGCGCGCCTCCATGCCTCGGTCCCCTCATCGTAGCGCATCCCATCGGCGAACACGTCGACGGTGACCACCACCGTATACGCAGCGGCCTGAGCGAGCCGTTCGATGCCTCCGAGCACCTCGCGCGCCGCAGCGTCGGGGTCACGTGGGGACAAGCCGCCTTCCGCGAAAAGCTCGTTTGCAACCAGGTTGCCCACGTCCTCCAAAAGAAGCGTGCAGCCGCGCGGAAGCCCGGACACTGCGGCGCCCACGTCACGCGTGCGCTCGAGGGTGGAAAACCCCTTGCCCTCGCGCAGCGCCCGATGGCGCGCGATGCGGCGGGCGCCCTCTTCCCCGAAGGGCTCCATCGTTGCCAGGTACACGCGAGGGCCATCGTGCCCGAGGCACAGGGACTCGGCGTAGGCGCTCTTGCCGCTCGCGGCGGCGCCGATGACGAGCGTCACCGTCATTTCCCGGCCTCGAAATGCTCGTAAGCAGCCATGCCAGTCGCCGTGAACGTCTTCCCATCCCGGTACACGCGCAGCGCCGAATCCAGAAGGGGCAGATACGCCATGGCGCCCGCGCCCTCGCCCAAGTGCATGCCTGCGTCGAGGGGTGCCTTAATGCCGATCTCGCGAAGGAGCTCCTGGCTTGCGGGTTCGCTTGATGCGTGGGTGCCCACGAGGTAGCCCAAGGCGTTAGGGCACAGGCGCGCCGCGCACAGGGCCGCCGTGCAGGATATGACCCCGTCGAGGAGCGCCGGCGCCTTCGAGGCCGCGGCCCCCAGGTAGAAGCCGCACATCGCCGCGATGTCGAAGCCGCCCACCTTCGAGAGCACGTCGATCGGGTCGGCGGGATCGGGAGAGTTCGCGTCGATAGCGCGCTCGACCACGTCGCGCTTGCGCGCGAACGAGGCGTCCGAGAGCCCCGCGCCGCGCCCGACGAGGCTCCGTGCGTCCGCCCGGAGGAGCACTGCGGCCACCGCCGCCGAGGTGGTCGTGTTGCCGATGCCCATCTCGCCCGCGGCGAGAAGGCGCACGCCGGCGCGGGCAAGCCCGCACGCGACGGCGATTCCGACTTCGATCGCGCGCACGGCCCCATCGCGAGACATAGCGGAACCGTGCGCGATATTACCGCTCCCCCGCCGCACGTTCGCGAGCACCATGCGCGCGTCTTCTATGCCCCGGGCCATACCCACGTCGACGGGCACGACCTCGGCACCCGCGAACGCCGCCATGCGGCAGGCACTCGTGGCCCCCTCGCACATGTTGCGCGCGACGGCTCGCGTCACGTCTTGTCCGCTTTGCGACACGCCTTCGGCAACGACCCCATTGTCGGAGAAGAATACCGCGAGCGCACGGGGAAACTCGGCCACCTCGGCGCTCCCCTGAGCTGCGGCGATACACGCGACGGCGTCTTCAAAGTCGCCCAATCCCCCCAAGGGGTGCGCGATGGAGTCCCACGCGGCGTACGCGGCGGCGCGGGCGCACTCGTCTGCGGGCGCGATCCGGGAGAGCGCGGCTTCGAGCACGGCGCCCGGCGCCGACGAGAACGCGCGCTCGACTTCCTCGCGGATGCAGGCAAGCGCGGTTTCGGTTGCTTCAGCCATGCCGTCTCCTCTCTGCGAACGACGCTGCGGCAGATGCAAACGCGCGCACAACGTCGGGGTTCGCAGGATAGTACACATGCGGGAAGCCCGCAACCAGGGACGGGGTGGTCGTCATGCACGGCCAGCCCTTGTCGCGCCGGGGCTTCTGCGCCCAGAAGTCGCCGCCCGGGCAGGTGGACTGCCAGTAGTGGAACTCGTGCGCGCGGATGCGTGTGCCGCGCGGCCCGTAGAGCCCGTCGCGTTGAGAAGTGAGCTCCACGTACCCGAAATGGGACAGCCTTCCCCCGTTCTCGCTTGCGCCCTCAAGGGCGCCCGCAACAGGCCAGCGCCGCCCCTCGCTATCGGCGATTTCGCGCTGCAGATACAGAAACCCACCGCATTCGGCGACCGTCGGCATGCCGGATTCCACCGCGCGCCGCACCGCCTCGCGCATCGGCGCGTTCTCGGAGAGCTGCCGCGCATGGAGCTCCGGGTAGCCGCCCCCCAGATAGAGGGCGCTTGTCCCCCGGGGCAACTCGCTATCACACAGAGGGCTGAAAAAGGCCAGCTCGCAACCCAGGTCCTCGAGCGCGCGCAGGTTCTCCTCGTAGTAGAACGAGAACGCCTCGTCACGCGCGACGGCGACGATGGGCCGCGCTCCCGCGATCGGCTCCAACCGGTATGGTTCCTCGCGGATATCGGGTGCCGTCGCCGCTATTTCGAGCAAGCGGTCGACGTCGACGCTCTTTTCCACCAGCTCGGCCATCTTGTCGATGCGCGCGGAGAGCTGCTTGACTTCGTCGGCGGTCACAAGCCCCAGATGCCGGCTTTCGAGCGAGAACGCCTCGTCGGCGGGGATATTACCCAAAACCGCGACGCCCGTGTGCTTCTCGATCGCAGGCTTCGCGTAGGCGCAGGCAGCGGCGCTCGTCTTGTTCAGCACGACGCCGCGCACGTTCGCACAAGGCAGGAACTCGGCGATGCCGCGGATTACGGCGGCGAGCGATAAAGACGCCCCGCGCCCGTTCACCACTAAAACGACCGGCGTTTCCGTGTCGCGCGCAACCTGGTAGCTGCTCGCGTAGGCCACGCCGGGCGCCATGCCGTCGTAGAAGCCCATGACCCCCTCGAGCACCGCGACATCCGCGCCCGCGGCGCCGCGTGCGAGCAGGGCGCGCAGCGTCGGGGCGTCGGTGAAGAAACCGTCTAAGTTGCCCGAGCGCGCACCCACGACGCGGCGATGAAAGAGCGGGTCAATGTAGTCGGGGCCGCATTTGAAGGCCGCGCATGCAAGGCCGCGGCGCGCGAGCGCGCGCAGGAGCGCACACGTTACGACCGTCTTGCCGCTCCCGCTCGAGGGCGCAGCGACCATGAAGCGCGGGATGGACGTGCTCACCGGGCACCGCCTTCCCCACCTGCACCACGCGCGCTGACGAGGAACACGGGGTTTTGCGCCTTCATAAGATGATGCGAGCCTACAGCCTCGGCGCGGGCGGCCGACAACTGGCACGCCTCGAACCCCTTAAAGCGCGAACCCGAGAGGAGCGCGCACGCCTCAGTGAGTGTCTCAATGGTGACGCATGGCACACACAGGCGAACCTGCGAATTCTTCTCGAGCGCCGCCTCCACGATGGAGGGAAGCTCGCCCGCGCTCCCGCCGACGAACACGGCGTCGGGGACGGGCAGTTTCGCGAGCGCTTTGGGAGCGACGCCGGGGACCGCATACACGTTGCCGCACCCGAATGCATCCGCGTTCTCTCGGATGAGCCGCACGCCGGTCGCGTTGCGCTCGACCGCCCATACCGACCCCGCTCGCGCGACGAGCGCCGCCTCGATCGACACGCTCCCCGTGCCGGCGCCGACGTCCCACACGGTGTCGGTCGCGGTAAGGCGCAGCTTCGCGAGCGCGACGGCTCGCACCTCCTGCTTGGTCATGGGAACGTCACCGCGGATGAAGAGCTCGTCGGGAATGCCCGAGGAAGCGTACGGCCAGCGGGAGCTCGCGGCGCGGGATGCGCCCGCAGAGTCCACCACGGAAGAAGTCGCCGCGGGCGCAGACGAGCCGGCCGGCGCCTCGGAGGCTGCGCTAGAGCCCGCAGGCGACCCGGCGCCGCCTGCGAAATCGATAAGCATCACGTTCAAGTCGTCGAACGTCTGACCTGCGATTTCACTTGCGGTCGCACAGATGATGCGCTCGTCGGGGTACGACAGGCGCTCGGCCACCGTCACGCGCGCGTCCCCGAAGCCCGCCTGCACAAGCTCGCCGGAAAGCCGCGAGGGGTCTTCCCCGCCCGACGTGACGAGGAAGAGCTCACCTGCGCGCTCGCCCTCGGCCACGATGTCGCACGCCACGCCGTGAGCGCTCGCAAAGCGCCAATCCTGCCATGGACGCGCGAGGCGCGCGGCGAGATACGACGCTGAGCTTATGCCGGGAATGACGCGCACGTCCACCTGCGCGTTGCCGGAGAGCGCCTCCACCAGGCGGCGCGCGCCGCTGAACAGCCCCACATCGCCCGTCATCACGACCACGGCGCGCTGCCACGACGCCGCATCGGTGAGCGCGGCGACGATGTCCGCCGTCTTCACGAGCTCGCATCTCACCACGTCGGGCGGCACGTCGATGCCGGCAAGCGCGCGATGAGCGCCGATGACCACATCGGCGATGTCGATCGCGTCGAGCGCCGCGCGCGAGAGCAAGTCGGGGTTTCCGGGCCCCGCCCCGATGATCGTTACCTTTCGCATGGAATCTCCCGATACCCGCGCGGCGTGACCATACGGCCGCCTACGAGCTTCGTGTCCGCGTTGCCGACGAACACGGTGGTGAACATGTCGGCGTCGATCTCCCCCAGCTCGGAGAGCCTGCACATGCCCGACTGCTGCCCCTCGCGCCCGATGTTGCGTACCCAGCCGCAGAGCGTGTCGGGGGCCTTCCATTCGAGCATAATCTTCGCCGCGCGTGAGAGCCTGTCGGCGCGCTTTCTGCTGCGCGGGTTGTACAAACAGATGCAGAAGTCGGCGCTCGCCACGGCGGCGAGCCTGCGCTCGATGACCTCCCACGGCGTGAGCAGGTCGGAGAGCGACACGACCGCGAAGTCGTGGGCAAGCGGGGCGCCGAGCACCGCCGACCCGCTCTGAGCCGCGGTGGCCCCGGCGATAACTTCCACGTCTACATCGGGGTAGTCCTCCGCAAGCTCCAGCACGGGGCTCGCCATGCCGTACACGCCCGCGTCACCGCTGCACACGAGCGCCACGGCTTCTCCGCTCTGCGCGCGCGAAAGCGCCAGGCGGCACCGTTCGACCTCGTGCATCATCGGCGTCGCGAGATGCGCCGCGTCGGGCACGGCGGCGAGCGCGAGCTCCACGTATTTCGTGTACCCCACAACGATGTCGGCCGCCTCGAGCGCGCGCCGGGCCGCAATCGTCATGCCGTCGGGGCCGCCCGAGCCGATCCCCACCACGAAGAGCTTTCCCATCACCGCTCCTTAAACGAAAGTTCGATAGTTACCTTGGAAAACGCGACGGTCACGCCGCCATGAGCGAGCTTCGGGAAGATAAGTTTGCCCCCGTCCGCGAGCGCCGCGCGCTCGCACACGTTGTCAACCCCCACCGTCGCGCGCACGAAATCAGATGGCGAAACGCTGCCTTCGACTTGCGACAACTCATCTGCGGAATACGTCGCAAGCGGAATGTTGCGCGCGCGGCAGAAGGCGAGCAGACCCTCCTCGTGCGCCTTCACGTCAATCGTCGCCGCCTTGCGCACGGCCGAAGGCGAGATACCCGCCTGCCCGCACGCGAGAAGAAACGCCTCCTCGATCGCTTCGGCGCACGCACCGCGACGGCACCCAATGCCCGCAACGATGCAGGGCACGACAAGGCGAAGCGGCTCGGGCGCAGGCGCCTGCGCCCGCACGCCCGCCGGCTTCCCCGTCTCACCGGCGGGCACGACCTTGCCCGTTGTCTCCGCCACGCGAACGGACGCACCTTCATTCGCGCCAGCAAACGGCGACACGACGATATCGGCCCGAGCGCGGTCGGACGCAATGTCAACTCCCTCAGGCGGTTGTCCCGAAATCGGCATGTCGGAATAGAGCGCCACGCGCCCGCCAGAAAGCAGCCGCGCCGACACTCGCTTGATGGCCTCGGGATTCGAAACGGGGAGCCCCGCACAGCGCGCCCACGTATCCACCGCCCACACGCCGCGGACGTCGGTCGCCGTGGTGATGACGGGAATGGCCCCTGCCGCGCGTGCCACAGTTTGCGCAAGCTCGTTCGCACCGCCCAAATGCCCCGACAAAAGCGGGACGGCAAAGCGCCCCGCCTCGTCGATCGCCACAACCGCGGGATCGTTTACCTTCGAGGCGACATGCGGCGCGATCGCCCGCACGGCGATGCCCGCCGCGCCCACGAACAGAAGCGCGTCCGACGCTTCCCACGTGAGCGCCGTCCATGCGCGCAGGTCGGCCTTCCCCTCGCCGAACCCGCGCGAAACGGAAACGTCCCAGCCAGGGTCATCTTCACCTGTCTGCGCGCAATCGGAAAGCGCGCGTGCGGTGCGCTCCGCCAACGCATACCCCCTCTCAGTGAACGCTATGCAGGAAACCCTCATCTAGCGCACCACCATCGTCGAGAAGTAGCTGCCCCGATCGGGCACATCGTCGAGCGAGCGGTACACGCGCTCGCCCGGAAGCCCACAGTCCTCTACGAGCTCGGCACCGTCGAAGGTGCCCTCCTCGCGAAGGATACGCTTCGTGTCCGCAAGCGAGCGGCGCGCCTCCATAGCCACCTTCGTCCCTGGCCAGCCGATTGCGCGGCCCACCCCATACAGCACGCCTTTACTCATACGTCGCCCCCAATTCCCCGATAACTGCATCGGCGCCCGACGTGCGGAAAAGCTCACGGCGCTCCGCGTCGAACACGACCGCGGCGATGTCGCATGCGCCCGCCGCGCGGCGGCGCAACCTGTCCTCGATTGCCGCAGCGAGCGAGGCGCGCGCAGCGTCCCCCACGCCGGCGGCCTCGATTACCTCGAGCGCCACCGTGGTCGTGACGGACGTCATGATCTCGCGCACGGTCTTCGCGCCCGCGCCGGCCATGGCCGCGTGGGCGGCCAGAATCTCCGCGCGGCAGTCGGCGGTACGCGAATGGGTGTCCATGATGCCGCCCGCGACCTTCACCAATTTGCCGATGTGTCCCACAAGAAGGACATTGGTGAATCCCTCGCGAACGCAGCAATCAATCGCATCGCCCACAAAGTTGGAGATGAAGACCACCGGCGCACCGTTTAGGTGGAAATGCCCCGAGATGAACTGCCCGCCGTAGTTGCCGGGCGTGAGCACGACTCCGCGCCGCCCCATAGCCGCATGCTGCCGGATCTCGAGCTCGATGCTGTCGCGCAAGGCAGCGAGACTGCGAGGCTCGACGATGCCCGTCGTGCCCAGGATGGAGATGCCGCCCTCTATCCCCAGGTGCGGGTTGAAGGTCTTTTCGGCTAGGGAAACGCCCTCGGGTACCGAAATCGTCACAGCAATATTTCCAGAAAAGCCGTGCGCGGCGCACACCTCGCGCACCGCCGAAGTGATCATCGCGCGCGGCGTCGCGTTGATGGCGGCCGCCCCCACCGGCTGCTCGAGCCCGGGCAACGTCACGCGCCCCACGCCCACGCCGCCATCGACGGAAACTTCCGATTCGTGCGCGGGCACGTCCTTGCTGTCCGCAGCACCCGTGCCCGACCCCGAATGTTCCACGCGCGCGTACACGAGCACGCCGTCGGTCACATCGGCATCGTCGCCTGCGTCCTTTCGCACGGCGCACTGGGCGCACACCTCGCCGATGCATGCGTCGACCACGTCCGTCTCGACGGGCAGCCCGCCGGGGGTGACGATCGACACGCGGCCCACGGTCTTTCGTGACAAGAGCATCTCGCAGGCCGCCTTCGCCGCGAGCGCGGCGCAGCTCCCCGTGGTGTAGCCGCAGCGCAGGCGGGTCGTCCCAGTATATATGTAGTGCTCGAAGGCCACGCTAGCTGCTCGCCTTCCGATAGCCCGTGGCAAACGAAGGGTCGTAAAGCTTGCTGCGCTCGTACGACTCCGCTTGCGCGCCGTCGTGCGCAAGTCCGCCGCGAGCTCCGAGCACGCGGCCAACCACCACGAGCGCCGTGCGGTCGATGCCCTCTCGCGCGCCCGCATCGGCGAGCGTGCCCACTGTGCATCGCACCACACGCTCCTCAGGCCAGGTCGCCTTGTACACGAGCGCCGCCGGCTCGTCGGAGCTGCGGCCCGCGGCCAAAAGCTCAGCGGAAAGCTCGGCGAGCATACCCGAGCTCAGGAAGATGACCATAGTCGAGCCGCTTTCCGCCATGGTGCGCATGCTCTCGCCCGCGGGCATGGGGGTGCGCCCGGAAAGCCGCGTGATCACGACCGACTGGCTGATTCCCGGCAGCGTGTATTCCTGGCGAAGCGCCGCCGCGGCACCGCAAAAGCTCGACACGCCGGGCACCACCTCGTAGTCCACGCCGCGCGCGTCGAGTGCGTCCATCTGCTCCTGGATGGCGCCGTACAGGCACGGATCGCCCGTGTGCAGGCGCACCACTTCCTCGCCCCGCGCATCCGCCGCGCACATCACGTCGAGCACTTCCTCCAAGGTCATGTGCGCGCTGTCGTAGACGATGCAGGATTCCTTGCACTCAGCGAGCAGCTCGGGGTTCACAAGGCTTCCCGCCCAAACGACCACGTCGGCCGCGCGCAGAAGACGCGCCCCGCGCAGCGTGATAAGGTCGGCGGCGCCCGAACCTGCGCCAACGATATGAATCATCCGAGCCTTCCCTTCCCGTTTCTCATCGCAACCGTTTACGCCGCCATTCGCGCAGCGGGCAAAATACGGCGCCCGTGGCGGCAATCGGCGCAAATACGCAGGCAGGAGGCGCAATGCCGCCCGCCCTGGCTTTGACACGTTCACAAGCGCCCACTATCATAGTAAAAGTTTCGGCAACGAGCATATGACAATCGGATAAAAGGAAATGACCGGCGCGGCGCCCGCACAGCCCGCGCTGGCTTGCGGAGGGAACCAGGTGGGAATCCTGGGCAAGGGACATTACTGTATAGGACGCGCGGGCGAAACGCCTCGCGCCCCAAGCCAGACTGCTTCGCCTTTTCCTCACGGCATCGCCGTGGCGTTAGCTCCTTGTGAACCCCGAGGGGCGCGCTTTTCTTTCGCTTGTGCCGACAAGCAACTGTCGCCGGGGGACCGGCAAACCGAGGAAAGGAAAAACCATGTCCGACCAGATGTCACGCCGCGGCTTCATGGGCGCCGCAGCAACCGGAGCCTTCGCGCTCGCCGGAGTCGCGCTCGCGGGCTGCTCCAACACCTCCGCGAGTTCCGAGAAATCGAGTGAAAAGAAGAAGGCCGTGAAGCCGGTCATCCTCGTCACGAGCTTCGGCACGAGCTACAACGACTCGCGCCACATCACCATCGGCGCCATCGAAGACGCTATCCGCGAGAAGTACTGGCAGGACTACGACATCCGCCGCGCCTTCACCGCGCAGATCATCATCGACAAGCTGAAGAAGCGCGACGGCATCACGATCGACAACATGACCGAAGCGCTCGACCGCTGCGTGGAAGACGGCGTGAAGGAAATCGTCGTGCAGCCGACGCATCTCATGGGTGGCCTGGAATACACCGACGTGAAAGACGAGCTCGACAAGTACGCCGACAAGTTCGACAAAATCTCGCTCGGCGACCCGCTGCTCACCTCCGACGACGACTACAAGAAGGTGGCCGCAGCCATTAAGGAGAACATGGCGTCCTTCGACGACGGCAAGACGGCGCTGTGCCTCATGGGCCACGGCACCGAAGCCGATTCCAACGCCGACTATGCCAAGATGCAGGAAGTGTTTAAGAACGAGGGCTTTACGCAGTTCTTCATCGGCACCGTCGAGGCTGAACCGACCTGCGAGGATGTTATCGCCGCCGCGAGCGCCGCAGGCTACAAGAAGGCCGTGCTAGCGCCGTTCATGGTGGTCGCGGGCGACCACGCGAACAACGACATGGCAGACGAGACCGACCCCGACAGCTGGGCTGCGAAGTTCGTGGCCGCCGGCTTCGAAGTGACGTGCCTGCTCCAGGGTCTGGGACAGAACGTCGCGGTCGACGACATCTACGTCTCGCACGTGGACGACGCCATCGCCAAGCTGTAAACTCGCCGCGCACGGGGGCGCCGGTCGCGTCCCCGTGCAACGGGCATGCGCCTTCCCCGACTGACGGCGCATGCCCGTTGCATTCGCATCCCGCCCGCCCACCGCACGGCGCGGGCGGTCGAAGCGATTGAAAGGAACCCCCTCCATGTTGAAGAAAACCCTCGCCTTCGCCCTGTCAGCGGCGCTTTTCGCGTTCTCGCTCGCCGGCTGCGGCGGAAATTCAATCGACAGCGCAAAGGCAAGCGATGCCGATTCCCAGGAAAAGACCGAACAGGCGGCCGATGCGCCCGAGGGCGCAAGCGCTGCCCCCATCACCGCCGACAAGGTGGCCGACGGCACCTATCCGATCAGCGTAGATTCCAGCTCGAACATGTTCAGGATTGTGGACGCCCAGCTCATCGTGGAAAACGGCTCCATGCACTGCGTGATGACGCTTTCCGGCACGGGCTACGGCAAGCTCTTCATGGGCACGGGCGACGAGGCTGCCGCCGCGAGCGAGGCCGACTTCATCCCCTATGTGGAAAACGCGGAAGGCAAGTACACCTACGACGTGCCCGTTGAAGCGCTCGACGAGGACACCGCCTGCGCCGCGTGGAGTATTAGAAAAGAGCAGTGGTACGACCGCACGCTCGTGTTCGAATCCGCCGGCGTCGATCTGCGCGCCGACGCACTGAAGTAACGCCATGCGGTCGATTCTTCCCAAGGGGGAAAGCAGGAAGCGTCGCAGCATCGCGGTGCGCGCGATCGCCTGCGTTCTCGTCGCCCTGCTCGCGCTTCCCTTCGCGGGGTGCAGTGCGAGCCCGAACGCGACCGGTGGCACGGCAGGCTCTCAGGAATACACTGCGAGCGTCTCGCTCTCCGGCGGGTCAGGGCGCGCAAGCATCGCCTCACCCACCACAATTGTGAAGGATGGCGACACCTACACCGCGACCATCACCTGGTCGAGTTCGAACTACGACAAAATGACCGTCAACGGCGTGGACTACGCGCCCGTAAACGACGGCGGCAACTCCACGTTCGAGATACCCGTCACGCTCGACGAGGACATCGCCGTGTCGGCCGAGACCGTCGCCATGTCGACGCCGCACACCATCGACTACACGCTCTACTTCGACTCATCCACCATGAAGGAGAAATCGGGCGACGAAGCAAGCGGCGGCTCCCCTGCGAGAACGGCTTCAAGCGCCGCGGCCGACTTCCACAACGCCGATTTGGGCTGCGGCTGGAAGCCGACGGGGACGCTTCAGCTTGAATACGCCGAGCACTTCACTGTCGACGAGTACGAAGGCGGCCTGCGGCTTATCTGCATTTCGAACGGGGAGCGCTTCCTCGTGGTGCCGCAAGATGCGAAGGTACCTTATGGGTTGAGCTCCGACATCGCGGTCATAAGGCGCCCCGCCGACAAGGTGTACCTCGTGTCGTCGGCGACGATGTGCCTGGTCGACGCGCTCGATGCGAACGACAATATCCTCATGTCGGGCACGAAGGCCGACGATTGCTCGGTCGCGGGCTTCAAAAGCGCACTCGAAAGTGGGGCGATCGCCTACGGCGGCAAGTACAGCGCGCCCGACTACGAGCGAATATCGGCCTCGGGCTGCACGCTCGCCATCGAGAACACCATGATCAACCACACACCCGATGTGAAGGAAAAGCTGCAGAAACTCGGGCTCGTCGTGCTCACCGAACAGTCGTCGAGCGAGCCCGAAGCACTCGGGCGCGTCGAGTGGATTAAGCTTTTCGGCGTCCTGTTCGACAAGGAAGACGAGGCCGCGCACCTGTTCAACGAGCAGAAGGCCCGCGTCGAGCAAACGTCGGGGCTCGCGTCGTCAGGTAAAACCGTGGCGTATTTCTACATTAACTCGAACGGGGCCGCCGTCACGCGGCGGGCGGGCGACTACGTGGCGCAGATGATCAAGCTTGCAGGCGGCAACTACGCGCTCGATGACGCGCAGACGGCGTCGACGTCAGGTTCGTCAGTAACGCTCGAAATGGAGCGCTTCTACGCGACGGCGAAGGATGCCGACATTATCGTCTACAACGGCACCATCGACGAATCGGTTGCCACCTTGAACGACTTCGTAGGCAAAAACGCGCTATTGTCGCAGTTCAAAGCCGTGAAGAACGGCAACGTCTGGGTCACAAGCGCCGACATGTACCAGCAGATGACTTCCACCGCCGACATTATCGACGAGCTGCACGGGGCGTTCACCGGCGATGACGCGAGCAACTTCCATTATCTGAGGAAGCTCGGCTAGCACCATGAGAAGCCGACTTTCCATGGCATACGACGAATCGGGGCGCGCCGCGCGGTGTCGCGTCGTGACGGCGCTGCTCGCTGTTGCCCTCATCGTGCTCGTCGGGGCCAACCTGTGCATCGGGAGCGTGCTCGTGCCCGCAGACCACATCCCCGGCATCCTTTCGGGCGGCGCGGCCAATTCCATGGAAAGCCAGGTCATCTGGGAGATTCGCCTGCCGCGCGTGCTTTCAGCCGTGCTTCTCGGCGGGGCACTTTCGCTCTCCGGGTTCCTGCTGCAGACGTTTTTCAACAACCCCATCGCCGACCCGTTCATCTTGGGCGTCTCCTCAGGCGCAAAGTTCGTCGTCGCGCTTACGATGATCGTACTTCTGGGCGCGAACCAGACCATGTCCTCGCCGGCCATGGTGGCCGCAGCGTTTCTGGGCTCGCTTATCACCATCGGCTTCGTACTCCTCATCGCACGGCGCATAAGTTCCATGGCCATGCTCATCGTAGCGGGCGTCATGGTGGGATACATCTGCTCGGCGGGGACGAACTTCCTCATCGCCTTCGCCGACGACCAGTCCATCGTGAACCTGCACAACTGGTCTTTGGGCAGCTTCTCGGGTTCGAGCTGGGACGACATCGCGGTCATCGCGGTCGTGGTGATCACCGTGAGCGCATGCGTATTCGCGATATCGAAGCCCCTTTCCGCCTTCCAGCTGGGAGAAGCCTACGCGAAAAGCGTCGGCGTGAACGTCGCACGCTTCCGCGTGGTGCTCGTCCTTCTAGCGAGCATGCTCTCCGCCTGCGTGACCGCGTTCGCTGGTCCGGTGTCGTTCGTAGGCATCGCGGTTCCGCATCTCGTTAAGTCGGCGCTAAAGTCGTCGAAGCCCATCCGCGTGATTCCTGCGTGCTTCTTGGGAGGCGCCATCTTCTGCGCGGGCTGCGATTTGATCGCGCGCACGCTGTTCTCCCCCGTCGAGCTTTCCATCAGCGCCGTCACCGCCATCTTCGGCGCGCCGGTGGTTATCGCACTCATGTTGAAGAAGCGGGTGAGGTAGATGGGGAAATTCGTGCCGCAGCCCAAAACGCTCGGAGGGGACATTCCATGCTTAGACAGTCCAAAGCTCGCACGAAAGCGCCAGAAGGCACTTTCGGCTCGTGCGGAACTGCGCGCGGAACGCCTCCTCCGAGCGGAGTCGAACCTCGAAACCCCGGTCGAAACGCAGGCTGACGGAGCGCCGCTTTTCCGCATAAGCGACCTGACGGCGGGCTACGACAAGAAGGTCGTAGTCGAAGGCGTCGATCTGGAGGTTCGCGCGGGCGACGTCGTGGCGCTCATCGGGCCGAACGGCTCGGGCAAGTCGACCATCTTGAAAACCATCACACGCCATCTTGCACCGCTTGCCGGCGCGGTCGAGCTCGACGGGCGGGAGATTTCCCGATGGAAGACGGCGGAGTTCGCAAGGAACCTTGCCGTTATGCTGACGGATCGCCCCCGGACCGAGCTCCTCACCTGCCGCGATATCGTAGAGGCGGGAAGGCATCCCTACACCGGGCGAATGGGCACACTCTCGCCCGACGACCATAGTCGGGTCGATGAGGCCATGAAAACCGCACATGTGGAAGAGCTCGCCGAACGCGACTTCATGCAGATAAGCGATGGGCAACGCCAGCGCGTCATGCTCGCACGCGCCATCGCGCAGGATCCGCGTGTGCTCGTGCTCGACGAGCCCACGTCGTATCTCGATATCCGCTACCAGATCGACCTGCTGCGAATACTTCGCCACCTTGCGAAATCGCGGAATGTGGCTGTCATCATGTCCATCCACGAACTCGAGCTCGCGCAGAAAAGCGCCGACAAGGTGATTTGCGTGAAGGACGGCCGGGTCTTTCGCGCCGGCGCACCCGAGGACATATTCACGCGCGAGACAATTGGCGAGCTCTACGGCCTTCAGCATGGCACCTTCAACGAGCGCTTCGGCAGCGTGGAAATTGGGCGCCCACACGGTGATGCGCACACGTTCGTCATCGCCGGCGCAGGTACGGGGTCGGCTGTGTTTCGCCAGCTCATCCGGCAGGGCAAGGCGTTCTACGCGGGCGTTCTGCACGAAGGGGACATCGACTGCGAGCTCGCGCGCGACCTGGCGACGGAATGCGTGGCCGAGCGCGCCTTCGAGCCGATCGGGGATAAAACCATAGCCCGCGCCAAAGAGCTCCTCGTCCACTGTGCGCGCCTTATTGTGTGCCCCGCCGCCTTCGGCACCATAAACGCCCGCAACGCAGAGCTCGTCGAGTTCGCACGCTCGCATGGTATCGAGGTCGTGCGAGCGTGCGAAGGCGCATCGGAGGATTCCCAATTAGAGTGAGAAGGATAAACTGGACTTTATTTTAAGGATCCTCAGGCTACAGCTCCTACGCCGGCGAGGTCTACAAGGCGCCGGAGAACCTCGTGAACAAGAATTTCCACGCCGACGAGCCCAACTAGGCCTAGTCCAAGCGAGATTCCAGACTCGACAGGCCGTTGAGAGTCAGATCGTTGGCGACCTCAGAGACGCGCTCGATAGGAACCGATCCGTCAGACAGTGCCCACGTGCGATAGATGCCGATGATACCCGACAGCAAAAACGCCAGATAATAGTCGAACATCTCGTCCTTGAGACCTTGGGGCAGCAGATCGCGCTCGGCAATCTCATGTTCGAGCGGCGCACGAAGACGAGCCATGAAATCATCGAGCGGAATATTCTCGATCAGCTGACGATTGAGCACTAAGTTGTTGCACAGTGCCTCGTTAACGGTTTTAAAGAAGGTCGCCGCCGCGCCAAGAGCGCGCTCGTTGGTGTCACCGTCCATAGAAGCAAGCGTTTTCTCGACCGAGTCGACAATCATCTCCACCACATCGACGGCAATGGCATCGAGCAGGCCGTCAACCGTACCAAAGTGTACGTAAAAGGTCTTGCGGTCGACATTGGCCTCGCGCGCGATGGCACTCACCGTAATGTCTGCCAGCGGCTTTTCCATGAGCAGGCGCTCGAAAGCAGAAAGGATGGCATTGCGGCTGCGAACGATGCGGCGGTCAAGACGCGGTTTGCTGGTTGCCATGGGCGTGTCCCTTCGATATGCGAGCATTCATCAACAGATGAGAGATAATCTACGTAAGAGGATTATCCCCCATACGGCACAAATATGCCCCGCGTCATGAAGAACGCACGACTGCCCTACTGCGACTTAGGATGCTTCTTCTTATTAAGTGCCGACGGAGATACGCGAATACCATCGCCTGTCTGGCGCACATAGGCTTTATGAGCCGGCTTAGCGGTCCCAGAAGCCTTCTGAGCGTGCTTCCTGGGATCAACGGTAACAGCATTCGTGGGGTGCGGCTTAGTGGGCGCAGAGGGCGTCTGAGGCGTGCGGCCGAGCTTGCGCATCACACGATCCCAGCGCGCATGGATGCTCTCGTTGTGGGCGCTCTTAAGTCCCAGCAGAGGCGCAGCCAAAATGGTAGGGGCAATAAACGTAATGAGACGCCACAGCAGATAGCCGGCGGTCGAGGCCGAACCGAAGAAATGACCCAAGAACAATGCAAAGCCGCCCTCAGCGCCACCAGTTCCACCGGGCAAGGGAACCGCAGAGCTTAACAGCTGGACAAAGGCGCTCGCGGCCATGACCGAGAAAAAGTCGACCTCGTGGTGGCCAAAGGCAAGCATCAGGAAATACGGAACCAGATAGAAAAACGCGAGCTGCAGCATGGTGATAAACACGGTGAGCAGCATGGAAGAAAAATGTCCGGCCGAAAGCTTGAACTTCTCGGAGAAGGAGTAGATTTCGCCATCGACAAACGTGCGCCAACTCTCGATCTTAGTGGCCGAGACACCAATGCGCTCGAGCCAATTGATGATGCAATGGGCGACGCGCGTGACGGTCTTAGGCATGAGAGCGACGGCGAAGATGCCAAGCAAGATGCAGCAGTGTCCACCAAAGCTAAAGACGCACAGCAGCGTCATGTCGCCATAGCGCTCGGCAAAAAACGGCATGCGAGCAAGCAGTAGGATAGCGCCCCAGGCAACGAGGCCAAACTGATACACGATAAAGCGCGTGAACTGCGTGGCTCCGGCCTCGCCGACATTTTGGCCCGCTTTGGTCAGGCGGTAGATCTGAGCAGGAGTCGAGCCCATCATCATAGGGGTGAGGTTGCCAAAGAAGATGCCACTCGCCTCGACCGAGATCAGGTCGCGAATGCCGACGGGTGAATTGGGGTCGAGCCAGACAGCGATCGCATAGGCCACAATGCCAAAGAACAGATACATGAACATGCAGAGACACGCGACAACGAGCCATGACGCCTGGACGCTCGACATAGCGGCCCAGAACTGCCCCATCTGCCCGGTTACCACCAGATAGACGATATAACCCACCAGCACGACGCCGATAAAGATGGCGCCGCGGCGTGCGCTCTTATTGTCATCTCCGCCCGAGGTCTCAACCTCGACCTGGGGCTTAGACGTATGCTGAGAGGACTCCGTCATAAGACTCCTTCTAACAGTCAAAATATCTTGGATATTGTACCCGCAAGGACCATAGACAGAACGCAAAGCTCTGGTTCAAACGGGAATTGCAGACGCTTGTTTGAAAATAAAAAACCCGGCCTTCCATGGGAAGGCCGGGTATCAGATGCGTGGTAGCCCGTACCAGATTCGAACTGGTGATCTCCGCCTTGAGAGGGCGGCGTCCTAAACCGCTAGACGAACGGGCCATAAGACTCAGCAGAAAAGAAGTGGTAGCCCGTACCAGATTCGAACTGGTGATCTCCGCCTTGAGAGGGCGGCGTCCTAAACCGCTAGACGAACGGGCCAAATGACATCTGCACTGCCGTGCTGCGAGGAAATATATTACGGGACAAAAAACATCAGCGCAAGAAGAAATTCCAAATTGCCGAAAAATTGTCGGCAGGTTATGGAACACGCAGGTAAACTAGGTAGCTAATTCAAGTTAAGATGGACCAAAAGAGCTTCGCGCTCGTTGGGAATGTTGTCTTCGATCACGGCGTCGAGGGCGGAGTTGAGAAGCTGACCCAGTTCCGGCCCGGGCTTGACTGCGGCACGGATCAGGTCGCCGCCGTTGATGGCGAGCATCTTGAGCGTATAGGGCTCCCCTGCCTTCAGCAGCTCGTGCGCCAGCGCGCGCATCTCCTCAATCGTCTCAACATAATAGAAGCACGACGGGGCCTTGCCAAGTGTGTCGGCACGCTTAAGGTCCATGAGCTCGTCAATCAGGCGGGCCGTGTCGACGCCCTCACCCGAAAGCGCGCGCATCATATTGAGCAGGCAGGAGCGCTCGGGGCGCAGCGGCTTGTCATGGTATTTGATGAGCAGGCACACGTCGCGCACCAAGTCGTGCGAGAGGGCCAGGCGATCCATAATGACGCGCGCCTTCTTGGCGCCGAGCTCGGGATGACCGTAGAAGTGTCCGCTGCCGGCGTGATCGACCGTGAAGCACTCGGGCTTGGACACATCGTGCAAAAACGCCGCCCACATAAGGCTCGACGAGGGCGCGACGCCGTCACACAGCGCGAGCTCCCCCGCCACCGTCAGCACACGGGCGATATGCACGTAGACGTTAAACGCATGATAGACACTGCGCTGATCAAACCCGCGACCCGCTGCCAACTCGGGCACGGCGGCGCAGATGAGCTCGGGATAGCGGAGCATCGCGTCTCCCCCATGACCGGTCGAAAGAATGCCCTCGAGCTCAATACCCACACGCTCACGCGCCACGGCATCGAGCAGCGACGCGCACTCGGCAAGCGCACGCTTGGTCTCGGGCTCAATCATAAAGTCCAGACGGCAGGCAAAGCGCACCGCACGCAGCATGCGCAGGGCGTCCTCGTTAAAGCGACGCCTGGGATCGCCGACAGTGCGAATCAGCTTGCGCTCCAAGTCACCCTGGCCGTCGTAGCGGTCGACAAGCCCGCGCTCGGGATGCCAGGCCATGGCGTTGACGGTAAAGTCGCGGCGCGCCAAATCGTCCTCGAGCGAGGCAGCACGCTCCACACTCTGGGGATGGCGACCATCGGTGTAAAAGCCATCCAGACGGTACGTAGTGACCTCGATACGCTCGCCATCGGAAATAGCCGTGATTCCGCCAAATTTAATACCCGACTCCACAACCGCAATATCAGCGGCCTCGAGCGCCACCTTGGACTCCTGCCACAGGCCGCTACAGCACATATCAACATCGTGGCTGGGGCATCCCATCAGGGCGTCGCGCACCCAACCGCCAACGTACCAAGCCTCAAGACCGGCTGCCTCGAGCGCGCGCAGGACACGGATGGAGGCATCGGACGGTTGCGTACCGTTGAGCGAAACATTGCACATACCTGTGGCCTCCTGAGACTATCAAATTGGCTATCGATTGCGTCTGCAAGAAGTCTAGCAAGAAACAGCCTCCACTGCACACGCAAGTCCGATAAACAAAAACGCATCCGTCCTAGTCTAAGACGGATGCGAAATAATCAAACTATTCAGACAAGGTGCCGGAACTAGCAGACCTGGCGAACCTCGATGTGCTTCTTATATTCGTCCACCTTGGCAAAATCGCCCAGACCGGGGCACTCGACCACGTTGGCGCCGGTAGCCATCGAAAGGCGCAGGGCATCCTCGACGCGCTCGGGAGCGTCGTGCCACACGGACAGGAAGGCAGCGAGCGAGGAATCGCCGGCGCACACCGTCGACAGCAGCTTGACGTCGAAGGTGCGGTTGGCAAACCAGATGTGCTCACCGTTAGAGAAATACGCGCCGTCGCCACCGAGGGTCAGCAGCACGTTCTTGGCGCCCTTGGCGTGCAGCTCGGCCATCGCGCCCTTGACGGACTCGTCGTCGCCACCGCTCACCTTAATGCCAAAGATGTCGAGCAGCTCGTCGTCATTGGGCTTGATCAGCAGCGGCTCCATGGCAATGAGGTCTGCCAGCTGATGGCTCGAGATGTCGAGGACGAACTCGGCTCCCTTGGCCTTGACGCGGCGCAGGACCTCGGCCAAGAAGCCCTCGGAAGTGTTGGGAGGCAGCGAGCCACTAATGACCAGGCAGGTCATGTCATCGAGCGAATCGATAAGCTCAAACATCTCCTGCTCGTTGGCCTCGTTGATGGCGGCACCGGCGTTGACCATGTTGTACTCGGTGTCGGGGCCGGCATTGAGGAACACGTTGACGCGCGTGATGCCGTCGGTCCACACGGGCTTGACGGGCACGCCCAGGGCCTCGGCGCCCTTAACGATAAACTCGCCCGAGAAGCCGGCGAAGAAACCCAGGATCGTGGTGTCGACACCATAGTGGTCAAGCGTAAACGAGACGTTGAGGCCTTTGCCGTTGGGCGTGTAGACGGCATTGCGGGTACGCGTGACGGTATTGGCAGTAAGGCCGTCGCAGGCGATGTTGTAGTCAATGGCGGGATTTGCAGTGAGCGTGTAAATCATGAATGTTCCTTTCACGAACCAACGTGTTAATGAAAGTATATTCCACGCATCGGTAAAAGGCTAGGACAACTCGGCGAACGGTGTGGAAGCGATGAAGTACGGCATAACATCTCTCCCCCATGACGGAACAAAAAAAGGCGCCCCGGCCGAAACCGGGGCGCCGCATGTGCACGAATATGTCGCGTTTCGATTACTGACGATCGAGCTTGCGGACAGCAACGCGCTTGCTGTACTCGTCGACGTGACCAAAGTCGCCAATGCCGACGGACTCGGCAACGTTGGCGCCGGTGGCCATAGCGAGCTTCATGGCCTCCTCGACGTTGTCGCGATCCCTGTACCACTTGTGCAGGAACGCAGCGAGGGTGCAGTCGCCGGCGCAGACGGAAGAGACCAGCTTGATGTTGAACTCACGCTTGGCGTACCAGATGTCCTCGCCGTTGGAGAAGTAAGCGTCGCCGCGGCTACCACGGGTGAGCAGCACGTTCTGAACGCCGGCGTCGTGAGCCATCTTCATGGCAACGCGGACCTCGTCGTCGGTGTCGACCGGCACGCCGAAGATGGCCTTCATCTCGTGATGGTTCGGCTTGATGAGCAGCGGCTTCTTGTGAGCGAGCTCCTTGAGCTTGTCGGAGGACAGGTCCAAGACGACATCGGCGCCACGAGCCTGAGCGTGCTCCATGACCTTAGCCAGGAAGTCAGGCGTAGCTTTGGGAGGCACGGAGCCGGAAACGATCAGGCACTCGAGATCGCCCGCGGTGTCCAGGATGTTGTAGAGCTCCTCCTGGTGCTGCGGCGTGATCGGAGCACCCGGGTTCAGGATGCCGTACTCGTGCTGGCCATCATTGACGTAGGTGTTAATGCGCGTGATACCGTCGGTCCAGACCGGGCGGCAAAGGCAACCAAGGTTCATGACCTCCTCGACGATGAACTTGCCCGTGAAGCCGGCGAAGAAGCCGAGCGCGACGGTGTCGACGCCCATCTTCTTAAAGGCGAAGGACACGTCGAGGCCCTTGCCGTTAGCCGTGTAGCTGGCCGAACCGGTGCGGACGTTCTCGTCGGGCTCGAGCGGAGAGCTCGAAACCGTCATGTCGACAGCCGGGTTAGCGGTTAGCGTGTAGAACATTTACAGTACCCCCTGTATATGTGAGGGCCGCGTGGCCGGCCCATTCCAACCACGCAGTTACCTCTGATACCAAATTAGCGAGCTGCGGACTCGAGCAGTGCCTTGACCTCGGCGGCGGTGTTGCAGGCGAGCGCCTTCTCGGCGAGCTCGTCGCACTCGGCCTTGGTCCACTGGCTGATGGTCTTACGAGCGCGCAGGATCGAGGGAGCACTCATCGAGAACTCCTCCAGGCCCCAGCTGATCAGCAGCGGCTCGAGCAGCGGATCGGCAGCGGCCTCGCCGCACATACCGACCATGATGCCGGCCTTCACGCCGCTCTCGATGATGTTCTTGAGCGAGCGGAGCACGGCGGGATAGTAAACCTGGTACAGGTTGGAGATGGTGTCGTTGCCACGGTCGGCGCACATGGTGTAGCCGATCAGGTCGTTGGTGCCGATGGAGAAGAAGTCGGCGACCTCGGCAAGACGGTCTGCGAGCAGCGAAGCGGCAGGCGTCTCAACCATGATGCCGACCTCGATGTTCTCGTTGAACTTGCGACCCTCTTCAGTCAGCTCGGCCTTGCACTGCTCGACAAGCTCCTTGACAGCCAAGACCTCCTCGACGCAAGTGACGAGCGGGATCATGATCTTTACGTCACCGAAGGCGCTAGCGCGCAGCAGAGCGCGGAGCTGGACCTTGTACTGGTCGGGATTGGCCAGGCAGTAACGCACGGCGCGGAAGCCCATGAAGGGGTTATCTTCCTTGACCATGTGCAGATACGGAATCTCCTTGTCGCCACCCACATCGAGCGTGCGGATGATGACCGGAGCGCCCTTGAGCGCGCTGGCGACCTTACGGTAGGCGTTGAACTGCTCCTCCTCGGAAGGAAGCTCGGCAGAGTCCATGAACAGGAACTCGGAGCGGAACAGGCCGATAGCCTCGGCGTCGTGATCGAGCGCGTTGGGCACGTCATCGGGGTTACCGATGTTGCAGGCGATGATCTTCTTGATGCCATCGGCAGTCACGGACGGCTTGCCACGGAAGGCCTCGAGGGCTGCCTTCTCGGCAGCGAAGGCCTCGGCCTTGGCGGTGTAGGCAGCAAGCGTCTCCTCGTCGGGATCGGCCTCGACGATACCCTTGCCGCCGTCGACGACAACGGTCATACCGTTGCGCAGCGCGGTGCAGCTGTTGGAAACCGAAAGGACAGCCGGGATCTCGAGGGCACGCGCGATGATCGCGGAGTGCGACGTGCGGCCACCGGTCTCGGTGACGATACCGGCAACGTGAGCCTTATCGATCGTGGCGGTCATGGACGGCGTGAGGTCATGCACGACAACGACGGTGTTCTCGGGCAGGACGGAGAGGTCGACGACCTCCTTGCCCAGCAGCTCGGCCAGAATACCGGTGCGGATGTCGGCGATGTCGGCCGCGCGCAGACGGAACATCTCGTCGTCCATGGACAGGAACATGTTCTCGAACATGGTCGAGGTGTCCATGAGCGCCTGCTCGGCGCAGGTACCGCCGTCAATGGCGGCGTTGATGGCGTCGGTCATGCCCGGGTCCTGAGCCAGGACAATGTGTCCGCTCATGATCTCGGCCTCGGCCTCGCCCACCGTCTCCTTCATGTGGTCGGCCTGAGCCTGGGTCTTCTCGCAGAAGACCGAAAGAGCGGACTGATAGCGCTCCTTCTCTGCTGCCGAATCGGCAACCTCGTGCGGCTCAAACGTCAAGTCGGGATCGACGGCGACCATGACGGTGCCGATACCGATGCCCTCGGAAGCGTTGACTCCCTGATACATTCCCATTCCTCTCTCCGTGTCATGTGATAAAGCGTTTTGCCATATCCATGACAAAAGAGCGCAGCTACCTTACAACAGGTCACTGCGCCCCCAAATATGAACTTAGTTGTTCAACATGCGACCCGTTTGAGTTCTACTCGCCAAGACCGCTCTTGATGAGCTCGATGGCAGCAGCCAGAGCCTCGGCCTCGTCAGCGCCGTCGCACTTGACCTCGACCTCGGTACCGCAGGGGATACCAGCAGCCATGAGGGCCATCGGGGACTTGCCGTTGACCTCCTTCTCGGGGGTGACGACCGTCACGTCACAGGCGTACTTGCCCATGGTGGAGGCGAACAGACCAGCCGGACGCATGTGCAGACCCTGAGGATTAACGAGGGTAGCCTTCTCAGAAACCATAATTGACTCCTTTTTTGTGTTTAACCCCTGTCGTGCGTGCGGCAGGAGTCAGATTCACGACGTTGTTTATATTAACTCACATCAAACGGTTTTTCATTGTGTTTCGGACGAATTATTGGACGGATGTCGTTCCTGCACGCTCGCCTGCCGGGCGGGGCGGTTAAGTTTGCTGCTCTACAGTCCTGCGCAAGACGGAAAGCACATTAAGTGCTTTCCTTTGCGTGCGGAACTCGCGACAAACTTAACCGCCCCGCCCGGCAGGCGAGCTGCGGAAACTCGGTCGGTCCAAAGTAATATCGTGCGAACGGAATTCTGGCTGGATCTCTGATCGTATGGGAGATCTGGTTGATGCGGTTATCTATGCCCGTCTGCGGACTGAGGAGTGTCCCTGGGTGCCGGCAGGATAGGAACGTCCTTAAGTGCCAAGTTGGAAAGAAAAAGGCGGAGGCCCGGGAGTGGGTCTCCGCCTGATATACAGGGGGCGATGTTATTCGCGAGCGCCGGGATTAGACCAGACGAGCGTTGATCGTCTTGGCGATCTTGGCGGCGTCGGTGGAACCCTTGACGGTGGCACGGAAGCCCTCGTCCATGAGCGCCTCGGCGACCTTGGACAGGATCTTGAGGTGCGTAGTGCCGGCCTGTGCACCGGGGATGAGCAGGGCGATAGCCACGTTGACGGGAGCGCCGTCCATGGTGTCCCAACCGGTCACGCCGGACTCGTCCTTGACGACGATAACAGCAGCCTCGGTAATGGCGTCGGACTTGGCATGCGGGATGGCGAAGCCCTCCATCATGCCCGTGGTGCCCTCGGCCTCGCGGGCCAGGAAGGCGTTCAACACGGCGTCGGCGTCGCTGGCGATACCGGCCTTGACAGCCTGGTTGGAAACGAAGCTCAGAGCCTCGTCACGAGAAGCGAAGTCCTCGGCAACAAAGACATTCTCGACCTTAACGAAGTCGGCAGCCTCGGCCTTGGGGGCCTCGACGGCAACGGCCTTGGGAGCCTCAACCGGCTTGGCTGCAGGAGCGACCTTCTGGTTCTTCTCGAAGTCGTACTTCTTAAAGGCCACGAACAGGATGCCACCGACCACAGCGCCGATGAGGATCGCGAGAACCCACAGCGGACCGTTCTCGACAACGGGCAGGACCAGGAAGCCACCGTGAGGCGCCGGATCGTGAACGTTGAACATAATGGTCAGGATCGAAGCGATAGAAGAACCGAGCATCATGATGGGCATGACGGGCCAGATGTTCTTGGTCATGAACGGAATGGCGCCCTCGGTGATGTGGGTGCAACCAAGGATGAGGTTGACGACACCGGCGTCATGGTCCTCCTGGCTGAAGTACTTCTTGCCGACAACGACGGCGAAGGTGGTGATCAGCGGCGGAACGATGCAGGCGGCGGAAACGGCAGCCATGAAGTTGGTGCCGAAGTTGTAGGTATCGGTGCCAACACCGGCGGCCAGAGCCTCGGTGAGCATAGCGGTACCGGTGACATAAGCAGCCTTGTTGACCGGGCCACCCATGTCAAAGGCGCACATGCAGCCGATAGCAAGACCCAGGACAACGGCGCCAGAGGCGGACAGGCCCTTGAGGAAGTCCATCATGGCGGTGTTGATGGCAGCCATGGGGCCGGAAATGCCGAGCATGACCAGGCCGACGATAGCCGTCGAGAACAGCGGGTACAGGAAGATAGCCTTGAGGCCGTCCAGGTTCTTGGGCAGACCGGCAAAGACCTTCTCGAGCAGCAGGATGACATAACCGGCAAGGAAGCCGCCGACGATGCCGCCCAGGAAGCCGAAGCCCACGCCGGCGCCACCGGCGTCGATCATGCCGGTCTCGGCGTTAACAGGCAGGCCCTGGATGGCGATCATACCGGCAACGAAGCCGGGGACGAGCGCCGGGCGCTTGCCGATGGATTCGGCGATGTAGGCGGAAAGCACCGGAACCATAAGGTTCATGGCGATGCCGCCGATGATCTTGAGCATCGCAGCAAAGCTGTTGTAGTCAGACGCCGTCGAATCGAAGGACGTAATGCCCCACAGGAACGAGACAGCGGTCAGAACACCACCAGCAACAACGAAGACCAGCATGTGGCTGACGCCGTTCATGAGGTGCTTGTAGATGATGTGGCCGATGGACTCCTTCTCCTCGACCTCATCCTCGATATCGGCAGCAGCTGCAACCGTGTCGTCACCCTTGGCGGCGAGCGCGCGGTCAATCAGCTTACCGGCGGCCTCAACGGACAGGGCCTTGGAAACACCAACGGAAACCATGGGCTTGCCGGCGAAACGCTCAGCCTGGACATCCTTGTCGGCTGCGACGACGACGGCCTTGGCACCAGCGATCTCACTCTTGGTGAGCTCGTTCTCGACACCGACCTGGCCATGAGTCTCAACCTTAATGGTCAGACCGCGCTCGGCAGCTGCCTTCTCCAGCGCCTCCTTAGCCATGAAGGTGTGCGCAATGCCGGTCGGGCAACCGGTCGCGGCGATGATGTCAAACTTAGCCATGTGTCCCTCCTTCTTGAGTACAGCGCCCGCGGGCGCTCCCCTACACGCGCTTCGATGCGCGTTTTTCCACAACTGAAAGATACCAACCTACCGTCCGCGTGAGAAGAGACAAGGTGCAATTCTCCGGTGAAAGGTTCTTTCATAACCGTAAACGGTAGGTGAAAGTTTACCATCAACACTTGAAACGGCAAGGTGTATCTTGTAATTGAAAATCCCCCTATACTATGGCATTACAAAACGAGTCCGATTTTCATGCCAACCAGGAGCCATCCATGACCGATAGTAGCAAGAGCGCACTTTCCCTCATTAGCACCCATCAGGGATACAGCGAGTCCGAGCAGCGCATTGTCGACTATATATTGGAGCACCAGTCCGAGGCGCCACGCCTCACGGCCGCTCAGCTCTCGCGCGCCGCTGCCACGTCCGAGGCGACCGTTTCGCGCTTCTGCCGCAAGCTTGGGTTTGGCAGCTTCCGCAGCTTTCAGTTTTCGTTGGCGAGGGATTTGGAAAGCCAGCGCAACGAGGGCCTGACCGACGAGGTCTCGCTCGACAATATGGAGCAGAGCCTCAAGAACATCCTGGCTGCCAAGGTGAGCGAGCTTAATGCAACCATCGACGGTATCGACCACGATACGCTGGCGGCTGTTGTGCATGCCCTTAAGCATGCAGGGATTATTGAGTTTGCGGCTGTGGGCAATACGAACGCGGTCGCGCTCGATGCGACGTTTAAGTTTTCGCAGCTGGGCCTGCGCTGCATGGCGAGCACCATTAGCGAGACATCAATCGGCTTTGCGCTCACGTTGCGCCCGGGTGACGTCATCGTGCTAATCTCAAACTCCGGCAAATCGCGCCGACTGAATCGCATGGCAAAAGCGGCTCGCGACTGCGGCGCAACCGTAGTCGTTATCAGCAGCGACAGCAAATCCCCGCTCGCGCGCCTGGCAGACTACACGTTTAATACCGTCAACCACGAAGCGCTGCTGACGACGGGAGACTTTGCGTTCTCCAAAATCAGCGCCACGATGATCATCGAAGTCATCTACAACTTCCTGCTGCCCGAGATTGAAGACGCTCGCGAGCATATCAGCTACTACGAGGAGCTCATCCAGCCGGATAAGGTTGTGGAGTAAAACGCGTAGTGGGACATAAATATCAGTCTATTTGTCCCACCAACACCGCTGATACGATCTAACCTCGAGCTTCTTCCAGCATCTGCTTTGCGTGGGCCAAGCTTGCCTCGGACTGATCGCCACTCAACATGCGGGCGATCTCGGCGGTACGCGCTTCGCCGGTTACCTCGTCCAAATGCGTCTGGGGAACATCGCCCGGTTCCTTGCTGACGACATAATGCTTGTCAGCCATGACGGCAACCTGCGCCAAGTGGGTTACGACAATCACCTGATGCGTAGCGGCGAGATCTGCCAGCACGCCCGCAAGTGCACGCGCCGTGGAGCCACCGACACCAGCATCGACCTCGTCAAACACCAGTGTATCGACACCGTCCGCGTTACCGAGGACAACCTTGCTCGCCAGCATGACGCGGCTTAGCTCACCGCCCGACGCAATTCGACGCAAGGGGCGCGGCGTCAAACCGGCACCGCTGCGGTATAGCAGCTCGTAGCTCGAAGGACCAACGGGCGTCCACTCAGCACGGGGAAGATCACGCGACTCCCAAACGAGCTCGGCACTACCCATCTCCAGGCGAGCCATCTGGCGGCCGACCTCGTGGCAGAAGCGCGGGGCCGCCGTATTGCGAGCGCGCTTAAGTGCCTTGGCAGCGGCAAACAACTCGCGCTCGGCGCTCCCGAGTGCCTCACGCGCCTTTTTGATCTGTTCATCGCCATCATCGACCAAGGACAGCAGTTCTTGCGAGCGATCGCGCATGGCAAAAACATCGTCCATGGTGGGACCCCACTGACGCAACAGACCCTTGAGGTCGGAATACCGCTCACGCATGCGAGCGAGCTCGCGCGGGTCGAAGGCGACGGCATCGCGATAGGTACGAAGCTCGTTCGCGCAATCCTCAAGGGAGATACAGGCATCCGAAAGTGCATCGGCAATGTCGCCCAGTTTGCGATCGACGGTAGCCATTCGGGAAAGCTCTGCCACAGCACTGTTCACGGCATCGAGCGCTCCCCCTTCAGAGGCAAGCGATGCATGGGCATCGTTAGCGGTGGCAACCAGTACCTCGGCATGTTCGGAGCGCGGCAGCAGTTCCTCGAGTTCCTCATACTCGCCCGGCTTAGGGTCGACCTCGCCGATGCGCTCGAGGGCAAAGCGCGCCTCCTCGACGCGGCTCCCCTGCGCACGCGAGGCCTCTTCGACGCGACGGACCTCCTTAGCGGCCGCGCGCGAGGCTTTAAAGCAAGCACGGTAGTGCTCGAGCGCCTCGAGCGCAGAGCGCCCCGCCCACGCATCGACCATCGCAACGTGATGCGCCGGATCGAGCAAGCGCTGGTGCTCGTGCTGGCCGCACAGATCCATCATCACGCCAACGCGCTCCGAAAGCTCGCGCACGCTGGCGATGCGGCCGTCAATCTTCACGCGGCTGCGGCCCTCGGCAGAAAGACTGCGCTGCACGGTGAACCCTTCCGTGTCGTGCGGCCCGTCGAAGAGTCGTGCCTCGACGCTCGCGAGCGCCTCGCCCTCGCGCACCGTCGACGAATCCGCGCGCTCGCCCAAAATAAGCTTAAGAGCCGAGAGCAGCGCGGTCTTGCCAGCGCCGGTCTCGCCGGTCAGGACAGTCAGGCCGGCACTCGGCACCAACGTCGCCTCGCGAATGAGTGCAATGTTAGAAACCTGCAGCTCATCGATCATGACGGACTCCGTAGAAAACGCGACTCACCGAGTTATAGAAGCTCTCGGGGCCGTAATCGAGGAGCAGCACATCTCCGGGCCCGCGGCGCACGGCCACGCTGTCAACGGTACCATCGCAGGTAATAAACTGTCCATCGATAGCGATCGCCGGAACACTCGGACGGTCATCAGACATAAAGATCTCGACGACATCACTCGGCGAAGTCAAGAAGGCACGGGCCTGAATGGTGTGCGGCGCAATGGGTACGCAGACCATGCCCGTATAGTCGGGGCTCACGATGGGGCCACCGGCACTGAGTGCGTAACCCGTAGAACCAGTCGCCGTGGACACGACCACGCCGTCGCCACGCAGACGGTCGATATGATGGCCGGACACCGTGATGTCGAACTCGACCATATCGGACAGGGGGCCGCGCGTAAGCGCCATGTCGTTGAGGGCGAAGGTGCGCACGACATCCTTCGTACCATCTTCGCGCACGGACACGATATCCGCGGCGATGGTAGCGCGACGGCTCACATGCAGCTCGCCGGACAGGGCGTCGCTCACGACCTTCAGAATGTCGCGCTCCTCGGGACTCGCAGCAGTTAAAAAACCCAGGTGACCATAGGAAAGACCGAGGATAGGAATCTCACGATGGTTGAGGATGCGGGCAGCGCGCAGCAACGTGCCGTCGCCGCCGAGCGTAATGACCAGATCGGAGCCGTCAATATCAGGCGTGCTCTGAATCTTGGATCGCTGGTCGGCAGCCCATGCGACCTCATAGCCCTGGCGAGTCAGCCAAAGCTCGAGCATCAGGCCGCTCTCGACCGCCTCTTGCTTGTAGTAATTGGGAACCAGAAAGACCTTCATAGCGTTGCAGCTTTCTCGCTCATAACCGATACCTGGGATTGCAGCTCGTCTTGCGAGCGATCGCCGGGGTCAAATCTCGTGCCGTACAGGAAAAACTCAACGTTGCCCTTGGCACCATGAATGGGCGACACGCACACATCGACCGGGAACAGGCCCTTGGCGGCAAAGAGTTCAACCGCCGCCACGAGTGTATCGCGGCGCACGGCGTGATCGGTCACAATGCCGCCCTCGCCCACCAGCGCCGCCGGAGCCTCAAACTGCGGCTTTACGAGCGTGCAGAATGCTCCCGTAGGAGCCAGGCACGCCAGTACCGCATCGATAATGTTCGCGATGCTGGTAAACGAGACATCACACACAGCCAGGTCGATGACGCCGGCATAGCCAAGCTCAGGCAGCTGCGTCACGTTTGTGCGCTCATGCAGCGTCACGCGATCGTCCTGACGCAACGACCAATCGAACTGGGCGCGACCCACGTCCACCGAGACAACGGTCGCAGCTCCGCGCTTGAGCAGACAATCGGTAAAGCCGCCGGTAGAGCAGCCCACATCCAGACAGGCAAGGCCCGTCGGATTGATGCCAAACGCATCAAGCGCGCCTTCGAGCTTAAGACCGCCGCGGCCAACATAGGGAATGCGCCCCTTCACGTGCAGCGGAAGGCCCGGGATTACCTTAAGGCCCGGCGAAGTCAAGCGCTCGCCGCCACTCGAGACCAAGCCGGCCATAAGAGTGCGAAGGGCATCCGCGCGATCAGCGCAGATGCCCTGTGAAATCAGTTCGTCATCAAGACGCACACGTTTCATGAATGCCATCAACCATTCGTATCCGGAGATGCGGCCTAGCTATCCTGGGATTCGTTTGCCGCATCCTCATCGTATTCCTGCTCGAGCTTGTCGGCCTCACGCGGCGTCAGCTCAAACTTATCGACCATGTCGACCGCACGGGAGCCCAGCTCAATCGCCTCGTCAAACAGATCGAGCGAACGCTCCAAGGACGTATCCTTTGAGCGAACGGTAGCGATGATCTGGTCCAAGCGGTCCGAGATCTCGTCGAAGTTGCGGACGGAACCCTCTGGCATGACTACTCCTCGACGGAGTCGGCCTCGACGGCCTCAGCAGCGTCCGCATCCTCGGCAAGTACACCGGCGGCAGCCTGAGCGGCAGCGACCTTGGCGGCCGCCTCGGCAGCCTGCGCCTCCTCGCGAGCGCGATCCTCGGCCATCAGCTCCTGGTACAGGTCCTCGCCCGGCAGCTCCTCGCTGCGAGCGATCTTGCCCAGCACGCCGTTGACGAACGACGCGGACTGGTCGGTGCCATAGGCCTTGGCAAGCTCGACAGCCTCGTTGATCACGATGGCGTCCGAAACCTCCTCGTCGGTGAGGAAACGCATCTCGTAAACGGCGATACGCAGCAGATTACGGTCGGCGCCGGGCATGCGCATAAGATCCCAGTTCTTGGCGACGGAGCGCAGAGCGCAGTCGATGCGGTCGATATGCTCGTAGGCACCGCGGCACAGCTCCAACGCATAGGGGTCGAGGGGACCCTTCGAGATCAGGAAATCACCCTCGAGGACGCGCTCGAGCGGGCTGTCCGTGGCCTCGGCCTGGAACAGCAGCTGCAGCGCCTGACTGCGGGCAAGCGTACGCCCGCGATAAACCTTAAGACTCAAAGGTTACTCCTTGGGGAAAACGAGGCCGTCGATGCAAACGTCAACGCGCTCGACCTCGACGCCAACCTGGGCATCGATGGCGGCGACCACGGCGGCGCGAACGGCCTCGGCGAGTTTCTTGAACGGATAGCCAAAGAACACCACGACACGCACGGTGAGTGCGAGCTTGTCGCCGACGACCTCGGCCTCGACCGCCGGCTCGGAAGCAGGGGCCTTGGACGAGAGCATCATGGAGACAAGGTTGGTGGCAAGGTCCTTGACGCCAACGGAGGCGATGCCCTCGACATCCGACACGGCGCGCGAGACGATGGCGGTCAGAACATCGGGCGAAATGCCGATGCCGTCAATCTTGATTTCCTGGGGCATGAGTCCTCCTAGAAGAGTTGGTTGCTAGACGCGGGAGACGAACTTGCCGTCGCGGGTGTCAACCTTGATGACCTCGCCCTCGTTGAGGTACATGGGGACCTGGATGACAGCGCCGGTGTCAATCGTGGCCGGCTTGGTGGAACCCTGGACGGTGTCGCCCTTAAAGCCCGGGTCGGTCTGGACGATGGTGGTCTCGATGAACATCGGCGGGGTCACGCCCATGAGTTCATCGTCGGCGAAGAGCAGCTGGCAAATGTCGTTCTCGCGCAGCCACTTGGAGTTCTCGCCCACCATGTCCTCGGGAACGGGAACCTGCTCATAGGTCTCGTTGTCCATGAAGATGTAGTCGGCGCCATCGTTGTAGAGGTACTGGAACTCACGGGTGGTGAGCATGACGCTCTCGAACTTGGTGCCGGCGTTGCAGGTGTTCTCGACGACACGGCCGCTCTTGATGTCGCGGGTCTTGTAGCGCACAAACGCGCCGCCCTTGCCCGGCTTGACATGCTGGAACTCGACGATGGTGTAGACCTTGTCCTTGATGCGGAGACCGAGGCCGTTCTTGAAGTCGGCGGTAGAAATGGTAGGCATAGCGACCTTTCTTGTTATGGGCAGAACGCACAAGCGTCCAAATTACATACGACCGAAATTATACACTTGCTGACGGCGCCTGCAGCGAGCGCATAAAAAGAGAACGCGGGGCGTCCGAATCGATCCGGACGCCCCGCCCCAAAAATCTATCGAAATGGGCTAGCAATCGATGACGTGCAGGTCGTGCGGGGTCTTGGTGAAGGGCTCGTAGCCGTTCTCGGTGACCACGCCGTAGTCCTCAAGGCGCACGCCGCCCACGCCGGGCAGGTAGACGCCGGGCTCCATGGTGACAACCGAGCCGATCTCGATGGTGTTCTTGCTGCGGTTGAAGTTGGGCAGCTCGTGGATGTCGATACCGACGCCGTGGCCCAGACCATGGTTGTAGTAATCACCATAGCCGGCATCGCCGATGATCTTCTTGGAAAGCTTGAAGATGTCGTTACCCTCAACGCCCGGATGGATGGCGGCGACGCACTCCTCGTGCGTGCGGCGCACGAGTGCGTACAGGTCGAGCTGCTCCTGGGTGGGCTCGCCAATCACGACAGTGCGCGTCATGTCGGAGCGGTAATCACAGTAGCCCGCGCCGTAATCCATGAGGACAAAGTCGCCCTTCTCGATCACGCGGTCGCTCGGCACGGCATGCGGGTTGGCGGTGTTGGGACCGCTCGCTACGATGGAGCCGAAGGCAAGGCTGTCAGCGCCATTGGCGAACATAAAGTTCTCGAGCTCGTTGCGAACTTGCTTCTCGGTCATACCGGGCTTAATAAAGCCGAGCATGTGCTGGAAGGCGGCGTCAGTGATCGACTGTGCATGGCGCATGAGCTCGATCTCCTCGGCATCCTTGATGGCGCGCATCTTGCGGATGTCGTCATGCATCAGTGGCAGCATGCAGGCAACGGAGCGGTCCTCCAGGCCGCGCTGAATACCCTGGTAGAAGTTGATCTGCATGTCGTCCTCGACAGCGCAGACGCGGCACTTGTTGGCCGCGATTTTGCCGGCGACCCAACCGGGGATGGTGCCCTCGTCCATGTCGTAGACCCAGGGGCTGCCGGCGGGCGTGTTCTCCTCAAAGCTGTTGAGGTAGCGCGAGTCGGTATGGAACAGGCACTGGTCGGCCGTAATAAACGCAGCGTGCGGGAACTCGAAGGTGTAGTCGAATACGCCCTTCACGCCCGTAAGCCAACGAAGGTTGGCCTCGTCGCGCACCACGATGGCATCGTAGCCACGCTCGGCCATCAGGGCACGGACACGCTCGATACGACCGGCAGGACCGGCAGCAAACTCAGACATGCAGATTCCTTTCTTGTTGTCTCTATATAGACGGGACGGGTCTCAACCGAACGACGGAATCGCATGCGATCCGCAACCGATTGAAAACCCGCCCCTCAACATGATACGAAAGACGATGGATGTCAATAAATCTTAGAGAAGTTCTTTGCGAGAAGCCAAGTAGGCGTGAGCATGGCGCTCAAGAACCTCGTCCTCAACGCTCGTTAGGCGAATGGCACCGAGTGCTGCGGGCAGCGGCAGCATGCTGCGATTCGAGCGAGCGAACTGCTGCTTGCGGAACTCCTCGATAAACGCGGTGGGCTCCAGGTCGAAGGCAAGCTCCTCGATACCAAAGTCCTCCAGGCAGTCATCGACCTCAAAGACGTAATCGATATCGAAGTCGCAGGCATCATGTGCTAGGCGCACCTCAAAGCGCATGCCCTCGGACAACAGCTGGTAGGCAGGAACCTGCGAAGCGGCATCGCCCAAGCAGGCGCGCAGGGTACGCTCCCCCGTCTTGCCAAAATCAAGCGCATGGCGGGCGCTCGGGTTCGTGGCCATCAGTACGTCCTTGCAGGCAGTTTGAGACCATTGAACGGCATTAACGAGCGCGACCTCCTCACCCGCAAGAATCTCGGGGACGGTCTCAGTAAACTGATTCCAGCGGGACTTACTGCTCGAAAGCATGGTACCAACAAGTACCACATAGCCGAGCTTGAGGTCCTCGGGGTCCGCCTCGCGAACAAGGTTGAGGTCACACACGACCAAGCCCGGCTCGGGACGGAACGCGATAGCGGGAAGCGCATACGCCGACGAGGCGACGAGCGGCTTCATGGTCGTCGCGACCGTGAGCATGGCGTCGAACGTCGTCGGCAGCAGCGCGCACTCCGTTCGGCCACACCACTGGTTGGCACACCAGCTAACAACCGAGCAGGTTGCGGCATCGCCAACGGCGACAACCAGATCGTCGCAGGTAACGCCGTTGGCAGACAGGGCGCCAAAGATCGCATCGGCATCGGCCAGCGTGGCACCAGCAGGCGAAACCTCAAGGACGAGCAGCGACACGGCAAAACCGGCGTCGACCAGCGCATGCTCGACGACCTCGCCAAAACGCTCGGATATAGCGTCGTTCCAAACCACCATCGCGCGCTTAGGCTTGCCCACGGCCGAGGCAAACATGCGCGAAAGCTCATCGAACGCGCCCAATCCGACACGGACATCGACGCTGCGGTTTTGGAAATTGATCAGTTGACGGCGAATCATAGCAGCCCACGCTCCAAAAGCATCTCGGCACAAAGGTAGGAAACGTCCTCGAAGGACTTGTTGCGAATATCAAGGGTAAGGTTGGCGGCCTGGCGATACAGCGGACGGCGATGCTCAAACAGGCGCGCAGCATGCTCGGGCGAACGGAAATCGGGGCGCGTGTCGGACCGACGAATCTGTCGAATCGAATCCTCGAAGTCGCCCTCGAGGTACACGCACGTACCCATTTCGTGCATCAGTTCAATATTCACCGGCGTTTCGACGATACCGCCCCCGCACGAAACCAACAGGCTGCGCTCGCTTTGGAGCGAACGGAGCGCCGAGGTCTCGAGCTCGCGAAAACGATCCTCGCCCTCGGTCTCAAAAATCTCGGTTACCGACTTACCGCAACGGCGCACGACCAGGCGGTCGGTATCGATAAAACGCCGCTTGAACATGGTGCCGACGTTGCGCGCGAGCGTCGATTTGCCCGCGCCCAAAAAGCCGATAAAGAAGATATGGTCGCAGCCGTGTTTGATGTGCTGAGACATGGCGAAACCTATTCCTCGCAGGGAAGGTCGCGCAGGGCCCGGCGCTCAAAGATACGGAAGATCTGCGTATACCACAGGTCCTGCGTCGCCTGCGGCTTTACCAGTATGGTATCGACGCCGGCGAAATTGCCGCTCCACACGTCAGTGTAGAGCTGATCACCGATCAGCACCGCCTCGTCGGCCGTGGCGCCGAGGCGCTTAAGACCCGCCTTGAGGGCAAACGGCGCCGGCTTCATGGCGTGGCTGATGGCCTCGAGTCCCAGCTCGCGTGCAGAGCTCATGACCTGGTCGCGATGCCAGTTGTTGGACACCATGCACAGCTTAAAACCTTTGGCGCGGGCGGCGTCGAGCCAAGCAGAAACCGCGGCGGGAACCTGCTCGGTGTCGCGCGGCACCAGGGTGTTATCGCGATCGAGCAGAATGGCGCGTTTGCCATCGGCCCACAGGGTATCAAGGTCGATGCGATCGACCGAGGCAACGTATCGTTTGGGGCTAAAAATCCTCATGCTAATTCCAAGACTGTTGATGCTCTTCGTAGGTTTGCGAGAAGTACTCCTCGTCCTGCGTAATGTAGAAATACAGGTCCTCGGAGTCGGTCGGCTCAAGCGTGGCCTTGAGTGCCTCGAGCGACGGAGAGCAGATGGGCGTGGGCGGCAGACCCTCGTGTTTATAGGTGTTATACGGACTATCGCTCTGCAGGTCGTCGGCGGTAACCTCGCGTCCGGTGACATACATCATGGTCGCATCGCTGTTGAGATAGCGCAGACCGTCGAGTTTGCCGGCAAGGCGGTTGTAGAAGACCGAGGCCACGTGCGCACGTTGATCGGCGTTGAGGCCCTCGCGCTCAACGATGGAGGCCAAGTTGACGATGTCGTAGTCGGACATCTCCACACCGTAGCGTTCCTTGATCTTGGCTTCGCAGCTCGCAAAGTCAAGCGACTTGTACTCGGTCTTAAACTGATCGAGCATAGCGCGAATCACGCCATCGGCCGTCGGCGAATCACCCAACGAATAGGTCTTGGGGAACAAGAAACCCTCGAGCGAGTCGTTGGCGGCACCCTTAAGGAAGCTATAGTCGTCCACGTAGTTGGAGGCCTTGGCCTGGTTGAGGAAGTCTTCCTTAGAGATGCTGTCGTAGGCCTGGGCCACACGGTCGGCGACTTGATCGACCGTCAGGCCCTCAGGGATAGTCAGCGTATTGGAGCCCGCGTTGGGGCCTTCCATGAGCTGCTGAACAACCTTGGTCGCATCCATGAGTGTGGTGAACGAATAATCACCAGGCTTGAGCGACATATCGGCGTTGAGCTTTTTCACCGCCGCATAGTAATCCTTGGGATTTTCTACGATATGGTTCTCGGAGAGAATCGAAGCGATGCTGTCACCCGAGGCACCATCGGGAATCGTGATAGTAACCTGCTGGCCTGCAACGACTTTCGCACCCTCACCGCCAAAGAAGCCCTTGACGGCTGGCACGACAAAGAAAACGATCGCGGCAAGCGCGAGCACCGCCAACACAACGCCGATGATCATGGGAACCGGAGAACTCTTCTTTTGAGCACCGCGACGAGCATGCGTGTTGTAGCTCGAGCGGGTCGCCGGAGCAACGCCATGCGAACCACGAGCGTGATGCGAATGTGATTGGGGGGCCTGCGTTCGCTGGGTAGGTGCCTGCTGCTTAAAGCGGGTGCCGCCTGCAGGCTGGGCCGTACGAGCAGTGGGCTGCTGAGCCGCGTGAGAAGCCGAATGCTGAACCGAACGAGCAGAAGGCTGCTGACCCGTCCGTTGAACAGGTTGGGCCGAACGAGAGAAGGACTGCGCCGGGCGCGCGGCAGGCTGAGCTGCGCGCTGCGTCGGCTGTGCCGGACGCTGGCCAGGCTGGGCAGGGCGCGACGCCGGCTGCTGTGTACGATTCGGCTGGCGCGGATCGGAAGCACTAGGCATGCGAAACCTCCTCGTTTTTACGATCGAGCCACGTCTGCAAAAACAGGCTGGCGGCAATCATGTCGATCTTGCCCCTCATCTGCTTTTCGTTGAGTCCCTGCTCGCGCAGGATACGCTTGGCCTCTTGCGAGGACAGACGCTCGTCCTCAAACTCCAACGGAAGATCGAGCTCGTCGGCAATCTTTTGCGCCACAGCGGCAACGCGCTCGGCCTGAGGGCCGGGCTCACCGGCCATGGTCAGGGGACGTCCGCTTACCAGGATGTCGGGCTCATAGTCCTCAACCAGGTAGCGGAACGTCTTGGCCATACCGGTGACCTCGGCAGCCGGAAGCACCTTGACAGGCATCGCCATCTTGCCATCACGGCTCGAGACGGCGATGCCAATCCTGGTCTCCCCTATGTCCAGCGCGAGCGCAACCACAGCGACTTCTTAGATTCTTAGGCGCCGAGCGCGGTCTTAGCGGCCGCGAGGGCATCGGCGATGCCGGCAGCATTCTTGCCACCGGCCTGGGCCATGTTCGGACGACCGCCACCGCGACCGTCGACCAGACCCGCGATCTGCTTGATCACGTTACCGGCGTGGAAACCGGCCTTGACGGCGTCATCGGAGCCGGCAGCGAGCAGGGCCGGAGTGCCCTTCTCAGTCACGCTGGCGACGACACAAGCAACAGGGCCGGCGACCTTCTGATGCACGGTATCCCATACGTTGCGCAGGTCGGTAGCCTCAAGGCCCTGGAGCTCAGCGACAACGAGCTTATAGCCGTCGAGCTCGACGGCGCCCTCGATGGCGCTGGAGATGGCGTCGGAGGAGCCACCGGTCAGAGCCTTCTTGAGCTTATTGGACGTCTCGCGCAGCTCGGCCTGCAGGTTCTCCACGCGAGCGGGAACCTCATCCACGCGGCACTTGAGCGCAGTAGCAGCGGCGTCAACGAGTGCCAGGCGGTCGGCCATATAGTCGAGGGCACCCTTAGAGGTCACGGCCTCGATACGGCGGACATTGGAGCCCGTGGAGGACTCGGAAATGATCTTGAATAGGCCGATCTCGGCGGTGTTGGCAGCGTGTGTGCCACCGCAGAGCTCGCGAGAGAACGGCTGGTCCTCGGCGCCCACGGAGACGACGCGGACGACATCGCCGTACTTCTCTCCAAACAGAGCGACAGCGCCGGCAGCCTTAGCCTCGTCGATGCCCATAACACGGGTCACGACCGGCTTGGAAGCAAAGATCTGCTGGTTGACCAGGTCCTCGACAGCCTTGAGCTGCTCGGAGGAAAGGGCCTCGAAGTGCGTAAAGTCAAAGCGCAGGTGCTCGGGCGTCACCAGCGAGCCGGCCTGGGAGACGTGCTCGCCCAGGACCTGCTTAAGGGCGGCGTCGAGCAGGTGCGTGGCGGTGTGGTTGCGGCGCAGGAAGCCACGGCGCTCGGCGTCGAGCGCGGCGGTCACGGTAGCACCGACGGCCAGCGTGCCCTCGGCAACGTGGGCGACGTGAGCATACAGGCCGTTGTGGTTCTTGGTATCGGAAACGGTCAGCGAAACGCCCTCGGCGGAAAGCTCGCCGGCATCGCCCTGCTGGCCACCCATCTCGGCATAGAACGGAGTGCGGTCGAGAACGACCTCGACGTCCTCGCCGGCGGCAGCGGACTCGACGGACTCGGCGTTGCGCACGATGGCAACAACCTTGGCGCCCTCGATCACATCGTTGTCATAGCCGTCGAACTCAGTCTCGGCGACCTTGTCGGAAAGCTCGACCCAAACGTCGTTGAAGCTGCCCCAGGCATCGCCCTTGGCGTTGGCACGAGCGCGGGCCTTCTGGTCCTCCATGCAGGCAGTGAAGCCGTCCATGTCGACGTCGTGACCAGCGGTGCCGGCGATCTCGACGGTCAGGTCGATGGGGAAACCAAAGGTGTCGTGCAGCTTAAAGGCAACATCGCCCGGAAGCGCAGCACCCTCGGCAAGCGCTGCCAGGGCCTCATCCAGGTAGACGCGACCGTTGTCGAGCGTCGTGGAGAAGCGCTCCTCCTCGGAGGCGACGATACCCTTAACGAGCGCGACATTCTTGAGCAGCTCGGGGTAGGCCTCGCCCATCTGAGCGTTGACCTCGTCGATGAACTTGGTCAGGAAGGCGCCCTCGATGCCCAGTAGGCGACCGTGGAACACGGCGCGGCGGAGCAGGCGGCGAAGGACGTACTCGCGACCCTCGTTACCGGGCAGGATGCCGTCAGAGATCATGAAGTCGACGGCACGGGAGTGGTCGGCGATGATGCGAAGAGAACGGCTGGCGCCGGAGTAATCGTCGGCGTCATAGGTCTTGCCGCTGATCTCCTCGCCCAGCTTGATGAGGTGCTGCATCAGATCGCCGTCGTAATTGGCGGTCTTGTGCTGCATGATGGCAGCCATGCGCTCCAGGCCCATGCCCGTATCGAGGTTGCGGTGCGGCAGCTCCGGCATGGAGCCGTCCTCCTGACGGTCGTACTGGGTAAACACGAGGTTCCAGAACTCAAGGAAGCGGTCGCAGTCGCAGCCAGGCTTGCAGTCGGGGCTGCCGCAGCCGACCTCCTCTCCCATGTCAAAGTAGATCTCGGAGCACGGACCGCAGGGGCCGGTGGGGCCAGCGGCCCAGAAGTTGTCGTCCTCGCCCAGGCGGGAAATGTGGTCCTCGGCAACGCCCAGAGAACGCCACACGTCGTGGGTCTCGTCGTCCTCGGTAAAGACGGTAAAGTACAGGCGGTCGAGCGGCAGCTTGAACTCCTTGGTGATGAGCTCAAAGGCCCATGCGCAAGCCTGCTCCTTGGAGACGCCGCCAAAAGAGAAATCGCCGAGCATCTCGAAGAACGACAGGTGACGGCCGTCCTCGCCGATGCAATCGATGTCGTTGGTGCGGACGCACTTCTGGCAGGAGATCGCGCCGATCTCCTTCATGGTCTTCTTGCCCTGGTAGTACTCCTTAAACTGGTTCATGCCGGCGTTGGCAAGCAGCAGCGAGGGATCATCGGGGACGAGGGACGAAGAAGGATAGAGCTTAAGACCGCGCTCCTCAAAGAAGTTGAGGAACTTGGAGCGGATCTCGGCCGTAGTCATTGACGGGTAGTCAGCACTCATAGAGGGAATCTCCTCGGTTTCACATCGAAACAGTTCAAACGTAACGATATTACCATCCCGCCGCGCAAGTGCAAAAAAGAGGGCCGGCACAATGCCGGCCCTTCAGCGAAATTGCATGTTAGCGCGTATGAATATTAATCCGAATTACCCCGCTAGTTGTCATCATCGTCCATGGAGCCGTCGATGCCGGTTTTGGTGTCGTCATCCGTGTTGGAATCGTCATCCTTAGCGAAGGGGTTCTTGAAGAAGCCCGTCGCATCGGGCTGCAGACCAGAGAGCTTGATCCAGGGATTATCGAGCTCGGACTTGGGCATGGCCTTGGCCTCGGGCGCAGTCTCGTTACCGATAAGCTCAGACTCGTAGATGAAGGTGTCGTCGCCGAGCGCGTCGTAGGCGGCGACCGGGTTGCCATCGGCATCGCGGTACGGTGTGCCCTTAAACACGGCGCCGTCATAGGCCACAAGCTGGCGGCCGGTCTCATTCTCGAAGTAGAACACGAAGATACCTTTGAGGGCCGCACAAAGCGGGATGGCAATAATCATGCCGATGGGGCCCATGAGTGCCGAGCCAATAACGAGCGCCGTGAGGCTCATGATGGGATGCACCTGCACCGAGCTCTGCATGACCTTGGGCGAAATGACGTTATCGGTGACGTTTTGCGCGACCATCGTCACGATGAGCGTCCATAACGCCAACATGGGGCTGAACATGAAACCGAGCACCGTGGCGATTGCTGCGCTCACCCAGGGACCGACGACCGGAACCAAATGCATGATGCCGGTAAAGATAGCCATGAGCGCCGCATACGGATGGCCGATGATCATAAAACCGATAAAGGCGAGGAAACCACCGCAGATGGACGTCACGACCATACCGCGCATGTAGCCGCCGACAGAGCGAGAAAGGATGGCGACCATAAAGCGGTACGAGGTCTCCTTCTCCTGACCGATGATGGTGCAAATCTCGTGGTGCATGCGAGGGTAGTCGCAGGCCATCCAGTAGGCAAGCACCAGGCCAAGGAAGATAACGAACAGCTGCGAGGCCGTATTGGTGATGAGTGGGAACACACCACGACCAAGCTCGGCGGCAATCTGAGACACATACCTCGATGCCACGGCAACCAGCGACGAAAGATTATCGTCCAAATACTCCTTGAGCGGCGTGTTGTTGAGCGTCTTGGCATGCGAGATCATCTCGTTGAGATCACCGCCCGCAACACGAAGCTGCTCGGGCAGGCGGCTCAGGACTTCCATGATCTGACCAAAGAGAATCGGCGACAAGATACAAACGACACCAACGAGCACGGCAACAACAACAATAAGCGCGATAAGCGAACCGATGCCGCGATTCACGCCATGGTGCTCGAGCCAGTTGGTGATCGGAGACATCACAAAAGCAATGATGGAGCCGACGGCAAGAAACTCAATAACCGGCGCCAGGATGCCCATAAGGTTAAAGATGACAGCGGCGATGACAATGCAGCCGACAACAGCCCAAATGCGCAGCGTCAGAATGCGGGTGTCGCGCAGCACGCGATCGGTTTGTTGGGGGTGCTCACTCATGAACGAAACATCACTCCGTCGGGGTCGATCTTGTCCTGAATCTTCTTAAGCGTGCGGCGCAGCAGACGCGAAACCTGCACCTGAGAAATACCCAGCTTCTTGGCGATCTCGATCTGTGTCATGCCCTTCACAAAGCGCAGCTCGATCACCTCGCGCTCGCGCGGCGAGAAATCACGGATGGCTTCCTCGATCACTAGACGGTCATCGGTAAAGTCGAGCTCGTTGTCGTCGTCGGCGTAACGGTCGAGAATCGAGGGGGCATCGTCGGAATCGGACGCACCAGGAGCCTCGATGGGCACCGAGGTATAGGCCGAAGACGATTCCATAGCCTCGAGGACCTCATCGACAGTCACATCTAGATACTCAGCGATCTCCTCAACCTTGGGCGAACGCTGCAGCTCGTTGGTAAGTTTGTCAGTAGCCTGGTTGACCTTGGCCGAGAGCTCCTGCAGACGACGCGGTACGCGCACACTCCAGCCCTTGTCGCGAAAATGGCGTTTGATCTCGCCCAGGATAGTGGGTGTCGCAAACGTCGTGAACTCGAGTCCGCGCTCGGGATCAAAACGGTCGATAGCCTTGAGCAAACCCAGATAGCCGACCTGCATGAGGTCGTCGAGCGGCTCGCCGCGATTCTTAAATTTGTTGGCAAGAAACCTTACCAGGTTAATATGGGACATGACGAGCTGCTCGCGGGCGTCCGGATCACCGGTCTCCTTGTAGCGACGAAACAGCTCGCGGGTTTTCTCCTTGTCCCAAGCGGTCTTGCCGCTCCGGGAACGTTCGGTCATATTAAATATCCGCCTTGAGGTCGAGGGAAAGCGTCAGGGGCGCCGCAGTCTTTTCGTAGGAGTCGCACACGCTCGCGAGGATGAGCTCGGCATACACCGCAGCCTGGTCGTCTTCATCGACCGTAGCCTGGTCGCCAAAGGTAATAGTCATGCCAACGTGGGTCTCATCGACATCGAATTTGATGGTGATGTCATCGCAGTCGACCGCGGTGCAACCAAAGATGAAAGCCTCCTCGGCAGCCATGCGGATGTCCTCAATGCGATCGACAGACATAGAGCACAGGGCACCAACGTTGGCTGCCGTCATGCGCACAAGGCGAGCGAGACGCGGGTCACCGGCAACGGTCAGCGTGATAGGGCAGGTTGCTTCGCTACTCATCGCAGGACTCCTCAGAGGTCTCGGCGGGCGTATAGGTGTAATACTGAGCCGGCTTGGATACAGACTTCTGACCATCATCGTCGCCCGCGGCGGCCTCGTCCTCGCCAATTAGGATGCGCTCGGTAGGCTGCTCGGCCTCCGCAGCGGCAGCGGCGAGCTTGCGATCGGCGTCGGCTGCAGGAGCCTTCACCTTATTGAAGAGCTTCTGCACAGCACCGGCGGCAGAGTCGGTCACGCTCGACACAGCATTGCTGGCCTCGGCCATGCTGCCCGTAACCTCGGAAATGTCGCGAACCACGGCTTCGACCTCTACGAGATTGGAGGTAAGGGCATCAACTGCCGTCTTGCTCGACTTAAGCAGCGGCTCCATCTGGGCAAGCGCCGGCGTAAGCTCATCGACAGCGCCATCGAGCTTTGCCACCACAGGCTGAGCCTCGACGATGGTGTTGTTGAGGTCGTTCACGGTTTTATCGAGCGAGTCGACAACATTGCGGGTCTTGCGCAGGGTAAGCGCGAGCTCAGCGATGGCCCACACGCCGGCAACGGCGAGCAGCAGCAGGGCGATTTGAATGGGACTCATACAAGCCTCCCGGAAGAATCGAAATACAGACGCTTTTCATGGTACCCCAAAGGGGACCGAACATGCCAAGAGCAGCAACGTGGGACAAAATTATCAGCAGCTACCTCGGTGCATTCCCGCTGCGGTCTCGTTCGCTTTGCTCTACGCGCCACTCTTCCCAGCCGCGCCCGGCAGGCTGCCAAAATGCACCGCGTTCCAAGCCTTCGGGCAAATAGCGCTGATCGACCCAGCCTTCGGGATAATCATGTGGATACTTATACACACCGTATTCATCGCTGCCCGGGCGATGGCGATCGCGCAGATAACTCGGCACCTCGCGAAGCCCACTAGAATGGATATCGGCCAGCGCCGCATCGATCGAAGCCTCACACGCGTTGGATTTTGGCGCCAAGCACACATAGAGTGCAGCCTGAGCCAGGTTAATGCGGCACTCGGGATAGCCAATGACCTCGGCAGACTTAAACGCGGCATGCGCCACCAAAAGCGCCTGCGGGTCGGCGTTGCCAACATCCTCAGAAGCGTGAATCATAATGCGGCGAGCGATAAACTTAGGATCCTCCCCAGCATCGATCATGCGCGCGAGCCAATAGATCGTGGCATCGGGGTCACTACCGCGCATGGACTTGATGAACGCACTGATGATGTCGTAGTGCATGTCGCCGTTTTTGTCATACGTAAAGCCGCGACGCGGGTTGGCAATCTTCACGTCATCCACGGTGATGGGATAGCGCTCCCCCGCCGCAGGCGCTGGCGTTCCCTCGGTATCGGGACGCGTGACGGCAATCTCGCTCGCAAGCTCGAGCGTCGTGAGCGCCGAGCGAGCGTCACCCGCTGCCAGCGTGCAAATGGTCTTGACCGTATCCTCATCGGCCGAGAACTTTCCGTTCAAGCCCTGTGGTGCCTCGAGCGCACGCTCAATAAGCGTGGCGATATCCTCATCCTTCAGATGTTCAAGCTCCACCACGCGCCCGCGCGACAACAGTGCCGAGTTGACCTCAAAGTACGGGTTCTCTGTCGTAGCGCCAATCATAATGACGGTACGGTTCTCAACTGCATGCAGCAGGGCATCCTGCTGCGACTTAGAGAAGCGGTGAATCTCATCGATGAATAGAATGGTGCGGCGGTCGTACGTATTCAGGCGCGTCTTGGCCTCATCAATCACGCGGCGCAAGTCCTTCACGGTGCCTGTCACAGCGCTGACCTCGACAAACTCGCTCTTAGTATGGTTGGCGATAATATGGGCCAGCGTCGTCTTGCCCGTACCGGCCGGCCCATACAAAATCACACTGGAAAGCACGTCGTGTTCGATCGCGGCACGCAACCATGAGCCCTTACCGACGGCCTTTTGCTGGCCCACATACTCGTCGAGCGAATTTGGCCGCATGCGCACCGCAAGCGGCGCATTCTGAAAGGAACGCTCACGCGTCGAGGCAGAAAAAAGGTCGTCCATAGCCATCCCGTGCATCAATCAAAAACGTTTTCAACTAACCAGTATACCGAATATATACGAACTACCGTTCGTTAATATAGGTACGGTGCGGAAACTCCAGACCAGGGAACAGCTTGCTCGTCAGTTCGCAGAAATAACCGTCCGTCATGCTCGCGATATAATCCACCACGGCTTGATCCTTGTCGTCCTGCCAGGCATAGGTGCGATCGTAGTAGAAAAGCTGCTGCTCAATGCGCGAAATATGGTGCTTAAAGATGTACGAAGACTCGTCGCCTTCATTTATGTCCTGCAGGCAACGGTCGTAGAGCTTTACGAACGCCTCGCGCAGCTCCGCCTCGGAATCGCCTTCGATACCGCCCTTGCTATAGATCTTCTCGTAGTTCTCGCGCTTGGCTCGGCGAATTTCCTCAAACAGGTCCTCGCTCATCTCGATGCGCGGCTTACCATAGCTGTGCTCAACGATATCGATGGAGGCATGCGTGAGGATCCAACTGTTGTAGGCACCGCCCCGGCCATCATCAAAAGCGTCGGGCGAAAGCAGGCCCGCCGCAATGGCGTCTTGGCGATCACGACCGACGTAGGCAAGAATATCCGAGATGCGAACGACGCAGCCCTCGAGCGTCATGGGACGCAGATGCTCAATTGCGCTATAGCCCGTGGCAATGCAATCCTCAACCGTCTGGTCAAACTGGTCAAAGGAGCCCATGTCCGAGAGCTCAAACACACGCTGCTCGTACTCGCCGTTATGGCATAGCACGCCGTCAAGCGTCTGGAGCGACACGTTGCGGCCATACAGCGTGTCGAGCACTCGGACCGACTGCACGTTATGGAAAAAATAACGCCCCGTACGCTCATGATAGATATCGTTGAGGAAGCGCTCGCCGGCATGGCCGAAAGGCGTGTGTCCCAAGTCGTGACCCAGGCCAATCGCCTCGATCAAATCGCAATTGAGCCCCAAGGCGCGACCGATATCGCGCGCAATGCGGGAGACAAGCTGCACGTGCAAACCGCGGCGTGACAGATCGTCATTGCTACGGAAGCTAAAGACCTGCGTTTTACCTGCATAACGGGTGTACGACGGAAGATGAAGTATCTTTTCGGTATCGCGCATAAATGCCGGACGCATGAGCGTGCCTTTGTCGGCAGCGCGATCAATACGACGAATGACCTGATCGTCGTTGCAACGATACGGGTTGACGACACCCGAGGCGCGGTCGGCGGCAATACGCTCGACCAGATCGGGCGACAACGCCGCGGGAATGCGATCCATGCGCGCCTTGATGGCGGCTGTTTCTTGATTAATTGCCATGGCATGCTCCTTAAAAAGGGCGCGCAAACGGTTACACCGTACTACCCACGTACTCGATTATGGCAAAAATCGGCACCAAAAACGGGAGCAATGGCAGGGAGCGCGATTTTGTGAAGAGGCAGGAGAGGGCAAGGACCAGGAGCGCGACGGCAAATGCCACGATGCCGCCCAGAGGGTCAAGCGTGCAAAGCGCGAAGAGCGCCTTGACGTCCCCCATGCCGATGCCGGGGGCGTGGCGAAGGCGCCGCCAGAGCGACTCAGTGAGCACAAGGGCAAGGTAGACGATGACCGCAAGACCGGCGTGGTCAAGCGCCGTGGTAACGCCCTTGTCGAGCCAGACGCCTGCCAACGCCGCCACCGCACACACGCCGGCAAGCTCATTGGGAAACCGTCGCTCACGGGCATCAACCAAAGCACCGGCAAAGATGCAAATCCAAAATGGGATGTAGGGCATCGTGCACCTCCTTGGGCAGCTACTCGAAAGCAAAAACCACCACAAAAGTGCCTGTGAACTGCCTCCCATTTCTTGGACATCGGGAAATGGGAGGTTTTCCATGAGTATAGACCTCAGGGTGAAGCACGACCTGGAGTCCAGGAGGCGGGCCGTCGAGCTCTTCGACGCCGGCGTCGGCTGCAAGCCGGCGGCCG
>JAUMMZ010000027.1 GCA_031296755.1 Collinsella sp.
TCGCGGCAGATTTATACCCGTGCCCGAGCTCGAAGAGCCCTATGGCCGCCTTCCTGGCCTCGATATCATGCTTCACTCTCAAATCAACGCGCATAAAGAAAGCCTCCCATTTCTCATGTCCAAGAAATGGGAGGCAGTTCAATTGAACTGCTCGGGGGCCTTTTAGTTTGAAGCGACCTGGTGGGCGGTCTTTATACCGGCAAACAAAAAGGGGGTACCGACCAACGTCGATACCCCTTACAAGCCACGATGTCAGCGCGCACAGAGCCGAGCGCACGACCCGCACGCCTACTTGCGAGAATTGCTCAGCTTATTGATCAGCGCCTCGAGACGCTCGCCGTCCTCGGCCGTCTGGGCAATGACCAAAATCGTATCGTTGCCGGCAAGCGAGCCAAGCACATCGGGCAACTCTGCCGCATCAACGGCGGCGGCGATGCCGGAAGCCGTGCCAGGCTGAGCCTTGATCATAACCAGATTATCGGTACGCAGAACGCCCGTAACGAGCTCGGAAACCATACGCTGCAGGTGCAGGTCCTCTGCCAGAACATAGATGCCCTCAGGGAGCTTACGCAGCCCCATATCGGCAATATCGCGAGAGACAGTCGCCTGCGTGCAATCAAAGCCCATAGCACGGAGCTCATCGACCAGCACGCGCTGCGTACGGACGTCCTTATTGCGCACAATATCTCTAATGGCATCCTGGCGCCCATTGCGTTTTTTAGCCATACAAACCCTCTCTCCAAAAGATGGCGGAGACAATCAATCAGTGATTGAATAGTTTAACGCTATTTGAAGGCTTTTGTGTATAAGAACGCATTTCGAAACAATTCTATGCAAGTTTGTTTCGTAATGAGCCGTTTAGGCGGTTTTTGCGCCCGTCCGGTTAAGAAAAGCTGCCAGATGCGTACACATCACGCAGCGCGTGGGCTTGGCGCTGGCGATCGGCCCAAACAACAGACCGAGTCCCCGATGGTTGTCCTTGAGCGCGGCGACCATCTGACGGGTTCGAGGCGCCTCGAGCATATCACGCATGCGGGCGGAACGCTCAATTGACGACACCCCATGCGGGCTCAGGCACAAATTCTCGATGCAGGCGACCAGTCCGGCAAAGTAGAACTTTTGGCTTGCCAGCTTGAGCCGACCACCGCTATCTGCTTCCGAGAGTGAGTCCGCAAGCTCGTCGAGTGCTCGGATGTCATCGGATACCTTGGCATACATGGTGGGATCAAAGGCATCTGTAAGCTTAGGTGCCGCCGCGTGGAAACAAGCGTCGCCGCAGCCGGAGACGCACTGCGCCCGCGAGAGCGCGCACGCCATAAACCCAACTGTGCGAAACACCTTGTCGCACAAAAGGCATGCCTCAAACAGCGAGCGGCTGTACATCACGCCAGAGGTCTGAGCGACTAGGCCGCCTAAAATCAACTGAGACAGCCCGCTCACCATCGAAGACTTGTCTTCAATGACAATAGGGGCAACATTCAAGACGCGCGAATGGCGCTCTCGATGTGCATCATAGCGGTCGAGCGACACCGTGGGGAACACTATGTCTGCCGCAGTATCGCACGCGATATCGACCATCTTGGAAAGGGACTGCGGAGCAAGCCACTCATCGGCGTTCATAGCGATGATTTGAGAGCCACGCGATGCAGCAAAACCGGCACGAAGACAAGCACCGCGCTTCGCGTCCTCGACGTCAATCAAATCAATATGGATGTCCCTATCGGCAGCAACTTGAAGCGAATGGCGCACACCGGGCGCAGCATCGCGGCAAACAACGACAATCTGCAAATCGTAGAGGTCTTGGTTCTGGATACTCTCGAGCGCACGCATCGCATAGCTGGGCGAACCTTCTACCACAAGGATCACCGAAAGTCGCGGATGCGAGCCACGTCGAACCAAGTTATCCGTCCTCTCGACAGCAATGAATCAAACTGTCGTTCATGGTACACCCCGGCAATAAAAGCAATGAGACACCGGTTGTATTGCACGCCAAGAACAGATGTTGCACACGCGCAGCCCACAGATAATGGGTGTCGACGCACGACGCGTCGAGCCCTCCCCTAGTCGAGCACGACGAGCTCGGCGGGATCGTAATCCACGCCCATAAACGTAAGGCCGCAGGCAGGAGCCGTGGGGCCCGCAGCGGTACGGTCGCAAGCATCGATGACCTCGCGCATCCACTCGGGTTCACGGCGATGCATGCCAATCGCGACAAGCGTGCCAACGATCGTACGGACCATCGAATGCAGAAACGCATTGCCCTCGATGGTAAACGTCAGGATGTCCTCGCCAAACGCAACCTCATGGCCAAACTCGGCGCGCATTACGCAGCGGTGCGTAGGTTTGCCCACGGCAGAAGCAACCTTGCAAAAGCTTTTAAAGTCCTGCTCGCCCAGCAGCGCGGGGCAGGCAGCAGACATAGCCTCAACATCCAAGGGATAGCGATGCCACCACACCGCACCGCGGGACAGCACGGGGCGCGCATCTCGATCGGCAATACGGTACGTATACGTACGGGAACGCGCGTCAAAACGTGCAGAAAAGCCTTTACGGGCCTTGTAGACCTCGTTGATGGCGATATCTTTGGGCAGCAGGGCATCCATAGCCCGCAGCCACCTACGGCGCGTTAGGGCGAGCTCAGCGTCCGTTACGGGCACGCTGATGTACTGAGCCACGGCATGCACGCCGGCATCGGTGCGACCCGCGCACGTCAGATCGATCGGACGGCGAAGCAGCGTCTCGATGGCTCGACGCAGCTCACCCGCAACCGTCGTCTGTCCCGGCTGCTCGGCAAAGCCGCTATAGGACGAGCCATCGTATGCCACGCGGAAAACGAGCGTGGCATCGAGCTCTGGAATCGAATTGAAATCAGACGGCGCGGTCATGGGTGCTCCCAACAAACAGGCAATGGCATTTCGACAAAAAAAGAGGGGTACGCGAACGTACCCCTCGAATATAGCCTATGCAGACGGATTGTCTACTCAGCGGTCTCCTCAGCAGGAGCCTCCTCGGCAGCCTCGACCTTCTTGGGAGCAGCGGCCTTCTTGGGGGCCGGAGCAGCCTTCTTGGCCTTAGGCGTGCAAGGCTCGGTGACGAGCTCCATGATAACGATGGGAGCGTTGTCGCCCTTGCGGTTACCGAGCTTCATGATGCGGGTATAACCGCCGTTGCGATCCTGCCACATACCCTGGGCAGCCTTGTCGAAGATCTCGGCAACGAGCTGCTTATCGCCGAGCTTGGCGATAGCCAGACGACGAGAGTGCAGGTCGCCCTTCTTGGCCCAAGTGATGATCGGATCGACGACCGAACGCAGCGCCTTAGCGCGGGTCTCGGTGGTCTTGATGCGGTCGTTCTCGAAGAGGGCCTTAGCAAGGCTCTTCTTCATGGCCTTGGTGTGGCTCGCATCGGTGCCGAGCTTCAGGCCCTTCTTAACGTTGTGACGCATGGTCTAGTTTCTCCTCAAATATGCGAAGCATTAAGCCTTCAGGCTCAGGCCCATGGACTCAAGCTTGTCCTTCACTTCCTCGATCGACTTAACACCGAAGTTACGGATGTTGAGCAGATCGTTCTCCGAGAACTCAACGAGCTGACGGACCGAGTGAATGCTGGCGCGCTTAAGGCAGTTGTAGGAACGGACGGAAAGGTCCAGATCCTCGATCTGCTTGTCCAGCTCGGCGTTGTCGTTGGTGACCTCGGGAGCGAAGATCGAAGCCTCCTCCTCGACCTCGGGGGTCTCGGCAAGGTTCATAAAGGCGGCCATATGCTGGTTGATGATATTGGCAGCCTGGACCACGGCGTCGCGCGGGGCGATGGAGCCGTTGGTCTCGATCTCGAGGACAAGGCGGTCGTAGTCGGTGTGCTGACCGACACGGCAAGCCTCAACGAGCTTGGCGCAACGGGAAACCGGCGAGTACAGCGAGTCGACGTGGATCACACCGATGGGATCGTTGTCGCGTTTGTTGGCCTCGCCAGAAACATAGCCGCGGCCATAGCCGATGCGCATGCTCATGGTGAGATGGCCACCCTCGGTGAGCGTTGCGATGTGCTGCTCGGGGTTGACCAGCTCAAACTCGGACGGAATAAAGAAGTCCGCACCGGTGACCTCGCAGGGGCCGTCAACCGAGATGGTGGCGGTCGCCTCGTCGGTCGTGCCGAGAGCCCTGAAGACAAGACCCTTGACATTCAGGACGATGTCGGTGACATCCTCGACCATGTTAGGGATGGTCATGAACTCGTGCTGCGCGCCATCGATCTGAATAGCCTCGACGGCGGCACCCTCGAGCGAGGACAGAAGAACGCGACGAAGGGAGTTACCCAGCGTATCGCCGTAGCCACGCTCGAGCGGCTCGACGGAGACACGAGCAGACGTCTCGTTGATCTCTTCGACCTGAACCTGAGGCCTAATGAATTCTGACATGTATTACCTCCAGCCTCAGCAGCCCGGATGGACTACTTAGAGTAGAGCTCGACGATGAGCTGCTCGTTGATATCACCGCTGATCTGCTCACGCGTCGGCAGAGCGAGCACGTTACCAGACAGCTTCTCGATATCGACCTCGAGCCAGCCAGGAACCTCAAAGCGCTCGGAGGAAATCAGGGCCTCCTTGATGGGGAGGAGGTCACGGAACTTCTCGCCGACAGCGACGACGTCGCCGGCCTTGACGCGGTAGGACGGGATGTCCACGCGCTTGCCGTTCACGGTGAAGTGACCGTGACGGACGGACTGACGAGCCTCTTTGCGGGTGCGGGCGAAGCCAAGACGGAAGACAACGTTGTCGAGGCGAGACTCAAGGATGATCATGAGGTTCTCACCGGTGACGCCGTTCATCTTACGGGCCTTGTTGAAGTAGCCGTGGAACTGCTTCTCCAGAACGCCATAGATGAACTTGACCTTCTGCTTCTCGCGCAGCTGCATGCCGTACTCAGATTCCTTGCGACGGCGCTTGGGCTGACGGATAGATTCCTTCTTGCTGCTGTAACCGAGCTCAGCGGGATCGATCCCGAGCTGACGGCAGCGCTTAAGAACAGGAGTCCTGTCGATTGCCATATTGATACGATCCTTTCAGTTACACGCGGCGACGCTTCTTGGGGCGGCAGCCGTTGTGCGGAATGGGGGTCTTGTCCTGGATGCTCGAGACCTCGAGGCCAGCAGCCTGGAGGGAGCGGATGGCGGTCTCACGACCGGAGCCGGGGCCCTTGACGAAGACGGAAACCTTCTTCATACCGTGCTCCATGGCCTGCTTGGCAGCAGCCTCGGCAGCCATCTGAGCAGCGAACGGCGTGGACTTACGGGAGCCCTTGAAGCCCACCTGGCCAGCCGACTTCCAGGAAATGACGTTGCCCTGGGGATCGGTGATCGAAACGATCGTGTTGTTGAACGTAGAACGAATGTGAGCCTGGCCCACGGAAATGTTCTTACGGTCCGCGCGCTTCAGACGGGCAGCGCGAACGTTCTTCTTAGCAGTAGCCATCTATCTAGCGCTCCTTATTTCTTCTTCTTAGCACCGATCTGACGCTTCGGGCCCTTGCGGGTACGAGCGTTAGTGTGGGTGCGCTGGCCGCGGACCGGGAGGCCCTTGCGGTGACGAAGGCCGCGGTTGCAGCCGATGTCCATAAGGCGCTTGACGTTCTGGTTGCGCTCACGGCGGAGGTCGCCCTCAACCATGATCTGGTTCTTATCGATATAATCGCGGATGGCGTTAACCTCATCCTCGGTGAGGTCCTTAACGCGCGTATCCACGTTAACGTTGCACTCGACGCAAATCTTCGTCGCAGTGGTGCGGCCGATGCCGTAAATGTAGGTCAGACCGATCTCAACGCGCTTCTCACGCGGGAGGTCGACACCATTAATACGGGCCAACGTAGTCTCCTCTCTTAACCCTGACGCTGCTTATGACGGGGGTTCTCGCAAATGACGAGGACCTTGCCATGGCGCCTAATGATTTTGCACTTATCGCACATCTTCTTGACCGAAGGACGTACCTTCATCGTTCTTCCTTTCGGTAGCGCTCAAACTACTTCCCTACTATCTACTCGCCCAGCCGCAGGCGTTTAAAACTATGGCTGGTCTTCACACACAATCCGACCGTAGGTTGAGCTAAGCCTGCAGTCGGAAATGGAGTGCGTGTATGCGTGCCGCTATTTGTAGCGATAGGTGATGCGGCCGCGGGTCAGGTCGTACGGGGAAAGCTCCACGACAACCCTGTCACCGGGGAGAATACGGATGTAATTCATTCGGATCTTGCCAGAAATGTTGCACAGAACCGAATGACCGTTCTCGAGCTCGACCTTAAACATGGCGTTGGGCAACGGTTCCTTTACCGTACCCTCGAGCTCAATTGCGTCTTCCTTCTTCACAAGCAATCATCTTTCTCTAGAAAACGACAGCGATTGAGTATTCTACAACACGTATGCACGCATCGTAATAACTTCGTAATGGCTCCACAACTAGATGGAACTTGTTACATTGAAATGTAAAACAAAGCCGTTCCCTGATGCCCAAGATCGCCTTGAAATGAGAAGACATAGACCTTGGAGTCATGCCTTCGAAATTGAAAGGCGAGGTTGGGCATCAGGGGGCGACGACTTTTACATTTCTCCGCCTTGGAGCGAACACCAAGCACCTTGCGCATCCGTGGTGAGAATCACCGGACCGTCATTGGTGATGGCGACAGTGTTCTCGTAGTGCGCGGCGGGCAGGTGGTCGTTGGTCGTAACAATCCAACCGTCGGAGCCCGTGCTCACATGGTTGGAACCCATCGTAACCATCGGCTCGATGGCAATAACCATGCCGGCCTGGAGGCGAACGCCCCTCCCCTTCTTTCCATAGTTAGGGACATTGGGGTCCTCGTGCATCACGCGGCCAATGCCATGGCCCACATAATCACGAAGCACGCCGTAACCGTGAGACTCGGCGAGGGACTGAACGGCATAACCGACGTCCCCGATATGGTTACCGGGAACAGCCTGCTCGATGGCAGCCTTAAGGCAATCGCGCGTGACCTCGCACAAAGCCTTGGCTTCGGGCGTGGGGGTGCCGACGAAAAACGTCCAAGCGTTATCGCCGACCCAACCGTCGACAACGGCTCCCGTATCGATGGAGATGATATCGCCATCGCGCAGGATCATGTCGGGGTTGGGAATACCGTGGACCACGGCATCGTTGATCGATGCGCAAATGGTCCCCGGGAACCCGCCGTAACCCTTAAAGGCCGGGGTGCCGCCATGCATGCGGATAATCTGCTCCGCGAGCTGATCGAGCTCAAAGGTGGAAACGCCGGGGCGCACCATGGCTCCAACGTGGCGGAGCGCCATCTTAGATAGCGCTCCTGCCTTCTTCATCTGCTCGATTTGCGTTGCAGACTTAATCTTGATCATAGACCGAGAGCCTCTTTGACATCCCCGTACACGGTCTCGCGAGCCTGGTCACCGTTGACCGACTTGAGCAGACCCTGGCCACGATAGTAGTCGACGAGCGGGCTCGTGGACTTCTCGTAGACGTCGAGACGGTTCTTGATGGTCTCGGGCTTGTCGTCGTCGCGCTGATACATCTCGCCGCCACACTTGGGGCAGGTGGCATCGGCAGCGGTGCCGGTGTAACCGCAGGCGCGGCAGGTGCGACGCGAAGACAGACGATCGATAATGACCTCGGGGGCCACATCGACCAGAAGGGCACAGTCGATCTCGCGACCCATGGCGGAAAGCTCGGAATCGAGCGTCACAGCCTGGGCGGTGTTGCGCGGGAAGCCGTCGAGGATGAAGCCCTGCTGGGCGTCATCGGCGGCAAGGCGCTCCTTGACAAGGTCGATCACGAGCTGGTCGGGAACGAGCTCGCCAGCGTCCATGTACTTCTTAGCCTGAATACCAAGCTCGGTGCCACCCTTGACGGCAGCACGCAGCAGGTCGCCCGTGGAAATATGGGCGACGCCAAACTCGGCGACGAGCTCCTGTGCGACGGTGCCCTTACCGGCACCCGGAGCTCCGAGCAATACGAGGTTCATGAGCAATCCTCCTCTAGCCTATTTAAAGAATCCATCGTAATCATACATCTTGATCTGGCCTTCGAGCTTATCGACCGTGTCGAGCACGACGCCGACCATGATGAGGATGGACGTGCCGCCAAATGCCTGGATCAGATGGTTACCCGTGAAGGAGAAGATGATCGAAGGCACGATGGCGATGAGCGCCAAAAAGACAGCGCTGGGAAGCGTGATCTTGTTAAGCGCGTTCTTGATGTAGGCCGCGGTAGCCCTACCCGGACGGACGCCCGGAATAAAGCCGCCCTGCTTCTTAAGGTTATCGGCCGTGTCATCGGGGTTGAACACCATGGAGGTGTAGAAGTACGCGAAGAACACGATGAGGACAACGTTAAGCACCCAGTTGAGCCAACCGGTCGAAAGCGCGGAGGCAACTGCCTGAATCCAGCCGATGCCGGGGAAGAACACGGCAATCTGAGCCGGGAAGTACAGCAGCGCCGAAGCGAAGATGATCGGCACGACACCCGCGGTGTTGACCTTGATGGGCAGGTAGGTGGTCTGGCCACCCATCATGCGACGGCCCACGACGCGCTTGGCGTAGGAGACCGGGATGCGGCGCTGGCCGCGCTCAAGGAAAACAATCAGCGGGATAACCAGCAGAATGATGGCGCAGATGATCACCATGGTGATGATGCCACCGGCATTGCCCTCAGTGCTGGAGAAGATAGCCTGCGGCAGACCGGCCATGATGTTCGCAAAGATGATCAGCGACATGCCATTGCCAATACCGCGCTGGGTGATGAGCTCACCAATCCACATGATCAGCATGGCGCCCGCGGTGAGCGTACCGACAATCATGAGGTCGAAGATGATCTCGGGAGCGCCGGCGCCATTGAAGCTGATGCCGAAGCTCTTAAAGAGGAAGAGGTAACCCACGGAGTTGAGGATTGCCAGAGCCAAGGTGAGGTAACGCGAATACTGCGTAATCTTGGTCTGACCGACCTCGCCCTCGCGGGCAAGCTCATGCAGGGAAGGCACGACGGCCTGGAGCATCTGGAGGATGATCGAGCTGGTGATGTAAGGCATGATGCCCAGCGAAAACACCGACACATAGCTCAACGCGCCGCCAGAGAAAAGATTCAGGAGGGCCATAGCACCTGCGGCGACCGAATTGTTATCGGTCGAGAAAAGGCCCAGCATCCCCTGGAAGGGAATGCCGGGCACAGGAACGTGCGCACCAATGCGGTACACGACGAGCATAGCTATGGTAAAAAGAATCTTTTCGCGCAATTCTTTGATGCGGAAAGCATTCTTAAGACCATTTAGCACGGCAGCTCGACCTTTCCGCCGGCGGCCTCGATCTTGGCCTGCGCAGAAGCGCTGACCTTGTCGACCTTGACCGTGAACTTCTTGGTGAGCTCACCATTGCCGAGCACCTTGACGGGCTCGAACTCGCTCTTGGTGATGCGAGCGGCCTTAAGAGCGGCACCGTCGATCACAGCGCCGTCCTCGAACTTACGCTCGAGACGCTCAACGTTAACAGCGGTGTACTCGATACGACGGGGGTTACGGAAGCCCGGAAGCTTGGGCAGGCGCATAGCCAGCGGAGTCTGGCCACCCTCGAAGCCGGCACCCTTGGTGCCGCCAGAGCGGGAACCCTGGCCCTTCTGACCGCGGCCAGAAGTGGTGCCGTGACCCGAAGAATTGCCACGGCCGACGCGCTTGCGGTTCTTGGTGGAACCGGGCGCGGGAGTAAGATCGTGAAGCTGCATTTGCTACTCCTCTACAATCTCGACAAGGTGCTTGACCTTGAAGATCATGCCGCGGACGGACTCGTTGTCAGCAATCTCGCGAACCTCGCGGATCCTGTGGAGACCGAGGGCACGGACAGTACGGACCTGGTCCTGCTTGCAACCGTTGGTGCTGCGGACCTGCTTGATCTTGATGGTGTCAGCCATGCTTAGTTCTCCTTACCGACGAACATCTCGGAGACCGTCAGGCCACGGCGAGCCGCGACGTCCTCAGGGCTGGAGAGCTCCTTGAGGCCCTCGACGGCAGCCTTGATGATGTTGAGGCCGTTGTCGGTACCGAGGGACTTGGACAGGACGTTCTTGATGCCAGCAAGCTCAAAGAGGGGACGCACAGCGCCGCCGGCGATAACGCCGGTACCCTCGACAGCGGGCTTGATGATGATGCGGCCGGCACCAAAGTGGCCGAGAACCTCGTGCGGGATGGTGCCCTGCTCGGTCACCGGCACGTGGAACATGTTCTTCTTGGCATCGAGAGATGCCTTGGAGATGGCCATGGGCACCTCAGCGGACTTGCCCATGCCAACGCCGACGTTGCCCTTGCCGTCGCCAACGACGACGAGAGCGACGAGGCTCATGCGACGACCACCCTTGACGGTCTTCGACACGCGGTTGATGTAAACGACGCGTTCCTCGAACTCGGAGGCCTCGCGCTGCTGCTTCTGATTACGAGCCATGTGCTACATACCTCCTAGAACTCGAGACCGGCGGTACGAGCACCGTCGGCGAGGGCCTTGACGCGGCCATGGTAGATACGGCCACCGCGATCGAAGGCGACCTTGGTGATGCCGGCCTCGATGGCGCGCTTGCCAACGAGCTGACCGACCTTCTCCGCAGCCTCCTTGTTCGAGGTGTGGGTGCCCTTGAACTCGGCCTCGAGGGTCGAGGCAGAGACGAGCGTCAGGCTGGAGCCCTTGCTGTCGTCGATGATCTGGGCATAGATGTTGGCGTTAGTACGGGTCACGCGAAGACGCGGACGCTCGGAGGTACCCGAGACCTTGCCGCGAACACGACGCTGACGACGCTTGAGGCCTTCCAGCTTCGCCTTATGCTTGTTCATACGTAAACTCCTAAAAAGGTTGATCTTGCCAGCACCTGACGGGGTGCTGGTCTTATGCGAGTGAGTCGGTTACGACTACTTGGCGGCCTTACCCAGCTTGCGGCGGATGTGCTCGCCAACGTAGTGGATACCCTTGCCCTTGTAAGGCTCGGGAGGACGATGGCCGCGGATCTCAGCGGCAATCTGACCGACCTGCTGCTTGTTGATACCCTTGACGTTCACGTGGGTGTTGTCGGGAACCTCGAAGGTGATGCCCTCGGGAGCCTCGACGATCACGGGGTGCGAGAAGCCCAGGGAGAACTCGAGGTTCTTGCCCTTCTGCTGCACGCGGTAACCGACGCCGGCGAGCTCGAGCTTCTTCTCGAAGCCCTCGGAAACGCCAACAACCATGTTGTGGATGAGGGCGCGGGTGAGGCCGTGGCGGGCACGGGTCTCACGCTCGTCGTCGGGACGGGAAACGGTGAGGACGTTGTCCTCGACGTTGATAGCGAGCTTCTCAAAGACATCGAGCTCGAGCTGGCCCTTGGGGCCCTTGACGACAACGTTGTTGCCGTTGACTGCCACTTCGACTCCGGCGGGAATCTGGACAGGCTTATTACCGATACGAGACACGGTGATCTCCTTTCCTTCTACCTACCGAGCGAATTACCAGACGTAAGCGATGATCTCGCCGCCGACGTTGTGCTTGCGAGCATCGCGGTCGGTCATGACGCCATGGCTGGTGGAAATAATGGCGGTACCAAGGCCACCGCGGACGCGGGGCATGTCGGCAACGCCGGTGTACTTACGCAGGCCCGGCTTGGAAATGCGGCGGATGCCGTTGATGACCTTAGCCTTCTTGGGACCATACTTAAGCGTGATGTGCAGAGTCTTCTGGGGAACGGTGTCCTCGACATCGTAGCCCTCGATGTAGCCCTCCTCGTGCAGAACACGAGCGATCTCGACGAGCTTCTTGCTGCTCGGCATGGAGACCGTGGCCTTGTTCACAGAGTTAGCGTTACGGATGCGCGTAAGCATATCTGCGATCGGGTCTGTAAGGTTCATACAGATTCTCCTTCGTTCTTGATGAACACGTGCTCTTGGTTCTTCGCCGCCCTTAACGGCAAAGCCTTTTTAGCGCGTTTTCCCTGTTCCAAACTGATGCTTGAAACGCTGGTAGTGACTTACCAGCTGGCCTTCTTAACGCCGGGAAGCTCGCCCTTGAGTGCAAGCTCGCGGAAGCAGACGCGGCACAGGCCGAACTTGCGGTACACAGAGTGCGGACGGCCGCAGCGCTGGCAGCGCGTGTACTCACGAGTAGAGAACTTCTGCTTGCGATTGCACTTGACGATCATCGATGTCTTAGCCACTTATATCCTCCTCACATAGAGTATTGTTCGCCCCAAGCGCCGCCCCCTTGTGGGAACGGCGCTTATAGGGCAGGTGAACCTATTTCTTGAACGGGAAACCGAAGGCGTCCAGAAGGGCCTTGGCCTCCTCATCGGTGTTGGCGGTGGTCACGAAAGTGATGTCCATACCACGCTGGTGATCGACGGAATCGAAGTCGATCTCGGGGAAGATGAGCTGCTCGGTGACGCCCATGGAGAAGTTACCACGGCCGTCGAAGCTCTTGGCGGAAATGCCGCGGAAGTCGCGGATACGGGGGATCGCGACGGAGGTCAGACGATCGAAGAACTCCCACATACGGTCGCCACGCAGGGTAACCTTGCAGCCGATCGGCATACCAGCGCGCAGGCGGAAGGTAGCGATGGACTTACGGGCACGGGTGATCATCGGCTGCTGTCCGGTGATGGCGCGCAGGTCGCGCACGGCACCGTCGATGGCCTTGGAATCGGTAGCGGCCTCGCCGACACCCATGTTCACGACGATCTTCTCAAACTTGGGGATCATCATGACGTTCTCGTACTGGAACTTGTCCTGAAGCTGCTGCTTGACCTCGTTGTTGTACTTGGTCTTCAGACGCGGCACATACTTCTCTTCTGCCATTGTTCACTCCTTCTTGGGGTTTTAAGCACGGGGCGTGGCCACGATGGGTTGTCCTCGTGCCTCCTGGCTGCATCCGCGCCGCTCATGGCATTTTGCGGTTTGGACTCGACGCAGCAGGAGCCGACAAAACAATCGGTACTATACGCGCATCGTGAGCGTATTTCCAGAAAAACCTCGTCTGCCTGCACAACTCCACAACTCCCCCGCACAAATGGGTCCCAACAAGCAGTTGCGGTGAAATAGGGACTGTTGGGCGGCCTAACAGGCTTAAACAATCCGTATTTCACCGCAACTTATTGGTGGGGATGCGATTAGCGCTTGCGGGGGACGAGCTTGGTGCGGCGCAGGTGGATCATCTCGGCGGCGATGGAGATGGCGATCTCCTCGGGGTCCTCGGCCTCGATGGCAACGCCGATCGGAAGGTGCAGCTCGCCGATCTGGTCCTGCGTAAAGCCTTCCTGCTCCAGGCGGGCACGCACAAAGGCCGTCTTGCGGCGCGAGCCCAGACAGCCCAGGTAGGCAGGCTTGGCGCGCATGGCCTGAATCACCACGTCGATATCGGACTTGTGACCCGCCGTGGCGACGACCACCAGGTCGCGCGGACCGATGGGGCACAGCTCGCTCAGGTTCTTGTAATCGACCAAGCGACGATCGTAGACACCGGGCACCCAATCGGGGGTCAGCGTGCCGGGGCGGTCGTCGCACGCCACGACGGCAAAGCCCGCCGCCGTGAGCACCCGCGCCGTCGCGGCGCCCACGTGGCCGCAGCCAAAGATATAGGTCAGGCCCTCGGGGCAGAGCGTCTCGATGTGCGCCGCGGGAATTTCGGAGGCGGCGTTGGTGTAGGTGACCTTACTCCCCTCCTCCACCAGCGAAAGCTCGGGGCAGCCGGCAATGGTATGGCGCGATGCCTCGCCATGGTACTCGACCACATCGCCCTCCAGGGCCTGAATGACAAACGGTTCAAAGTCGATGACGAAGTCGCCGATACGTCGATACGTCAAGACGTCGGCAATTTCCTGGAACAACGGTGCCTGGATCGCATCCAGATGCAGATAGCACAGGCAGATGGCTCCGCCGCAGATCATACCGGTATCGGAGTTCTCGCCGCCCATGGTGTAGCGGACCAGACGCGATTGCCCCGCGGCCAGCAGCTCTCGCGCCTCGTCCAGCGCAAAAAGCTCGATCTTGCCGCCGCCGATGGTGCCCGCCTGGCTACCGTCGGCAAAGACGGCCATCCAGGCGCCCACGCCGCGCGGCGACGACCCCGCCGTGCCGGCCACGACCACGAGCTCGCACGTCTCGCCAGCACGCAGGGCGACAAGCGCCGCATTCACAGCATCGAGCTTTTCCATTGCCGCCTTCTATCCTCTAAAGATATCGGTAAGCATAGCGAGTGCCTCGAGCACGCCGCCGCCGACCGACGTCGCCTTGTCCGAAATGTAGTTGATATAGCTGGCATCGCCGCGCGGATCGACATCGGCGCATTTAAAGCCCTCAGTCACCTGCACGCCGTTCGCCAAAAGCCCGCGCAGACAGCCATCGATCTGCGTGCACATGGGCGAATCGCCCGCGTAGCCAATCACGTCTCCGGCGCTCACGATGTCGCCGATCGCGCGGTCGGACCGAAACACGCCGGCGGCGGGGCTGTGGATAACGCGCTCTCTGCCATAGCCAGCGATAATGCCCGGCACGCCCGTGTTGGGTTGGGGCGAACCCTGGGTAATGACACGGCCCAGGAAATGCCCGCGCATGGTCTCGACCACGGCGTCGCAATCGACCGGCGCGGTAAAGCCCGGCCCCACGGCGATGACGGTAGGCGCCATGTCGCGCGTGGTGCCCAGGTTGCGCTTGGCCAGAATCGCGTCGACCACAGCCGCGGGTTTAAGCTCATCGAGCATCTTGGCCTGAGGGTCCACCACGACGGCAACATCCCCCGCTTGGGTAATCTCGAGCGCCTCTGCCGGCGTCTGCGCCAAGCGAGCGCGAATGCCCTCGACCTGGACCTCGCCCAGGCGAATAGCCTCGCAAAAACTGATTGTGCGGCGGATGCACGTGGGAACCGCGATATCGGCCATAACGACCGACACGCCGGCGCGCACCAAGCGAGCGGCGACACCCGTGGCGATATCGCCGGCGCCGCGAACATAAACGAGCATTCCCGGGGCACCTCCCTGTGCTACGGTTTGAGCAGAGCAAAAGCGGTTCGACCGCTACTCTGATGATTATTTATTATCACAGTATTATACGGCGGTGAACAGATGGAAACGGTTAGCGGCAATCTTGCCTCGGCGCTCAGGATCGAGCCGGGCATTACCGCGATTATCGGCAGCGGCGGCAAGTCGACGTTGCTCAAAACGCTGGGTCTTGAGCTCATGCGCGCTGGCGGCCGCGTGCTCCTCTGCACCACCACGCATATGCTTCCCGTTGCCGGCGTGCCATGGGACGGGTCGAATCGTCGCCTGGACGCCGCGCCTTGGAAGCCAGGTGCCCCACACGCCCCAGGCTGCACCTGCGAGGCCTGCGCGGGGCTTGCACGCGGAGGCATCTGCCAGGCAGGCATCTTGGACCCGGAGACAGGCAAGCTCTCCGCCCCCGCCGAGCCACTCGGCGAGCTGGCACAGCGCTTTGACTATGTGTTGGCCGAGGCAGACGGTAGCAAGCGACTCCCGCTCAAGGCGCATGCCGCCTGGGAGCCGGTAATTCCCGCCGCCACGGCAAACGTTGTCTGGGTCGTCGGCGCCTCGGGACTGGGCAAACCCGTCGCCGAGGTTGTCCACCGCCCCGAGCTCTTTTGCGAGCGTTGCGGCTGCGAGCTCACCGACACTGCCACCCCAGAGCGCGTCGCCCAGGTGCTCAATGCCGAGCTGCGGATGCTGAACCTCAACAATGCCCGCATCATGCTCAACCAAGTCGACACGCTCAGCGACCCCACGATGGCCGACCGCTTCGAGGCAGCTCTCGACCACCCCGTCGTCGCCAGCAGCCTCAAGTAGCCGGCCCCATCTCCTCAGTTGCGGTGAAATACGGACTGTTTGGCCGCCCGACGGCCGCAAACAGTCCGTATTTCACCGCAACTGAGGAGGGGACACGGCATCTTTGCTGCTAGCGGGGGACGTAGCGGCCGGGTTGGGCTCCAGTGGGCTCGCCGTCGCGTGCCACCAGCACGCCGTTCACAAACACGACCTTGGCGCGGCCATGTGCCCCAAAACCCTCGAGCGGCGTGTAGTCCACAGCTTGATGCTGTGTCGCGGCACTGATTGTCCAGCGCGCTTTGGGATCCCACACGCACACATCGGCATCGGCGCCCTCGGCAAGACAGCCCTTGCGCGGGTACATGCCAAACACGCGCGCCGGGTTCTCGCTCATCAAGCGGCACAGATCCTCGGGTCCCAGCTGTCCCTCAAAGCTCGTGGCAATCGCGACGGGACGATGCTCCACGCCGGGCCCGCCGTTGGGAATCGCGCGGAAATCGTCGCGCCCGCGGTCCTTTTGCCCGTGCAGGTTAAAGCTGCAATGATCGGTCGCAATCGTATCGATCTCGCCGGCCACAAGCGCCTCGCGCAGCGCGGCACGGTCGCCGGCATGGCGCAGCGGCGGGCTCATCACGTACTTGGCGCCCGCAAAGCCGTCCTCGCCCTGCTCCAGATAGCAGGTGTCGTCGAGCATCAGATACTGAGGGCAGGTCTCGACATAGATATTCTTCTGCCCGCGCGCCTTGGCCGCACGAATGGCCTCGAGCCCCAACTTGGTCGAAAGGTGCACCACGTTGACTGGGGCGTCGCCGGCCAGGTGCGCCAGATACAGCAGGCGGCTCACGGCTTCGGCCTCACACACGTCCGGGCGGCTGAGCGCATGCCCCTCGGGCCCATGAATCCCCTGCTCGTACACGCGCTTCTGCAGCTCATTCACCAGCGTACCGTTCTCGCAATGCACGCACAGTATGCCGCCAATACGCTTGAGCTCCTCGAGCACCTCGAGCGTCTCGGCATCGTCCAGGCGCAAATGATCGTAGGCAAAGTAGGTCTTAAACGACGATACGCCCGCCTCGCGCATAGCCGAAAGATCGGCGCGGTTGCGTTCATTCCACTCGGCGAGTGCCATATGAAAGGCGTAGTTGGCCGTGCAGGTTCCGTCGGCACGGCGATGCCACTCGGCCAAGGCATCGGGCATGGTCACGCCGCGATCAGCCGTCGCGTAGTCCACGATGGTCGTCGTACCGCCGCAGGCAGCCGCACGCGTGCCGGTCTCAAAGCTATCGGCCGTCCAGTCCATGCCGGTCCAGCACTGCATGTGCGTGTGCCCATCGATAAAGCCCGGGAACACCCAACAGTCCGTGGCGTCCTGGACGGTATCGTCCTCACCCGGCTCAATCGCCGCGGCAATCCGCACAATCTTGTCGCCCTCCATGGCAAGATCGGCGCGGCGAAGCCCCTGGGGCGTCACGAGCGCGCCGTTTTTGATGATGATCATGTTGCTCCTTATTGATTAATACAGTTGGCCACGCGATCAAAATACGAGCAGGCGGCGATATGCTCCGTTATGCGTTGCTGCCCCTTGGCGGTATCGACGTCCCACAGCTCGTAGGCACGCGCCTCGACCAGCACCACATCGGTACGGTCCTTGAGGATCGAACCGCCGCCGTCCTTGCCCTCAAGACGTATGAGCGCATCGAACAATTCCGCCGGAAAGAGCACCGGACTCGAAGGCTCACCGTTGCACGCAAGACGCGCCGGATGTTTGCGGCCACGCTCGTCAAATGCACGAACCATAGCCTCAAAAGAATCCAAACTCACGAGCGGCTGGTCGCCCGGCAAAAAGAGGCAACCTTTCCAGTTGCGTTCTGCCCCCCACGAAAGGCCGGCCTTAATGCTTTGACTGCGCAGCTCGCCATCGTGCAGCACGCACGGACAATGCTTGTCCTCGCAAATCTGAGCGACCTCGGGCCAACGCGTCGAAACCACGACGTCAAAGCCCCGGGGAACCGAATCGATGGTCCGGGCAATCAGCGGCTCGCCATAGATATCGGCAAGCATCTTGTTAGAGCCAAACCGCTTGCCCTCGCCCGAAGCCATAATGACGCATCCAAGTTTCATGGTGATACCTCCCCTGAAACCATCGTACCCATAACTCGCGCCGCGGGCATCCACATCGAAAGCGCTTATCCCGCACGCCCGCGATGCAAAAAAGGGGCACCCCGCCGGTTGGCAGAGCGCCCCCTTTACATGGCTTACCTCAACCCGGCTTTAAGCCTGGAGCCAACGGGCGGTGTTGCGCTCGTCGAGGGCCTTGAGGGTAGCGGCGGGATCGGCAACCTTCTGCAGGAACATCATTGCAGCGATGGCGTACGGCTTGTAGCTGGCCTCCTTGTACATGCCCACGCGGTGCATGTCGAAGACGTCGGCGTTAACCTCGCCGTGCTCGCAGGAGACACCGGAGATGTCGGCGGGCAGCGGGTGCATAAAGATGGTGTCCTGGCCGTTGGCAGTCTTCTCCATGAGCTCGGTCGTGGAGCACCAGTCCTGATGGGTGGCGTTCTGGGCGAGCAGCTCCTTCTCGAGCGCAGCGATGCCGGCGTCGTCGCCCTCGGCGTACAGATTGGTACGCTTCTCCATTGCGGCAAACGGAGCCCAGCTCTTGGGGATCACGATGTCGGCGCCCTCGAAGGCCTCGGCCATGGTGTTGACCTGCTTAAAGGTGGTGCCGGACTCGGCGGCATAGCCCTTGGCGCGCTCGACGACCTCGGGCATGAGGTCGTAGCCCTCGGGGTGGGCCAGGGTGACGTCCATGCCAAAGCGGGGCAGCAGGCTGATCAGCGACTGCGGGCAGGACAGCGGCTTGCCGTAAGAGGGCGAATAGGCCCAGGTGACGGCAACCTTCTTGCCCTTGAGGTTCTCGAGGCCGCCAAACTCGTTGATGAGGTAGAGCATGTCGGCAGAGGACTGCGTGGGGTGATCGGAATCGGACTGCAAGGAGATGAGCGTGGGACGGTGATCCAGAACGCCGTCCTCGTAGGCCTGCTGGACAGACTCGGAGACCTCGGCCATATAGGCGTCGCCCTTGCCGATGTACATGTCGTCGCGGATGCCGATGACGTCGGCCATAAAGGAGATCATGGTAGCGGTCTCGCGGACGGTCTCGCCGTGGGCGATCTGGGACTTCTTCTCGTCCAGGTCCTGCAGCTCAAGGCCGAGCAGGTTGGCGGCCTTAGAGAAGGAGAAGCGCGTACGGGTGGAGTTGTCGCGGAACAGGGAGACGGCAAGACCGGAGTCGAAAATCTTGGACGAAACGTTGTTCTCACGCAGCTCGCGCAGGGCGTCGGCGACGATGTAGAGAGCCTTGAGCTCATCGGTGGTCTTGTCCCAAGTGTGCAGGAAATCGCTGCCGTACATACCCTTAAAATCGAGGCCGTTCAGCTGCTCGACGAGCTCGGTAAACTTAGCGTCCATGGAAATGTCCTTTCTAAAGATGAAACGATCGCAATGAGTAGATGTGCTCCGGCATGCGCGTGTGGCAGAACATGCAGAGCACCATGACGAGGACCCGCCACCGTTGAGGAAGCATGGGAGATAACGACCGCGGGCCCCAAGTCAACAGGGGGTGCCGGGGACACGAACGGCCCCCGGCTCAACAGGATCGAAGAATGGGACTAATCGATCTTGTTGTTGGTCAGACCGGCGCGGAACACGGTGGCATCGCCATCGGCCTGACTCGGATCGTAGAGGTTCAGGGCAGCCACATACATGGCGGCAGCGGTGACCAGGTCGTCCTTGTAGGTGACCTCGTTGGGAGCGTGAGCCTGAGACTCGGCACCCGGGCCAAAGCCCACGCAGGGGATGCCGTAGCGGCCCTGGATGGAAACGCAGTTCGTGGAGAAGGTCCACTTGTCGCACAGCGGGCGACCGGTGCGCTTGTCCATGCTGGGCTCGCAGCCGATGCGCTCGTCACCGAACATGGCCTTGTGGGCGTCGACGAGGGCCTTGACGTGCGGAGCGGTCTCCTTGTTGATCCACGTGGGGAAGTAAGCCTCGGTCTCGTAGACCTCGCCGGTCCAGGACGGACGGTCGTACATGTACATAGAGACCTTCACGTCGTCGCCGTACTTCTTGGCGGCCGGCAGGTTGCGGATCTCGTCCAGGCAGGACTCCCAGGTCTCACCAGCGGTCATGCGACGGTCGATGGAGATGGCGCAGGAGTCAGCGACAGCGCAGCGGCTGGGGCTGGTGTAGAAGATCTGGCTGACGGTGCAGGTGCCGCGGCCCAGGAAGCGGGCGTCCTCGAAGTGCTCGGGGTTGTACTTGGGGTCGAGCATCTTGACGAGGCCCTTGATGTCGGTCGACTCGTCGCAGCCGTTGTTGTTGAGGGCGCGGACGTCGGCGATGATGTCGGCCATCTTGTAGATGGCGTTGTCGCCGCGGTCGGGAGCGGAGCCGTGGCAGGAGGTGCCGTGAACGTCGACGCGGATCTCCATGCGGCCGCGGTGACCGCGATAGATGCCGCCGTCGGTAGGCTCGGTGGAAATGACGAACTCGGGCTTAATGCCGTCCTTGTTGTAGATGTACTGCCAGCACATGCCGTCGCAGTCCTCTTCCTGGACGGTGCCGACGACCATGATCTTGTAGCCCTCGGGGATGAGGCCCATGTCCTTCATCATCTTGGCAGCGTAGGTAGCAGAAGCCATGCCACCCTCCTGGTCGGAGCCGCCGCGGCCGTAGATGATCTCGTCGGTCTCGTAGCCCTCATAGGGATCGGCATCCCAGTTATCGATGTTGCCGATGCCGACGGTGTCGATGTGGGAGTCGATGGCGATGATCTTGTCGCCCTCGCCCATAAAGCCCATAACGTTGCCCAGGCCGTCGACCTTGACCTCGTCATAGCCAAGGCTCTCCATCTCGGCCTTGATGCAGGCGACAACCTCGCCCTCCTCGCAAGACTCAGAGGGATGCGAGATCATAGCGCGCAGGAAGCGAGTCATATCAGCACGATGAGACTCAGCAGCAGCCTTGATAGCGTCGAAATCGAGTTCTTTAGCCATTGTTCATAACCTTTCAAACGAAGGAATCTACCTGTGAGGTGGCGGAGCGATACCTATTTACTCCGCCCCAACGATTAGCAAGTGGGGTATTCGCCTTCCCAGACGATGCGACGGTACTGATCCGGATCCGTGTCGCCCTCGGTGGAGAAGCAGAGCACGGAGCTCGTCTTGTCCAGGCCGATGAGCTCCTTGAGCTCGGCGTACTCGGGATCGAGCATGAGGGTCTCGACCAGGCCGGTGGTCACCGCGCCGGACTCGCCGGAAATGACGCGCGGGTCGCCCTTCTCGGGGGCGCCCAGGGTGCGCATGCCGCGAGCGGTGACCCAGTCGGGGCAGGACACAAAGGCAGTGACGTGGTTGCGCAGGATATCCCAGCCCAGGATGTTGGGCTCGCCGCAGCACAGGCCGGCCATGATGGAGGGCATGTCGCCGTCCACGATGCGCGGGTCGCCGTCGCCGGCGGCAGCGCCCTTGTACAGGCAGGCGGCAGGAGCGCACTCGACCACGACAAAGGTGGGCGGGTTATCGGGATACAGATTGGTGAAGTAGCCCACCACGGCGCCGGCGAGCGAACCCACGCCAGCCTGGACAAACACGTGCGTCGGGCGGTTGATGGCCATCTCGCGCAGCTGCTCGGCAGCCTCAGAAGCCATGGTGCCGTAACCCTCCATGATCCAGGACGGGATCTTCTCGTAGCCCTCCCAGGCGGTGTCCTGAACGATGACGCCGCGCTCGCAGGCGTCGGCCTCGGCGGCGGCCATGCGCACGCACTCGTCGTAGTTGACCTCTTCGATGGTCACCGTGGCGCCCTCGGCGGCGATGTTATCGAAGCGGGGCTTGGTGGAACCCTTGGGCATGTGCACGACGGCCTTCTGGCCGAGCTTGTTGGCAGCCCATGCCACGCCGCGGCCATGGTTGCCGTCGGTGGCGGTAAAGAAGGTGGCCTGGCCAAAGTCCTTGGCAAGCTGATCGGAGGTCAGGTAATCGAAGGTGCACTCGGCAACGTCCTTGCCGGTCTCGTCGGCAATGTAGTTGGCCATGGCAAACGAGCCGCCCAGGACCTTAAAGGCGTTGAGGCCAAAGCGATAGCTCTCGTCCTTAACGCACAGGTTGGACAGGCCCAGGCGCGCGGCCTGGCCGTCCAGGCGGGCAAGCGGAGTGACGGTGTACTGGGGGAACGACTGGTGGAAGGCACGGGCCTTCTTCACGTGGTCGAGGCTCATGATTCCCAAGTGCTTGTCATCGCTCTTGGGCATCGTGTTGCCCGCCCACTGGATCTTATCGGCCATACGGTGAACTCCTTAAGTCCTCTCTTGCCGGCCCCCGCATACGCGTTTCAGCCCATTCCCATTCATGCGACTGAACTTTTATGTGGATGCCAAACAAAAAGTTTGTTAGCACTGTTCTATCACACTTTTTGATTGGCAAACCTAACAAATTGTTTGTTGCCGTAATCGGTACCTTTTCGCCGACGAACGGTTACATAACGCAGCAACGCTTTCGTTATTTGCGAACAGGTGTGGTTTATGGCAAAGTATGCCCAAACTAATTTTTAGGAAGGCACCCATGACCCCGTCACAGATTGAGTTTTACAAGCGCCTCGCACACGGTCTGGCGCTCCAATTTGGCCCCAACTGCGAAGTCGTCGTCCACGATCTGGAGACCGAGGACGTGGACCACTCCATCGTAGTGATCGAAAACGGCCACGTCAGCGGGCGCAAACTGGGTGACGGCCCCAGCCATATTGTGTTTGAGTCCATGCACGAGGGCACCACCGACGTGCACGACCGCGAGCCATACCTCACCAAAACCACCGATGGCAAGCTGCTCAAGTCCTCTACCATCTTTATCCGCAACGACGAGGGCAAGCCCGTCGGCATTTTGGGCATCAACTTTGACATTACGCTTATGAAGGCTTTTGAGCGTTCGCTCGATGCCTTTACCGGCACCGGCGGCACGGGCTATACCGAGCCCGAGCCCATTACCAAGAACATCGGCGACCTGCTCGAGGACCTGCTGCACGAGTGCGAGCAGTTTGTGGGCAAGCCCGCGGCACTCATGACCAAAGACGAGCGCATTCGTGCCATTGGCTACCTCGACCGTCGCGGTGCCTTCCTCATTTCCAAGTCGAGCGAGCGCGCCTGCGAGTTCTTTGGCATCTCCAAATACAGCTTCTATAGCTACCTCAATGAGGCCAAGGCGGCGGCCGGCGACAAGTAGGCACTCGCCCGGATTGACCCTCCCCTTTTGGGCGCGAGTTCTGGAAAGCACGAATCCAAGACCGAGCCGCTTGGGAAGTTCCATATAATCGATGTCATTAATATTTCGAAAGGATGGAACAGAATGGCGTTGAGCAAGGCATCATGCACCGGTCGCGGATTGATTCCGGCAATTGGTGGACATGTGCACCGCATGTTCGATGAGAGTGAAGACGACCTGTTTTCGCTGAGCCTTGACGACGTGATGAATGATCGCCCGTGGACCGCCGACGAACTCATGGGCGGCGGGACTCGCCCGTCAAACCCCAATCCCGCACTTGCGCCTAAGACCGCATCTGCGCCGACTCCTGCGCAGTTGGCTGTTTCGACGCCCGCGCCTACGCCCGCACCCACTTCGGCGCCCACGACCGCTCCCCGCCCCGCAAGCGACCCGTCCGAGACCGCGGCATTTCTCGCTGCAGCGACGCAGGGCAAATCGGCCGACAGCACCGTTATGTACAGCGCCCAGCAGTTGCCTGTTCCTGCGGCACGCAAGCCTCCGATCGCAAGGCTCGACGAGCCCGTTGCCCATCAGGTTGCCTACGATTCCTGGGCCACAGCCGATCTGGATGAGACCTCTACCGGCATGCCGGCGCTCGACGTTCCAGTTAACCCGCTTTTTGCCACCAACACGAGCGCCGTGGACTATGAGGGCGGTGCAGCATATTCCGATTATTCCGATGACTATGCTGGCAATGGTCGCATCGAGACCGAGGGTTATGGCACCGCATCGAGCGATTATCTCAACGATCCGTACGCTGCCACGCCTGCACCGGAATATGACCCGGAGGCCGCGTCCGCGCCGGCGTATACCAAAAGCACGGGCGAAGAGCGCTTCGCCGATTATTACGCCAAGGAAAAGGCGCTGCGTTTCTCGGAATTTCCGCAGGCAGTCAAGGTTGCCTTTATCGCCATTGTCATTGCCCTGCTCGGTGTCATTGCGTTTGAGGGATTCCAGCTGTTCCGCGGCCCCACCCAAGCGGAGTCGGAGACCCAGCAAAAAGAGGACGATAACCAGTACCTGGACATCAACACCCTCAAGGGCGATCCCAACGACGGAGACGACGAATAACAAATGCCAAAAATTGAGGGTCGTAGACCAGATCAACCCCGTGCGCTCATTGCCGCACGGGGTTGATCTTTGTCCGCGCGTGCTGATAGACTCCATCGTGCCCGCAAGCAGCGGGCGCGTTTTATCCAGAGTCGGGGTAGAGAGTTGGCTCCACGATCCCGACGCCAACCGGCCAAGAGGCACGGTGGCCCTGCCAACATCGATGAAAGGAGTCCGTATGGACAATTTCTCTGTGCGCAGTGAGCGCAACTTCCACAACCTAGCCGCCAAGCCAAAACGAATGCATCTTCTGGACAAGCCGAACGGCTATGCCTCGGCCATGGTCAAGAGCAGTCTCCCCCACCAGATGCGCTTTACCGTGCAGGCGCTCGAGAAAGAGCTCTACACCGCCGGCGACCCGCACGTACTGCAGATCAAGCTGCTTGGAGACGACTCGCGCGAGCTGTCTAGCTGGAAGCTGTTTGCCGACGGCACGTGCATCGCAAGCGGTTCGGGTGACTTTGCCCGCGAGTGCTTCTGCGAGGGAGCTGAGGTGTTTCTGGACCTGTGTCGCGACGCCGTCGAGACTGCCGAGCTGTGCCAGTGGAGCGAGAGGGAGTACGCGCTGTTGGGTGCCGCGCGCGGGATTGCGGGGGGGGTGTAGGAACAGAAGCCTCATGACGGTGGCCTCAGCTGGAATGACGTATCGCTCGATAAATGATCTCAACAACGTAGCCGATGCGCCGCATTTCACCTCAAAGGCATTGAGCGATCAGGAGGCGTCCAGCATTTCTTTGATATCCCCAATTGATTGTTCCGAGAAAGTCTCTTCATGTCCTTATAATCGCCCTTACGAGAAACGTGGACGAGACAGGCGTCCATATGCCGTCTCTAAACTAACGAGCCGTTCGCGGAAAGAACATCTGGCTAGCATGGGCCAAAGATATACTGGTATCGCTGCAACAATTATGGAAGATCGGCACCACCAATGACCTCCTTGAAATTCTCCAGGCGCTTCGCGCTTAGCCTGCTCGCCTCGCTGTCCGCCACCGTAGCGCTTGCTTTGCCCTCAACCGCCCTAGCCGCGTCGGACCCGAACCCGCCCAGCATCTCCAACGTGACGATATCCGCGACGACAGTCACGGCCGGCTCCACGCTGCATGTCGGCTATAGCGTCGATGACCCTGACGGGGTACGGTCCGTCACGCCCATAGTCGAAGTCCTTGTCGAAAACGATACCGGAGACCATGGAATCAGTTCCCGTCTCGCCTTCTCGTCGACCGGCAACACGACCGCGGGCTTCGATATCTCCACCTCCCCGAGCGACCGGCCCTGCAGGTACCGGATCATCGGCCTCGGCGTGACCGATAGTCTTGGATGGGTTACCGATGTCTACGACACGACGTATGCCGAGGAGAAGGGGCTCGACTGTCCGACCTTCACCACCGACCCCCTCGAGTATGAGGTGACCGAGGGACCCGAGGACCAAAACCCGCCGACCGTGTCCTCCGTGTCGCTCTCGAGCAGGGAGGTCGCAACCGGTGCCGACTTCCACATCTCTTGGACCGTCTCCGATGCCGACGGCGTTCGCTCCGTTTCCCCCATACTGCGGCAGGGCTGGGAGAATTCGGACGACGGCTGCTCTGTTTCGTCAGCCTATTATCACGGAGGCTCGTCTATCGACGGGTTTGACCTCACATTCGACAGCAATAGGATCGGAAGGCACAGGCTGATCGGCCTTTCGGTCACCGATGGCCTAGGGTTCGAGACCGATGTGTACGAGAGTTCCTACGCCAGGGCCAACGGCATTTCGGGCGCGACTTTCTCGGTTGGCGACCCGAGCGAGCTGTGCTTCGAGGTGACCGGCAGCGCGATCGACCGGAACCCGCCCACGGTCTCGAACGTTTCCATCTCCGCGAAGAGGGTCCCCGTCGGCGGGATCCTCCGTATCTATTGCAATGTAGGCGACGCGGACGGCGTAAGGTCTGTCTCCCCGATCCTCGGCGACCCCGGCTATGTCGAGAACCCGAACTCTTTAAAGACCCGCAAAACGTTGAGCTGCAGCTACGATGCGGCAAGGGGCTATATCGAAATCGAGTTCCCCACGTCGCTCTCGATGGGCTCGTTTGAAATCCAAGCCCTCGCGGTCCTCGACAAGACGGGCCACGAGACCTTCGTCTACAGCTCCGCCTACGCCGAGCGTAACGGCAAGACCGGCGTTCAGACCTTTGATGTCGACGACGCGGGGGACGTCACCTTCGACGTGACCGCTCCGCTGTATGCCGCCACCAAGGGCGACGGGCAGGCGTATGCAAAGGACGGCGAGGCCGGTCTGACCTTCCGCTTCAGCGGTCCTCTCGATGAGTTCACGCGTCTCCTCGTGGACGGAACTGAGGTCTCCGCCGAGAACTACACCGCAACCAGGGGCAGCACGATTATCGAGCTCAGGCCGTCCTACCTGGACACGCTCGCCGGCGGCGGACACACCGTCACGGCCGTCTGGAAGGACGGGACGGCGACCGATGCGTCCTTCACCGTGGAGGGGAAGGCCCAAGGGGAGCAGGCGGGCGGAAAGACCGACGTAGATTCACCCGGCGACAACAAAAGTGATCCTGCCACTCCTGAAAAGGACGCCGACGAGGCGGCTACAAAAAAGTCGGGACGCACGACAGCCGATGAACCAAAGCTCGCTGCAACCGGCGACTCCACTTGGATGGCCAGCATCGCATTGGCCATGGCGGCCACGGCCTGCTTCACGGCAGCGAGAAGGCTTGAGCCCAAGCAGCATAGGCACGAACAGTAGCTCAAAGCGAACTCAACTGGGAAGGGCAGATGGATAGCCGTCCTTCTCTTATAATCAACCCAATCCGCTGAAATGCAATCAGTTAACGAGTTTCGCCAGACGCTCGGCCTCTACCCCGCTCTAGCAAGCCACCAGGCGATGAGATAATGCCCACGACTATCAACGTAAGCAAGGAGCGCGCTATGGCAGACAACGAGACCAAACCCTCGGCGAACGACGGCCGAGAGGAGCTCGTGGCAAAACAGCTCGCATCGACCAAAATCCACCTCGCGCTCACTCAGAAGCGGGTGGACGTCTCCGGCGCCATCAAGCTACCGCTCGAGCGAATTCCCCAACTCGGCGTGGCGTTCGCCTCGCTCCGCTCGATGTTTCGCACCGTCACCAACACGGTGAGTGTGCCCACGCTGCTCCAGGCGACTGACAAATATGGTAGCCCGCTCGATCCGTCGAAACTCAACACGTTCAAGGACGGCAGCGGTCTCACAGGGGGCTACCGCGACGCCGCCAAGGGCCTTGGGCAGGCGCGCTTCCACGTAGTCGAGGGCGACATCGCCACGAGCGTCACGCAGGTGCCTTACGATCCAACATCGCTATTCATGGCAGCCGCAATCGCGCAGATAAACCAAAAGCTCGACTCCATCCAGGAGTCCGTCGACGAAATGTTCGAGTACATGCGTCAGCGCGACAAGGCCAACATGCGTGGCAACCTCAAGACGCTCGCAGACATCCTCAACGGTTACGGCCTCAACTACGGCAACGCCACCTACATGGCAAACGCCCATATGAAGGTGCTCGACATCAAGCAGTCGTCCGCGCAGGACATGGAACTCTTCCGCTCGCAGGCACAGGCGGATCTGAAAAAGAAAGGGTTCATCGAGGTGCGAGACGGCTTGGGCAGACGCCTCGACAAGGTGCTCGACTACCTCAAAGACTGCCAGCTCGCCACCTACATCCACGCGTTCTCGCTGTTCCTCGAACCCATGCTCGCCCAGAACTTCGAGCCCGCAAAGCTCGCGGACGCCACTGCGAAAATCGAGGCTGATTCGATCGCGTACCGCGAGCTCTACACCGACTGCTACAACGCACTCGAAGCGGGGGCTGTCGACACCGTCGATGCGGCACTGCTGGGCGGTATCGCGTCCGCGGGCAAATTGCTCGGTCACGCCATCGCAAAGACCCCCGTGGGCGACCATACACTCATCGACGAGGCGCTCGAAGGCGCAGGAGAGAGCATCGGAAAGTTCAACGACAAGCAATCCGAGAAACTCCTCGAAAAGCTCCATCAGGCAAAGACGCCCGACGTCACGCCGTTCAAGCAGAGCGTAAAGGAGATCGACACCCTCTACAACCGCCCCGCGCAGATCGCCGTGGACGCCGAGAACGTCTACATCTTGCCTGCCAAGCAGCAGGAAGAGTAACGATACGCGACAGGCACGCGCCATGCAGACAGCTAACGCCCCTACCTTCCCGCCGCCTTCAGCTTCAGCAGCAGGTCGCCCAGCTCGGGGCACTTGCTAGAAAGGCGCGTCTGAGCTCGCTCGCCCATCCCCCACCGCTGGCGGACTTCCTGGGCGCGCGGGCTCACGCGGTAGTCCCCGTCCATCACCTGCTTGAGCAGCTTGGCGGTCACGCGCGCATCGGCAAGGGCGCTGTGGGCGTGACCCGTCGGCTCGTCGAACTCGATGCCAAGCCACGTCGCCGCGTCACTCAAAGAGACGCACCCGTGGCTGCCCACGTCCATGATCGAGGTGTAAAACGCCTGCAGGTCGGCCCAGTCCGTAGGAAATGCGGAAAGATCAATGTGCTTTGCCTGGCACTCGGTCAAAAGCTGTCGACGATCCGCCCCGCTCCAGCAAACTATCTGGGCGGAGTAGCGACCGATCCAATCGCAGAGCCTTTTGATCACCACGTAGAGCGGATCGGCCATCGCGGTGTCCACGGCCGATATCCCCGTAAGCTCGCGGACAGGGAACGCAACGCCTTCGGTAAATTCCGTCTGCACACACTGCGAAAACTCGCCCATAACGTTGCCGTGATAGTCGAGCTTGACGGCGCCGACCTCGATAATCTCGTTGCGCAGCCCACGGCGCTGGCGCTGCTTTGGCACCGGCGCAAACTCAAAGTCCAGCACAATCTGGCACGCAAAGTTCGTCGTATCGATAGCCGAGATACACGGCGTCTTTTCAGCTGACACGGTTAGGGCCTTTCTCCGTTGCTTGCCGCTTGTTACATAAGCGGCTACATTGCCGTAAGGATAGGTGGCCGCGCGGACATGAAAGCTGGGCGCAATACCATGCGCCAGGCACACGCCATGCAGACGGCCCCAAGAGAGTTGCCCGCTCTATTCAAATGCATGAAAAAGATTTAGGCCCGGTGACTTGAATCAGCGGTCATCCCGGGCCCATCAGAGCTCGTAGAGCTCTTGGTTGCTTTGGTCTCGCTCTTCACGGCGCTTATCGAACTTTCCGAGGCACTCAAGCAGCATTCGAAGCATAACAAGTCGCTGCCATTAAGGCACTGACCTCTTGACCAAGCAACGGCGCTGCCCAGCTATCACCCTTGGGCTGCCGTCAACTTTATTCTATCCGCGAGCATCTGGTTTACCAAATGGATTTTCGGTAAAGGAAGCACGGCACGCCCGCAAAACCACTACGCCCCAAGTGCCGCCATGGGAATCACCGCCACGCCGTCGTCGCGTGTGTAGGCAATGCTCCCCTTTCCAACCACGACCGCCAAAAACGCCGGCGCGGCATTCTGGGCGGCAGGATTGGAGAGCACTTTCCTCTCCAGCGCCTTGAGATTTCTCGCTCCATCGTCTGCTTTCGCATCACTCAGCTTGACCTCGATGGCTCCCCAGCGCCCGTCGTGCTCAACGATCAGATCGACCTCAAGGCCCTTCTCATCTCGGAAATAATGGACACTGTTGTCGACACCGCCGTAGGTGGAAAGGAACACGCGCACGTCGCGCAGGACGAGATTCTCAAAGAGCATCCCCAGCGTTTGCATATCGCCAAGCAGCCGCTCAGGGGTAGCCCCCAGCAACGCCGCCGCAAGTGACGGGTCACAGAAGTAGCGCTTGGGGCGCACGCGAACGCGGGCCTTCGAGCGCATGGGCGGCTCCCATCCGCACAGGTCCTCGGTCAGCTTGAGCCTGTTGAAGAGGTCCAAGTACGCAGCGATGGTCCTCTCGTCGGGGCCCGCCTCACCGTACGAGGCGTCCTTTACGAGCGTCTTGTACGTGACAGCCTGGCTCTCGTTCATGGCAAGAGCTCGCAAAAGGCCGTGTGCAAGCTCGGGCGACATGCCCTCGTCCAGCACGTTGACGTCGAGCACCGAGTGCACGTACTGGCTTGCCGTCTCTCGCGCAAGATCTTCCGAAAGCCCAAGATTTGCAGGCCAACCGCCCCTGCAGCACCAGCGGGCGACGTCATCCACCGTGCTCTCGCGACGCTGAGGGGCAAAATCCTCGCCCTTAAAGAGGCTTGCCAGTGACACGAGCGGCTCGCCGTCGCCCGACTCACACAGGGCCATGGGGCGCATTGACAGACGGGCGATCCTACCCGTGCCGGAATGACGAACATGGCTGCGCTCCTCGCTTTTGAGCGCGGTCGAGCCCGTGAGCAAAAGTGTCCCCCGTTCGTTGCCGTTCGCGTCCACGAAACGCCGGGCGGCATCCCAAACCTCGAGCACCTCCTGCCATTCATCGACCAGGTGTGGCGCATCGCCGATGAGCGCCAGGCTTGGGTCGACCTCTGCCGCCGCACGCTGCGCAGGCTCATCGAGCCTGGAGACGCTCGCCGAGCGAGAGAGCGCCGTCCAGGTCTTGCCGCACCATTTGGGGCCGTTGATCTCCACACAGCCAAACGCCCGCATAAGGGTGTCGAGGCGCTCCTCTATGAGCCGGGGCCTATATCCCTTTTGGGTCAATCTCTTTGGTGCATCCATAGACGGCCGTCCCTCTCTATCACGCGATATGCGAAATTACGCCATTCTCAATGCTGATTTTACGCTACTTTCAATGTAGTTTTTACGCCATGACAGATGTAGTTTTTACGCCATTTTCATTGAAGGTTTTACGCTTGGCATCCTTAGCGCGACCCATTCCGAGCATCACATCAGAGCGTGCTTGGTTATCTCCGCTCGCACATCTCGGCAAACGAAATCAGCTTGGCATCTCCCCTGCTCGCCGCAGCTTCCTGACATCCTTGCGTAAAGCCTCGCTTCGAGAAGATCGCATAGCTTTTGTGCTGCCGCCTAAAGAGCTCGCTTCGATGCACGAGCTTTTGCAGCACGTCTTCGCCCACCGGTTCATTGCGCCATTTGCATTCCGCAAACAGCGCAGTGCCCTCGCCATCGTCAACAATCAAGTCGATTTCTTCCTGCGTATGCGTGCGATTATCCGTCCCCCACCAGCGCCCAACGCTTGCCGGAACCACATCAAGCTGGCCCGCCCGCGCGAGTTCGTACACGTATTGTCTGCATATAATCTCAAAGACCGTACCCATATAATCCGATACGTGCGGCTCAATGCGCTCATACGCCATCTCGGCCATATCGTTTTGAATCAGCCCGATGTTCTGCGGAACAAACTTGTACCAGAACCTAAACATCTGGTCGCTCAGCAGATACACGGCTCGCTTATTGCTCGTCTCGTTTAGGGGCAGCTCGCGCTCGACAATCCCAAGCGACGCCAGCTTATCCACATAGCTCTTTACGTTGCTCGCAGGGATTCCCGTAGAGCTCGCAATCTCCGAGATCTTCGAGCGCCCCTGGGCAATTGCTTGCACGATCGCATCATATTGCTCGGGATTGCGGCACTCCTGCAATAGCAGGTTACTCGGCTCCTCAAAGAGATAGCCCGTAGGAGTAAGAAAAAGACGTTTGATGTTGTCCTTGAGCGGTGCGGCAGGATCGACTTTCTCGATATATGCAGGAATGCCACCCGTCATGCCATAGCAAACTGCAGCGTCTTCGCGACCCATGCTCTGCCACAGGCCGAGGGTCGTCATAAAATCGAGCGGCATGATCTTAAACTGGGCCGTACGCCTACCGTATAGCGGACTCTCGTAGCCCAACACCTGCTCTTCCATAAACGAAAGCGACGACCCGCACAGGATAAGCATAAGCTTGGTCTCTTTGTACAAGTGATCGATCTTGTCTTGCAGCAACGAGCTGATCTCGGGATTCGATTGGGCGAGATAAGGATACTCGTCGATCACGACAATCAAACGTTCCGTACGAGCCATGGTAGCCAATGCATCGAACGCCTCGTCAAAACTACGAAACGACACGCCAGCAACACCAACGGAGCCCGCAAGTATCGCCTGGCTAAAGCCATGCAGGTTTGCCTCTGCATTGGTGCGACGAGCTTGAAAGTAAATAGCCTTCTTGCCTTGGATAAACTCTGTGATAAGACGCGTTTTGCCCACGCGACGGCGGCCGTAAATCACAGGCATCTCAAAGGAGCCCGTGCCATACAGTCGATTGAGCTCGGACATTTCCGCCGTTCTTCCGATAAACATAGGGCCATCCTTCCTTTACGTTATAGCTAGCTATATTATACCTTCCTATAATATAGCTAGCTATAACGTAATTCGACAAGCGGCGCACGCAAAAGGGTCGGTACACCACCGCACGTGGACCGTTCCGGAAAATGTATCCCGTTCTGGAGCCAAAAACTGGGCCGTAGTTTCCGCCAAACATGCCATCCGGAAAGCGTGTCCCGTTCTGAGCGCCAAATCCGGGACGCAGTTTCCACTCCAAACAAAGGGCCCCGGCTCGCGATGGAGCCGGGGCCAAAGGCGCAGCGTATGTAGTTGATGTTGAGCGCGAACGGCCCGTCAACAATGGCCGTCCACGCTCTACCCTACCCACGGTGACGGGCGCGGCTGTACGGCGTATCCACCATGGGCAGATCCGGACGCAGCTTGCCGTCAAATGCGCGATAGGCGTTCTGTACGGCGGGCGCCGTGGGAATCGTTGCGATCTCGCCGATGCCCTTGCCGCCGTATGCCACGGGCAACAGCTCGTCCTTCTCCACGTAGATGGCGTGGATATCCGGAATCTCGGGCGCACGGAACAGCCCGAGCGTGCCGTACCTTGCCTGGGGCACGCAGTCCTTGAGCGGCCAGTCCTCGGTAAGCGCATAGCCCATACCCATAAGCACACCGCCTTCGATCTGACCCTGGATGGAGATGGGGTTGACCACCTTGCCGGAATCGTGCGCGGCATAGACCTCGCTCACGCGACCGTCATCGTCCAGAATGACCACATGCGTGGCAAAGCCGTAGCAGATGTGGCTCTTGGGATTGGGAACGTCGGCGCCCAGCTTGTCGGTCGGCTCCAGGTACACGTAGCCAAACTCGCATCCCTCGAGCGCCTTGATGGCGGCCGCGGGATCCTGAGGATGCATACCCTGGCCGGCGACGAGCTCCTGCGTGTGCAGCTGATAGGCGCGACCGTCGTCGTACTCGATCTTGACGCCGTCGCCATGCGCATTCACGGGAGCGGCGGGCGCAGACTTGCCGGCCTCGATATCAAGCATGGCATCGCGCAGCAGGAAGGCGGCACCGCGCACGGCCTCGCCGGTCACGACCGTCTGACGCGAGCCAGACGTGGTGCCGGAGTCGGGAGCGTTCTCGGTGGAGCACTCGCCGTTGGCAATGCAGCGAAGCGGCAGGCCGCATGCCTCGGCAACGTCCTGCAAAAAGACGGTGTTGCAGCCCTGGCCGATGTCGGACGTGGCGGCATAGACCACAGCCACGCCGTCCTCGATGCGAATCTTGCAGCGGCCGGCATCGGGCAGGCCCACGCCCACGCCGGCGTTCTTCATGGCACAGGCGATACCGGCGTGTCCGGGATGCGCATAGTAGGCATCCTTGACCTCGAGCAGCGTCTCTTTAAGCGCCGTGGAGCAGTCGGCAATCTGGCCGTTGGGCAAAACCTCGCCCGGCTCGATGGCGTTACGGTAGCGGATCTCCCACGGATCCAGGCCGACCTTCTCTGCCAGCAAGTCGATCAGGCTCTCGAGCGCAAACTCGGACTGGCAAACGCCAAAGCCGCGGTACGCGCCGGCGGGTGGGTTATTGGTGTAGTAGCCAAAGCCGCGAATGTCGGTGTTCTGGTACTTGTAGGGGCCGACGGCGTGCGTGCAGGCGCGCTCGAGCACCGGGCCGCACAGCGACGCGTAGGCGCCGGTATCAAAGTTGATCTCGCAATCCAGGCCGGTAAAGTTGCCCTCGGCGTCGCAGCCCAGCGTAAAGGTGCCGTCCATGGCGTGGCGCTTGGGATGGAACGCGAGCGACTCGGCACGCGTGAGCTTGCACTTCACAGGACGCTGGAACTTATAGGCAGCAAGCGCGGCCAGGTGCTGGATGGACACGTCCTCCTTGCCGCCAAAGCCGCCGCCCACGAGCATGGTCTCGACGACCACGCGCTCGGGCTCGTTGTCCCAGCCAAACATGTGGGCACACTCTTTGCGCGTGTCGTAGGCACCCTGGTCGGTCGACTGCACCTTGACGCCGTTCTTATAAGGGAAGGCAACGGCGCACTCGGGCTCCAAGAAGGCATGCTCGGTAAAGGGCGTGGTAAAGCGCTGCGTCACGGTGAACGCGCTCTCCGCCAGCGCCTTGGCGGCGTCGCCGCGCGTCACATGGCGGCTCTGGCACACGTTGTCCTTGAGCTCCACCGTGTTGCCAAAGGCAAAGAAGCTGTCGTGCAGGCGCGGGGCGTCGGCAGCCCTGGCCTCGGCGATGTTACGCACGGGCTCCAGAGGCTCGTAATCGATCTTTACGAGCTTCTTGGCCTTCTCGAGCGTCGCTTCGTCCTCGGCGACCACCAACACGATGGCGTCACCCACACAGCGGGTGATATCGCCCGCCGCAATCATGACGTCCCAGTCCTGGATAAGGTGGCCGACCTGGTTGACCGGCACGTCCTCGGCGCGCAGGATGCCCACCACGCCGGGCAGGGCCTCGGCCTTGGAGGTGTCGATGGAGAGCACACGGGCGCGCGGATACTTGGAGCGCACGGCGCTGGCATAGGTCAGGCCCGGTTGATCGAGCCCGTCGATGTCGTCGGGGTACTTGCCCTCACCGAGCACCTTCTTGCGCACGTCGATACGGAAAGCGCGCTTGCCCACGCCGTAGTCATCGCCGCGCTCCAGGTCCTCGTCGATCTGCTTTTCGCCGCGGAGCACCGCAGCGGCCAGCGAGATGCCCTCGATAATCTTTTTGTAGCCGGTGCAGCGGCAGACGTTACCGCGAATGGCGTACTTGATCTGCTCCTCGGTGGGCTCGGGGTCCTCGGCGATGAGCGCTGCACCCGCCATGACCATGCCGGGAATGCAAAAGCCGCACTGCACGGCGCCCACGGCGCCAAAGGCGTACACAAAGGCCTCGCGCACGTCCTCGGGCAGGCCCTCGACGGTCACGATGTTACGACCGGCGGCAAGAGCGGTGGTCAGCACGCACGCCTTGACGGCCGCACCGTCCACATGGATGGTGCAGGTACCGCAAGCACCTTCGGAGCAGCCGTCCTTGGCGGAATGGATATGCAGGTCGTCGCGCAGGTAGCGCAGCAGCGGTTTATTCTCCGTCGTCGTGCGCTCGACGCCGTTAACGGTAAAAGTGAATTCCTGTGCCATGGTGATTCCTTTCTACACGCCGGCGGCGATGCCGGTGCGGTCGTGGATGGCGCCATGCGGACAGACGACGGCGCACATGCCGCACGACAGGCAGTCCACGCCGTCGATATGGGCGCAGTTGTCCTCGATGCGGATAGCGCCGGCAGGGCACTTTTTGGCGCACATGCCGCAACCGATGCAGCTGGTGTCGCAGATCTTGCGCGCAATGGCGCCCTTATCGGTGTTGTTGCAGCGCACCAGGATGTTCTGGTAGCCGGGAACGAAGGCAATCACGCGCTGCGGGCACGCCATGCCGCACAGGCCACAGCCCGTGCACTTGGAGCGGTCCACACGGGCGACGCCGTCGACCAGCGCGATGGCACCGTGGGGGCAAGCCGTGACGCAGGCGTCACAGCCAATGCAGCCTTCGCTGCAGCGGGCGTCGCCGCCTGCGGAGGCGCAACCACTTCCGCAGGCAACGTAAGCCACGTGATGTTGAATGGATTTGGCCATAAGAGACTCGCCTATTTCTTAAGAAGGTACGAATAGTTGTCGCGCACGGCCCTGATGGTCAGGCGGACGGCCTCGGGCAGACCGGTGTTGACGGCATCGACCGAGACGGTGCGGACCGTACCGGCGACGCGGACCTTAAAGTGGTCCTCGTCCACGGCCAGGAAGCCCTCGTTCTCGGAGTTCTCCATGTCCTGCTCGCTCCAGAACAGGGTGAGCTTGTCCTTATAGGGACGACCCTCCTGGTAGGGGCAGAACACGGCGCAGTTGCCGCACTCGTTGCACATGCCGTCGACATGGACGACCTGATGCTTGGCCAGGCCTGGCACCTTAATTGCCACGTTGGCGCGGTTGGGGCACACGTCGCAGCAGACCTCGCACACAGAGCCGCAGCCCAGGCAACGGGTCTTGGTGCAGTTGCGCTTGTCGCGGCAGAGCGTACCCTTGCGCTCGTAGCAGGTGTCCTCGCGGCCGGCCTGCTCGTTGCAGTCGGCGTACTTGTTAAAGTCCACGCCGGCGATGGCGCGAGCGACCTCGGCGGCGTCGGAAATAGCCTCGACCACGGTGGCAGGACCGCGACGGCAGTCGCCCGCAGCCCAGACACCCTCGACACCGGTGGAGGTGGCGGCAAGACGGCCACGACGGTCGTGCTCGACGCCCGCGGCATCATACAGGCTGGCATCGATACCCTCACCCACGGCGCAGATCACCGTGGTGGCGGGAAGCTCAACGGTCTCGCCCGTGGCAACGGGGCTGCGACGGCCGCTTGCATCCGGCTCGCCAAGCTCCATAACATCGCAGGTCAGCACGGCGCCGTTGAGTGCCTTGGGAGCCAGCAGCTCGCAGAACTCAACGCCGTCGGCAAGAGCAAGATCAAGCTCTTCCTCGTCGGCGGGCATCTGCTTCTTGGTGCGGCGATACACCAGGCGCACGTTCTTCACACCAGCCAGGCGCTTGGCCACGCGGGCCGCATCCATGGCGGTGTTGCCGGCGCCGATGACCACGACGTCCTCGCCCAGCTCGAGCTTCTCGCCCTTCTTGGCGGCCTCGAGGAACTCCAGCACGTCGAGCTCGGCGCCCTCGCCCAAGCCCGCAGAACCAGGCATCCAGGCGCCGGTGGCCACGACAACATCGGTAAAGTCCTGGGCCTTGAGCTCATCAATGGACTCCACGCGGGCGTTGAGCTGCACCTTGGCGCCAAAGGCCAGGCAGAGCTCGGCATCGTGGGAGATATCGTCGCTGGCGATACGGAACTCGGGGATCACGTGACGGACCACGCCGCCGAGCGAGTCGCGGGCCTCAAAGATGGTGACGGGCACGCCGGCGCGCGTCAGGAAGAATGCCGTCGCCAGACCGGCCGGGCCGCCGCCGATAACGGCAACGTTGCGCTCGCCGTCGTTGACGATGGCCTGGGCGCGCAGCTTGGGCAGCACGGCGGTCATGGCCTCGCGGGCGGCCTTGAGCTTGCTGGCGCGAATCTGGGCGCCCTCGGGCTCGTAGAACGCGCGCTCGCAGGCACGGCCGCAGGGATGCGGGCAGATGGTGCCGGTAATGAACGGCAGGGCGTTGCGCTCGATGATGATGTTGAGCGCGTCCTCGTAGCGGCCCTCGTCCACAGCCGCCAAGTAGGCGGGAATATCCTGCTGAATGGGGCAGCTCGTACGGCACGGCGTGGTAAAGCAGTCGGAAAGCGGGCTCTTGCCGGCGACCTTGCGGTCGGGCAGCGGACGCAGCGGCTTTTTGTAGAGCGGGTTGGTAAGCGAATCGGTCTGGATCGCGGTCACGGCCTCGAGCGAGACGCCCGCGAACGGCTTGCCATCCAGGTCGGTAAACTCGCCAGCCATCTGGCTAAAGCGCTCGTAGCCACCGGGCTTGAGCACGTCGGTCGCCAGGGTAACGGGCCAAATGCCGGCATCGTACAGGGCGCGGATATTGTAGACCGTGGCACCACCGGAGTAGCTGATGCGCAGCTTGCCATCGAACTGCTCGGTAATGCGACGGGCGGCCTCAATGGTCAGCGAGAACAGCGAACGGCCCGACATGTACATCTCGGTGGAGGGCAGCTCGTTTCTCGTCACGTCGACGGGGAAGGTGTTGGTGAGCTTGACGCCAAACTCCAGCCCGCGCTCGGCACACAGGGCAATCAGGCGCTCGAACATAGGCACGGCATCGACCCACTGCAGGTCCTCGCGGAAGTGCGTATCGTCGAAGACGATGTAATCAAAGCCCAGCTCGTTCAGACGCTGGCGGGCAAACTCATAGCCCAGCAGCGTGGGGTTGCACTTGATGTAGGTGTTGAGGCCCTTCTCGGTGATCAGATAGGTCGCGATGCGCTCGATCTCCGCCGGCGGGCAGCCGTGCAGGGTAGACTCGGTGATGGAGTTGGACACGCGCGCCGGGATGGACTCGACAAATGCGGCATCGACATGCTCAAACTTGTCCAGGTTGGCGAGCGCCCATGTGCGGCACTCGTTCCAGACGTCGGAGCCGCTGGCGTCCTTCATACCCTCGATGTAGGCGTCGACCTTGGGGCTCTTGATGCCCTCCAGGTCATAACCCACGGACATGTTGAAGACAAAACCGTCCGGGCTTCCCAGGCCGTACTCGCGAGCGATGAGGTGGCAGGCGAACCATGCCTTCACGTACTCGGCAAAGGCCTGCGGAACCTCGAGCTCGGTCGACCACTCACAGTTGTAGCACTCGTCCTGCGCCACGATGCAGGGCTTGTTCACACACTTGGAGAGCTCCTCGCCGTCCATAACCTGGACGGTCTTGAGCTCAAAGAAGCGGGAACCGGCCACATAAGAGGCCACGATGTTCTGGGCCAGCTGCGTATTGGGACCGGCGGCCGGGCCAAACGGAGTCTCGATGCGCTCGTCAAAAATGGGAAGCGCGCCCTCCTGGTTGGTCGTGACCATCTTGCGCACGCCAAAGACGGCGCCCTGAGTCTTGTGCTCCTCGATGATCCAGTTCATCAGCTGCGAAAACGGGATCGGCCTCATGATGTCGCTCATAGTGAGCTCCTCTCTGTAACGCCCGGCGAGACCGCGCGGCGGGCGCAAATACGGTGTAGCGCTAGCACAGCGCCGGCGACCCCGCGGAGGCCGCCTATACGCGCGTCAGATGCGGCGAAACATCCGGCGCGCGTGAATCTACTTGTGAATTAGTAGGTGCGATCGTTGAGCGTGCTCCAGAGCTTCTTGGACTCAGCCATGGTCCACGCGTTGATCTTTTCCTCGTCAATGCCAACGAACTCGCGATCCTTGTACAGAACCTTGCCGTTGATGATGGTGGTACGGCAGTTTTTGCCCATCATGCCAAAGAGCATGTGGCCGTCGATGTTCTCCTCGCTCAGCGGCGTAAAGGGCTTGTAGTCCATAACGATGACGTCGGCAGCGGCGCCGGCCTCGAGCACACCGAGCTTGCGATCGAAGTACTTGCTGGCCATCTTGGCGTTGTTCTCGAACAGCATGGTCATAGCCTCGCACCAGCCCACGTTGGGCATGGCGGCATTGTGGCGCTGAATGATCAGGAAGACCTTGAGGCTCTCGAGCATATCGTGGGTGTAGGCGTCGGTGCCCATGCACACGGGGATGCCGCGGCGGAAGAACTCGAGCACGGGGGCGCAGCCCACGGCGTTGCCCATATTGGATTCGGGGTTGTTGACGAGCCAGGTGCCGGACTCCTTGACGATATCCATCTCGGCAGGCGTCACGTGGATGCAGTGGCCGAGCATGGTGTCGGGACCCAGCAGGTTGTGCTGCAGCAGGCGCTCGACGGGGCTGATACCACCGCGGTTGAGGCGGGAATCCCACACGTCGTTCATGCCCTCGCACACGTGGATGTGGAAGCCGGTCAGGCCGTTGTTGGCCTCGGCCATCTTATCCATGGTCTCGTCCGACAGCGTAAAGGTAGCATGTCCGCCAAACATGGCGGCGATCATGTGGTTGTCGTTATCGCGACGCTCTTTGGCGGCCCACTGGGCAAATTCGGCGTTCTCGGCAATGGCCTGGTCGCATTTTTCCTGGCCACGGCGATCGGAGACCTCGTAGCACAGGCACGAACGCATGCCCAGCTCCTGAGCTGCATCCTTAATGGTAAAGAGGCTTCCCGGGATCTCGCAGAAGCTCGCATGGTGATCGAAAATCGTGGTGACGCCATCGCGGATAGAGTCCAAAATCGTGGCATAGGCGCTGGCCTTGGTGCCGTCGAGCGTCAGATTGTCGTCGATTTTCCACCACTGCTGCTCGAGATTCTCCAGGAAGTTGGTTGGGTTGCAGCCCTTAATGGCAAGGCCGCGGGCCAGACCCGAGTAGATGTGGGTGTGGCAGTTGATGAGTCCGGGCATGATGAGGTTGCCCCGGGCATCGACGTACTCGGCATCCGGGTACTTGGCCTTGAGCTCGCGCTCGGGGCCCACTTCGACGATCGTATCTCCGTCAATGGCGACCGCACCGTTTGGAATGAACGGGGTCTGAGCGTTGCGGGTAAAGACGGAACCGTTAGCGACCAGAAGCATGGATGCTCCCTTCAACATCAGAGGCGGGGTTTGACACCTCTGACATGGCGGAGTGCGAAGCGCCGGCCTACACCGGAAACGGGCCCTCTCCCGTCAACGCTTCACCAAAGGGACGAGCCCTTTGAAGTGCGGCTTGGCGCCGCATGGCGCCGGCGGACGAGGCGATGCGTCCGCCGGCGAATAGCACCGAATTGGTTACTTCTTGCTCTCGGGCAGGACCAGATTCACAGCGGCATCCTTGGCGGCATCGATGTGCTGAGCCACGACCGGCGTCTGCGGAAGGATCAGGTTGAGCACGATGGCCATGATGGCGGTGGGGGTTACGGCGTTGGAGCCGATGACGGTGGACACCCAGGTGGGCATGCCCTCGCCGGCAAGGCAACCGCTGGCCATCCAGATACCCAAGCCAAAGACAACGGAGGTGCCGACGATGGTGGTGGTGCGCTGCGTGAGGCCCTCGCGGGTGAACATGCGCACACCGTTCATGGTGATGGTGCCAAAGACGCCGACGGTCGCGCCGCCGATAACAGGCTGCGGGATGGCGGAGAGCACGGCAGAGAGCTGCGGGAACAGACCGGCGATGGCAAAGACGGCCGCGATGATCACAAAGACCCACTTGTTGACGACCTTGTTGGAGCAGATGATGCCCACGTTCTGGCCAAGGGCGCTGGTGGGAAGACCGCCCAGCAGGCCGCCGACCATAGAAGTGAGGCCCTGGGACACGATAGCGCCGGAAAGCTCGCGCTCGGTGGGCATACGGTCGATGGAGCCCAGGCAGGCGGCGGAGACGTCACCGATAACCTGGATGGCAACCATGGGGAACACGACGGCGAGGGTAATGCAGACCTCGGGATCAAACTCGAGCGCGTAGGGCATGAGCTTGGGAAGAGCGAAGACCTGAGCGGTGGCGACGCTGGAGAAGTCGATCATGCCAAAGGGGATCGAAACGATCATGCCAACGATCATGCCAAAGAACACGGATCCCAGCTTGAGCGTGCCCTTTCCAAAGTTGGCGAGCGCGAAGACGACGGCGAAGGTGATAAGAGCGACGCACCATGCCTGCGGGGTGCCCCACAACGGCGTGCCCATGCCACCGGCCATGTATTTGACGGCCGTGGGATAGAGAGAGACGCCAATGGAGAAGATGACCGTGCCGGTCACGACGGGCGGGAACAGCCACTTAATCTTGCTGTAGGCCAGACCAAAGAGGACCGCGACGGCACCGCCAACGATCTCGCCGCCCAGCAGCGCGCCAAAACTAAAGCCCGAGGCGCCCATGGCCTGAAGGGCCGGCAGGAACGCGAACGAAACGCCCATGACGATGGGCAGGCCGCCGCCAATGCGACGGAAGGGAGCGAAGGCCTGAAGGGCCGTGTCGATCGCCGAAAGAATGAGTGCAACCTGAATGATGTCGGTGCTCTGCTGGCTATTAAAGCCGTAGACGCCGGCCATGATGACCGCCGGGGTAATGATGCCGGCAAACGATGCCAGTACATGCTGAAGGGCACACGGGATCATTTCCTTAACGGGCGGCATGCCTTCGCGAGTGAACAGGGCTTCAGTGCCGTTCGTAACCGTCTCCTGGGTCATTTGACCACCAATCCTCGAAATAGTTGTTTTCGCATCTAACGCTCTATTGTGACGCAGTGCGGGGTTGAGGTTGTGCCTTCGTTGCATATCGTATTAAAGATGATTCTCATTCTCAATAATAATTTTTTGTTATCAGACTATTCTTCAGCTGAGATAATGCATTTCCGCAGGTCAGGAAAGTGTCTGGTCAAAATGACATCTTACTTTTCTTTTGGTCAACCGTTTACCGCTAAATTCCTACCGTTCGTCTGTATTACGCAATGTACCTGCGGATATACGAGTCAATAGACACCGTGTTACCATGATAAAAAATTGTTATGAACACTTCGATAGAACCCAAAGGAGTTGCCCGTGAACGAGACCGTACGCCGCTTTTTGCCGATGGTCGATTTCCTGGAGCAGGTACTCGGTAAGAACAGCGAAATCGTGCTGCACGATTTCTCGGATCCCGACCACGCCATCGTCGATATTCGCAACGGCATCGTGAGCGGCCGTAAGGTCGGCGGTCCCGCCACCGATCTGGCACTCAAGATCATGCACGATGGTAAATATCGCGATCTGCCGTTCATTACGGGCTACGAAGGCCGCGGTGCCGGTGGCAAGACGCTGGAGTCGGCGACGTACTTCATTCGCGAGGACGGCGAGATCGTCGGCATGCTCTGCGTCAACACCGATCTTTCGGCCGTGCGCAACATCAGTGCCATGGCCCAGCAGCTTATGGCCTGCTTTGACGCCGCTCCCGCACGCACCGAGCCCTCCCCCATCGAGGTCGAAAGCCTTTCGGAGTCCACGCAGGAGCTCATCGACCGCAGTATTTCCGAGCTGCTGAGCGCTCGCGGGCTGGATGTGACGTCGCTTGGTCAAAGCGACCGCGTGGAAGTCATTCGCCACCTCAACGGCAACGGAGTGTTCATGCTCAAGGGCGCCGTAGCCTGCGCCGCCACCGCGCTGGGCATCTCGGAGCCCAGCGTCTACCGCTACCTGCAAAAAGTCCGCAAGGAAGGCTAACCCGCTGACTCCTTGGGGACGGAGGAAAACGGATCATTTTTGTCGCATCGCTTGACAAAAGACCCTGCAGTTCACACGCACTGCAGGGTCTTTTTGCATGTCATGTTTAGTTGTTGCCAACCCCTTAGAGAGCGGCGACGACCTCAATCTCAACCAGACCGCCGGCCGGAAGGGCGGCAACCTGGAAAGCGCTGCGCGCGGGGAACGGAGCCTCGAACTTGGAGGCGTAGATCTCGTTCACGGCAGCGAAGTCGGCAATGTCGGCCAGATAGACCGTGGTCTTAACGACATCGGCAAAGGTGGCGCCGGCAGCGGTCAGCAGGGCCTCGACGTTAGCAAGGGACTGCTTAGCCTGGGCCTCGACGCCCTCGGGCATCTTGCCGGTTGCGGGGTCGATGCCCAGCTGGCCGGACAGGAACACCATGTTGCCGGTCTGGATGCCGGGGGAATACGGGCCGATGGCTGCAGGTGCGTTATCGGAAGACACGACGGTCTTGCTCATGTTTTTCTCCTTACGATCAGATAGAGAGCGTGAGCGCGGCGTTCACACCGGGAGGCACAATTCGGTCTGAACACCGCGCTTGATTTGGGATAGTACTCAAGGTTTCCGCGCAATGCAAGATTATTATCACGTTGCGAGAATATTTTATCGCCCAACGGTTTCCCCGAACCGCTGAACGGTTCTCATGTGGAGCAGCCAGTCCAAGCTGCTGAAGACTTTATCCAGCTTGGAGCACGGGCGTCGCCCACCGCAGCGACGCCACTATACTTTTGAATATCTGAGCATTTTGAAAGGCAGGATATGACCGCAACCGCCAGTCGAACCACCAACCGCAGGCCCGAGCTTTTGGCCCCCGCCGGAGGCCCCGAGCCCTTTGCCGCCGCACTCGCTGCCGGGGCAGACGCCATCTACTGCGGCATGGGCAGCTTCAACGCCCGCCGCAAGGCAACCAACTTTACCGATGAGGCCTTTGAGCAGGCCTGCCGCGCCGCGCATCTGGCCGGCTCGCGCGTCTACGTCACGGTCAACATCGTCATCAAGCAGTCCGAGATGGGCGATGCGTTGCAACTCATCCACCGCTGCTCCACGCTGGGCGCCGATGCCTTCATTATCCAGGACTGGGGCCTGTTCTTTGAGGTCAAGCGCACCATGCCCGGCATCGAGACACACATCTCAACCCAGGCGAACATCCATGATGACCGTGGGACTATCTGGTGCCGCGAGCAGGGCGCCGACCGCGTGACCCTCTCGCGCGAGCTCTCCATCGACGAAATCGCTGCCATTCACAATGCCGCGCCCGACGTTGACCTTGAGGTCTTTAGCCACGGCGCCATCTGCTTTTGTTACTCGGGCCTGTGCCTGCTGTCGAGCTTTGCCATGGCGGGCCGCTCGGCCAACCGCGGCATGTGCGCTCAGCCCTGTCGCCTGCCTTACGAGCTGATTGACGAGAACGGCCGCTCGCTCTCCCCTGCCGGTCGCGAGCGCGCGCTGTGCCCGCGCGACACCAATACTTCGCAGCTCGTTCGCCGTCTGTATGACGCCGGCGCCGCATCGCTCAAGCTCGAAGGCCGCATGAAAGCCCCCGATTACGTATATTCCATCGTCGACGTGTATCGTCATCAGATTGATGACATGCTGGCCGGGGTCGCCGTAGATAAGGACGAGGACGCCGCCCGCCAGCGCCAGCTCAAACGCTGCTTCAACCGCGACTTTACGCACGCCTACCAAGACGGTACCTCGGGTGACGAGATGATGAGCTACGAGCGTTCCAACAACCGCGGCCAGATCGTGGGCACGGTGCTCGGCAGCCGCCTGTCCAACCGCGATGTGCGCGGGCTCAAGCCCGACGACCGCCGTCGCCGCGCTGCCATCGCCCGCATTGAGCTGTTTGAGCCCGTGGGCAAGGGTGACCTGCTGGAGCTTCGTCACGACGATGAGTTTGACCAGTTCCTGACCACCATTGCCGCCGAGGATGCCGCTGCCGGCGACATCATCGAGTGCCGCGTGCCCCGTAGCATGCCCGAGGGTTGCCGTGTACGCGTGATTCGAAGCCAGCGCGCTATCGACGCCGCCGGCGCCGCGCTCAAACGCGATGTGCTGCGCCGCCGCGCCGTAGACGTGACCGTCGTGGCGCGTCTGGGCGAGCCGTTTACCGTGACGCTCACCTGCTGCGACGACCCCACGCTCGCTGCCGCTGCGACCGGCTTTACCGTCGAGGCCGCCAAGACCCGCGCCGTCGAAGCGTCCGATCTGGTTGAGCATGTAGGCCGCATGGGCTCCTCGCCCTTTGAGGCCGCGAGCTTTGACGTTTCGCTCGACGCCGGCTGCGGTATGGGCTTCTCCGCCGTGCACAAGGTGCGCGCCGCCGCCTGTAAAGCATTGGAGGAGGCCATTCTGGCGCCGTACGAGGAGCGCGCGAAAACGCTTGAGTTGCCGGTACTCGACAAATGTACGCACGCCATGCCCGAGCATTACCGCGACGAGCCGCATATCTGCGCCACCGTCACCACGCTCGAAGCCGCCGAGGCAGCTCGCGCCGAGGGTGTTACGCGCATCTACATGACCACCGACGCGCTCGATGCGGCCGAGCTCTCCCCCGCCGATGCGTTTGAGCAGGACATCGTGCCCGTGCTCGACGAGGTCTGCCGCGCCGTTGACCACGAGCGCGTCGATCCCTGGATCAATGCCGGAGCCACCGTCGCCGTCGGCAATATCTCCGAGCTTGCCGTAGCCGCGCATGCCGGCGCCACAGCCGAGATTCGCTCTTGCCTGCCGGTGCACAACACGCCCTGCATGGAGGCGCTTGCCGAGCGCGGAGCCGGCGCGTTTTGGCTCTCGCCCGAGATCACGCTCGACGAGATCGTCTCGCTCGGCGCCGCCGCGCCCGCAGCCCTGGGTATCACTGTCTTCGGCCGTCCGCGCGTTATGACGAGCGAGCATTGCATTCTGCAGGTCGCCAACGGCTGCATCCACGATTGCGTCAACTGCCGCCTGCGTGCCCGCAAGCTCTCGCTCAAAAATATCGACGGCAAGGTCATGCCCGTCCGCACCGACATTCACGGCCGCTCTCGCCTGTACGATGCCTACCCCATCGACCTCACGCCGCAGGTTCCTCAGTTGCTCGATGCCGGCGTGCGTCGTCTCATGGTGGACGGAACGCTGCTCGAGACGGATGAGGTGGGCCGTGCCGTCGCCCGCGTCCGTCGTGCCGTCGAGGCCGCGCAGGCCGGCCGCAAGCCCGCCGCCCGTCTGCGCGGGGCGACCTCGGGCTGCATGTTTGTGGGAATCAGCTAACCGAAAGGCTTACACGTGAACGAAGAACCTCAAGTCCTCTACTGCGACGCCTGGCTCATGGCCATCGACAAGCCCGCCGGCATGATCGTCCACGGCGACGGCACCGGCGAGCGCACACTTACCGACTACGCCAGCGACCTGCTGCTGGCGATGGGCGACGGCTTTGCCGCGACCGACATGCAGCCGCTCAACCGCCTGGACCGCGACACCACCGGCGTGGTGTTGTTCTCTCTCGACAAGCAGACGCAGCCCGCCTTTGACCAGATGGTCATCGACCACGCTTTCGAAAAGCACTACCTGGCGCTCGCCGAGGGCAAGATCGACTGGAACGAAAAGCTCATCGACAAGCCCATCGCCCGCGACCGTCACGACAGCCGAAAGATGCGCGTCGGCGCCAGCGGCAAGCCGTCTCAAACGCGCGTGAAGGTGCTCAAGCGTCTTAAGAGCCGTCGTGGCCTGCCCACGCGCTCGTATATCGATGTCGAGCTGCTCACCGGCCGCAAACACCAGATCCGCGTGCACCTGGCGAGCGAGCGTCATCCCCTGGTTGGCGATAACCTGTACGGCACGCCGCGCCCCTGCGGCCTGATGCTCCACGCCCACAGCGTGTCCTTCACGCATCCCGTAACCGGCGAGCACATCCACATCGAAGCCCCCTGCCCCTGGGAGCCCTAAACCACCACAATGGGGACAGGCACCTTTGTGGTGGTTTTGCCGCAATGGCTCAGCCGCGGTCCCAAAACGTCTCGATCTGTAACAGCTGGAACCCATTTTCCGGTCTATCTGTTACAGATCGAGACATTCGAATCCCTCTCAAGGAAAAATCTCAATCTGTAACAATAACTCGGCAAAATCGGCCCAAGATGTTACAGATTGAGATATTCGGATCCCACCGGAGAAATCATCTCGATCGGGGGTGCGGACGATTTCTTGGACCGCGCCTAGGCGTATCCAAGCTTCCTGCGGTACTCCATCGGGCTCAGCCACCCGAGGGACTTCTTGATCCGCTCCTCACGATAGTACACGAGGTAGGCCTCGAGCCTTCCCATGAA
>JAUMMZ010000028.1 GCA_031296755.1 Collinsella sp.
CGTCTACGCCCGCAACACCGTCACCAACGACGTGCTGTACAAGGAGGGCCTGGACCTTCTCGTCGTGCCCTCCGCCGAGCTCTCCCGCGGCCGCGGCGGCCCGCGCTGCATGAGCATGCCCTTCTGGCGCGAGGACCTCTAAGTCTTTCCGTTTCCGGTGCGGTCCCCCTACAACCGCACCGGCTTCGCCCGTTAAACGGGCAACACTGATACTTACGTAATTCATTTCTTCGAAAGGAATCGAACCATGGGTGTTAACCTCTCCGGCCGTAGCTTCCTCAAGCTTCTCGACCTCACCACCGAGGAGATCGAGTACCTGCTCAAGCTCTCCAAGAACTTCAAGGATATGAAGCGCGCTGGCGTTCCGCATCGCTATCTCGAGGGCAAGAACATCGTTCTGCTCTTCCAGAAGACCTCCACTCGTACCCGCTGCGCCTTCGAGGTCGGCGGCATGGACCTGGGCATGGGCGTGACCTATCTCGATCCCGGTTCGTCGCAGATGGGCAAGAAGGAGTCCATCGAGGACACCGCCCGCGTTCTCGGCCGCATGTATGACGGCATCGAGTTCCGTGGCTTTGCCCAGGACGACGTCGAGGAGCTCGCTGCTAAGTCCGGCGTGCCCGTGTGGAACGGCCTGACCACTGAGTGGCATCCCACCCAGATGCTCGCCGATATCCTGACCGTCCAGGAGAACTTCAACTACGACATCAAGGGCAAGACCCTCGTCTTCATGGGCGACTGCAAGAACAACGTCGCTCGCTCCCTCATGGTCGTCTGCTCCAAGCTCGGCATGAACTTCGTGGCCTGCGGCCCCGAGGAGTGCATGCCCGCCGACGACGTCATCGAGGCCTGCAAGCCCATCGCCGAGGCCAACGGTTGCACCATCAAGCTGACCACCGACGTCAAGGACGGCGTCACCGGTGCCGACGTTATCTACACCGACGTGTGGGTCTCCATGGGCGAGCCCGACGAGGTCTGGGCCGAGCGCATCGCTCAGCTCACCCCGTATCGTGTTACCTCCGAGGTCATGGCTATGGCCAACCCGGGTGCCATCTTCCTGCACTGCCTGCCCAGCTTCCACGACACCAACACCACGATTGGCGCCGAGAAGTGCGAGCAGTTCGGCATCACCGAGCAGGAGGTCACCGACGAGGTCTTCGAGAGCCCCGCTTCCAAGGTCTTCGACGAGGCCGAGAACCGCATGCACACCATCAAGGCTGTCATGTACGCCACGCTCAAGTAAGAGCATCTAGCATCTCGCTCGGGGTGTATTGCTGCACACCCCGAGCAGTTTTATCTGGTAATAATCTCGCATCAAGCGGCAGGCACGGCACGGAAGAGCCGCTTCTGGCGAGATCAGTAAATGATTTATGAAGGGGGGATGAGAACTATGACTGAGACCGCTAAGAAAAAGCGCGGTATGCCTTCATCGTTCACCATTCTTCTTGCTCTGCTGGCAATTGTCGCAGTGATTACCGTTATCGTCTCCGGCACGTCCGGCGGCGCGGTTACTGCCGCCCGTCTGAGCGATTTCTGCACCGCCCCGATTAAGGGCTTCGCTGACGCTCTGCCCGTCTGCCTCTTCGTTATGATCCTGGGCGGCTTCCTCGGTATGATGACCGAGACCGGCGCCCTGGACAACGGCATCGCCGTTCTGGTGCAGAAGCTTAAGGGCAACGAGATTATGCTCATTCCCGTGCTGATGCTCATCTTCTCCCTCGGTGGTACCACCTATGGTATGTGCGAGGAGACCGTTCCCTTCTACGCCCTGCTCGCCGCTACCATGATGGCTGCTGGCTTCGACCCCATGGTCGGTGCCGCTACCGTCCTGCTCGGCGCTGGCTGCGGCTGCCTGGGCTCCACGGTTAACCCGTTCGCCGTCGGCGCTGCCGTCGACGCTCTGACCGGCGTTGGCATTGAGGTCAACCAGTCCATCATCATCGGCCTCGGTGCCGTCCTGTGGATTGTCACTACCGCTATGTCCATCTTCTTCGTGATGAGCTACGCCAAGAAGGTCAAGGCTGACAAGGGTTCCACCATCCTATCGATGCAGGAGCTCAAGGACGCCGAAGAGGCTCACGGCAAGGCTGCTTCCGAGGTCCACAAGGAGGTCAAGCTCACCGGTCGTCAGAAGGGTGTTCTGATCGCCTTCGCCTTCACCTTCGTCGTCATGATCGTCGGCTTCATTCCGCTGGCCGACCTCAACGAGGGCGTCGCCAACTTCTTCGACGCCGGCGCTGTCTACGACGCCGACGGTAACACCGTCGTCCAGGGCTGGTCTGCCCTGATCACCGGCCTGCCCATTGGCCAGTGGTACTTCGACGAGGCTTCCACCTGGTTCTTCCTCATGGCTGTCCTGATCGGTATCATCGGTGGCCTGTCCGAGAAGCAGATCGTCAACACCTTCATTACCGGCGCTGCCGACATGATGTCCGTTGTCCTCGTCATCGCTCTCGCCCGTGGTATCTCCGTTCTCATGGCTAACACCGGCCTCGACGTCTACGTCCTCGACGCTGCCGCCAATGCCCTGGCTGGCCTGTCCGGCGTGATCTTCGCTCCCATGAGCTTCCTGGTCTACTTCGGCCTGTCCTTCCTGATCCCCTCGACCTCCGGTATGGCTACCGTCTCCATGCCCATCATGGGACCGCTGGCTGTTAAGCTCGGCTTCTCGCCCGAGGTCATGGTCATGATCTTCTCTGCCGCCATCGGTGTCGTGAACCTGTTCACCCCGACCTCCGGCGCCATCATGGGCGGTCTCGCCCTGGCCAAGATCGAGTGGACGACCTGGCTCAAGTTTGCCCTTAAGCTCATCGTCGCTCTCTCCGTCGTCTGCGCCGTCATCCTGACCGTCGCCTGCGTGCTGATCTAAGTACCCAACGGGTACCCCACGGAAACCTTGACGATCCTGTAAAGGATCACCTGGTCATCGTCTGTCCGGTGGGGTCAACCCACCGGTAGACTCCTACCTTTAGCCCCCTTCCGTTCCGTGCGCGGGAGGGGGCGCTCTTGTGTTCCGGCGTTTTACCAAACGCCGGAACCACTCGACGCTGCGCCTATGGGTTCCGTCGTTCTAACGAACGGCGGATCGGTTGACGCTGCACGGGCACCAGGGCGACAACTTGTCATTCAAAGAGGCCGGCATGACCAAAAGGTCTATGCCGGCCTCTTTTCATGCCAATTTGTTCGCCCTGGTGTTCGTTCGCTGACTTATGCTCCACCTGCGATGTTGCCGATGTTGGTGCGGAGCGTTTTGGTTTCTGCGCCAACTTGGCGTGGTGGGGCGGTGCGTTTGGGGTAGATCGTTTGGGGCGGTGGGCGTGTTTGGTTGGTGCCTGTTGATGGTCTGGGTATCGAGGAGGGCGGGCTCCGTTATAATCGCCTAGAACATTAATTGGAAACGGGACGGGAGCCATACATGCGCCAGGGTTTCGACAACGCGAAGTATATCGAGCTGCAGGCTGCTCACATTAAGGAGCGCATCTCACAGTTTGGTGGCAAGCTCTATTTGGAGTTTGGCGGCAAGCTGTTCGATGACTATCATGCGAGCCGCGTGCTGCCGGGTTTTGAACCGGACAGCAAGTTCCGCATGCTCAAGAGCATCGCCGACGATGTCGAGGTTATCATCGCGATCAACGCGAACCACATCGAGAAAAACAAGGCTCGTGGTGACCTTGGCATTACCTATGACGAGGATGTGCTGCGCCTGGTTGACCTGTTCCGCGGCAACGGCTTTGCCGTCGCGGCTGTGGTCATCACCCAGTACGCCGGCCAGCCTGCTGCCGATGTGTTCCGCAACCGCTTGAACGCGCTCGGTATTCCCGCCAAGCTGCACTATCCCATCGAGGGGTATCCGCACGATGTCGATCTGATCGTGTCCGACGATGGCTACGGCAAGAACGAGTTTGTCGAGACCACGCGTCCGCTCGTTGTCGTGACGGCACCCGGCCCCGGCTCGGGCAAGCTCGCTACTTGCCTCTCGCAGCTGTATCACGAGCATAAGCACGGTACCGCCGCCGGCTATGCCAAGTTCGAGACCTTCCCGGTCTGGAATCTTCCTCTGACGCATCCGGTCAATATTGCCTACGAGGCCGCCACGGCTGACCTCGACGACGCCAATATCATCGATTCGTTCCACCTTGAGGCCTACAACAAGACCACGGTCAACTACAACCGCGACGTCGAGGCCTTCCCGGTAGTCCGTGCCCTGATGGAAAAGATCCTGGGCAAGAGCCCCTACCAGAGCCCTACGGACATGGGCGTCAATATGGTCGGCTTTGCCATCACCGATGACGATGCCTGCCGCGACGCTTCCAAGATGGAGATTGTCCGCCGCTACTTTACCGCGGTCGAAAATGTGCGCCGTACCGGCGTGGGCGATGAGCAAGTCGACCGTCTCAAGATTATTATGAAGAAAGCCGGCATCGATAAGAACTACTCACCGGCGCGCTCGGCGGCCCTCACCAGGGAGCAACTGACGGGTGGTCCCGTGGGTGCCATGGTCATGCCCGATGGCTCCGTGGTGACCGGTAAGACCTCCACGCGCCTGGGCGCCGCAAGTTCGCTCATTATGAACGCCCTCAAGCACGTCTCGGGCGTCGACCTTGAGCTCGAGGTTATCAGCGATGAGGCGATCGAGCCCATCAGCAAGCTCAAGACGCATTTCCTGGGCAGCAAAAACCCGCGCCTCCACACCGACGAGACGCTTATGGCGCTGTCGATCACCTCGGCCACGAGTGAGACGGCCGCTCGCGTCCTTTCGGGCCTGGAGCAGCTGCGCGGTTGCGATGCCTTCTTTAGCGTGATTATCTCGCCGACGGACGAGACGGTACTGCGCAAACTGGGTATCAACGTGTGCTGCGAGCCCAAGTTTGAGCGCCGCGGTTTCTTCCATCGCTAAGTTTGAAGCACCGCGGTAATTGCATTGCATTTTGGCCGTATCGGGTTAGCGCCCGGTACGGCTTTTTGATCAATAAAGCGCCTATTTCGGCGAAAAATAGCTGTTTACCTGCCTAGAAACAATTTGAGCGGTATACAATAACCGTAACTGTTTCATCCTTAGCGGGATGCCGCATGATGGATATTACCTGCCATCGTGAGGTGTGTCGGTCGCGCACGGCGCGTTAGATGCTCGTGCTCGGTTTGAGGAGGCTGCTATGGCGGGCAAGGGTCGTGCGAGTGTCAACGATATGAAGCGTGTCGAGGTGCTGGTGTTGATGGAGATCGACCAGCAAACCGAAGACAATGGCGGGCCGTATGGTTTCTCGCGCAAAACGCTTGCCGAGCGCGTGGGGGTTTCGCCGTATCGTGTCCGCGCCGCAATCGATCGCTTGGATTCCGAAGGCATGATTGATGTCGTCTCGCGTTATAGCGACGACGGCGGTCAGCTTGCAAATGGCATTTGCCTCACCGAACGTGGCGAGTGGTATCTTGAGGGCGTCCGTACCGGCATGCTCGTTCAAGAAATGCTTGAGGACGAGGTTGCTGATCGATAGCAGCATGTAACCCTTGCCATAGCGACGCCGCCTGGGAAACCGGGCGGCGTTTTGTTTCAAGATTGAGAAATGCAATCGCACGCGAGAAAAATTGCGAACGGTCCGCGGCGCGAGTATTACAATGAAGACCCGTAAGATGTGGATAAACAACTTCTACGGGAAGCGCAGGTAACTCAATATGACCAAGCATGTGTTCGTAACCGGTGGCGTGGTTTCGTCCCTGGGCAAGGGTATCACCGCGGCCTCGCTGGGCCGTCTGCTCAAGTCGCGTGGCTACAAAGTAACGATGCAGAAGGCCGACCCGTATCTGAACGTCGACCCCGGTACCATGAGCCCGTTCCAGCATGGTGAGGTCTTCGTTACCGAGGATGGTTACGAGTCCGACCTGGACCTGGGTCATTACGAGCGCTTTATTGATGAGAACCTGACCCGCGATTCCAACTTTACGACCGGTGCCATCTACAAAAGCCTAATCGCCCGCGAGCGTCGCGGCGACTTTTTGGGCGGTACCGTGCAGGTGATTCCCCACGTCACCAATGCCATTAAGGACAAGTTCCGCCGCATCGAGGAGCAGACCGGCTCCGATGTAGTCATCACCGAGCTGGGCGGCACGATTGGCGACATCGAGTCCCAGCCGTTTGTCGAGGCCATCCGTCAGTACCGCAAGGAGGCCGGCCCCGAGAACGTCTGCTACATCCACGTGTCGCTCGTTCCCTATATCGCCGCCGCCCACGAGGTCAAGACCAAGCCCACACAGCATTCCGTCAAGGAGCTCCGCAGCTTTGGCATCCAGCCCGATATTATCGTGCTGCGCTCCGACCACCATATCGATGACGCTATCCGCGGAAAGATCGCAAGCTTCTGCGACGTCGACACCGATTGCGTCTTTACCAACGAGGACTGCGCGAGCATTTACGATGTTCCGCAGCTGCTTGCCGAGCAGGACTTTGACCTGCGCATTTGCGAGCGCCTGGGTCTGGATCCGCGTGAGCGCGACATGAGCGAGTGGAACGAGTTCCTGCGCAAACAGAATCACGCCAACCATCACGCCGACAAGGTGAAGATCGCCGTCGTGGGCAAGTACACGCAGCTGCCCGATGCGTACCTGTCGGTTATCGAGGCCCTGCACCATGCGGGCGTCTTCTACGATCGCCATGTGGACGTCCAGCTGGTCGACGGCGAGAGCCTCGACGAGCAGAATGTCTCCGAGGTTCTGGGCGACGCCTCGGGCATCCTGGTCCCCGGCGGCTTTGGCAAGCGCGCCCTGGAGGGCAAGATCCTCGCGGCCGAGTTTGCCCGTGAGCACAAGATTCCGTATCTGGGCATTTGCCTGGGTATGCAGGTGGCCGTGTGCGAATTTGCGCGCAATGTCGTCGGCCTTGCCGGCGCCAGCTCCTCCGAGTTCGATCCGGACGGCCCGTTTAGCGTCATCGATCTGATGAGCTCGCAGGAGGACGTGACCGAGAAGGGCGGCACCATGCGCCTGGGCGCCTATCCGTGCAAGCTCGCCGCCGATACCCTTGCTCGCGAGGCATATGGCGAGGAGCTCGTCTACGAGCGTCACCGTCACCGCTTTGAGTTCAACAACGCCTTCCGTGACCAGCTCGAGGACGCCGGTTTGGTTATCTCGGGTCTGTCGCCCGACGAGCGCCTGGTCGAGATGGTCGAGCTGCCGCGCGACGTGCATCCGTGGTATGTGGCAACCCAGGCTCATCCCGAGTTCAAGAGCCGCCCGACCAACCCGCAGCCGCTGTTCCGCGAGTTCGTGCGCGCTTCGATCGGCCAGCACGAGGGTGTCGACCGTCTGCAGGTGACGCCCATGAACCTCGCTACGGACTAAGGGTGCCGGCGAATAAGGAACATACCGAAGCTACTCCCTCGTCGCTCGCCGTGGCGGCGGGGGAGTATCTCGATTACCTCGCGGTCGAGCGGGGTTTGGCGCGCAACACGATTGCGGCCTATCGTCGTGACCTGACGACGTACTGCGCCTATCTGGAGCGGGCGGGTATTGTGTCTTTTGAAGAGGTGACCCGTCAGGTCGTGGAGGGCTTTGTTGCCGACCGTCGCGATGGGGGCTATTCGGATGCCTCGGTGGAGCGTGCGCTTGCGGCCGTGAAGGGCCTGCATGCCTTTTTGGTGCGCGATGGGGCTGTAGCCCAAAATCCAACGGCGGCGTTGCGCCTGCCTAAAAAGGCTGAGCGTTTGCCGGAGTATCTATCGGTGGAGGATGTCTCGGCTCTGCTCGATCAAGACTTCCCCGAGGGCGAGATGGGCTTGCGCGACCATGCCATCTTGGAAGTGCTCTACGGATGCGGTTTGCGTGTGAGCGAGTTGGTGGGGCTCGATGTGGGCGATATCCATATTGACGATGGCTTTGTACTCGTTCGCGGTAAGGGCTCAAAGGAACGCCTGTCCCCGCTGGTGGGAAGCGCGGCGCGAGCTCTGATGCTCTATGTAACTGAGGGACGTTCTCGCTTGGCGGCCCATGCCCGCGGAACCGAGACCTCGGCGGTCTTTTTAAATAAGAACGGACGTCGTCTGTCGCGCCAGGGCATTCATGCCATCTGTGAGCGCTACGGGCGCCAGGTGGGGCTGGTGGGGCTCCATCCCCATACCTTGCGCCACTCCTTTGCCACCCACATGCTCGCGGGCGGTGCCGACCTGCGTGTGCTGCAGGAGATTTTGGGCCATGCCGATATTTCGACCACGCAGGTCTACATGCATGTCGACCGCACGCAACTGACCGAGGTCTATCTGGCGGCGCATCCGCTGGCGCATCGTTAACACATCGCTGGCCTGCATATTTATAGGTATTTGGGGACGGGCCCCAGATTGCCGCGGCGTGCTTTTGCGCGCGCATGGGCAATCTGGGGCCCGTCCCATTTTTCGCCACTTGTCGTCGCGGTGGTGGGCCGCACGTGCCTTGGGTGGGGGAGTTTGGGGGCGATGTGAACGGCGTGTAAAGGGACGTAAAAATCGCCTCAAGGTCAACTTGAAGGTTGAGGTTCGCGGGCGTGGTTCTACAGGTGGCATCCCGCTGTTGCTGTAAACACAACATATTGTGTTTTCGAACATATGCTTGGGGGTGTTTTGCAATATATGGTGCTGTCTCTTATACACATCTCCGAGCCC
>JAUMMZ010000029.1 GCA_031296755.1 Collinsella sp.
CGGCCGCCGGCTTGCAGCCGACGCCGGCGTCGAAGAGCTCGACGGCCCGCCTCCTGGACTCCAGGTCGTGCTTCACCCTGAGGTCTATACTCATGGAAAACCTCCCATTTCCCGATGTCCAAGAAATGGGAGGCAGTTCACTGTCCCCTTCGTGGTGGTTTTTCGTTCTGAGCCAAGGAGATTCATGTTCAACATTGTGCTGTATGCGCCCGAGATTCCGGCCAATACGGGCAATATCGGCCGTACCTGCGTGGTCACCGGCGCCCGTCTACATCTGGTGGAGCCACTGGGCTTTTCGCTCGACGACAAGACAGTACGTCGCGCCGGCCTGGGCTACTGGCAAAACTTGGACGTGACCACCTATGCCGGCTGGGAGGATTTCCTTGCACGCAATGGTCTCTCCCCTGCCGACGAACGCCTGCATCTGCTGACCAAAAAGGCACGCCGCACCTATGCGCAAAGCACCTACCGCGACGGCGACTACTTGGTCTTTGGCAGCGAGAGCTCGGGCATTCCCGAGCCACTGCTTGCCGCGGCGCCCGAGCGTTGCGAGCGCATCCCGATGCTGCGCGATTGCGACTCACTCGATAACGCCGAAGCTTGGGAAGCTCACGAGGAATCGCTGGGGCATACCGAGGACAGCCACGAGGCCATCCTTCAACAGGATATCTGCGGCAACTTCATCAATCCGGATGACTACCGCATCAGCGCACTCAACCTCTCCAACAGCGCCGCCATCGTCCTCTACGAAGCCCTGCGTCAAACAGGCTTTCCGGGCATGTAACAAACCTGCCATTAGGGGACGGGGTAGAAATGGCAGATTTTCAAACCCTCTAGCTCTTGACAAGCTGGTTTTGGCATCAATGTGACAAAGGGACTGTTCATTTGTCACATTGATGCTCTAAATAACGAACCATTGCTTTTAACCAGAATTAACTAGAATAAAATGAAGTTAAACGGCGGTGTGAAAGGAGAGCCTTGTGAAATATCTCGAAAACCCGTTTACCCCCAGTTTTGGCGAGGTTCCCGCGCATCTTGCCGGAAGGCAGCAGATTATTCGGGATTTGGACCGTGCCTTCTTGAGCCAGCGCAGGCGCCCAGAATTGACCTCGATCTTCTCAGGCGCGCGTGGAACCGGTAAAACCGCTCTCATGTCGTCGCTCGCGACAAGGGCGGAATCCCACGGCTGGATAGCCGTAAAGACGACCGCGCTCCCGGGAATGCTTGAGGAACTCGAGTTCGGGGCGAAACGCGCCGCAGCCCATCTCATCGACCCGTCCAACCACTTCGAAGTCACCGGCCTCGGAATTGCACCGCTCGGCAGCATCGAGGTCAATCGTGTCCACGATGCCTCAACCTGGCGTTATCGCATGAGCGACATCATCGACCAGCTCAACGAGGCGGGCACCGGTCTGCTCGTCACGGTTGACGAGGTGGACCCGACACTCGACGAGATGATTCAGCTCGCAGCGACGTATCAGCACTTTGTGACCGATGGGAAACGCGTCGCCCTGCTCATGGCGGGACTTCCCAACAACGTCTCGACGTTGCTGAACCACAAGACGGTCTCGTTCCTTCGCCGCGCCCAACAATATCATCTGGGTCGCATTGCCGACTATGACGTACGCGAGGCCTTGATTCGCACGATCCAGGAAAACGATCGCTTGGCAGATGCTGAGGGAATCGATAGAGCCGTTCGCTCGATCTCTGGTTTTCCCTTCCTATTGCAACTCGTAGGCTACCGTGCCTGGGATCTCACAAGCGATTCGAAGGAGATCTCGTCACGCGACTTTGACCTGGGAATCAAAATCGCGCGCGACGAGATGGACAACCGAATCCTCGCGGCAACCTATCGGGAACTCACTGCAGAGGACAAGCGATTCCTCATCGCCATGCTCGATGACGAGGAAGAGTCCACCACCGCTGACCTTGTCGAGCGCCTTAGGCGTTCGCCGCAGCAGGTCTCCCGCTACCGACGCCGCATGATAGACGCCGGCATCATCGGGGAGCGAGGACGAGGGCTCGTCGCATTTGAATTGCCATTCTTCCGCGACTATCTCTCCGCTCAGTGCGTGAAATAGGCATCAATGAGGCAAAGGGACTGTCCCTTTGCCTCATTGTCTATAGGTAGCGGCCAGTAACGCTCTTGGGACAGGCAGCGATATCCGCCGGCGTGCCGGCGCAGACGATTTGCCCGCCGGCGTCGCCACCGCCCGGGCCCATGTCGATCACATAATCGGCGTTACGGATAAGGTCGAGATCGTGTTCGATCACGATAACCGTGGCGCCCTTGGAAACAAGGCCGTCGAACACACTCAGCAACACCTGAACATCGAGCGGATGTAGTCCGATCGTGGGCTCGTCGAATACGAACACGGCATCGTCCTGCACGCGGCCCATCTCGCTCGCGAGCTTAAGGCGTTGTGCCTCGCCGCCCGAGAGCGCCGGCGTGGGCTCACCGAGCGTGAGATAGCCCAAGCCTAGGTCATGCAAGGTCTGCAAGCGCGCCTGGACTTTCTTGAGTCCCACCGTGGCGTCGAGGGCCTCGTCCACACTCATGTCCATGAGCTGCGGCAACGTAAGCAAGCTCCCGTCCTTGCCCTCGCGATGGATATGCGAGGCGGCCTCGGCGTAGCGCGAACCACGGCATGCCGGGCAGATGATCTCGACGTCGGGCAAAAACTGCACGTCGAGCGATATCGAGCCCGTGCCGTCACACGTAGGGCAGCGCAAGGCGCCGGTGTTGTAGCTAAAGGCGCCCGCCTTGTAGCCGGCTGCCTTAGCCTCGGGCGTACGGGCGAAGGCGCGGCGCAGCTCGTCATGAATGTCGGCATAGGTCGCTACCGTCGAGCGTACGTTGGCGCCGATGGGCGTAGCGTCAATCAGATTTGCGCGGCCAATGCCCTCGGCATCGACCCAACGCACGTGCCCCGGCAAGCGCTCGCCAGCTGCCTGCGCCTTAAGTGCAGGAATGAGCGTCTCGAGCACGAGCGTCGTCTTACCCGAACCCGAAACGCCCGTTACCGCGACAAGGCGGCCGCGCGGGATATCAACCTCGAGCGGCTTGACGGTATGGATGGCATCGGTTGCCATGCGGATATGTCCCTGGTCGAACATTTCGTCGTCAGTCACCTGCGGACGCAAGCGCTTGAGCTCGGCGCGCAAAAACGGCGCGATACGGCTGCCCTGCGATTGCTCGACCTCGTCTACCGTACCAGCGGCGATTACACTGCCGCCGCCTGCTCCGGCAACGGGGCCCATCTCGACCAGATAGTCGGCTTCCGCCAGTACGCGCGTATCGTGGTCGACAACAACCACGGTGTTGCCGTCATCCACCAGATCGCGCATCACGCCCACCAAGCCGTCGACATTGGCGGGATGTAAGCCGATCGAAGGCTCGTCCAGCACATAGAGCACGCCCGTCGATCGGTTGCGCACCACGCGGGCGAGCTGAACGCGCTGGCGCTCACCCGTGGAGAGCGTGGCACCAGCGCGGTCGAGTGAAAGGTAATCGAGACCCAGGTCGACCAGACGACGGGCCACGCTCAAAAACGAATCGCAGATATCCGTCGCCATGGGCCGCATCTCGGGCGGCAAGGATGCGGGCACCCCGCGCACCCACTCAACCGCATCGCCAAGCGTCATGGCCGCGGCCTGCGCCAGATTGATACCGCACACCTGGGGCTGGCGCGCAGCCTCGGAGAGACGCGTGCCGCCGCAATCGCGGCATGCTCCCTCGCGCAAAAAGCGCGCAACGCGTTTGAGGCCCTTGTCGTCCTTAACCTTGGCGAGCGCATTCTCGACGGTATAGACGGCGTTGTAATAGGTGAAGTCGAGCGGCGTGGCACCCTCGCCGTTTTTGGGAACGTAGAGAATGTGCTTCTTAACCGCCGGGCCGTGGAACACGATGTCGCGTTCTTCAGGCGTGAGCTGGTTAAACGGCACATCGGTGCGCACGCCCATCTCGCCAGCCACTTGCTTCATCAGATCCCACATGAGCGTACCCCAGGGAAGCACCGCGCCCTCGTTGATAGTCTTTGACTCATCGGGCACCAGGCTCGCTTCGTCCACCTCGCGCATGACACCGGTGCCGCCGCAGGTGGGACAGGCACCGCCGCTGTTAAAGGCAAGGTCCTCGGCGCTCGGCGCGTAGAACTCGCGACCGCATGCAGGGCACGTGAGCGACAGGCCCGCAGCCACGTTAAGGCTCGGCTCCACGCGCGCCCCGCAGTGCGGACACACGTGATGGGCGCAACGGCTAAAGAGCAGGCGCAGGCTGTTGTTGAGCTCGGTCATGGTACCAAAGGTCGAGCGCACGCCCGGCACGCTGGGGCGCTGATGCAATGCGAGCGCCGCCGGTACGTGCAATACCTCATCCACCTGGGCGTGTTCGGCCTGCGTCAGGCGACGTCGAGTATAGGTGCTGAGCGCTTCCAAGTAGCGGCGCGAACCCTCGGCATAAAGAACCCCCAGTGCCAGCGAACTCTTGCCCGAACCCGATACGCCGGCAATACCCACCAGCTTTCCCAGCGGAATATCGATATCGATGTCTTTGAGGTTATGGACGCGCGCGCCGCGTACCTCGATAGCCTGCGGGCTCATCTTCTGTTCCGTCACCTTTATCACCCTACTCGTGCCATAAAATGCGGTCGCGGATATACTCGCCCAGCATGGGCACGATAAACCGGACGAGGCCATATCCGGCAGCCTCGATGACGCGCTCGCGAATCAGGCTTGCGCGATATTTACTCGCCCAGCTCTGGGTGCGATCACAGCGCTCAATGATATCCGCCATGCGCGTCGGTTTACCCTCATCAGCAGCCATAGTCTCGATAAAGAGGCGTTGCGGACTGCGCAGCCCGTAATACAGGGGCGCGTCAACCGCTTCGTAGAACTCGGAGACGGCATCCGCATGACCATCCTCGACATCGCGCTCTTCAATGACCTGCGAGCCACGCCGGACAGCAGACCGCCACATGTAATAGCCCACCAGCTGAACCATGTAGGGATGCCCCATGCTCTTGCGCGCCGCAAGGTCCGCTGTCTCCGCGTCAACGTAAAGACCAGCGTCTTTGACCGTCTGGACATATGAATCGCGCACCTTGGGCAAAGATATCGCCCCCAGCGTACGCTGCTGGGCACGCCGCAAAAACGTCACGCTCGGCTCTTCGAGCAGGTCGTCAACCATACTGGGTAAGCCGGCGAACACCAGCGCAAGACCGCGCTGGTCGCTATCGGGCAAGCCCGTGGCATCCTGGTCTCCGAGCACCTGCTGATAGAGAACGGCAAGAGCCGCCAGTTCCTCGATAGACGCCGATTGTGCCTCGTCAATCGCAAACAGGATGCCCTTGCCTGGACCGAGCTTCTTAAGGCGCCTGTTGACCAGCCCTCGCAACGTCTCGCCCTTTGCCCGCGCCGCCTCGACCGACATCCGACCAAACGACGGACCGAACTCCATTGACGTCACAACGGGTTTATTCGAGCGAAGCGCGTCGGCCAAGCGGTCGCATAAGCCAAGCGAAGCGGAATCGGAGACAACCGCCCATCCGCGCTCGCTGGCCAGACGTTGCAGCTCCCGCAGGAGAACCGTCTTGCCGCAGCCGCGGTTTCCCGTAATGAGCATGAGCCTGCCCGGCGCTCCGGCGCCGTTGTCGAGTCCTTCCTCAAAATCTTCGATGACCGACTCGCGACCGATGAGTATCGGAGGCCGCTTGCCAGCCGTGGGCTTAAAGGGATTTGGATTCATGTCGGCCTCCTCGGATTGGCAAACCCTGGTAATAGTTATACCAACTTATACCGAGTTATACCAACAGCAGGTGACAAAAGGGCCGCCCTTCTATCACCTATGGCCGAAAAACTCGGCGTCCGCTGCTCGCCAGGGGCGGAAGGTGGCGGGATCGACCTTTACGTGCGCCGCGGCGGGTACGTCGTACCATTTGACCGTGTAACCGGCGCCGTGAGAGCAAAAGACCGAATCGGGCGTGTTGGGCAGATCGGCCTCTGGCTCATAGGCGGCAGCCTCGATTACGCGCTCGGCATCATGGCAAGCCGCATAGCCGGCGAACTCTAGGTACAGATGCCCGCGACCGCTCGTGTAGGCAGCCACCTCCAGGGCATAGTCCTGCACCTCGGATGCCGGTACGCGACCCACAAGCTTCGCCCGGTCGCCCGCCATCGTCGGCGGCTCGTACTCGGCACCCATGCGCGTGGCATCCGAGAGCGCCCGGCCCACGCACTCCCCCGGCACCTCGAGCTCAAAGCGATACCACGGCTCCAACAGTACCGCCGCGCCAGCCTCACGCGCCTGCATCAAACCCTGGCGAATCGCGCGGTACGTGGCCTGGCGAAAATCGCCGCCCTCGGTGTGTTTGGCATGCGCGCGGCCGCCCGTGAGCGTAATGCGCACATCGGTGATGGGCGAGCCGGTCAGCACGCCCAGGTGATCGCGCTCCATGGCGTTGGTGAGTGCCAGACGCTGCCAGTTAAGATCGAGCTCGTCGGTCGAGGTCACGGTGCCAAACTGTACGCCCGAACCCGCTGGCAACGGCTCCAGGCACAGATGCACCTCGGCATAGTGGCGCAGTGGCTCAAAGTGGCCCACGCCCTCGACCGGCTGCGAAATAGTCTCCTTATAGAGAATGCCGCCAGACTCAAACGCAACCGAAAGGCCAAAGCGATCGGCCAACACCCGCTGCACGACCTCGAGCTGCACCGCCCCCATGAGCTGCAGATGTATTTGTTCAAGATGCGTGTTCCAGCTTACGCCGAGCATGGGATCTTCATCCGCCAGCTCAGTCAACGCTTTGAACACCGCATGGACATCGCGTTCGCCCGGAAGCACCGTATAGGTGAGGACCGGAGCGATGACGGGCGCATCGCCCACGGGCTCCGCGCCCAGGGCATCCCCCGGACGAACGTGCGTAAGACCCGTCACGGCACAAATACCGCCAGCAGCAACTTCTTGGGCAAGCTCATACTTCTCGCCGTTATAGATGCGTACCTGATCGACCTTCTGCTCCCATGCCTCGGCACCGGAACGTCCGTCAATCATCTGCTTGGCATGCAACGTGCCGCCGGTCACTTTAACCCAAGCCAAGCGCTCGCCGCGATCCCCTCGGCTGACACGATAGACGCGCGCGGCAAACTCCGGGAGCCACGCCTGTTCACGCATCAGCGCACATATGCCATCCAACAACTCGTCCACGCCTTGGTCCTTGAGCGCCGAGCCGGCAAAACAGGGAAAGAGCTTGCGCTCGGCAACCATGCGCGACAGCGTCGCGACGGAAAGCTCACCCGCTTCAAAAAACTCCTCGAGCGCCGCCTCGTCCAACGCAGCAGCGTCCTCCTGAACGGCGCCGCCCGCCAGCAGTTCGTTGGCATCCAGGCAGCCTTCGGAAAGACGCTGCCCAAGTTGTGCCAGCAAAACATCGCGGCCGGGATTCTCCAAATCGATTTTGTTGATGAAGATGAACGTCGGGATGTCATAGCGCGCAAGCAGGCGCCACAGGGTTTCGGTGTGTCCTTGCACGCCGTCGTTGGCGCCTACAACCAAAATCGCGTAGTCGAGTGCGCGCAGCGTGCGCTCCGCCTCGGCAGAAAAATCGACATGCCCCGGCGCATCCACGAGCATGACGTGGGCATCGCCATGGTCGAGCACGGCCTGCGACGAGAAAATCGTGATGCCACGCTCGCGCTCGATCGCGTTTGTATCCAGATGCGAATCGCCATCGTCCACGCGGCCGCGCTTGCGAATGCGACCCGCGTTGAACAGCATGGCCTCGGCCAACGTGGTCTTGCCGGCATCGACATGCGCCAAGATTCCAACGACCGCTTGCTTCGACATGGCTCTCCTCTTATTACAAGCCCATCGCACGCGGCAACGGGCGTCCTCGTTCCACACTGGATGATACAATTTACGTGCCGGCGGGCGAAGCGGGCCCTATCCCCCGACCGAGCCCATCGCCCCGCGTTGCCGCGCGGCGATTTTCGTAGGTTCGCGCCTTGCGAAAGCCGGCTTGCAAAACAGCGCAGCGAACGAAAATAGCCCCACCCGGGGCCATTTTCGTTCGCACGAATTGTTGATGCGCGCCCTCGATCTTATGCCTCGCGCAACCAATCGAACGCAACGCGCGGTGTGCCGTCCGATACATGCACGACGCCGGCACGCTCGAACCCCGCCTTAATGCTCGCACCCTGCATGGGCAGGTTATCCTGATGCGTGTCGATGCGCAGGTGATCAGCACGCTCTTTGGCAAAGGCAAACATCGCAGCCGCGATGCCGTGCACGGTGCCATCGGATGCCACACGGTGCAGCACGGCGTACGGAGTGTCGCTGCGCCATTGACCGTCCTCAATTACGTCATAGCACTCGTCCGGGCCCGGTAAAAAGGCAAACGTCGCCACCACGCGACCGCCGACTTCACACACGTAACTGCCACCAGCGGCAATATCGGCAGCCAGTTGCTCGGCCGAAGGCGTGCCCTCGGGCCACTGCGTGGCGTTGCCATGCGCGCGCATAAAGGCGCGGGCCGCGTCATAGATAGCCATGACGGCAGGAATGTCGGTATCGAGGGTTTTTCTGATCATCACGTGGCAACCTCACGTTTATTGGTATCACTTTGATTGAGCAATGATACCAACGTTTGGAGAAGGGCGCGAAGCAGATGGGAAGCAAAAAGCGAGCCGCCTGGTCAAAAGCCAAAAGCGAGTTTTTGGGCGCTGCTACCGGCGGCGATATGAGCGACCTGTTTGCGCGCGAGGATGAGCGCCGCGACGCCCTGGACGCCGTGCGCGATGAAGCCTGGCGCTACAAGTCGTGTGAACGCAAAAACCGTTACGACACGCGCGCCGAGGCCGAGGCAGTTATGGCCGACTGCGAAAACCGCGGGCGACGTGGTTTGGCCTGCTACAAATGCGAATACTGCGGCGGCTGGCACCTGACGTCGCACCCTTGGAAATAGACCCCGCATCGGCACGGCACTGACGGAGCGCCAACCATCGCACGCAAGCTACGGGCGCGGCGGCACCAAAACATCGTAGCGAACGGCCTTGCCCGCAAGCTGATAGCTCGGCTTAACGCCGGCAAGCAGTGGCCCCTTCACCGGTCGCTTGATAACGACCTTGCGCGGGTGCACCGCAAGCGCAGCTTCGACCAGCGTCTCCTCATCGGCACACGGCTGCTCCAAATGGTGCAAGAGTTGGAACTTCTTTTTCACCGCCGCGCTCTTGGTGCGCTCGGGAAACATGGGGTCCAGATACACCACGTCAGGAACGGTGAGCTCGCCCTGCCCGATCAGCTCAGCTGTATGGCGAAGGCCGACAACGCTATCCTCGCCCGCATGTAAGCGCATGCGCGCCACGGCTGTCGCAAGCGCCGGTTCATCTGCCGCGCGATCCAGGGCATCCTTGAGGAGCGCCGCGATCACACAATCCTGTTCATACAGATCGACGGTAAAGCCCGCGGCAGCCAGCAGCAGCGAATCCTCGCCAAAACCTGCCGTGGCATCAATCGCCCATGGGCGCTCGATGCCTTTTGCGCGCGCAGCCTTTACCAACAGCTCTTGCTGCAGACGGCCCTGCTTGAGCCGCGGAAGCATGCGGCCAAAATCGGCACGCAGCTCCATCGTGCCGTCGGTGAGCGTGAGTCCCTCGGACTTCCCGGTCAGCTCAAGCCCCGCGGCCCGAGCAACAGAAAAGGGATCAGCGACGCCCATGGGTACTCCTTAACAAGCAAAACGAATACGTGAGCGCCGTTTATGTCGGCACCCAACCGCCCGCTATTGTCCCACATGCGACATGGTCCACAGCATCCCAATGCAAAGCACCGCCATCAATCCCGTGCACACGGCAGCGATCACAGAATCACCCATGCGCCTTCCCAACGACCGCGGCTCGCGCACTTGCCCTGCTCCGTACATCATGGCTCCTCCTTGAGGCCAGCCCCTTGTTACGGCCTCATCATCGCAGCGCCGCACATGAGCTGCCATCGATTTGGCTTACGTCCAGCTTTCCTTTTTGAAAGGTTGGACCGTACAGGCAAGAGACGCTTTCAAACGCATGCATCGTCCCGTTGAACTACAATGTGCTTCACGATATGTGCCGTAACCTGGGCGCGACAGATTCTCCGCGCCCGCATCGAAAGGACCAGCTATGAGCGCTGCTCGCAAGACACTCAAAATCCTTGCCCTGATTTATTTTGTTCTGGGCATCGCCAGCCTCGTCATCGGAATTGCCGGCATTGTTACCGGCAATTTTGGATCCGCTTACGGATCGAACGCCACACTCGCCGCTGTTGTGGTGATTGTTAAGGGCCTCGTCGACCTTGCCGCAGGCGTCGCCGGTATCAAGGGCGCCAACAAGCCTTCGCAGGTAGACGGCGCATTTAAGCTCGGTATCGTTGCCGCGGCAGCCACGCTCCTCCAAGCCGTGCTCACGCTTCCCGCACTCGGCGGCAGCTCCGTCAATATAATCGCCTTTGTCATCGTGGTCTACGACCTGTTCTTTGTTCAGCAGGCACACGCCGTTAAGGCCGAGAACAAGGACCGCCTGTAAGCGCCCGCTTCTCATAACCTCTGTTGCAACCAAGCAACTAAAAAGGGCCGATCGCGCATCTCCGCGGTCGGCCCTTTGCGTTTGCCTAGATAAAACCTACCAAAATAAACCTGTCCCTTTTTTGGCAGGTTAGTGGCGGTACTCGGCGATGATGAAGTCGATGTCGGTTTGAAGGGTGTCCAAATTTGCCAGGCGCTCTTTGTCGGCAGGGCGCGTGCGATAGTAGTACGGCGTCATCTGGAACACCGCCTCGATGTCGGCCTGGGTTTGGAGCGTAATGTTCGCAGACACCCGCCGCGTTCCGACCAACTCGAGTTCGGTGGTCTGCGGCAGCTTCTCGTCATTAAGATATGGCGTGTCGTAGAGCACTTCCTTAAGCCCAAACAGGTGACGGGCACCCGGCACCACGGTATAGAGTGAGCCCTCTGGCGCCAGTACGCGGGCAAACTCACGCTCGTTAAAGGGAGCAAAGAGCTCGGTCACCATATCGAAGGCGCCATCGGCCACGGGGATGTCCTTCATGTTGGCCACGAAGTAGGTCGCATCGCCGCGCTTGGCGGCCAGGCGCACCATTTCTTTGCCCAAATCAAACCCGTAAGCGTCCACGCCCGGCACCGCGCCCATGGCGCTGGTGTAGTAGCCCTCGCCACAGCAAATATCGAGCAACGTCATGGGACAGTTCGTAGACGCGGCACGTCCAGACACCCGCTCGCGCACCAGCTCAACCATCGCATCGCGCAACGGCGCATAGTAGCCGCGGTTCAGAAAGTCACGTCGGCTGCGCGCCTGCGACTTGGGATCGCCCATGGAATCGCCGCTCTTGGACGAGCGTAGGAGGTATAGATAGCCCTCGCGCGCACGGTCAAACCGGTGTCCGCCCGCGCATGCAGCACCGCGCTCATTGTCCGCCAACGGCTCATGGCAAACGGGACACAACAACATGGCAACTCCTTAGCGCGAACAACACAACGCCCACCATTGTCGCACGCCTTCCCCACCTAGTCATTGGGGACGTTCTTGAAGGACTAATCGTTTAAGAACGTCCCCAATGACTAGTCGATTAGGAGTATCATCATCTGCGCAAATAAGCACGAAAGAGCATATTAGAGATTGAGAGCATATGGCTGACACCGTATCTAAGCACATTGACATGACCACCGGCTCGCTGTGGCGCAATATCCCCCTGTTCGCCTTCCCCGTGGCCGCCACGAGCATCTTGGAGCAGCTGTCGAACCTCATCGCCACGGTCATCATCGGTAACTTCTCGGGCGACCAGGGAACCCTCGCCATGGCGGCGGTCGGCTCCAATGTTCCGCTTACCAGTCTTATGCTCAACCTGTTTATTGGCATGTCGCTTGGCTCCAATGTGGTCATCGCCAACGCTATCGGCCGCAACGATCAGAACATGGTCAAACGCGCCGTCCATACCTCGATTTTAATGGCACTCGTGGGCTTTGTCGTCATCGCGCTGGGCGAGATCTTTGCCGAGCCCATGCTCGCCGCGCTCAACGTTCCCGCCGAGACCATGCCGCTCGCTTCGCTCTACCTGCGCGTCTTTTTGCTGAGCATGCCCTCGATCTTGCTCTACAACTTTGAGGCCGCGATCTTCCGCTCCGTCGGCATCACCCGCATGCCGCTGCAGGCGCTTGCCGTGTCCACCGTCCTCAACATTGGCCTGGACCTCATCTTTGTCCCTGTACTCCACTGGGGCGTCGCGGGCGTCGCCATCGCCACCGCCATCGCTTACACCGTCAGCGCCGCTACGCTCTTTATCCGCCTACTCAAGACCGACTCCGTCGTCCGCGTCACCCCACGCGACCTGGCTATCGACCCCGTCGCCCTCAAGCGCATCGTCAAGATTGGCCTGCCCGCCGGCATCCAAAGCGCTGTCTTTGCCGTCGCCAACATCATCATCCAGTCTGCCATCAACAGCCTTGGCACCGAAGTCATGGCCGCATCGAGCGCCGCCATGAGTCTGGAGTACGTGTGCTACAACCTGCTCAACAGCTTTAGCCAGGCGTGCACCACCTTTGTGGGACAAAACCACGGTGCCCGCCAGATCGATCGCTGCACCAAAACGCTTAAGGTCTGCCTGGTCGAAGGCGGTATCGTTGCACTCACCACGATCATCGTTATTGTCGGCCTGGGACGCGAGATCTTGTCGCTGTTCAACAGCGACCCCAACATCGTCTCGATCGGCTATATCCGCGTGTGTTCGATCTTCCCGGCGTACGCCTTTAGCATGTTCTACGAAAACATGTCAGGCTACCTGCGCGGCTTTGGTATCTCGCTCACGCCCGCCCTCATCACCATGATCTGCGTCTGCGGCATCCGCTTCTATTGGGTGTTCTGCGTGTTCCCGCACTTCCGCACCTTTGCGAACATCATGATGGTCTACCCCATCAGCCTGGGCACCACGGCGTTCTTTATGGTCGTGGCGGTGCTACTCTGCCACCCGGCACGCACCTATCGCGCCACCCAAGCCAAAGCGACAGCCCGCTAAACACCGCACCCAACGCTACGCCAGTCATTAATTGACAATATGCGAGCTCATATAGTCGATAAAGCGCCTCGTGGCGATAGGCATGGTGTCCCAGCTGCGCCAGGCCGCCACCACGTCGCGCGAGGGGGCATGCACGATGGGCCGCACACGAATATCGGCTCGCATGCCCTCCACAGTACGACGGTAGAGCATGCTCACGCCTAGGCCCTCCTCCACCATCGCCATGATGGTGTAGTCGTCGGTCACCTCGCTCGTCACGTGCGGCGACAGCCCATGCGCCGCAAATGCATCGAGCACCAGGCTCTGTTCGCCCTCATCCAGCAGTACAAACGGCTCGGACGCCAGGTCGGCGAGTGTCACCTTTTCCTTTGCCGTCAGCGGATGCGCGGCCGGCAACAATGCCACCAACTCGTCGTGATAGACCACGCGCTTCTCGAGCCCAGCGGTAAATCCGCGTGCCGTAAAGCAAAAATCAACCACGCCATCGTGCACCCACTGGGCGTTGCGCGTGTAATCGCCCTGCTTGAGGGTAAAGCGTACGCCCGGGTGCAGGGCTCCAAAATCGCGGATCACGCGCGGCAATACGGTTCGACTCACGTTGGTAAACGTCGCGATGCGAATATCAGTCGACGAAAGTCCCAGCAGCTCCTGGCGCTTGCCCTCGAGCTCGGCCTCGGCGGTCACAATCTGGCGCAGGTACGGCAGATATTGTTTACCGTCGCGCGTAAGCGAAACACCCTGCTTACCGCGCTCGATAAGCGTGGTGCCCAGCTCGCGCTCGAGCGCCTTGACGGCCTGGCTCACCGCGCTTTGCGTATAGCCCAGCTCGTCCGCTGCGCCCTTAAGACTGCCGCGATCGACCACCATACAAACAATCTGATACCGCGATGCCATCGTGCCTCCACATCACTGCAGCCGTAAAACGTTTTGCCAGGGCTTTTTCTGCCTACATTAGTATTTTTTAATCATACTGAAGATACATTCGCTTTACTACATCCACATCTGGGAGCAGAATCCTTT